>NZ_CP026652.1:7294236-7917795 GCF_002946835.1 Streptomyces dengpaensis
CCCACAAACCGTGCCCCCGATGGTTCTCCGAACGGGCCGGTGCCCGTCGGCAGCTTCGTCGAACTGCTGTGCCGCGGACGGGAGTTGCATCGGTGCGCAGAGCAGCCGTCCGAAGGTCGCACCGAGAGGCATCGTACCTGCGCCGCTTACGGGGCCGAAGGGTGCCGCACACCCCGTTCCGCGAGGTGGGAGCAGATGGGGCGCACTCCGGGTGGTGACCGAGGGTGAACGAGTAGCGGCGCGCAGCGTCCGGAATGAGAGGTGTGGGCAAAACGAAGCCCCCGATCACGGGGGAACAACCGGGGGCTTCGCGACTGCGGGCGGCTTCGAAGGGCCACACATTGAGAACGTAAGACCTGTACGGTCCCCCGGTCAAGCCGAGTTGAAGCACTGAGAGAACTTCTCCCGCAAGGGTCTTCACAAGTTCAGCACACTGCCGATGGTCAGTCACCGTGAGTGATGATGTGGTCCAATTCTGGCGTCGCAACGGGCCCCGGCAGCACCTCGTACCCCTCAGGGCACTGCCGCACCAGAAGATCGGCGAACGGTCTTGAGGGGTCCTTGGCGAAGTGTTGGCGTTCCGCGCGGACCCATCCGGCCCAGAACTCGCTCTGCGCCTCTCCGTCCCGCCGCTGCCCGCGCGCCCAGGCCTCGTCGTGCGGCAACTCCATCCACAGCAGTCGCGCGAGGAACGGGCGCAGCGCGCGGCGGCCCGCACCGACGCCCTCCAGCAGGATCACGGGCGCGGGCGGCAGTTCTCGGGCCGGTCCGAAGTGCCGGGTGACCCAGTCGTAGGGGGCGTAGCGCGCCGTCTCGCCGCGCCGCAACGGCTCGACCGCCTCGCTCAGCAGCCGCTCCGTCCACGCGAAGAGCTCTTCGTGCGTCGCGATGTCGTCGAGGTGCAGCACGGGCGCGCCGTCGAGTGCCGCCGCCAACTGCCCGGCGAACGTGGTCTTTCCGGAGCCCGCGTGCCCGTCGACGCCGATCAGGCGGACGGGTCCGCAGGACGGCGGCAGTCGGCGCAGCTGCGCGGCGAGGTCGTGAATGGGGCGTCCCGGGGTGCGGTGAGGTGTCGGCATATTCCTGGGGAACATTCTATCGGGGTGGTGTTCACCGCCGGCTGGACCGGCGTCTCGGTCATGGTGCTGTTCGTCGCCGCGGCGTGGTGGTTCGCCACGGCGCGCCGCGGCGGCCGGCTTGTCGTGCCCGCGGTCCGCCGACGGGGTCCGGTCGGCCACGGACGGCCCTACGAGGCCGCGGCGATGGACCTCGTCCGGCGGCCGGCCCTTGGCCCGGCAGTCAGCCCTCGGTCCGGCAGCTCGGCCTCGGTCCGGCGGCCCGCCCTTGGCCCCGGCACTCGCCACGGCCGAGGCGTCGCTGGTCATGCCAGTGGTCGCGACCAATATTGGTGGACGCGGCACGAGCCGAAGTGCTGGCAGAAGTCGCCTTCCGGCGTCCATAGTTGGCGCACCACCGTGCATTGGGCCCGCCCGTTACGGACACCTGGGGGTCTTCCACCCATGAGCAGAGCCGAACAGCCGTCCCGCAGAACCGTCCTGGCCGCCGCCGTCGCCGCGGCATCCGTGGGAGCCGCGGCCCCGTCGGCGGCCGCCGCCCCGCCCCGCGCTCCGCAAGCGCCGGGGCGTCTCGTGGACAACCGCGCCTGGACCTCGTACAGCGACTGGCGCGGCGGCAGCGCGAAGGGCACGCGGGCCGTGCCGGGCGCCCGCCCCGGCCTGGTGATCGCCTCCCCGGCCGGCACAGCCGACTACACGGACCCGCACACCGGCAAGACCGCCACCTGGGAGTACGCGACCTGGACCTCCCCGGTCCACCGGCTCGCCGTCCCGTCCACCGAGGCGATCGCCTCCTGGAACGCGCACACCCCGGCGGGCACCTGGCTCCAGGTCGAGCTGACGGGCACGTACTCCGACGGCACGGACACCCCCTGGTACGTGATGGGCCGCTGGGCGGCCGGCGACCAGGACATCAGGCGGACCTCCGTGGACGACCAGAGCGACGGCAAGAGCAGCATCTGGACGGACACCTTCTCCATCGACGACACCGCCTCGGGACTGCGCCTCGTCTCGTACCGGCTGCGGCTGACCTTGTACCGCACCCCGGGCACCAGGATCACGCCCACGGTGTGGCGGCTCGGCGCCATGGGCTCCGACATTCCCGACCGTTTCACCGTCCCGCCCTCCACGCCGGGCCTCGCCCAGGAACTGCGCGTCCCGCGCTACTCCCAGGAGATCCACGCGGGTCAGTACCCCGAGTACGACAACGGCGGCGAGGCCTGGTGCAGCCCCACCTCCTCGCAGATGATCATCGAGTACTGGGGCCGCAAGCCGACGGCGGAGCAGCTGGCCTGGGTCAACCCGGACTACGCCGACCCCCAGGTGTGCCATGCGGCCCGCTTCACGTTCGACTACCAGTACGCGGGCTGCGGCAACTGGCCGTTCAACGCCGCCTACGCGGCGACGTACAAGGACCTCCAGGGCGTGGTGACCCGCCTCGGCTCGCTCATCGACCTGGAGACGCTGATCGCCGCCGGAATCCCGGCCATAACGTCCCAGTCGTTCCTCAAGACCGAGCTGACGGGGGCGGGTTACGGCACCTCGGGCCACCTCATGACCGTCATAGGGTTCACCGCGGACGGCGATGTGATCGCCAACGACCCGGCGTCGCCCAGCGACGAAGTGGTCCGCCGCGTCTACAAGAGGCGCGAGTGGGAGAACATCTGGCTCCGCACGAAGCGGTACAACGCTTCCGGGCAGGTCGTCTCCGGTACGGGTGGCGTCTGCTACCTCTACTTCCCGGCGCAGCTTTCCCCAGCTCAGGGGCGTGCACTGGCTAAAGTCGGGGTGCGCTGAGAGGTAGCTGAGAGGTAGGCGAAGGGCCCTCCAGAGGTGCGGGAGGGCCCTGATTTTTCTTGATCCATTTTAGCTGGGGAGAATCTGGGGAGATCCGCTAGGAAGATCCCTCGAACCAGCTCTGCATCGCTGAGCGGCCCCGGCCATCCGCCTCGGGCATCATGTGCGCGTAGATCCGGAGTGTGATCGACGGATCCGCGTGGCCCAGCCACTTCGAGACTGCCACGATCGGTTCCCGCGCGTCCAGTTGCACGCTCGCGAACGTGTGACGCAACGAATGGAAGCCGTCCTCGCGGCTCTCCTGATAGGTCAGCACGGTGCGGAACTTGCCCGGCCGATGCCGGACGGGCTGCTGAGTCTTCACCGGCGGCGAAATGACACCCGCCGCAGCGAGCGCCGGCTTCCATATCCGCGTGTCGAAGCTGTCCCTGCGGATCGCTCCGCCCCGGGCCGCGGTAAGGATGAGCGAGTGCGCCTGCGGAGCCCGTTCGTCCTTCTCTCGCTCCGTCTTGGGCGGACGCGGATCCTTCCACGGGAGGGTCACCCGGCGTGCAGGCCGCCGCTCCAGCGAGTCAGCGATGCGCTTGAGCAGGTAGTCGGGCACCGGCACGTCGCGGGTCTTCTCGCCCTTCGGCAGGGCGAACGCGAGCTTCGCCCCCACCTTCTTCACCTGCCTGCGCACCAGGATGCGCCCGCCCTCGAAGTCGATGTCGTCCACCGACAGACCGAACACCTCACCAGAGCGCAGGCCCGCGCCTACCCCGAGGTCGACACACAACTGGAAGCGCTCATCCATGGCGGCCTGAACGGCGAGCACGCGATCCTTGGGCCAGGCGCGGGCTTTGGCCGGCGGTCGTGTCGGCACGCGCAAAGTGGTCTGCCTACGGCACGGGTTGCGGGTCAGGCGTTCGTCATCAATAGCGGCCTGGAAGATCGCGGACAGGTAGCGCCAGGATTCATTGGCCGTGCTGGGGCCGACGGTCGCCTTGAGGATCTTCAGCCACTCGCCGAGCTGCTTCGTCTTGATCGAGTTGAGCTGGTAGTCCCCGAGGTGCGGGACGATGTGGGTCCACACCCGCCCCTTCACCGTGGCCTCGGTGGTGGGGTTGTCGTAGTCGCGGCGCGGCCACCACTCCTGCTCGACATAGTCCTTCAGCAGCATGTGGCCGCGGCGGGGATCGATGAACTCGCCCGCCGTCGACTCGTGCTGAGCCTTCGCCAGCCAGGCGTTGGCGCCCTCTGGGCCGTGCAACTTCTCGAAGGAGCGGTCCTTCACGCCGGGGATGCCAGCGACCCGGTACCGCTTGCCCTGTCCCCATCGGCTGGTTCTGCGCTTCTCGCCGGTGGCGGGGTCCGGCTTCTTCGTCATCCACCGGTCTTCGACATAGCCAGGCATGCGCTACCCCCTCCTGTGTCTGCGTCAGGCGGCGCGGCTGTCGGGCGAGTCCATGGTGATGATCTCCCCATGCCACAACTGGAACCACTGTCCTCCCGCGAGGAAGCGCTCGGTTGCGGGGTTCAAGGCGCGAACGAACTCTTTCGTTGTGGCGCTGCTTGAGACGTGCACCTTGACGAGTCCGCACGATTCGCGGACCTCTATGCACCTCAGGCGGTCGATCTTGTCGTCGACTTCGTACTCAACGGTGAGCGGACTCTCCGGAGAGTCGGCGCTGATGATCCGGCCCCGCCAGATCTGGAACCAGCCGCAGTTGGCGAGAAACACCTTGAGCGCGGCGGTGAGAGCCTCGGTGAACTGCTCTGCCGGGGCGTCCTGGTCAACCCTGACGCGGATGAGTCCGCGGGACTCGCGGACTTCGGCGACCCGGCCTGGGCCGAGGCTTCTGGTTGCTTCGTAGACGACGCGCAGCATGCACCCTCCCGGTGTCACGGTACGCGTGGGCGCGATGCGCCGGACGCGCACGGGTGTGGAAGAGTACGCCGCGTGAGCGGGCATCGACAATCAGTTGAAGCGAATGTCTACTTGGGGACTTTTTCGGTCACTTGACCCGCCGCTAGTCGGTGCCCTGCTAGTCATTCTCGCGGCGCGCCCGCTCGTCGGCCTCGATCATTGCCCGCCAACGCCGCAGCTCAGGCTCCGACATGCCAGCCAAGTGGCCCACGATGATGCGGACTTCGTCGCCATAGCCGGCCAGTTCAGTCGCCGTGTATTCCAGCCACTGCTCCGCCGCGGCGGCCTTGACGCGGCGCTCACTCACACGAAGGGCATTGGCAAGCGCCTTCAGCTGCAACGGGCTCGGTGCGCTCGCCGGCGGGTTGGCGACCAGGCGTTGCAGGTACGGCTTGGAGAGCTTCGTGCCGCTCTCGGTGTGCACAGCCAGTTCGGACATCTTCTGATAGGAGAGGCCTCGGTCGTTCGCGTCCTGGATGAGCTGCGAGAGCGCACCGCGGGAGCTCGGCTCGTCCGTACCCGTTGCCGGGTCGGTGGCCGGTGCCGTCATGTCCTCTTCCTCTCGGGTCACTGTAAGTACCGACTGTCTCTATAGGTGTCCAACTGCGGTCGGGAAAATACCAGCTCAATCCCTACAACCATCTGGGATCCGAGACGACCCGTCTACGGATCGATGCTATCTAGCCACAAGGTTTGCCGATAGTCGAGGTCCAGCCGTCTCGGATCTGTAGACGATTCGTCTCGACTGTGGTTAGCTATGTCAGGCAAACAGCTCCGCACCACTCGGGGGAACCGTGAGCCGACGCTGGACCCTTCGCAGCATCCCGTTCTTCAGGCACTGCATGTTGAATCCCGGCCGCTGCGAGTCATTCTCAGTTCGCACGCTGGCCGAAGCCTCAGGCGTCAGTGTCGGGGTGATCGACAAGCTCCTGGCCGGAAGGCAGAGCACGGCCGACGTCCTCGATGCCACCGCCCTCGCGGAGGCCCTCGGGGTCGCCATCAACCCCCTTTTCGCGCCCCCATCGTCTCCAAATCTGGATCGATCGTCTCGTCCCCCCACCCACACGAGCGAGGAATAGACCAATGCCGAACAAGCCCATGGCCCCTCCGAAGGGATGGCTCTGGAGCGCTGAAGCCGCCGATCACCTCGGCGTCTGCGTCACCACCCTCTACAGGTGGCGCCGAGACAACTACGGCCCGCAGGGCAAGCCCCACGGGCGCCGCCGCTACAAGTACAAGATCGCCGATCTCGACGCCTGGCTCGACGCCTGGGTCAGCGGCGACCGCCAGCCGGAAGAGCCGGCCCGCGCCGCCGCCTAGAGCGGCCGCGGCCCCAACCGTCGGGCCTTCACACACCGACAGCCGGGGCCACCGCGGCTCACGCCGCGCGATCCACCCACACCATCCATGAACAGAAGGGCAGATCGGTGCCTTCATCATCCACTACTCCGGAGCGCGAGATCGAGCGCCTCCGCATCGAGCGGGACGAACTCGCCGCCGCCGCAAAGCGCGTGGCCGACTCGCTCCAGTCCTTCATGAACGACACAACGGACCCGGGCACTGAGGCGCTTGCCGCCCACTACGAGGTGTCCCGGCTCCTCGCGAAGCTGGAGATCGACGGTCAGGTGATCGGCGACTCCGAGTACCTGTCGCGCTTCTCCGTCACCCCGGCCGAGGTCCACCGATTCCTGGCCAAGAGCCTCGCCGAGGACGTGCACCTGCGCTACCAGCAGGCCGTCGGCGGCCGGGCAGTTGAGGAAGCCGCCAAGGACTTGCGCATGACGGCCGCCTCGCTGGAGGCGGAAGGGGAGAAGACCACGCCTCGTGGGCTTCGTGACGCCGCCAACGAGATCGACCCGATGAAGCACGGCGGTCCGTTCCCGTCCGAGCTGATCCGCTTCGGCGAGACGGGCGGCCAGCGATGAACTTCGACCCGCTGACCACGTTCGACGAGATCACGTCCAGCGTCCCGCGTGTCTCCCCGTTCCGGACGATGTGGAACGAGGCGGAGGAGTTGCTGCACGCGACCCGGCCTGACGGTTTCGAGGTCGAGGAGATCGGCCGGATCGCGTTCGCTGACCTGCCGGAGGCGGAGCGCAAGGACGCACTGGACGAGCTGTTCTACACGTACTGGACGGCCCTGCTCGACGACCGCGAGACCCGCGCAGCGCAGGGCGGGGGTGCAGCATGAAGTGCAACGAGCCTTACCCGCAGGGCTCCTACGAGGAGTGCCAGCTCGACCTCGGCCACCGCGGCGACCACGAGTACTTCGACAAGAAATGGGCGCGCCCCGAGCCGGCTGAGCCGGACGCGAGGGTTGAAGCGCTGCTGGACCGCGCCACCCGTGAGGCCCACCTCTGGGGCGCCGAGGAGCGCAAGTATCCGGTGGTCATCGAGCGGACCCTCACCTACGTCCAGTGGGTCGACGCGGACTGCGAGGACAACGCGCTGAAGAACCTCGCCGACGACTCATGGGAGCTCGACCTCGACAAGGAGTCGCCGATCAACGGTTCCGACGAGGTGCGCCGACTCGACGAGTTCGAACGGCGTGACGCGTTCCAGTCGGAGATCGGATTCGAGTTCGGCCCCCGCATTCAGTGCCCGGACTGCCGCCGCCTGGCCTTCCGCCGCGAGTGGTATCACGACCCGTACCGCAAGTGCCACGGCCCCTTGGTGTGGCACAAGCACCCTGGCGCGCTGCGGCCGTGGGTGGAGCACAACGCCACGCCGGTGTACGACGCCACCCCTGCGGCGGTGCTCCGATGACCGCCTTCCACCGCCCCCTGGCTGCCGCGATCGCCGCGCAGGGTGTCCCGCTGTCGGCGGACATGGCGCGTCTGTCGCCGGAGCGTGAGACCGGGCTCCGCGAGCTGGCCGCCCGCGCAGAGGGCGACGAGTTCTTCGTGTCGGACTGCGAGGGCGAACTGCAGGTGTGGCGCGAGACGGCGCTGACCCACGTCCGCCGCAATGAGACCGGCACGATCACCATGTACTCGTTCCCCTCCTCGTACCGCTCGACCGACGAGGTCATCAGGATCGACCTCGACACGTGGGACCCGGGCGAGGACGCCACGGACGACAAGCGCCGCCAGGACATCAACGACCTGGTCAACGCACGCGCTGCCGCGGCCACCCTCCTCGCCGAACTGGACGCGGTCCGCAAGGAGCGCGACGAGTTCTGTGACCGCGTCGACACGCTGACCGCTGTCGCCAAGGGCAACAAGCGCCACGTCCAGGAGATGTTCCTGGAGCTGCAGAAGGCTCAGGCCGAGGTCGCCCAGTGGCGTGCCACGTTCGGCGCCGACGCCCTGCCCGACGCCCTCGCCCGACTAACGAAGGCCGAGGCCGAGCGTGACGCCCTGCAGAAGCGTCTGCACGACGCGGCGATGACCCGGACGTGGCGCAACGAGGACGGCAAGAAATTCGTGTTCGTCGAGGACATCGCGCCCGCCCTGCTCGGACTGGAGCCGGGGACGGAGGCAGACCGATGACCACCGACATGCGTGCCCTGGTCGACCGCCAGCGCGAGGCCGCCACCGAGCAACTGCTGGCACTGCGCAAGGCCTACGAGCACCAGCCCGAGCCGATGGAGCTGGAGTTCGCCGACCTGGCGATCCACCCCACCGGCCACCTGGCCACCGACGCCGACTACCCCGACTTCCACCCCGGAGGTGGAGCGTGACCGCCAAGCTCACCGGAGGAGTGACCTTCCTCCTCGATGACGGCCCGATCCGCACCAGGTACGGCCGCAGCGAGTTCACCGGCAAGCCCACCGCCTGGCTGGCCCTCGGCGACAGCGATGGGATCGAAATCTCCGTCACCGACTCGTCGGCCGAGACGCTCGCCCAGCTCGAAGAGGCGGTCGCTGAACTCCGGGCCTGGGCCAAGCGCCAGGAACGCCTCGCCGCACTCCCCGAGGTGGCGTGATGACCAGTCTCCTCGACGGCACCGTCATCGACCTGGACCGGGTGCAGGTCGCCCTGGACGGCTCGCACTGGCTGTGGACGTGCGAGCACACCGAGTCCGGCGAGCCGCTCATGCTGCGCCTCGACCGCGACGGCACCGGAGCGCTGCCGCTGGCCGACGTGTACCGCATCCACGGCCTGCTCGCACCGCAGGCCCAGCCGACCACCGCCGCCATGTACCGGCAAGTCCTGGAGGCGGCGTGAGCACCGATCCGATCCGACTGACCGCGGGCGTCGTCGCCGAGGTCGTGTACCTCGACCCGAACCGCCCGCACACCGAGCCGGACGAGCGTGGCTGCCCCGAGTGTGGCCAGCCCGCCTACGACTCCGGATGCGAGGCGCCCGGCTGCAACGGCTGGGGCTGCCCCGACTGCGGCACCGGCTGCGACCTCGACTTCGTCAGCGCCGAAGACGGCGGCCAGTGCTCCGCCTACGCCGACGGCGAGGAAGCCGTCGACGAGTTCCTCGACGAGGAGGACGAGTCGTGACCGCCCTCGACGCCTACCTCACCGCCCGCACCCTCGCCGACCACGGCATGACCGACTCGGACGCGGTCACCATCGCCGACTTCGACACCGCCGCCGACCTCGCCGGAGCCCACCGCCCCGCCGGCCCCGACGACCGGCACACCGTGCGGATCGCCCTCGACGCGATCGGAGACGCCCGATGAAGCCGTACTACGAGGACGAGAACGTCCAGCTCTACCTGGGAGATATGCGCGAGGTGCTCCCGGCTCTGGGCGTCAAGGCTGATTTGATCTTGGCAGATCCGCCGTACTCGGAGACGAGCCTGGCGTGGGACCGCTGGCCCGACGGCTGGCCCACGCTCGCCGCCACCGTCGCCTCGTCGATGTGGTGCTTCGGGTCGATGCGTATGTTCCTCGACCGCGGCCCCGAGTTCGCCGACTGGAAGCTGTCGCAGGACGTCATCTGGGAGAAGCACAACGGCTCCGGGTTCACGACCGACCGGTTCCGCCGCGTCCACGAGATTGCCACCCACTGGTACCGCGGCGAGTGGCGCGGCATCCACCGCAACGTTCCACGGGTTCCGTCCACCTACGACAGCAAGGGCCGCACCGTCAGCGTGCGCGCCGCACGGCCTCCGCACACCGGAGAGATCGGCGGCGCCACCTACAGCGACGACGGCCTGCGTCTGGCCCGCTCGGTGCTGTACGCGAAGTCGATGCAGCGCGCCGCGATCCATCCGACGGAGAAACCCGTCACCGGGCTGCTGGAGCACCTCATCGCCTACGCCTGCCCGCCCGATGGCACCGTCCTGGATCCGTTCGCCGGAAGCGGCAGCACGTTGGACGCGGCCCGCCAGTCCGGACGGCGCGCGATCGGCATCGAAGCCAACGAGCCGTATGCCGAAACCGCAGCCCGCCGCCTGTCCCATCTGACCTTGGAGGCGTCGTGACCACCACCATCACACCCACCAGCACCGAGATAGCCGACGTCCTCGACAAGGCCCTCGCCCACATCATCCGAGTGGGCTTCTGCAAGAAGTACCTGTACAGCACCCGGCAGCACAGGGGCGGAACCCCGCTGAACCAGTGCGCGGTGGACCTGGACGGCGCGATCAACGTCGCCGTGCACGGAACCCCGCTCCACCTCGGACGCGACCCGCTCACCCGAGCCGTGGTGGAGGCGGTCGCCGCCCGCATCACCGCCCCGTCACTCGCCACCTGGTGCGACTACAAGGGCAACGGCAAAACCCAAGCCATCGCCCTCCTCCGGGAGACCGCAGCCCAACTTCGTAAGGAGGCCTGGTGATGACCTTCACCGACCTCATCCCCGGCCGCCGGGACCGCAAGAAGCCCCGGCACCGCGCCGACGACCGCATCGCCGAACTGACGGCCGACTACGAGCAGCAGCTCGCCGAGCTCCGCGACGAGAACGTCCGCCTGCACCACTTCAAGGCCGAGGCCGACGACTTCTTCATGATCCAGGCCGCCTATGTCACCGGCCTGGAGGACGACAAGCGGGAACTGCAGCAGCGACTCGCCGACGAGCAGGGCGCACGGGCCGTCGCCGACGCCGACGTCGAAGCCCGCGACCGGTGGGTGCGTGACCTGGAGATCAAGGTCGCCGACCTCGAACGGCGCCTCGACGTGCGGAAGCTCGCCGAGTCCGCCGTCGCCATCACGCAGCCGATCCCGGTCATCACCCCGGTGCCGTTGCATCAGGCGCCCTTCGCCACCACCAACCCCGGGCGCGTGCCCGGCTCGTGGGGCGTGAAGGACGACGAGCCCGAGCCGGCCGCCTGAGCTCCCGGCCGCCCGGCCGACGAGGTGCGGGCGGCCGGTGAACAGCAAGAACCCCACCCGGGTCCAGCGGGCGGGGGTCCACCACCAGCATCCCACGGAGGAATCACATGTCCGTCACCACGGCCCGGCCGCACACCATCCAATGCCAGCAAGGCCCTGAGACCGTCACCGCCACCAGCCCGGTTCCCGGCCTGTACGTCTACGAGATCCCCGGAACGGTCGACCAGCCGAGCCTCCTCCGCTGGCGGGTCGGCCACCACTCCGGCCTCGTCATCGCCGCAGCCATGTACGAGGGCGACGCCATCCGAGGCGCGCAGAAGATCGCCGATCTCGCCGACTGGACCCTGCCCGTCGACGAACTGCGCCGCGACGTCTCGCCGACCGAGCTGTACGACGCCATCAGCTGGGCGTCCTGCGACCACCCCGCCTACGCCTGACCAACAACCCAAGACCGGCGGTCGCGTGAGCCCCCCACTCCGCGCCGCCATCCAGGGTCGCCGGCCCTAACCACCCCCCGGTCGGGGTCGGCGACCCGCCCTTAGTGCACCCAGAAACGGAACCTCATGTACCTCACCCGCACCATCGGCCGCTGGCAGTTCGAACTGCACCAGCGCGCCATCCACCTCACCCGAACACCGAAACCGGACCCGGCCTGCGAGGCCTGCTACGGGCGCGGCGGCCACGGCTGGCTCACCCACAGCGGCGACCCCGACTGGGAGGACTGCCACTGCATCAAACAGCTCCGCACCTGGCGCCTGCCCCTCTGGCCCCGCCGCACCACCACCACCAGCGAGGAGTACCCGTTCTAATGACCGCCATCGCCTTCGTTGACACCGAGACCCTCGGACTCGACGCCGACGTTCACGCCATGTGGGAGCTCGCCATCATCCGCCGTGAGAACGGCGTCGACACCGAGCACCTGTGGCAGATCAAGCCCAGCAAGATCGACCTGGAGCACGCCGACCCCGAAGCCCTGCGCATCAACGGCTACATGGACCGCATGGTCCTGCCCGAGGACTACTGGGCCGGCGACATGAGCCACCCGTGCGGCATCCCACACCCCATGAAGCGGGACGAACTGCGGACCGTCATCACGGACCTCCTCTCCGACGCGGTCATGGTCGGCTCCAACCCCGCCTTCGACGCCGCGTTCCTGAAGGTCTTCCTGGACGCCACGCCGTGGCACTACCGGACGATCGACGTCGCCACGCTGGCCGCCGGCTATCTCCGTGGCGTTGACCTGCCGACCGGCGCCACGTCCACCGAGGCACAGCACCCCTTCTCCAGTCGCAAGCTGTCCCTCGCGGTCGATGTCGACCTGCCTGGTGCCGGAGTCGCGCACACCGCCCTCGGCGACGCCCGTTGGGCCCGAGCCGTTCACGACGCGGTCATGGGCGGCGTCGCATGACCGCCGCGGTGGAGGTCGAAGCCCCTCAGATCATCGACGGCCTGTCCGCCGACGACTACCACGCGGACCGCACGTCGATCTCCTCGACCGGCCTGCGCGCCCTGCTCGCCCCGGGCTGCCCCGCCCAGTTCAAGTACGACCGCGATAACCCGCAGGCGCCGAAGCGGGAGTTCGACCTCGGGCACGCCGCACACAAGCTCGTCCTCGGCGAAGGCCCCGACTTCGAGATCATCGACTTCCCCGACTACAAGAAGGTCGCTGCCCAGCGGCTTCGGGACGAGGCCTACGAGGCGGGCCTGGTCCCGCTGCTCACCAAAGAGCACGACATGGTCCAGGCGATGGCGGCAGCCGTCCGCCAGCACCCCGTAGCCGGCCCGCTGTTCACCCCGGACGGGGGAGTGGCGGAGCAGTCGCTCTTCTGGACCGATCCCCGGACCGGTGTCCGCTGCCGCTGCCGCCCCGACTGGATGCCCCACCGCCAGGAGAACGGCCGGCTCGTCGTCGTCGACTACAAGACCGCGAAAGCCGTCGACCCGGCAGCTCTCGCGAAGGCCGTGTACGACCACGGCTACCACGCGCAGGCCGCCTTCTACCTCGACGGCGTCAAGGCCCTTGGCCTGCACGGCGACCAAGAGCCCGCGTTCGTCTTCGTGTTCCAGTCCAAGACCGCGCCCTACCTGGTGCACCTGGTCGAACTCGACTTCCCCGCCCTCGCGCTCGGCGCTGCCCGCAACGAGCGCGCCCTGCGGATCTACGCCGAGTGCGCGCGCACCGGCGTCTGGCACGGCTTCAACGACCGCATCACCTACCTCCCGCTGCCCCCATGGGCCGAGAAGAAAGATCACGAGGAATACGCATGAACCAGCCCGTACCCATCCCCTCGAACAACGCCCCCGCCCGCATCGGCCAGGGCACCGCAGTCGAACAGTCCCGCGCAGCTGCCGAAGTACAGGCCGCGGTCGTCGTCGCCCAGCAGTGCCCCCGCAACATCCAGGCCGCCGTCGCCCAGATGCGCGAGTCCTGCAACCAAATGTTCCTCGCCGAGCGCGCCTTCTACCGCTACCCCAAGGGCGGCCAGACCATCACCGGCGCCTCCGTCCACCTCGCCCGCGAGCTCGCCCGCTGCTGGGGCAACGTCCAGTACGGGCTCGTCGAGATGCGCCGCGACGACGACTACGGCCAGTCCGAGATGCAGGCCTTCGCCTGGGACGTCCAGACCAACTCCCGCAACAGCTCGACGTTCATCGTCCCTCACCGCCGCGACACGAAGAACGGCCCGCAGGCCGTCACCGACATGCGCGACATCTACGAGCTGAACACGAACAACGGTGCCCGCCGCGTCCGTGAGGCGATCTTCGCGATCCTCCCGCCCTGGTTCGTCGAGGAAGCCAAGGAGCTCTGCAACGCCACCCTCCGCAACGGCGGCGGCAAGCCCCTCGCCCAGCGCGTGGCCGACGCCATCAAGACGTTCGAAGGCATCGGCATCACCGCGGACCGCATCGAGGCCCGACTCGACCGGGCGCCAGCGAAGTGGACGGAGCACGACGTCGCCCAGCTGATCGTCATCTACAAGTCGATTCAGCGCGGCGAAGTCACCGCCGAAGACGAGTTCCCCGCACCCCGCGTCAGCGCCGACGAGCTGATCGGCGGCGGCACCAAGAAGCCGGCCAGCGAGCCCACCCAGTAACCGCTCCGGGGTCGCTCGCACCCGAATTGCGAGCGGCCCCGGCTCTCAACAGGAGAACACAGCCATGGCCAAGAAGTCCCACTACCGCCCCGCGGTCCAGGAGCTTATCGACCTGCTCCGCTTCCGCTCCTCGTTCGGCCGCCCTTGCTACATCAAGCGGAACACCCGGCATGCCGCGCTCATCGTCCCCGAGCTCCGCAACGGCGCCGACGGCCCCTACGCCCACCTCAAGACGTTCGACCGGGCCACCGTCCACGAAGCCGCCGTCCTCGGCGCCGTGACCCTCGGCCCGGAGTTGGTCGACGTGCCCGCGTTCAGCGGCAACCGCAACCACTGGGCCTTCGACCTCGGCCACAAGGGCCGCACCATCCAGCTCACGGAGCGTGCGTCATGACCGCCACCGTGCAGCCCGCCCTGGACGGCAGCGTCCCGGAGCTGCGGAAGACGAAGACGCAGCGGCAGGCCGAGGACTACGAGACGTGGCTCGCCGAAGTGTGGCCGAAGTTCATAGCCGCCGCCGCGTCGGGCCGCACCTTCACCTGCTTCGAGGTCGCCGACCGGCACGACCTGCCTGCTCCGCCGAACCCGCAAGCCCACTGGGGCCGGCTGATGACGCTGCTGAAGGACGAGGGCTACGTGCGGACCGCGGGGTGGGCGTGCAGCGACCGGCCCACCGCCCACCACTCCGGCGTCCGCACCTGGAAGGGCACCGCCGCCGCGAGGAGGGCAGCCGCATGACCGACCACGCCGCCGCCCTGTTCCTCGCCTGCCTCGCCTTCACGGTCGGCCTGGCCGCCGTCGCCTTCGCCCTCATCACCCGCGGGAGGCGGACGTGACCGACCTGATCTGCGCCGTCGTGTTCCTGATCGGCCTGGCCGGCGCCGTCTACTGCGTGCGCCGCGGCATCCGCGTCTGGCGCGGCGACGACTACCGCACCCGCAACGACCAGGTCGCAGCCCAGGCAATCCTCCGCACCGACCCGCCCGCCGAGCAGCAGACCCCCGGCACCGACAGCGCACTGCTCCTCGACTGCATAGCCGTCTTCGGCGACTGCGAAGAACTCGACCGCCTCCGCAACGCCATCCACCAACACCGGAAGGAGAACCCGCAGCCGTGACCACCGCCGCCAAGTCCATACCGCCGCACGGAACCGACGCCCGCTACAAGGGCAACCGCACCGGCACCCGCCCGCCCTGCCGCTGCACCCGCTGCACGCGCGGCCACCGCCAGGCAGACGTGCAGCGGGAACTCCGCCGACTGCGAGGGGAACGCAACCTCGTCCCCTGCACCGAAATCCTTCCGCACATCCAGATGCTCCGCGCCAGCGGCATGAGCCAAACCATGATCGCCCGGGAAGCGGGGGTCGCCCAGGCCGTCATCAGCTACATCACCACCGGCCGCAACAAGACCTGCCAGACGGAAATAGCCCGCCGCATCCTCGCCGTCCAGCCCCACCGCTTCGACGGCAACGCCGAACGCCCCGCCATCGGCTCCATCCGCCGCATCCGCGCCCTCTACAGCCTCGGCCACAGCCGCGCCGACATCAGCGCACTCAGCGGCCTGAGCGTCGCCAGCATCAGCCTCCTCGCCGAAGCCCGCTGGAACGTCATCGACAACCTCGCCGCCACCGCACTGGCCGCCGCCTACGACGAACTCAAGAACAGCCGCGGCAACAACTGGAAGAACGAGCGGCGGGCCACCGCCGAAGGATGGCGCGACCCCCTGTGGTGGGAGGACTTCGGCGGCATCGACGACCCGGACTTCGACCCGGCCGCTGTCGACCGTGAACTGCGCCGCACCGAACTCGCGGCCGTCCGCCGCGAAGAGATCACCCACCTTGCCGCCTTCGGCTGCACCGCCGAAGAGATCCACCAGCGCCTCAACGAAGAGATCGCACTCAGCACCGTCCGCCAGATCGTCCAGGAATGGCGCACCGGACAGAAACGCGAGCGGAAGCAGGTGGCCGCGTGAGCTTCTACGTCTCCCTCGTCTGCGAAGCCACCAGCCCCGGGGCCGGCCGCTGCTGGACCGAGGACACCCCGCCCGGCGAAGCCCAATCCGCGACCGAAGCGCGCCGCCGCCTCAAGCAGCAGGGCTGGCACCGCACCCGCGACGGCCGCGACATCTGCCCCGACTGCTGGAAGGAGGGCCGGCGATGAGGAATCGCTACGCCACACGCCAAGCCGAGACCGCGGTCATCCACGGCGACGGCACCCGCCACTGCGCCTGGTGTGGGGACCACATCGACCCCATCGACTGGTGCGCCGACTGCAAGGCCAGCCAGAAGCCGTGCGCCACGGCCGGTGGCCCACACCGCCGGCTCCGGAAACGAACCGACGCCGCCTTCTGCGACGCCGGCTGCCGCACCGCCTACCAGCGCGACAACGGCCCCGAGATCACCTCGCACCGCAACCGGTGACCGCCTAGCCCACACACGACGAAGCCCCGCCGTACAGGCGGGGCTCGAGGAGAGGAGGGGACGTGACGTCAGTCGGAATCGGTGGCCGGCTTCTTGCGGCGCACCACGCGGCGCTTCGGGGTCTCGGCACCCTGCTGCTTGCGCCAGGCGGCGACCTCACGCACGACGTACATGCGGATGTCCGTCGCGCGGGCGATGCCCTTCTCCTCGCACAGCTGGCCGTAGTCCGCCCACGTCTCATCGTCGATGCGGATAACGCGGCCGGGCTGCCCCTTCGTGGTCATGCCGACAGCGTAGCTGACTGTGCACTGGCTGGTCACCAGGCTGTGACACGTTGGCTGGTCAGTGACCTGCCGGTGACCGGTCACCCTGCGATAGGGTTCAAACGTGCCGCGGCGGCACCGAAACGCTCAAACAGGCCGCCATAAGGGCTTGGTTCCGTGCGCCCAAAAGCCCCCAACCAGCACTCTCCGAAAGAAGATCAATGGCCGTCTCCAAGCGCCTTCGCTACGAGATCCTCCGCAGGGATCAGCACACCTGCCGCTACTGCGGCGCGTCCGCCCCGGCAGTCCCGCTGCGCGTCGATCACGTCACCCCGGTCGCGCTCGGCGGCACCGACACACCCGACAACCTCGTCACGTCCTGCGAGCCGTGCAACAGCGGCAAGAGCAGCGCCACCGTCGACGCGGCCACGGTCGCCGACGTCAGCGACGACGCGCTCCGGTGGGCCGCCGCCATGACGCAGGCCGCCGAGGAACTGCGCGAGCAGCAGGCCCCGAAGGTCGCGTACCGGCAGGTATTCCAGGACGCCTGGAACGGATGGACCTGGGAGCGTGACGGGAAGAAGGAAACGTTCGACCTCCCCAAGGACTGGAAGGGAAGCCTCGACGCCTTCCGCGAGGCCGGCCTGCCGCAGGACGTCTGGCCCGACATCGTCGAGAAGTCGATGACCAACAAGACGGTCAGGTCGGAGAACCTCTTCCGCTACTGCTGCGGCATCGGCTGGCGCATGGTCGGCGAACTCCAGGAGCGGGCGCGCGCGATCGTAGGCGTCACTCCAGATGCGTCGAATCCCATCGATTCAGTCGTTCAGGCAGCCGTCGACACCTGGAAGGGCAACAAGTTCGGCGACATCAGCGATGACGAACTCGCCCGCTTCGAGGCGAGCGCGGTAGCAGCACGCGAGGCGGAAGAGGAAGACGCTCACCGCATCGTTCAGGCCGGCCAGTACGCAGCCTGGTACGGCGAAACCGAAGTGGTCGCCGCACTCGCCAAGCTCGACCGCGACGAAGCCTTGCAGGAATGGACCTTCGCATGGCTGTCCGCCGCAGGGGAGTGGCCTGACGACGAGCCAACTGAGCAGGCGCGCACGCAGATCGACCGTCTCCTCAACGGTCAGGTGAACGTCGCGCGGGTCACGCGGGCTGCGATCTATGCCGGGTCCCGCCGTTCGGTACGGATCTACTTCGGTCTCTCCGAGGCGGAGCTCAAGATCAGCGGCCAGCACGAGGTCATCTCGAAGTCCGTAGAGGCGTGGGTCCAGGCGTATCACTCCACGGCCGGCCACTGGCCCTCGAAGGCTGAGGTCTCCGCCTTCTTCGCCAGCATGCGGCGGATCGGGGCCGACGGCGAGATCTGGATCGACGACATCTACCCGGCGGCTGCCGCAGCTGGCGCCTATCTCGACCCGGACATCTCCACGTGCCTGACCCGACACCTGTCTGTATTCGAGGCCGCGGCTCGCCCGCTCGCGCCTGCCGCCTGACGTCCGCCATCCCTGCGATCGGAAAGAGATCCCGTGAGCATCAAGGTCACCAACTGGGTGTGGGCCCGGTCTGAGTCCCGTAACGGGGCTCGGCTGGTCATGCTCGCGCTGGCCGACCGGGCGGATGACAAGGGGCTTGCTTGGCCTTCCATCGAAGACCTTATGGATCGGACCAAGTTGTCTCGCCGCGCGGTCCAGAAGGGGATTGCTGCGCTCGTTGACGACGGCGAGTTGACGGTTGAGAACGGTGGCGGCAGGCACCGCTCGAACCGCTACCGGATCATCCCGAAACCGTGCACATCTGACGCGGTTACTCCCGAGGAACAGCGCACATCTGACGCGGTATTGGACTCAGAAACAGCGCACTTTGAGCAGGAAACAGCGTCAGATGTGCGCGAAACAGCGCACTCTGCGACGCGAAACAGCGTCCAGAGTGCACCCGAACCACCAGTAGAACCGTCAAGGGAACCGTCAGGGAACCACCACAACAACCGGCCAGCTCGACAAGATCGACGCCCTACGGCCCGAGGTGTGGAAGAAGCCCCGCTTCCCGAGGAAATCACCCGCCTCCAGGACGCCATGAGCGGCGCCGGGATCAACCTGCCCTGGAAGTTCCTCGGCGACGACATGATCCGGGTCCTCAACGACGTCAAGCGCCTCGGCATCCCGCTGATGGTCGAGCAAGCCCTCAAGGCCGAACAGGGCGCCAACCCGCCGCCCTTCAGCTCCCGCTGGTTCTACGACGGCTGGCACGCCATACGCACACCCGTCGACCTCGAAGGCGCCTCCGACGGCAGCAACGTCGTCGCGCTCCGCACCTCGCCGGCCGCCACCCGCCAGCAGCAAGAGACCAACGACCTCTTCGACCGCGCCATGGCGCGCGCCAAAGCCCGAATGGAGCAGGAATCTTCATGACCCCCGACGAAACCGTTGTGCTCGCCCGCTATGTGCGGGCTCTCTGCCCCGGTCAGAAGTTCGACGAGTACACCCCGGACGCCTGGCACGACGTCCTCGGCGACTTCGCTCTCGCCGACGCTCGCGCAGCCGCCGCTGCCGTTGCCCGCCGTCAGCCGTTCGTCAGCCCCGCCGAGATCATCGGCGAGATCAAGCGGCAGCGAGGCGACCGTGCCGACAGCTTCCAGGGGCCCGGTCTTCCGGCCGAGATTCCGGACGCTGACCCGGACGACGTCCGTGCGTACCTCGCTGCGCTGCGAGCTCAGAGGACACGGGCCGCGGATGGCTTCGAGCTGAAGCCGCGGAAGATGGCGGAGCTCCTGGCCGGCGTTGGTCGCGAAGTACCGGCGGAGATCGCCGAGGTGAAGCGCCCGGGACCGCTCGGAATCGAATGCCCGAACTGCTCGGCGGCGATAGGCCGGCCTTGCCGCACCCCGGGTGGTCACGAGCGAGCGCCTCACGCTGCCCGGGCTGGACGCACGGATCCTGCCGGCGACCAGGCCGAGATGGAGCGTCGCCGCGCGGCATCCGCCCGGCACCTCGCCCGCCTTGAAGCCGACGGCTCCGACGAGGAGGTCGCCTCGTGACTGCCGAGCAGATCCCGGACGACGACGGCATCCAGGTTGACGACGTGAAGGCGGTTCGCCGCGAAGGCCGCAGCGAGCTCAAGGCCTTGATGCGGGCGCAGATCCAGATCGGCCAGGCCCGCCGCGAGCCGACCGTGAAGCCCGCCCCGCCGCGCCCTCCCGGCCACAAGCCCGGCGCCTGGCCTGTCGGTACCAGCCCGCCCGGCCCGCCACCCGAGCGGAAGATCCCCGCCCACGTCTGGGATGCGGCCGTCCGCCACTACCGCAACACCGAGCACCACCCCGACCAGCCCTGCGACTGCGGCAACTGCCCGCCGCCCAACACCGAGGAGAACCGATGAACGTCCGTGGCCCCGTCACTGTTGCCGCGTACATCGCGACCATTCCCGCCGCGAACCTGCTTGTGCAGCATGTCGGGCCCGTGCCCGTCGGCTTCGGGTACACCGCCCCGGCCGGGGTCTACATGGTCGGCCTGGCGCTGGTGCTGCGTGACCTGGCCCGGGAGGCAGTTGGCAGGGCCGCGGTCCTTGCCGCCATCGCCGTCGGCGCCGTCGTCTCGTACTTCCTCGCCACGCCCGCGCTGGCCGTTGCTTCGGCTGCCGCGTTCGTGGTCGCCGAGACCATGGACTTCGCCGTCTACGAACCGCTCCGGGAGCGGGGCCTGCTCGTTGCGATGGGCGTCTCGAACGCAGTCGGTCTCCTCGCCGACAGCGTGATCTTCCTCTGGCTGGCGTTCGGCTCGCTCGAGTTCCTGCCCGGCCAGATCCTCGCCAAGGCGTACATGACCGCCGCAGCGATAGCCGTGATCGCCGCGGTCCGGCCGCGCCGCGTCGAGGTGGCCGCCTAGTCATGAAATTCATGCTCGGAACCCACATGGCGAACTGGCTTTGGGACGACGACGTGCGCCTTGACGGCGTGACGCTGTTCATCTCCCGCAACCGGCTTGCCAAGCGCGTCAGCGCCTTCCCGGCCGCCCGCCGGGACTGGGCGCTCGACAGTGGCGGGTTCACCGAGCTGAAGGACCACGGCGGCTGGCGCACCTCGCCCGAGGAGTACGCCGCCGAGGTTCGGCGCTACCGCGAGCAGCTGGGCCGTCTGCTGTGGGCCGCGCCGCAGGACTGGATGTGCGAACCCTGGGTGATCTTCGGCGGTGTTCACAACGGGCAGCGGTTCGCCGGAACCCAGGAAGCCCGCGGCATCAACCCCGGCAAGCCCGACGACCTCGAGGCCGCGGTGCGTATGCACCAAGAGTTCACCGTCCAGAACTACCTCGAACTCCAGCGCATTGCCCCCGACCTGCCGTGGATACCGGTCCTACAAGGCTGGGCGCTCGAGGACTACGAGCGGTGCGCACAGATGTACGCCGACGCGGGCGTCGACCTCGCCGCTGCCCCGGTTGTCGGCCTTGGGTCCGTGTGCCGACGGCAGGCCACCGAAGAGATCGCCCGCATCGTCGACACCTTCCATGGCCGCGGCCTGCGCCTGCATGGCTTCGGCGTGAAGACCGATGGGCTCGCTGATTACGGCGACCAGCTCGTATCCGCCGACTCCATGGCCTGGTCGGTCGGAGGCCGCCGCAATCCCCGCCTCCCGGAATGCACCCACCGCGCGAAGAACTGCGCGAACTGCGCCACCTACGCCCTGCGCTGGCACCAGCGCATCGTCAACGCCCCACCCACCTGGCGACAGCACCACCTGTTCGCTGCCTGACCTCGAAGGAGACCCGATGACGATCCACACCGGTGCCCCGATGCCCGAGTCCCTGCGCCACCAGATGCGCGCCACGCAGCACCCGGCCCGCGCCGTCGACTGCCCGCACTGCGGCGCCCACGCCCACCGCCCGTGCCACCTCCGCACGACCGGCCGCCAGTTGCCGCAGCCGCACCCGCAGCGCGTCTCCGCCTGGGCGCAGACCACCGCCTGCTGCCCCGAATGCCAGGTCGAGCCGACCGTGCCCTGCCACGACGAAGGCCGCGCACGGGCCACCGTCCACCACCGCCGCCAGCAGGAAGCCGAGGCCACCGCCGCATGAGCCCTTACGAGCGCCTGATGGCGGAGGCCCTGCCGACCGGCACGTTCGGCCACGCCGAGCCCGTCCGCCCCCGTCCGGCCGAGCGGGTCTCCCTGTGGACGCCCGACGAGCAGGCCGCACACGTCGCCGCCCTCGTGGCCGAGCTGGACCGGCTCGAAGGCCGCGGCACCGGCAAGCCGCGCCTGCGGGTCATTGAAGGCGAGGCCGCCTGATGACCGCCTGCCCGAACCCGACGAAGTCCCGGTACGCGACCCGTGAGGCTGCCGAGACTGCGGCCCGCCGTGTCGCCCTGCGCATCGAGGCGCCGCTGAGGCCCTACGAATGCGCCTGCACCTGGTGGCACCTCACCAAGAACCTGCCCGAGCGCCCCGTCGACGTCTCCGCCGCCACCCGCCACGACATCGAGTTCCTGAATGTCCTGCCCGACATCGACTTCCGCGAGGTCGTCGTCCGCGACGCCGACGGGCAAGGCGACCCCGGGCAGCGGGCCGCACTCCGCCACCACCGCAACCAGGTCCGCTGGAAGAAGCAGCTCGGCCAGCTGATCGCCGACGTGGAAGAGCAGCTGAAAGACCGCCGCGGCGACAAGTCGCTCGCAAGCCACGACTGGGCGAAGCGGGCCACCGGCTACCGGGACTCGCTGATCGTGCGGCTCAACGAGTGCAAGCGGCTCCGTGCCGCCGACCACGCGCAGGCGATCGTCAACCAGGAACATCGCCGCCGGGATGCCGAGATAGCAGCCGCGGCCGGGGCCACCGTGAAGGAACTCCGGGCAGCGGCAGGGGAGATCGCAGTCCAGCGGCTGATCGCGGCCCACGGCCCAGAGTTCGACGACTACCTGGCCGAGGAGTACGCGGTGTTGGGGATCAGCTTGCCGGCCCGTGTCGAACGTCACCGGCGCGAACGAGGTGCCGCCTGATGTCGCCCGTTGTCCTCCGCCCGCAGCCGCCCGGCCTGATCCGTGACCGCCCGCCTGCCCCCGCCCGACCACTGTGACCTGCACGAATCCGTGAACTGACCGACAGGAGAACCGACATGACCGACCGCACGCCGCTCACTGAGCAGCAGCTCGACAGCTACGCCGAACTCGCGATCACCGCCGAACACGACGGGATCCAGGTTGATCCGGCCGTCGTCACACGGCTCGTCGACGAGGTTCGCCGCCTGCAGTTTCAGTGCCGCTACCTGATCGGCCAGCTCGCGAAGCGGGACGCGGCGTCCGGCCGCGGCGACCGGGCGGTGCGGGAGTTCCTCACCGCCGACCCCGGCCCGACCGTGCAGCCGACCGGCTACGTCGTCTCCTGCCTGCCCGCGGGTCACGACGACCGGTGGACGTTCACCGTTCAGGTGCAGCACGCGGGCGGCGACAAGTTCGTCGTCAGGCACGGCCTCCGCCATTACGGCGTGGACGGCGCATGGTCCTACGAGCCCGGCTTCGACGAGGACGACGACTCGGCCGAGGTGGAGTGGGCTGATGCGCACCGCTTCGACCACGACACGGCGCTGCGCCTCGCCCGCGAGTTGGCGCCGCGGCTCACGTACCGGGGCCGGACCGTCGCCGACGTACTGGCCGAGGGAGCGCAGCGATGAGCGATCTCTTCGAGGCCAACTCCGACGCGGCGACCGCACTTCTGGCTGCGGGCTGGACCGTCGACGATCACCACTTCCTGCCGACCCTGCGCAACGGCGGCGCCTTCTGGTCCGTCGGCGGTGACGCCACCTCGACGCTCTGGTCCGGCGACTGGATTGCCGAGTTTGACCGCGGCACCCCGGTGATCGTCGTCGTCGCCGCGTGTCTTGCGGCTGCGGGTCAGACCGCCGAGCGGCTGGCCGACGTGATCCCGATCCGCCCCACCCCGTGACACGCAGGACGGTCGGCCCCGCCGTTACCGGGCCCGACCGCGGCACCCATCATCCCGCACCGATCAAGGAGCAGCACATGACCGAGACCACCAACCCGCAGCCCGACCGGGTCACCGCGATCTACGACGCCATCGACGCCTTCCAGCGCACCCATAGGACCGGCGGCGGGCTTCAGCACGCACAGATCCGGGCCCTGCTCGCCGAGCACCTGGACCGCGCGCTGCCTACCGCGCCTGCCGCTGTGCCGTCTGCGCCCGCCGACCGGGTGGCGATCCTGCGGGAGGCCGCGCAGCGCCTGTACACCGCCCTCTTCCCCGCCGTCTACGACGACATGGGCCAGAAAGCAGCTGAGGGCGTCAACCGCGCGGTGAGCGAGCTGCGCCGCATGGCCGACGACGAGCAGATCGGGCTGCGTCTGCCGGACCACACCGTGAACGAGGAGGCGCACCCCCTCGACTGCGACGAATGCGGACACCCGTCCGCTGTGCACAGCACGGGCGAGGACCCCGTCAGTCCGGGCGAATGCTCCCTGTGCCCGGACGGCGAGCAGACCCACGACTACCGGCCGGACCCCGGGACCGTTGCGGCGCCGCCGACCGAGCAGCGGAAGCCCGTCGACCGCGCGGCGGTACTCCACGAAGCATCGGCCGCCGTGATGGCTCTCGACTACCACGAGCTGCGCGCCGACTTCGAGTACGACAGTCAGCGCGACGCCTGGGACGGCGGAACGATCGACGCCGCTCAACTCCTGAGCTGCATGGCCAAGGAAGCCGAGTCGACGACCAACGAGCTGCCCGGCGACGAGGCGCAGCAGCAGGAGTCGGAGTCCGGCTGCGCGCACTGCGTCTGCTGCCACGCCTGGGGCGACTGCGAGGCGCAGCAGCCCGAGACGCAGGCGCCCGTCCGCGTCGAAACCCTCGCCCGCCTCCTGTGCGACGCCGACACCGCCCTGACCGACGGACCCAGTTGGGACCGGATCAGCCAGACGCCCGGCCTTGGCCGCGACGAGTACCGCAACGCGGCCCGCTACCTGCTCCGCAAGGTGACCGTGACGCAGGCCGACAACGGATCCGTCGAGTGCGGCGATCAGATCCCGGGCATGACTTGCACCCTGCCGGACGGCCCGCACGACGACTGGAAGCACCGAGACGAAGAGGGCCACTGGTGGTCCCAGATGCGCGTGCCGCCGCACAACAACCGTGACCGCCTCGCCGCAGAGCCCGCCGCCGTGTCCCAGCCCGGCAAGGAGGCCTGACCATGGCCGTCCACGCCTGC
The DNA here is from genome assembly GCF_002946835.1 of Streptomyces dengpaensis. Classification (NCBI taxonomy): domain Bacteria; kingdom Bacillati; phylum Actinomycetota; class Actinomycetes; order Kitasatosporales; family Streptomycetaceae; genus Streptomyces; species Streptomyces dengpaensis. The sequence goes on from NZ_CP026652.1 coordinate 7,319,240, forward strand.
CCGCCCGACGGCTCGGGCCTCACCCCCTGCTGCGCCCGCACTCCCTTCGAGCTTGCCGAAGACGATCGGATCAGCAGCGAGGCGCCCGTCACCTGCCCCGGGCCCGCCGCCGTGTCGCGACCCGGCAAGGAGGCCTTCACCCCGCCCGTGCACTACGAGCGCGACGACGGCGTCGAGTGCTGCGTCCACGCCGTCCCCGTCGGGCCCGACTCCTGCACGCACTGCCGCGAGCTCGCCGCCGAGGAGCCCACCCCGTGATCGCTGAGGCCATAGACGCCGCCATCGCCATCGGCTGGGCCTTGCTCGGCTGGATCATCTTCTTCGCCACCGTCGCCGCGATCCTCGGTGTGCGGTGCGAGGCGCTGGGAGCGGCGCTCAGGGCTGTTTGCGGGGGCGTCCGCCTCCGGCTCCGCGGCCGGGGCGGTGGGCTGCCCATTGGTCGATCGTCGTGTCCTGCCATACCGGGGAGCGGCCGAACATGTTGTCTGGCGGCGGGAAGTCGCCGACTTTGGGGCGGCCGGCGCGCCGGTTCGCTTCGGCCTTGGTGTGGTAGCTGCGCACCGTCTCGTAGGACAGGCCGAGGTGGGTGGCGATGGCCTGTAGGTCCAGCAGGTCGGCCATCAGGCGGCCGTCAGGCGTTCGAAGGACACCAGGGAGGGCTCGGTGTCGCCGTCCCAGATGACCAGCGCCTCGTACTCGCCGCCGTTCTCGGTGGTCTGGCTGGTGCGGAGCTGGCGGTCGTAGAACTCGCCGGTGCGGATGATGCGGCCGGTGGGCGTGACGCCGTTGACGCGCTGGCCGGTGCGGTAGGCGAGGTGCTGGGTCATGGGGTTCCTCCCTAGAACGTTCACCGCGTCTTGCGGTGCAAGTAAGACGGTACGCCTCTCACGCCAAAACAACAACCCCGCCATGCAGTGAAAGTTTTAGGAGACCCATGACCAGCCCCGACACCCTCGACATCACCCTCACCCCGCCCCCCGGCGGCCAGATACTCCACCAGTCCGACCGCGCCACCATCATCTGGGGAGACTGCCGCGACCCCGACGTCATAGCCCAAGTCCCCCTGGACTACGACCTGCTGTGCACCGACCCGCCCTACGGCGTGGGCTGGCAGTCCAGCCGGGGCAAAAACTTCGCCAAGATCGAGGGCGACGACGGGGCCACCGACTGGCCCGGCGTACTCAGGCTCTGGGCGCGCCGCCTGCGTAACTCCCGGCACGTCTACGTGTTCGGATACTCCTCGGACGAGTTGACCGAACCCCTCGGTCTCGGACCCACCGCCGAGATCATCTGGGACAAGAGGGCGATCGGCATGGGCAACCTGAGCATGCCCTGGGGGCCCGGACACGAAGTGATCACCTTCGGTGTGTCCAACGTGAACCCGAAGCACGGGGGGAAGGCCCGCCAGGGTGGGCTGACCGCCCGCATGAGGCAGGGATCCGTCATCCGCGTGCCTCGCAAGAACGCCACGGCCGTCACCCGGCATCCGACCGAAAAACCCTGGCCCCTGCTCGCACAACTGATCGAATCGTCCACCATGCGCGGCGACCTCGTCGTCGACCCATGCGCCGGATCGGGCAGCACCGGCGTTGCCGCCGTCCTCGAAGGCCGTCGCTGCTTCCTCGTCGAAGTCGACCGCCAGTACGCCGAACTCGCCGTCCAGCGAGTACAGGCGGCCGAGCGGCTCGCCCGGCAGATGGAGGCGTCGTGATTGCCGTCGACTGGGGCTGGGTCGCCGCCATCACCGTCATCGTCTGGCCCTTCGCCTACAGCGCCCTCTCCGCCATCCGGCGGGGCGGGCGCGCCCTCACCCACACCATCCGCACACACCACCGACGGAGCACCCGATGACCACACCCGCCGACGAACTCCGGGCCGCAGCCGCCGCCCTGAGGGCGCGAGCAGTGAAGGTCGAACGCGGCCTCACAGCCGCGCTCTCGGAAGGCACCCGCGATCTCTTCGGCAAGGCGATCCCCGATCGGTCCGCCATGCACCCCGGCGTCGGCCTCGCCCTCGCCGCCTGGCTCGACGTGGCAGCCGAGTACGCGGACAAGTGGCCAGCCGATCACCAGACCAACAGCCCGTTCCGGCTTGGCGCCCTCGCCGTGGCCCGCGCGATCAACGGCGGTGAGCAGCGATGACAGACCAGCCCACGGCCCGCCAGCGTCTCCTCGACGCCATGCGCGCCCGCACATGCTTCTGCGGCGCCGACTCCTGCCAGAACGCCGAGCCTCTCGTCGACGCCTACGCCCACGAGTTGGCCGAGCAGCAGCGGCACAACTTCGGCATTGGTGACGCACCGGTGAAGGCGCACTGCGATCCCGCCTGCGACTTCTGCCGGGGCGTGTCCAGCGCCGCCGACTTCATCGACCCGGAGACACAGCGATGACCCGCGACGAGCGGGAGCTGCGAACCGCAGCCCAAACCCTTCGTGACGTCGCCCCCGACATCACCGGACGACTTGCCGGACTCGCAGACCCGGTTGCCGACTGGCTCGACAAGACAGCCGACCACTGCCGGGCCGAGTACCTGTGCTGCGACTACGGCTCATGCTCCGAGGTCACGCCCGCCCTCGCTGTCGCCCGCGCCATCAACGGAGGCCAGCCGTGACCCACCTCCTCACCGCGCTCCTCGCCCTGGCCATCGGCTGGTGCTGGGGCCACGCCACCGCCCGTATCCGGGTCGTCGTGGCCGGCGGCACCGCACAGCAGGACGAGGCCGAACTCGCCGCCGCGGGTCAGCTTCCCGCAGTCGAGGCGCAGCAGCCCGACGGTTGGCAGCAGTGTCCGGCCTCCGAGTTCGACGGCTACGGCCTTCAGTGCCAGAAAGAAGCCGGGCACAACCTGTGCACCTTCGAGGAGCGGCCCTCCGGCGAGGCGGGGGAGCAGCGGTGACCGACGACCAGGAGACCTTTCACCGCTACGGCACCCCGTGCGCCAACGAGCGCTACCTCGCCCACTTCGGCTTGCAGGTCGATCCGTGGGACCTCGACCAGTGCGCTGAGTGCGAGTTCTGCGGGAGTTGCGTGATCCACATCTGCTACCGCGACGACGCCAGCACCCTCCTGCACCTCGACCACTTCAAGGACTTCGCCAACTCCGGCGAGCCCGAGTGCGGGTCGATCGGCGGCCCGTCGAACCTCGTACCCTCGCAGTACCGGCCGCGCCCCTGCAACCTGCCGCCCGGGCACGGCGGGAAGTGGCATCGGGCGCGGATGGGCTGGCACTGGCCGGTCGCGCGAGTCGGGGAGCGCCGATGACCGTCGACCTCCCGATCCCCGTGGTCGTGACCCGGCATCAGTGCCCGTTCTGCCGGATCACCCGGGCGAAGCGTCCGGCGATGGTCGCGCACATCGGCCGCTGCTGGCGCAACCCGGCCGCCCGCAGCTGCAAGACCTGCCGCCACTTCGAGCCGCCGGAGGACGGCCCGTACCCGGAGCACCCCGGCTGGCCCGAGAGCTGCACACAGGAGCGCGACCTCGCCGCCGGACTTCACACCAACTGCCCGAGCTGGCAGCCCGCCGCCTGACCGCTGGACGGCCCGCCTTCACCGACGGGGGCGGGCCGCAACCCCACACCACCACGAACCCTGGAGGAGTCTCATGCTCAGCACCGACCAGTGGGCCACGATCCGCGGCCTCGTCGCCTGGCTCGACTCGGAGAACGGGCGCAGCCAGCAGGAGATCACCCTGCGCATCCTGAAGCTGACCGAGGAGGTTGGCGAGGCTGGCCAGGCCTGGATCGGCGTGACCGGCCAGAACCCGCGCAAGGGCGTCACGCATGATCGGGCGGACGTTGCCGATGAGCTGTGCGACGTGATCGTCACCGCGGCCGTCGCTCTCGCCTCGGTGATCGATGATCCGGCGGGGCACCTGAACGTGAAGCTGGCGAAGATCGCCGCCCGCTCGGGGGTGGACGCCTGATGCCCCGCATGATCAACACTCGTGAGGTGGCCCGCGTCCTCGAGGCCTACCCGCAATCCGAGTTCGCCGACGGCGACTGGATCCCCGGCTGGCGTGCCGCCCAGGACGGGCGGCGGCGCGTGAACGTCTTCCACGACGGTCACGGCGAGGAGGACGGCCTCGAGCGGTACCGGCTCGAACTCCAGGCCGCTGGCTACTGCGTGATCCCCGACCAGATGCCCGGCGGCGGACGACGCCGACTGCACATCACCCGAGCCTGACCCCGCCCCTGCCGCCCCTGTGCCGCGGGGGCGGCACCCCGCACCGAACGTGAGGAACCACCGATGACCGATACCGCCGACCCCTGCGAGCTTGTGGATCTTGTGGACCGCGAAGGCCGCCCGACACTCCAGCGGATCCCCCGCGATACCGCCGATGACCATCCGGGCCTGTACCTGCCGATCGCCCTCGTGGTCGTCATGTCCAGCATCACCGGCGACCTGCTCGTCCATCAACGGAGTTCCGCCTCTGATGCCGCACCCGGCGCCGTCGACCACGTATGCGGCGCCATCCAGTCCGGCGAACCCGCTGACGTTGCGGCCCGGAGGGAGGCCCGCGAGGAGGCCGGCGTGGCACTGGATGTGCTGCTGCCGGTGTGCGCTGGGGTCAACGACTACGGCCGCTACCGGCACCTGTATGCCGGGGTGACCAGGGCAGCGGCAGGCGACCTGGCTGGCGAGGCGGGGGCCGAGCATCTCGGCTACGAGCCGCTCACCCAACTCGTGGGGGATGCCAAGGCGGGGCGTGTTTTCGTCAAGGGCTTCTTCGATGATCTGGCGTTGGCGGTCCGGAAGTTGGCCGCCAATGCTGTCCGCGGTCCGGTGTCGTGGACCGGGGAGGCCCGGTCGTGACCGACGTGCACATGCGCCTGGAGCCGTGCAGCGACGGCGTCCTGTCATGGCTGGCCGCCACACCCGTCCCGTACCCCGACCTTGTCGGACAGATCAGCGACGGGGAGATCGCCGGGATCGAGACGGTGGAGATCGCGACTGAGGAGTATCTGTGACCGCTCTGACTTTTCGCCAGCGCCAGGTCCTCACCCTGGCCGCGTTCGGCAACACGAACGTGATGATCGCCCGGATCCTCGACGTCCACCCGACGACCGTTCAGACCCATCTCACGGCGATCTACCAGCAGTTGGGGGCCCGGGACCGGGCGAACGCAGTAGCGATCGCCATCCACCGGGGCGACATCAGCCTTGCTGAACTCGCCCGGATCGCAGCCGCATCGAGCCCACGAGGCGCCGAGACCCAACGAGCGGGCACAGGGCGACCTCAGGGCGCCCCGGAGGCGTCCGGCGGCGCTCGGGACGTCCGAGGCGCTCCCGGGGCCGCAGGGAGGCGTACAGCGCCGCAAGGGGAGGCGGCAGCGTGAGCACCTACCTCCTCGACGTCCCCGAGCTGTACCGCCACCTCGACGTGAGGCGGCGGCAACAGGGCCTCACCTGGCGGGACTTGGCCGCACTGGTCGACGTGTCCCCGTCCACGTTCTCCCGCCTCGCCGACGGCCACCGGCCCGACGCCGACGCCCTCGTCTCCCTGCTCGTCTGGCTCGACCTCGACGACGGGCTCAACTACGTGATTAAACCCAAGGAGCAGCAGTGAACATCACTCCACCCATCGGCCGGATCATGGACACCAGCCGCCAGCCCTGCGGCTACTCACCCGGCGACACCGACGCCAACACCTGCATGCAGCCCGCCACCTGGCACATCGCCTGGGACGCCGACCTCGAGAACGGCCTGGCCTGCGACGAACACATGATCTACGCCAAGCAGTTCGCCTACGTCGACCGGCATCCCGTCGGCGTCGATTGCGCCATGCCCGGCTCGACCTGGGACTTCGAGGAGAAACGCTGCGGCTATCCCGGCAGTAGCGCGCCCGCCGTTGCCCACGCCGCTGCTGGCCAGCCGGGGGAGCAGGGATGACCGACTTCGACCGCGACCCCGAAGCCCTCGCCTGGGCGCGCGCCAAGATCCAGCGGCACGTGGACTGGCTCGCCAACGCCGAACGCGAGACCGCCGCGAGGGGCAACCGCGTAGGCGCCATCCGCTGGCGATTCGCGAAGAACTTCATGGCCCGCAAGCTGATCGGCGGCACCGGCTGCGTGATCGCCGACTTCGACGAACGACTCCCCGAGACCCTCGACCGGATCGACAAGGCCACGCCCACCAAGGAGACCCCGTGACCGAGCCGATGGCCGCAGACGACATCTGCGAGCACCACTACGAGACCCGCATCCTCGGCGGCCGACCGATCACCGTCCGCGCTTGCATCTTCTGCCGCACCCCCGACTGGGCTGACCTCGGCGAGCAGGCCACCGCGTTGTACCGGTGGGGCTGGGAGGAAGGGCGCGACGGGAAGGCGGCACGGGAGACGCTCAGCGCCTACGACAAGCCGCGGGAGGAGCCCGAGGCGTCTCGTGCCATCGACGACTATGAGGCGACCACCGGCCACGTCATCACGTGCACTGCCGCGTTCGCCGACATCTGCGACTACCCGCAGGACGGCCCCCACGCGCCCCACAGCGGCCCGGAGCGGCCGGATGTGGGCGCCGAGGCGGCGGACGGCGGGAACGGGGCCCAGGCGGGCGCAGGCGGCCGCGACCCCTACCGCCAACTCCTCGCCCGCCTCCAGGAAGAGCGCGCCCGCGCTCTCCGCAACGCGCCCCGCTGCACCATCGACGAAGCCCGCTGGGCCAACGAGGGCATCGCCGCGGGTATTCGGATCGCGGAAGCCTGGGCAGTCACCCTGCATGAGGGCCACGACGCGCGGCTCGCATACCTCGCGGCCGAGGGCGCCGGCTCCTACGCCCACCGCGCCGAGGAAGCTGAGCAGCACCGCGACCGGCTCGCCGCCACCCTCGCCGAGGTCCTCGACGAATTCCGCATCCCCGAACACCCCGGCGACTCGTGCGTCCGCACCGACGGCATCCCCTGCACACGGGTTGAACAGTGGCGCAGCGTCCTCAAGCCCGCCCACGACGACGGGCCCACCGTCACCGAGGCCGCCAACCAGACGCCCACCTGAACCACCCGATCGGGGCGGCTAGCCGACGGCCGACGGGGCAGGAATGCCGCATGAACGACGCCGACATCAAGGCTTTCTGCGCCGCACACAACATCAAAACCGAGATCGTCACCGACCCGTCCGGGGCCAGCCAGCTGGCTGTCAACGAGGACGGAATGCGGCAACTCGCTGACCTCGCACCAGACCCCGTGCGAGCCCACGCACTGGTTGATCAGCTGCTTACCGACGCTGCGGCCGACGAGGAGCCCCCGCGGTCTTGACAACGCCCCCAGCAGCTGTCTGGCTGGGGGCGTTGCGCCGCCTAGAACCGACCCGTGCAGGCCAGGCAGATCTGTGCGCGCTGCCAGTCCGCCAGCGCCGCCTGATACCGCTCCACCCCAGCGTGCATCACCGCCCCGTACACCAGCCCGCCCACCGCGACCAGCAGGCCGAGCAGGATGCCGCCCGACGTCATGAACGCAATCCCGGCCGCCACCGCCAGCAGGGCGACCCAATACCGGGCATCGACCTCATCCGGCGGCGCATACCGCAGCCGCAACGGCGACTCCGCGGGCAGCGACTTCCAGTAGTGGGCGAGGTTCTCCACGTTCGTCGACCCGCACTTCGAACTCGGACACTGCATCCCAACCCCCGATATCCGCCTGGCACTGACCGCAGATTGCGCAGCCGGGCGGCGGGAGGCAAGGAGTACCGGCGAGTCTGTGAGCGGGGCCACAGGCGGGCAGCAGCAAGGGCCCCAGCAGTCACGATGGAGCGCCCGTTGCAGTCACGGTCGGTAGTCGCTGGCCAGCTTGCACGCCTTCGTTTGATCGACCTGCGCAGCCTCGCGCGCGAGCAGCGGCGAGCAAGCCAGGAGGCTCGCCCTCTTCGAGGGATGTAGATCTTCTAGCCAGCCATCTTTCAGTGACCGTCTTTAGAAAGAGGTGGCAATTTCAGGACTCCTGTTCTTCCGGCATCCTGAAATTCAGGCCCCCTGAAAATCAGACCCCGGGGCAAGCTGCTTGAGCAGCGACAACAACCCCTCCGGCGTGTCACTCACGGCAGTCGTCGTCCGCCATCGTCCGTCCTTCCGCTCCTTCGTCTGCGCCACCAGTCCAGCGGCCCGGAGCTCCTTCAGCCCCTCGCGGATGGCGTGCTCACCCTCGCCCTTGCCGCCGGCCGCCTTATGGAGGTAGGCGAGGCGCTCGATGGTCATGCCGCCGCCGTCCGGGTGGGAGAGCAGCGTCAGGAGCATGCCCTTGGCCTTGAGGCTCAGCGTGTAGTTCTGGGCAACGTCCCTGTTGCTGACGGGAGTCCAGCCGGACTTCGGGCGCGAGCGGTGCGTCCTCAACGGGCCACCCCCGTCTGGCAGGGGACGGCACGGATCGGTATTGTCATAGGTGTTGCTCGACTTCCTGGACGTGGTCGGACAGCTGGTTTGGAGGAAGCGGGGGTGGTGCCCCGCTCAAAGCGAAAGCGGCCGGACGGAATGAGCCCCGTCCGGCCGCTTCTTTTTGCTGCAATTCTACGTGGCGCCTGCGCCTCAAGTGGCCTAATCCGCGCCGGGATTGACCATCAATTACTGAGCGGGCTGCCCGCTACCTGGGCACATCTCGCGCTGCCCGACCTGCTGATGCGGTGCCGTAGGCTCACCCGGCTTCGCACTCCCATACGCCCCGCACACGGGACAACACGCCCCGCATTGGCCAGGATCGAAACGCTGACCGTTCGCGTGATCACACAATGCAGTACTCCCTTACTCGACGGGATGGTGCTGTTGCGTGGTGCATTCCGCCGCGTACCAGCCATGCGAGCCGCGGGGAATTCTCAGACCAGGCGAACGAAAGCCCGCTCACCGTTGTGAAAGAACACGGTCAGCCCGGGATCGTTCTTGCCCTCGCGAACCGACCACACCTCGATGCTCTCCGTGTCCACCGGCTCAGCCGCACCGATCACCCCAGCCAGCCACGCATCCGGCGCGCCACCAACAGGCGCCTCAACGAACGCAGGCGGGCCGCCCTGCACAGCTGCGGTCGGCGAGTCGTGCTTGGCGCCCTCGGCGAGCTGCCCGATCACCTGCCAGTGCAACTCGCGGCCGCCCACCGACACGGCCAGAGCGAACGGATACGGGCCGTCTTCCAGCACCTCCACACGCTGCACGCCAGGGGTGTTCTTGAGGACGTCGACCAGGAAATCTCGATATTCCAAAGGACGCATATGTGATCAATTCCTTTCGTGGCGGGGCTCGGCCAGCCTAGTAGCCGGCCGAGCCCCAAACAGGGTTAGGACCGCATCCGTCCCATGTACTCGGAACGGACCGCGACCAGACGCGCGTGCGTCTCCCGCATCTGCTCCAGCCGGTCAGACAGCGTGCGGATCACGGTGGCCAAACCGTCCGGGTCCAGGCCGTCGATGAACATGTCGTCGACGAGCTCGATGACGGCGAAGGGGATGCGTTCGGCGATCTTCGGGGACCATGGCTCGACCTTGACCACCGTGTCGAGAACCTTGAACTCCTCCGGCGTGCCGTGCTCATTCACCGGCAGCGTCAACGGATCCGACCAGAACCAACACCACACATCCTCAGGGAACACCGTGGCGCCGACCTCGCGGTCGTGGTTCATCGTGCAGCCCTCCATGCACGAGTACGTCACGGGCCGGCCGGTGTGGCGGTCGACGAACGACCACGTGCGAGGAGCCGGCGCAGACGGGGCAGGCACGGAGGCGACGGCAGACTCAGGGGTTGCTAAAGTCATCGGAGACCTTCCTTCTGGAAGCGGGATAGGTTGTGACAGCGGAGTGGCATCCGCTGGATGAACTGGCCGGGCGGGTGCAACCGCTCGGCCGTTCGCGTGTTACGGGGTGGCGAGCAGCTTCGCGAGCGTCGCCAGATCCTCTTCGCTCATCGACTCGCGGAGTAGGCGTGCCGCCTCGCCTGGCTGGCCGACCGGAACTCGGACGGTGCGGTCGCCTGCTGCGCGGACGAACACCCCTTCACCTTTGCGGCCTTCGATCAGACCTTCGTCCTTGAGGATGCGAAGGGCGCGCTGTGCGGTGGTGACGGTGACGCCGAAGAACTGGTGCAGTTCGGCGAAGGAGGGGAGTCGGTCGCCAGCTGTGAGTTCGCTGCGCTCGATGGCCCCGCGTAGCTCGTCGGCGACTTGGGCGTATCGGGCGGTGCGGTCGCGCTTGTCGACCTTCTGGAGCGCGCCGGCGGTGAGGGCGAGCGGGGAGGGAACGCCTGCGACGTTGTGCTTCGGGGCCTCGGTCTGGATGGCCGCGAGTTCGGCCTTGAGGGCGTCATCCCGGCTCGGCAGCCAGTCGACGGTCTTGCGGGCCACGAGGGGCCACCAAGTGCGGGCCGCCGTGTAAGCGTGCATTGACCAGCGCGTCTCGGGGTCTCGGGTGATGCCGACATAGAGCAGGCCGTCGCTCTCGTCGAACATCCGGTAGAGCGCGGTGCGCTCCGGGGTTTCGGGCATGGGATCCCTTCGAGGCAGACATATTTCTAGCCAGAATGTGCGCACTGTCACAGCTCGACTACGCAGAACCGTAGCGCTATAGAGCAATTCTATCCACCCCCTGTGCGCGAACGCCTACGGAAGGGTCATTGACCAGCAGATACGTGTAGCGGGTAGCGTTGCTGTATATGAATCCGTCCCGAAGGAGAACGCGTGCCACGCCAGTCCGGCGAACCGCCTAAGTACCAGGAGATCGCCGACAAGCTGCGCGGGCAGATCGGCGACGGAACCTACCCGCCCGGCAGCATGCTGCCCCCCGAGCGGAAGATCGCCGAGATCGAAGGGGTGGCAGTCGGCACCGCCCGCCGCGCTCTGGCAGTCCTGCGCGACGAGGGCTACACCGAAGCCCGGGTCGGTGCCGGTGTGTACGTGCGCACCTGGCGGCCGATCGTCCGCAACGCCCTGAAGCGGCTGCGCACTTCACAGTGGGGTGAAGGGCGGTCCATCTGGGACGTTGACATCGACGATCGCGACCTTGAGGCCGTAGACGTCCAGATCGAGCACATCCCGGCCCCGGCCGACGTGGCGCACCTGCTCGACGTCGAAGAAGGTCGGCTCGTCTATCGGCGCAATCGCAAGTACCTCGTGGACGGCGTTGCGGTGATGCGGTCGACGTCGTACATCCCGGAGGATCTCGCGCGTGGCACGCGGATCACGCAGGTCGACTCAGGGCCGGGCGGAACGTATGCGCGGCTCCGTGAGGCGGGTCATGGGCCGGTGAAGTTCCGCGAGGAGCTGCGCTGTCGCATGCCGTCCGCTGCTGAGGCGGAGGATCTGGCGCTCGCGGCGGCGACTCCGGTGGTGGAGATGTGTCGCTCCGCGCAGCGTGCCGACGGGCGCGTCGTTGAGGTCAATCGAATGATTCTGGACGCCTCGCGCTACCTGCTGGTCTACGACTTCCCCGCCTGACCTGCGAGTTGAGCCCCTGCCCTTGACGGGTGGGGGCTTTTTGCATGCCTTGATTTCGCTCATTGCTCTATAGCTCTATTGATTGCTCTGTAGCGGTGTGCTTCCATGGAGTCGTCCACCCCAGTCGACCGCAGGGGAGCACCTAGTGACGCCTGTCTCCGTCGCCCCCACGGGCGGCTTCCTCACCACTGGAGAGGTCGCCATCCGCATAGGCGGCACTCCGCAGCACGTGCGTGAACTGATCAAGTCCGGCCGCATCGAGGCGATCGACATCGCCAAGGGAGACGGCCGGCCCCGCTTCCGGGTCTCCGAGACGGCGCTCGCCGCCTTCCTCGACAGCGCGGCCGTCCGCACCACCCACGTCCAGTCCACCTCGGAGGTGGCGTGAGATGAGTACCGCAACCCCGACTCCCCGCCCCGCTGCCCTGCTGATGTCGTTCTCCACCTCGGCCGGTGCCGTGGTTGAGGTGTCCGCGGTGGACCGCAGCAGCGCCCCGTACCGCTGGACCTGTTCGGCGGGGCATGACGGTGGCCGCGCTTACGCGTCGCTTCCGTTCTGCCGTGATGACGCGAAGGCTCACGCCGGCGAGTGCCTGGGTGTCGCGCCGGACCCGGCGGTGGTTGAGAAGGTTCGTGTCGCGCTCGGCTACCGGGCCGGCTGGAAGCCCAACCGGCACCTCGGCGAGATCGCCACGCGCCTGACGGTGTGGTCGCAGGTCGAGCTGAACGAGATCTTCGAGCGGGTCGGTGGCACGGTCACCACCCGCGAGGTCGAGCGCAGCACCTCGGACGGCAGCTCCACCTGGATGGCCACCGAGATCACCCTGACCGTTGTCGTTCCGGGCGTCGGGCCCGTCGAGGTCGTCACCGACATCGAGGACGATCCGGAGCACGGCTACCGCACCGACGTTCCCGTCGTGGCCGTGGCCCGCTATCGCGCCGCTGCCGCCCACTGCCGGGCGCTCGCCGCGGATGGCGACTTCGATGGCTGCCTGCCCGTGCAGGACGAGATGGCGATGTGCCGCTGCCAGCTGGAGCGCGCTGGCCGCCTCGACCTGATTGGGGCGGCGTGATGGCCCGCAGGTTCAAGGACATGCAGACGCCGGAGCAGCAGTACGCGGCCGGGCAGGTGCCGACGCGGGCGCATGCGTTGCGGCAGGAGGCGCAGGCTGCGCTGGATGAGGCGGGCCGTCTGACTGCCCCTCGTCGCAGGGAGGGCCAGCGCGGGAGGGTCCTGCCCGAGTTCGGCCCGCACAGTGACCGTGACGGGGCTCGGGTCGATCAGCTTCGAGCGAAGGCGCGGGATCTGCGGGCTGCCGCGGACGCGGCCGAGGCGCCTGCGCCGAAGCCGAAGCGGCGGTGGTTTTGATGGCCGAGATCCTCGACCGTTTCCCGGCGAGCAATCCGCGTGGCAGCTGGCCGGCGGAGGAGTCTGCGGCCCGGCTGTCTGAGCAGGGAACTCCGTCGACCGTCGTCATGGACCTCGACTCCGACCAGTTCCTCGTCGTCCGCGAGGGCGACTCCTAGGCCGCTGCGGGCGGCGGGGATGACGTCCCCCACGGCCTCCGCCGCCCGCGGCTCCCAGTTCCCCGCACCACCCCACTGTTCCTGTGTCCCGGAAGGGCCGATGAATCATGTCTCCGCTTGTTCTGTCCGATGCCGACCTGGCCGCCTCCGAGCTGGGCCGTAAGCGGCGCGCCGGTGTGACTGTCGCCGACGTCAAGGCTGATGCGGTCGCTGACTTGTTCGCTGACTTCGCGACCGCTCGCGCTGATGGGCGTTCGGATCTTATGCAGCTGATCCGTGATCACGCCTACGCCATCGACCCCGCCCTGGTGGACGAGCTCGACGGCTTCGACTACCCGGCCGCCGCCTGACCGCCTGGTCCGCCGTGGCGCGGTACATCCCCCGGCCGCGCCACGGCCACAGCCCCGGCATCCAGCCGTGAGGGCGCCGGATCGAATCCGGCCCGGGGCGCGCATTACCCGCCGATCACCCAACCGAGAGGACCAGATCATGAGCGAGGCCACCACGACCGCGCCCGTCACCTACCACTGGATTGCCACCGTGCAGACCGAGCGTGGGCGGATCGAGACCAACGACGGTCCGGTCGACGCGATCCCGGGTGTCCACACGCACACCTCTACGTACCGGGCCGTCCTCGCCAACCTCACGGAGAAGTACGGGCCGGACTTCGGCCTCCTGTTTTTCGCCCTTGAGGCCGACCAGCTCTGAACCTTTACAGCCGACCTGCAGCGCCGCCGCTGACCGGCTGCCCGATCCGCCCGTCTCGCACGGGCCCGGACGGGGAACCAGCGACTTCCAACCCAACCCGAGGAGAACCGCATGTTCGGCAAGAACGAGACCGGCAAGCCCTGCCAGGCGTGCGGCAACGAGACCACGAAGGACGACCCGGCGGTGCGCCTGAAGGACAGCGGTACGCGCGTCCACAAGAGCCACACCACGAACCCGAAGTCCTGCCTGTTTGGCGAGCAGACCAAGCGCAGCTGACCGGCTGTCCGCGGTGCCTCGGCCAGCCGAGGCGCCAAGGAGAACTGGCGCAGCACCACCCCATCCCATCGTTCGAAGAGAGGCTGTCATGCGTCGTCACCCCATCCTCTGGTCGCTGCTCGCGGCCTATCTGCTGGTCGTGGGTCTGTGGCCTGCGGCTGCGATCCCGGTCGAGCTGGCTGCGACGGGCGCGTTCACCGTGCTGGCGAAGCCGGCCGTGCTGCTGCTCGTCGCGGTCGTCGCCCTGATCGTGTCGGCCCTCCGTCGTCCGGCCCACGTGCACGCCGGGAGGCACTGATGCCGGTCACGTTCCGCAAGAGCTTCCGGATCCTGCCCGGCGTCCGGTTGAACATCAACCGGCGCTCCTGGTCGATCACGTTGGGCGGAGGCAAGGGCCCCCGCTATACGCGGAGTTCGACGGGCCAGGACACCGTCTCGCAGAACTTGCCGGGCGGGTTCGGCTACCGCTCCACCCACCGCCGTCGCTGACCGCCACCCACCCCACTACGCCCACGGAATCCTGAAGGGACTGATCCACCGTGACCACCTCCGTCGAGAAGAAGGTCAACGGCACGTCCGTGGCCTCGCCCGAGCCGCGGTTCGACCCGTGCGCGCTGGCCGAGGCGGAGGCGATCCGTACCCGAGCCGACGCCGAAGCCGAAGCGCTGCGCGTCAAGGCCGAGGGTGAGGCTGACGCCGCGCGAACCCTGGCCGCCGAGCAGGCGGAGAAGGACCGCATCGCCAACGAGCGGGCCCGCATGCGCTTGCAGAAGGAGCAGGCCGACCACCAGGCGTACATCGCGAAGAAGGCCGCCGATGCCGCGAAGTCGAAGGCCGAGGAGGACAAGGCGCAGCAGGCTGCCTCCGAGAAGGAGGCCGCGGAGGCGAAGCGGGATGCGGAGCAGCAGCGCTCCGAGCGCTGGTGGAAGTGGGGTGCCCGCGGCATCTACGCGGTCGGCCTGATCATCGCCGCCCCGGTGCAGTTCATGCACTTCTGGGACCCGAAGCGGCCGTTCCTCGTCGCCGCCCCCGCCCTCCTCGAAGGCCTCGCCCTCGTTCTTGCGTTCGGCGCCGCGTGGGCGGTTGCTCACCGGCGGGATGTCGCCCCCTACCGGGTCGGCATCATGCTCGGC
The DNA here is from genome assembly GCF_002946835.1 of Streptomyces dengpaensis. Lineage (NCBI taxonomy): Bacteria > Bacillati > Actinomycetota > Actinomycetes > Kitasatosporales > Streptomycetaceae > Streptomyces > Streptomyces dengpaensis. The sequence continues at coordinate 7,334,283 of NZ_CP026652.1, forward strand.
GCGGCGATCGCCGCCGGGATCAACATGTACGGCGGCCTGTCCGACGAGCGGATCGGCTTCAACGCCGGCCTGATCGGCGCCATCGCCTCCCTCGGTGGGCCGATCGTCCTGATGGCCTACGAGCATGGCATCGCCCAGAAAGCCGACGGGATCCCGTCCTTCCGTGAGCGCCGCGCGGCGGAGAAGAAGGCCGCCGCGGAGAAGAAGGCGCGCGAGAGCGCACGGGCCGAGAAGCAGGCCGCGGAGAAACAGGCCGCGGAGGAGAAGGCGGCCCGCGAGAAGGCCGCGGCGGAGGAGCAGGCGCGCAAGGATGCCGACCGCCAGGCGAAGCACCCCGACGTGTGGGAGGTCGCCGACGCGCTCCGTTCCGCCCGCGGTTCGCAGTACGTCACCGAGCAGATCTGGGCCGAGGCCTGGTTCCTCGTTACCGGCTGCAAGACGGTCGGTATCCGCCCCGAAATCGAAGCGCAGTCGCGCGCCGCGCAGGCCCACATGCGGACCGTCACCGACGCGCCCGTTTTGGGACCTCAGTCGCTGATCAGTTCCCAAATGGGTTCCCGCACGAAGCGCGACCCGAACGCCCCCGACGGACGCCGTAACAACGGCGGCACGCCGCCCGTTCGCCGGCCCGGCGACACCCAGCCCTACAGCCCGCTCGCGAAGAAGCAGGCGCGCATCGAGCAGACCACCGAGAAGAAGGACTGAGACCCCGCCATGGCTACCCCGCTGAGCGACGAGCGCACGCCGCTGGCCCTCGTCACCGACACCCCGGAGAAGGTCGACCCCGCCGCGTCGTGGGTTGTGGAGAAGCGCCCGCGCCCTGCGTGGATGATGTCCGGCATACAGCTGCGGCAGTGGGCTATGTACGCGAAGGACAATACCGTCGACGCGGTTGTCTTCCACGCCACCCACTCGCCGTACTACCTCGGCTGGTCGCTGCGCGGCTACCGGCGCCTGTGCCTGCGCTGGTGGGAGGCCCGGCACGACGACTACCGGCAGCAGATCGCCACCGCCAAGCTGATGCTGCGCCAGGCGAAGGAGCAGCCTCGCGGTGCCGCGCGCGCCGCGGACGAGTCGAAGGCCCGCGCCCTCCTGGAGGTCCGCCGAGCCGAGTTCAAGGCGCACAAGAAGCGGCACTGGATCCGCACCGGCATCAGCGGCCTGATCATCGTCGGCGGGTCCATGGCCGCCTTCACGCAGGGCAGCTGGTGGATGCAGGTGCTGCTCGCCCTCGCGGTCATCTTCACCGGCGTCTACTTCGGCCGACCCGACGCGCCGACCGTCGCCCCGATCCAGGCGCCGACCCGTACCTCGCACCTCGGGGAGGAGACCATGCGGCGCGTCCTCGTCGAGGCCGGCGTCGTACCTGAGAAGCGGGCGACGGAGATCCGTGGCGTGGGCCTGCCCCACACCGATGGGCCCGGCATCGCTTACGCGGTCGACCTACCCTCCGGCATCCCCGCCTCTGCGGCGCTCGGTAAGGAGACGCAGAAGAAGATCGCGTCCGCTCTCGCCGTGCACCTGGACTGGATCGACCTCGACGTCGACCGCAGTCCCGGCAGCAGCGAGTCCCGCCTCACGGTGTGGGTATCCAACGGCGACCCGTTCGCCGTCGTCCGCCGCTCCCCGCTCCTCGACCACAAGGGGCAGCTCAACACCTTCCGCGACGGCATCCCAGCCTCGTTCGGAAAGCGCGGCAACCCGATCATCCTGCGGATCCGCGACACCAGCATCCTCGTTGCGGGCGCCACCCGCCGCGGCAAGGGCATGTTCCTGGCGAACATCCTGATCGGCGTCATGAAGGACCCGTGGGTCAACGTCCGGATCTTCGACGGCAAGGGGACGGCAGAGCACAACCCCTACGCGCCGACCCTGGCCACGTTCGTGAAGCGCAACCCCGAGCGGCTCGCCATCATCACCCGCGCGATCGTCGCCGAACTCGACCGCCGCTCCGACCTCCTTGACGAGCACGGCTACGAGAAGATCGACGACGACAACTACGACGAGGTCATGGAACTCCTCGGCGGCCGGGAAGTCTTCATCTGCGACGAACTCGCCACCTACACACCCAAGGGCACTAGCCCCTACGACGAGGAGATCACAGAGAACCTGTCGCAGATCGCCGCCGTCGGCGCTGCGCTCGGAGTCCTTCTCATCAGCGTCACCCAGGTTCCCGAGGTCAGCGTCATCCGCGGCCGACTCCGCCAGAACCACATCGGCCGCGCCGCGATGAACACCGAGTCCGGCACCGCGTCCAACACCATCCTCGGCGACGGCATGACCGGGCAGGGATATGACGCATCCAAGATCCCGATCGACCAGCCGGGGCGATTCTGGCTGGCCACCCCCGAGACCGGCGTCATCGAAGGCCGCTCCTACCTGGTCACGCCCGATGACAAGAAGCGGGTCGCGGCTGAGGGTTACGAGATCCGCAAGGCCGCCAGCCGCCTGCCAGGCCAGTGGCGCGACCCGATCGAGGAGCACCTGCAGCAGGTGACCGGCGTGTCCTCCGCGGCCGGCGGCGAGGGAGGCAAGGGGCGCATCGTCCACTTCGACTTCCTTACCTGGCTGGAGGATCTGGCCCTGTCCACGGGGCGCGGCAACGTCACGAACCTGGAAGTGTTCACCAGCCTCGTCGACATGTCGCCGGAGTATGCGCGCCGTGACGGCGAAACGGACGAGGGCTGGACTGCCCGGGTCGGGAAGCTCGTCAGGGACTTGATCGCTGCGACGGGCGCCGAACTGCGGGTCAAGCGCGTGCCGGTGGACGACGGGAAGCGCTCGCAGGGCTACCTCCTCGACGACGTCACGAAGGCCCGCAAAAGCCGCAAGTAACCCCTGGCAGACCCCTGGCGGCGAGTGGATATCCCCAGGTCGCTGCCCTGACACACCCCTGACAGCCGCGGTCTCGAACAGTTCGGCGAGCCACACGCAGTCAGGGGTCTGTCAGGGGTCCCACCTGCAGGTATCCAGACTCCGCCAGGGGTCCGCCACCCCCAAAAGACTCAGGAAGGACTGGCCCGATGCTCACCCTGAAGATCCAGCAGATGACGGTCGACGGGCACCCCTACCTGTGCCCTGACTGTGCCTCGCAGGCCTTCACTCTCGACGGCAGCGGCTTCATCGACGCGTTCCCCGTCTGGGGCAACTGCTGGAACGGCCACAGGTGGGAAGAGCCCCTCATCACCCTCGGCACGCTGAAGGAAATCAAGGCTGCGAGCACCGGCCGCGAGCGCGCCGAGGACGACGACGCCTTCGCGATCGTCATCGGCGGCGCCGTCCTCGCAGGGATCCTCCACCCCGAACTCACCGCCGACGACCTGAAGACGGCAGGCGGCGCCGCCTGGAAGCGGATCATCAAGCCCGCTGTGCGTCGTCGGAAGCGCGCAGCCTTCCGTGCCGTCAAGCGGCCCGTCTCCAACGCGGTCGCCGCCGCGCAAGCCGCAGCCATCGGTGCCGCTTGGGTCCTCCAGGCCGGCGGCCACAGCCCCGACCCCGACTACAAGCCCGAGCCCATCAACCCGTGCGCTGCCTGCGGCGGGAAGGGCGGCCACAACATCGAATACCGCCTGCACAAAACCACCCGCGTCCGCTGCTCCGTGTGCTCCGGCACCGGCGAAATCGACTAGGAGACCCACCACCATGCCCACCCTGCCCGAGCCGAAGCCCACCGCCCCCGCGGCCGGGCAGGCCCACCTCAACGACCAAGCGCAGCAGCTCCTCGCCGCGATCGAGGACGCCATGCGCACCCCAACCAGCTTCCGCGACGACACACCGGTTCCGCACCACGGCACCGCCCCGCCCGTACCCCAACCCGGACGGCCGCCAATGAGCCAGGGCGCCGTCGACGCCAGCACGATGATGCTGTCCGGGGGAGTCGCGACCGTCCTCGTCGGCGGTGCCGCCTCGCTCGTGATGCTGGCGTCCGGACATGCCGACCCCACCGTGTGCGCCATCATCTTCGGTGCCCCCGCCGGGCTCGTCCTCGCCCTCAGCCGGCTCGTCAAGCGAGCCAAGGAATCCCAGCCCGACGAGCACCACCACCACTACAACGGCACCGTCTACCAGGACCAGCGCCACACCCACACCTCGACCCGCGGCGTGTGGGCGAAAACCAACAACCAGCAGTGAGAGGACACTCACCCCATGACCAACACCCCGAAGCCCGCCCGCAAGCACACGCCCCTGAAGGCCATCAACCCGAACAGCCAGGCCACAGCCCGCGCCGCGGGACGCGTCGGCGACATCCCCGGCAGGCGTCCTGTCAAGCCCATCACCTTCGACTCCGCGCTGTAGCGCACCGCAGACGCGAGGGTCCCTGCTGACTTGGGAGTAGCAGGGGCCTTCGTCGTTCCCGCCCGCATTGTCAGCGGTGGGGGCTACGATCCCGGCCACACCGAGAGTTCCGGGGGGAACCATGAGCCGCCGCACTGTCCTGATCATCCTGTCCGCTGCCGTCGCCGCACTCGTCATCGCCGGGGCCGTCGTGTGGCTGAACGCCAAGTCGTATGACGACACCGTTGCGGCCTGCAAGAAGGCTTTGGACTCGTCGTCGACCAAGACTCATCGACCCAGTGCCTGCGAGGGCGTGAAGCAGGATGACTACGACGCTCTCCTGGTGGGCTGGGCTTTGAAGCACGCGTTCGACGACATGCCGAAGTCGGACCAGGACATGCTCGACTACTACGACGACGGGTCGATCAACGGCAGCATCGGCTGACCAGGCGTAGCCAGGCCCCGCTCCGGAGTTCGGGCGGGGCCTTCGTCATGCGGCGGGCTACTGGCCGTCGTACTCGTACACGAGGGTGCCGTCGTCGTCGCGGCTGGGCTGACCGAGACCGTCGAGGCGCGGCCGGTAGAGCGCTTTGGGGAGCGGCCGGAGCGGGGTGGTGAGGTCGGCGATCGTGGGCGGCCCCGTGTCGACGGGGAGCACGATGCCGAGGGGCGGCTCACCGGTGGACCATGCCATGGTCCGGCCGTCGCCGGGGACGCCGATGAATCGGACGCGCGTGTGGTCGTTGTCGAGGTAGAGCGGCAGAAGGTCGCTGGGCTCGCTCATGTGGTCGGCTCCTCGCCCGGGCGCACCGGGCCCGCGCTGGCGTGGGGCGCCGACTTGACCTCGTGGCCGCAGGGAAGGTAGCGCGTGACTACCACCCTCTCGAACACGCTGGCCTCCGGGTCTTCCAGCCAGTATCGGAAACGCTCGAACTCGACGTTGCAGACGGGGCAGCGCCGCTGCTGCTCGGCGAGCTCGCGGGCGTACCCGTTCATCAGGTCACTCGCCTCGTCTACCGAGACGCCGAGGACAAGGAGCTTGTTGTACAGCTTCCAGGACGGGCGGCTCATGTCGAGGGCATCGCTCATGCGGTCTTCTCCTCGCTGCTCGCCGGGCGCTTCGAGCGGCCATCATCCACGGCCGGGGCCTTCGTCGTGCGGGCGGGGACGGCGCGCGCCATCCACCGGTTGTCGGTGAGGAGCTTCGGCAGCATCACCGGCACGAACCCGGCATCCACCAGCAGGGCGAGCCCTTCCGCGCACTCGTCCTGACTGTCCGCCTGCACACCGACTCGGATCGCCATATCGGCAGTGTGCCCGGGGTGGTGGGGGAGGCGGGGCGGTTTGCGGGAAGCGCTACTCGGTCTCGGCGGCCGGCTGCGTCTCGGTTGCTCCAGAAGCCCGTTCAGCGTCGACGCGGTCGGCGATCTTCCGCGCCCATTCCCTGCTGTAGGGCGTGTGCTTGGCGATCGTCATGAGGGGTACACCGGCTGACCGCGCGTCGGCGATCAGTTCTTCGAGGCTTGTCCTGGCCTTCTCGTGGGTGGCGGTTGCTCGGTCGAGTTTGCGTAGCCAGGCGGCTTCGGTGTGCGGGTCGGGGCGGGGCGTCATGTCCCAGATGGTCTCACGCGTGGGTGCCAAGTCGGTAGGCAGGTTGCTGCCAACTCGGTTGGCGCTGTCTTCGCGATTCGTCATGCCAACTATGTTGCACTCTCGGTGGTGGTCGTGTCATCATCGAAGTGCCAACAAAGTGGGCAGTAAGTCGCAGCAGGAACCGCAGGGGGACCCGTTGATCGCCTCGAACCGCAGCCGCCGCGCCACGCTGAAGGCCCGCAGCGTCGCGACCCGCGCCGCCGCCCGCATCGCCCGCAAGGGCGTGGCCACGCTCGCGAGTCACTGTCTGGCCGCCGGCCTGGCCCCCAAGGAGGCGCGCACCGTCGCCAGTAGCCTGCGAAAGAACGCCGCCAAGGCCGGCGTGACCGGCGTCGTCGGCACCGCCTACCGCAAAGGTCTGGCTCGCCAGTGCACCCGCTACACCCCGGCCGAGGTCGCCGCCATCGCCGTCATCTACCGACCCAGGCGGGCCGAGTTCAAGATCGTCGCCGCCCGCCTTGCTCTCGCCGCCTGACGCCGGGAAAGGAACCCCATGCTCAACCCGATGATCCGCCACGTACCCGGCACGCCCGTCCGCTACCACGGCAGCATCACCACCCTGCACGGCACCTACCAGGCCCACCCGTGCTGCTGCCTCCGCTGCGACGACCCGATCCTCGGCACTCCGCGGTTCCGGCTCGCCGACGCGGCTGGGAAGACCGTCGTGTGCTGCGTCCGCGCCCGCTCCATCACCCCCGCCGCCTGATCGAACGGAGAACCCATGCCCCGCATGATCGGCCGCCAGTGCCCCGACGGGCCTGGTGGACGCGACTGCCACTGCTGCGGCCAGCCGCCCGGCCAGCAGCGGAAGACCGCCCGCCGCCGGATGAAGCGCAGTGAGCGCAACGCCTGGAAGCGCGACACCCGCCGCACCTGACCGCCACCAGCAACCGCCAGACCCGAACCGAAAGAGCACCCCATGACCGATACCGCGAACTGGATCTGCCCGCAGCACCCCTTCGGGCACACGTGGCAGGCCGACTCCCTCAAGTGCACCCTGTGCGAGGCCCGGCGGACCGCAAGCGAAGCGATCGTGGCGCTCCTCGCTGGACTCCCCGGCTGGGACATCCCCCGAGCCGAACGCCTCATCTCCGCCCACCAGGCCGAAGCGGCACCCCCTGCCGACGACACGATTCCCCTCACCGTCCACTGGGACCGGATCGTCATGCACCCCGGCGAGACCGATGACGACACGATCGTCGGCTGCCTTACCGAGGACGGACGGCCCGCCGCCCTCGTCCTCGACGACGAGCACCGCGAAGCCCTCGGCCTCATGCTCGTGGACCCGGACGGCAACTGATGCCTCTCATCGACGACATCGAGTTCTACGGCCGTGCCGTCGCCGCAGGCGAACTCGACCGGGCTCGGGCTGCCGAACTGTTGGCCCGGGACAGCGGCAGTTTCTTCACCGTGCCGTGCGCGGCCAGCTGGATCGACGGCTGGGAAGGCGTCCGCGCCCGCTTGGACCGAATCCACTCCGACGTGTTCCACACGCTGAAAGCCATCGAGAACGGGCGGCCGGTCCGCTACCGGGCACTCCCGCCGAAGCTCCCCGCCTGGGAGGAAAGCCCGCACGAAGCCGCCCGCTACGACCGCCACCACTTCGAACGAGACGAGGACTGAACATGGCCAGCATCACCACGAAGGTGCGGCAGCACCTCATCTCCCTGCGCCTGCAGGGTGCACCCGATGTCGAGAATCGCCACGGGCCCGGCGTACTTCGCCCGACCGAGGTCCGGGTCACCTACTGGTACGACGGCGACGAGGCGACAACCCCCGACGCCACGGTGCGGCTCTTCGGCTTGTGGGTGAGCGAGGGCGGCGAAGGGACCGACCACGTAATGGATCAGTCCTACACGGGTCCGCAACGGAACTGGCCCGAGTGGCTCGTCGAGATCGTCCGAGTCAACCAGCCCAAGACGCGCCGATGACCGCCCTGCCCACCCCGTCGCTGGCTGAGGAGTTCCCGATCCGGCAGGTCCGGTTCGTCAACGGCCGCACTTATCACCGCACCCGCCGGCCCGACGACGAACGCTGGTGGGACCTCCTCGAAGCCGCCTGCGGAAAGCAGGGCTACCTCGCCCGCGGCTACCCGAACGGCGCCATCCGCGAATGCCCCGGCTGCGTGCGGGCCGTCGAAGCCGACACCGCATGACCGACACCGCATGACCGGCACCAACCCGATGGGCTGCCGCTGGTGCGGCATCGACCAGCGGCCCCACGCCATCCAGTACGGCGCCAACGGCCCCCACACCTGGCAGCAGCCCACCCAGCAGCAAATCAAAGGCCGCATGCTCGCCCGGCGAGCAGAAAGGAAACCATGACCACCTGGCCGTTCGGCACCGACGCCGACGAACACGACCCGCAGGCCACGCCCGAGTGCGGCCAGCACGGCCCGATGGAGCAGCGCCAGCCTGAGACGCCCGAACAGCGCTGGTGCGGTACCTGGTACCAGTGCACGTCTTTTCGGTGCGGCTCGGCGGCCCTGCTTCCTTCGCTCGAACTGCGAGCACAGCTCGCCGCCCAACGGGCAGCTTCATCGAAGGCCGCAGCATGACCGACCGCCGCCTCATGTCCGCCCGCCGCGCCCAAGAGATTATCGAGGGCGCCGAGTTGGTCAAAGCCCCCGACTGGCGGGACACCCGCAACTGGCATGTCGTGGCCGCCGACGGCACAGTCCTGGTCGTCGTCGCACCCTCCTACGGCGGCACGTCCCGCACGGGCCGCAACGGGTGGAAGTACTTCCTGGCCGCGATGGGTCCCTCCGGCAACCGCGACCCAGAACCCACCCGTCAGCAAGCCGCTGCCCGCGGACTCGCCGCATGGAAGCGATGGGTTACCACCGCAGCCCGCCGATGAGCCGCACCGTGCAGGGCCCGCCGCCAGCCCGGGGCGGGCCTGCGGCGTGCGTGCGGCGCTAGCTGGGGTCGCGCCGCCACGGCCGACTGGACTCGCTTGGCCGCCGCCCGCCACCAAACTGGCGCCGTGCGGCAGTCGTCACCATCACCCCGATCAAGACCACCCCAGACAGGGCCGCAAGGACGGTCCAGCCCTGCGCAATGCTGACGAGAAGCAAGACGAAAGCCGCGACGAATACGCCAGCGTCCACGGCTCCGGGCTTATGTGCGGGTGCGTCACTCATGGCGGCGAGTGTGACGTGTGCCGAGCGTGTCCGGAATGGGTGTTGATGAGTTCGTTACGTCATCTGCCGTCGCGGTCGCTGACCATCAGCGCCCCTTGCGTGCCGCGCGGCGGCGCCCGGCCGCGGCCATCTTCGCCATGCGCTTGGCCCCGTACTTCTTGCGTCCAGCAGCTGCTGCGACGGCGTTGGGATCTCTGGCGCCTGATCTGCGGGCCGAGGCGGCGACGGCTTTGAACCGCTTGCCCGAGCCGAGCTTCGGGGTCTTCTTCTTCGCTGCCATGCCTTCCATGGTGCGCCCGCGTCAGCGGTTGCGGTAGGGGAGTTAGCGACCAATGCGCGCCCGTGTCCTACGATTCAAAGGTGAAGGTGATGTAATTCTGGCGATTCAACGGCAGCGAGGAGCTGGGGTATGGCTGGCGGACCCAACCCATACAAGAGGAAAAACCCGGCCGAGCACGCCGAGAAGGCGGCCATCGTCTTCCAACTCAAGCTTGACGGGCACTCCTTCCGCGCCATCGAAGCGATCACCGCCGCACCCAACGGGCCCACCAATGGTGTCCGCATCCCCTGGACCACCGCCCGCGACCTCCTGCGCGAGGAGTTGGCACGCCGCGTCGACCCGAAGATCGACGCCTACCGGACCCTCCACCTCGCCCGCCTCGAAGCCGAACTCGTCCGCCTCAGCGAGCTTGAGGCCCGAGCCAAACAGGTACTCGACCGGCACCACATCACCGTCAACAACGGCCGCGTCATCAGCATCGACGGCGAACCCCTCCAGGACGACGGCCCCGTTCTCGCCGCCATCGACCGCCTCATCAAGATCGAAGACGCGCGGCGAAAGAACAACGAATCCCAGCGCAAACTCCTCGGGCTCGACGCCCCCACCAAAGTCGACGCCCAAGTCACCGAAGTCACCCAGCAGGACATCGAACTGCAGGAGATGCTCCGCGAAGCCAAAGCCAAGGTGCAGATCGAAGAGCAGCGCATCATCGACGGCGGTAACTCGTGACCCGCAGCACCTACTTCATCGAATCCCTCGTCCCGTCCTGGCTGATGCACGACGGCGGCTACCGAGCCGCCCTCACCCAACACCTCCGCGACCGGCTCACCCTCCAGGGCTACGACATCGTCGCCCCCATCCGCATCCGCCCCGAGGCCGGGCAAGTCCCGCCGCCCGTCGGCATGCTGATGCTGCGCGTCGAAACGGAAGTCGAAGAGTTCGACATCGAGGTCGGCGAGGACTGACGTGGCGACCGCGACCCGCACCCGCGGCTACCTCGAAGGCATGGACGCCGAGACGTTCGATCTCACCACCTACCTCGCCCAGTTCGACTCGGTACTGCTGACCCATGAGGACGACGAAGTGCGCGCGGAAGCGCGCCGCACTTACTCACGCCTGGATCCCGTCTTCTTCGCCGCCACCTACCTGCGCCACCATCTCCGCGACAGCGAAGGGCAGATCACGTTCGGGGATGCGCACCTCGACTGGTGCCGCGCCGCACGGGCCTGGATCCGTCCGGTCACCGCGCCGGCGCAGCAGCGGGATGCTTATATCGCTCCGAGGAGCATGGGCAAGTCGACTTGGTGGTTCATGATCCTGCCGCTGTGGGCCGCCGCTCACGGGCACGTCAAATTTGCTGCCGCCTTCGCGAGTTCGGCAAGCCAGGCGGAAACCCACCTAGCCTCGTTCAAGGCTGAAATCGATCGAAATAGGCTGCTGCGCCGCGACTTCCCCAGCCTATGTACGCCGGCTAAGCGGCCGTCCGGGGCGAACGTTGCGGACACGCAGGCGATGTACATCGCCGAGTCCGGGTTCGCGTTCGCTGCGCGGGGTGTCGATTCCAGTAACCTCGGTATGAAGATCGGGGAGCGCCGTCCAGACCTCCTACTGGCGGACGATGTGGAGCCGGATGAAAGTAGCTATTCGGCTGATCTTGCCCGAAAGCGGCTCACCACGCTCCTCGATGCGATCCTGCCGTTGAACATTTACGCACGGGTCGTGATCTCCGGAACCGTGACCATGACTGGATCTGTAATTCACCAGTTGGTGAAGCATGCTCGTGGCGTTGAGACGGCCGACTGGATTCGCGACGAGGGGATCCGCGCGCACTACACGCCGCCGATCGTGAAGCGCGCCGACGGCACGGAGCGCAGTGTGTGGCCGGCGAAGTGGCCCATCGAATATCTGCGATCTATAGAGGGGACCAGGAGCTATGCCAAAAACATGGCCAACGATCCGCTCGGCGCGGACGGTGATCTGTGGACGCCGGACGACTTCCGCTACCCGGGCGACGAAGGTGTGGACCCGGTTACGCACATGATGCTGTCGATCGACCCCGCGGTCACCGCGAAGCGGTCCAGCGACTTCACGGGTTTGGGGGTGGTGTCGTGGTCGGCCCGGCATCAGCGGTGCACCGTGCATGTCGCGACCGCAGTGAAGGTGCAGCCGGGGCCGCTGCTGCGGGACAAGGTGCTCGCGCTGCTCGATGAGTTCCCGCAGATCGGGCTGATCCTGGTCGAGGTGAATCAGGGTCAGGACACGTGGCAGGCGATCTTCCATGGGATGCCGGTGAAGGTGAAGACGGTCAGTCAGACGGAGCCCAAGTTCACGCGCGCTGAGGGGGTGCTGAATCACTATCAGCGGGGCCGGGTGATCCATGCGCGCAGGCTGCGGGAGTTGGAAGAGCAGATGTGCGCCTTCCCGAAGGCGCCGCACGACGACCTCGTCGACTGTGTCGGGTCGGCTATCCGGCGTTTCATCCCGAACAAGCCGAGGAAGGTTACGCAGGCAAGCGCCGGGAGTTACCTTTGATTCCAAGGTGAAGGGTTATCATCACCCTAATGAAGGGTGGTGGTTGTGAGTATCGATGACCTGATGTGCGGCATCGAGGAGCTCGCCGAGGCGCGCCCCGACTACGACACCGCCGCCATGTACTACGACGGCACCGCCCCCGAGATCTTCGCCAGCAGCAAGATCCGTGCCGCCCTGCGCGCCCACAACATCGACTTCGAGCTCAACTTCGCGAAGACCCCCGTCAACGCGGTCGTCGACCGCCTCGAGGTCGCCGCGATCTCCAGTAGTGACGAGAAGATCACCGCGCTCATCTCCCGCATGTGGGACGACAATCAGCTCGACCTGGAGTTCCGCAACCTGCACCGCCGCACGTGCGAGTTCGGTGATGCCTATTTCATCTGCCTGCCCGTTGAGGACGACAACGGCACCGTCGTGCGGGTCGACATGTTCTACAACTCGCCGCAGACGGTGCGGGTCATCTACTCGCAGGAGAACCCGCGCCTCAAACAGTTCGCGATCAAGAAGTGGGCTGACGGTCGCTACCTGCGGGCCGAGCTGTACTACGCGGACCGCATCGAACGCTGGACGACGAAGGTCGACACCACCGGCGGACAGCAGACGGACTGGGAAGAGTGGCTGGCCGAACCCGAACCGGACGGCGACGGCACCGTAGGCGAACCCGACCCCGACTCGTGGTACATCGCCCACGACTACGGCGAGATCCCCGTCTTCCACTACCGCAACGACCACCCCTACGGGCAGCCCGAACACTACGGTGCCTACGGCCCACAGAACGCCATCAACAAACTCCAGGCCACCCACATGGGCACGGTCGACTACCAGGGCTTCCCGCAGCGCTACGCCCTCACCGAAGCCGCCACCACCGACACCTCCGACCTGGAGCCCGGCGACTGGGACGACGCCGACTTCCCCGAGGACACCACCGGCCGCGGCCCCTCCGACACCGGCGACGACTCCTCCCTCAAAGCCGGGCCCGGCGAAGTGCTGCTGCTGCGCGGCTTCAAGAACGTCGGCCAGTTCGACGCGGCCAAGCCGGAGATCTTCCTCAACCCACTCATGTTCAACGTGCGGGCGATGGCGCAGATCACCGTCACCCCCCTGCACCTGTTCGACCCGCAAGGCGACCAGCCGTCCGGCGAGTCGGTGCGCGCCAAGGAAGCCCCGTTCATCCGCAAGGTGCGTGACCGGCAGCTGTTCATCGGCGCCACCCACCGCGAAATGATCGTGTTCTGTCTGCGCCAGTTCGGCATTCCGAACCCGGTTGTTGACGTGCGCTGGGCGGCCGCCGCCACCATCGACGACAAGGACGGCTGGCTCACCGTCGGCGAAAAGATCCGCAACGGTGTGCCGCGCAAGCAGGCATTGATGGAGGCCGGCTACCGGGCCGAGCAGGTCGACGAATGGCTGGAGGGTGTGGACGACGCCGAGCTCACCCGCCGCGTCGACATCCTCGCAACTGTCGCCGACTCCGCCCAGAAGCTTGGCGCCGCTGCCACGCTCGGCGTCATCGACAACGCCCAAGCGCATGCCCTCCTCAACGGCGCCCTGTCGGACATCGAACTGCTGGCCGGGGTGGAGGCGAGGACATGATGGCCCGCCGTGCAGCCAACGACGAACTGGCCGAGCTGGTGCAGGGCGAGCAGACCGACGCCGTGCGGGTTCTCGAAGACCGCATCGCCGTCCGCGCCGTAGGTACCCTCGATGACCGGTTCACGATCCTGTCGCAGAGATCTCTCACTGCCTGGGTCACTGCATTCGGTGGCGTGGCTGCCGAGGCAAGCGATCCCGGCGCATTGCGGCGGATTCTGGCGAGCATTCGGGCGGCGATCCGACGCCTCCTCACGCCGCTCGGGAGGCGCGCCGAGCAGGTCCTCACCGAAGCGCTCGCCGAAGCGGTCATGCTGGGCGCACAGCAGCACGCCGCCTTCGTCTCGGAAGCTACCGGGCGCCGCAACCGGCCAGTCACCAGCCGCGTCTCCGGGGCGCTGCGCGCCAGAGCCGCCGCCATCACTCAAGCCGTCACCGACAGACGCGACCGGGCCCTCGCCGCACTCCGCCCCAACCGGACCCGCCGCTGGAGCGAAGTACAGACCGGCATCGGCGTGGCTCGCAGCGCCATCCCGGCCGTCCGCACCCACATCACCACCACCGTGAACGAGGCCGTCAACGAAGCGGCCGAGACAGCCATCAAGCATGCGGGCGAGAAGAAGGTGTGGATCGCCGAACGCGATGCCTGCGTCAACTGTGCTGCCTATGCGGGCCTGACCGTCGCCGCCGAGGCGAAGTTCCCAGCCGGCCTGTCCTGGGACCCGAACCAGCGGGGCCGCGGCGAGGCGTTGGCCGCTCCGCCGAAACATCCGAGCTGCCGATGCCGTGTCACTGCCTGGCAGGACGCCTGGAAACAGGACGGCGTGATCTCGTTCCCGGATTCGCTGCGCCGTGAGGCCCGCCGCTCCATCGCCCGCGGCTGGAGTCTGCCCACCGAATCCGGCGCCGCCCGCATCCGGGCGGCCCGTGAACTCCTGCGCACCGGCGCAGGTCTACCGAAGAGCGTCGAGGAGTTCGCCGCTCAAGCCGTCCGGGCCGGCCGCTTTGCCGACCGCACCTTCCCGACCGGCCCGTGATGGGCAACCCGCAACCCCGCGATGGGAGCACCATGAACACTTTTCCCCGCCGCACGGTGGCCCGTGCCGTCCGCGGCATCAGCCTGCCGCCGCGCACCATCGTCGGCTACGTCGCAGGCCGCCCCGTCTACAACATCGCAGGCGGCGCCGAAGGCGACGAGCAGGACACCGATGTCGACATGGGCGACGAGTCCGGCACCGAGGACCCTGACCGCGACGAGCCCGAGGCAGAACCCGGAGCCGAGCCGGACGAGGAGCCCAAGCCGAAACCGCCCGCGAAGAAGGCCGCCCCCAAGCCGGGCGACGACGACTACGTCGCCCCATCACGCACGGAGTGGGAGCGGACGCAGGCCGCCCTCAAGAAGGCCAACGACGACGCGAAGCGGCACCGGCTGCGCAACAAGGAGTTGGAAGAGAAGACCCGCGCCGACGAGACCGAGCACGAGAAGGCGCTGCGCCTGGCCCGCGAGGAGGGTGAGAAGAAGTTCCGTGCCCCGCTCGTGCGCACCGCGGCCCGCTCTGCGCTCGTTGAGGCCGGGGCGCTGGCGTTCCTGTCGGAGGAGAAGGAGCCCAACTCGCGCGAGGCCAGGGAGAAGGGCGAGTCGCGGCTGAGCCGGCTGATGAAGCTCCTCGACACCGACGTTCTCGACGTGGATGAGGACGGGGCCGTGTCTGGGTTGGAGGCTGCGGTCGACGATCTGCGTGCCGACTACCCGGAGTTGTTCGCCGCGCCGAGGTCGAAGCCGAAGGCGCGGCCGACGGGTGCGCCCCGTCCGGCGGCACCGGAGAAGCCGAAGTCGGCGGCGGAACAGCATGCGGCCCGTGTCCTGGGCCGCGCTTGACATTCCAAGGTATATTCGTCGTGCGATGAATTGATTCGGTGATCGGATCAGGCCACCGCCCTTGTATGCGAAGGCGCCCGTGATGGGGCCAGAGCCCACCAGCTACCCCCATCACGCCGCCCGCAGGAGGGCTCAATGGCTCGCAACACCATGGAGGCCTGGATCCCGGAAGAGTACGACTCCGCGGTCATCCAGCGAATCACCCAGACGTCCGTCATCGAGGCCCTCGCCAACCGCCTCCCCATGACGTCCGACACCCGCCACGCCCCCCGCTCCGCAGGCATGGGCGTCGAGGTCATCGACAAGGGCGGCGCCTACGGCGAGGACACCAGCCTCAACGACGACGTCGTCCTCACCGCCAAGAAGTTCGGCAAGGTCGTCCGCATCGCCGAGGAGGACATCAATGATGCCCTCCCCAACACGCTCGCCGTGAAGATGAAGGACTGGGGTATCTCCTACGCGAAGATCCTCGACAACGCCTGCCTCGGCGTCACCGCGGCCCCCGGCGCCGGTGTCCCCTTCCAGTCGCTGTACAGCCTGCTCAACACCACGGACGCCACCCTCGGCTACACCGGCGGCGACAACATCACCACCGCGGCCTCCTCCGGCGCAACCTACGACGACTACTCCACCGCCATCGGCGACGTCGAGGCGGGCGACTACTACGACCCGGCCACGATGATCTCCATCGCGCACCCGTCGTTCAAGAAGTCCATGCGCGGCATCAAGGACAGCCAGCAGCGCCCGATCTTCATCGAGGGCCTCGCCGGAACTCCCGACACAATCTTCAGTGTGCCGATCCACTGGTCGCTCGGCGCCCGCCAGCACGCTACCGCCACCGCCGCCCCGACCGGACGGCCCCTCATGGCGTTCGTCTCCACCGACCTCATGCTCCTCGGCATCCGCTCCGGCCCCGAGAGCGTGTTCATCGACGGACGCGACGGCACCTCCGCCCTCACCGACGAGTCGCTGCTGAAGATGCGTGCCCGCCGCGGCTGGGCCTACGGCCACCCGGCCGGCGCGTCCATCCTCGTCGGCTGACCCTCACTTCCCCACCCCTGCACCGCCCTTGTGGCTGGGCGGTGCAGGCCTACCGGAAGGAGGAAGCCATGGCAGCAGCGAAGAAGACGGCAGCCAGCGTCCGCGCCAAGCAGTTCCCGGCGCAGGAAGGCGAGCCGGAGACTGAGGTCGACGAGCGGTCTGCGGACGGCGCCGAAGGCCTGCGGTACGTCAAGGAGTTCGTCGTCCTCAAAACGTCGTGGCCTGCCCGCGACGAGGACGAGGCGCACAAGGCGAACGGGGCGGCCGTCTGCAACGAGGCTATCCAGCGCGGCCTCCACCCGCGTGGCGACGTCTCGTTCGACGGCGCCGAGGATCACCCCGACGGGTACTCCGTGACCCTCACCTACAGCGTGCGGACGGTCCCGTCGTCTGTCGATGACACCCCGCAGGACACCACCACCCCGCGGGACGTCATCGAGGGCACGGAGTAGCGCCATGGTCGACGCTTGGGCCACGCCGCAGCAGGTCATCGACATCACCGGTGTCACGGTGACCGATGCCGAGCTGTCTCGGGCGCAGTCCAGCGTCGAGGTGTTCTGCAACCGGATCTACACCGACACCCCGCGCATGCGGCTGCGGGACCTGTACTGGCTCGCCCGTGCCGTCGCTTACCAGGCGGCGTGGGAGAAGGGGCAGTTCGACCTCAACACCCGACTGGACGCTAACCAGGTCCAGCAGGACGGCATCGTCGCCAACCTTGCCGAGAAGGCGATGACGTTGGGCCCGAGGGCGAAGGGTGCGCTGCAGCGCTGCTCCTGGATGCGGTCACGCACCATCCACCTGCGGACCCCGTTGGAGAGTGCAGGCCGCTACGCCAACGCACTCGCTGACGCATCCGACGACCAGCAGCAGTGGATGCCGATGGGCGGCCGCGGATGAACGTGGCCACCACCACCGTCAGCATTCTCGGCGGCACCAGCGAGGACGAGTTCGGGGACGAGACCGACGGCAACACCGTCCTCGCCTCCCGCATCCCGGCCTCGCTAGTCGAGTCCACACGCACCGCATCCGAGCCGGTCTCCGGCATCAAACGAATCGTCCGCACCCACATCTGCCGCCTGCCCCCGGACACCGCGGTCGATGAGAACAAGCGGATCAAGGACGAGGTGACGCAGGAGATCTACATCGTCGTCTCCGTCACGAAGAACTCCAACCCCGTCCTCGCGCAGCCCCTGCGCGCGGACCTGAAACGCACAGGACGAGCCGCCTGAGGCTCCGACATAGCAACACCGCCCCGCCCGGCACCCGCGGCCCGTAAACGGCCAGCCAGGCAGGCACCGACAGCCATCCGTAGAGGAGGTGCAGGAGAGATGAGCGCTGCGTTCACGCTCACGGTCAACACCGCATGGCCGGAAGAGGTCGACCATGCATCCTCCCGCTTCCTCGAATCGGTGGCACTGGGCATCGAGACGGACGCCAAGCGGCTGGCCGCCGTCGACACCGGACTGATGCGATCGCGTATCTACCGTGAGGTCAACGATCTGACCGCCCGCATTGGAGTTCGGGACGTCGAATACTGGATGACCGTCGAGTTCGGGTCCGGCCCGCACGTCATCACCCCCGTCAACAGGAAAGCCCTGTACTGGCCCGGCGCTAGGCACCCTGTTGCTCGCGTCAACCACCCGGGCACCCCCGTGCAGCCGTTCCTCCGGCCCGCACTCATGCGCAGGCGGGAGGCACTCTGATGGCCGCCACCCCGCGTGCGAACTCCGAACTCGTTGCCGTGGCCTGGCTGCAGGGCGCTGCTGGCATGGAGGCCGGCCAGGTCGCGACCACCCTTCCATCGGACCAGGCCGCGTGGGAGGCGAACGGGTTCGTGCAGGTGCCCATGATTGTGGGCGGAACCCCGCAGCTGCACTACGCGCTGCGCGAGCCCGTCGTGCAGGTCGACGCATGGGCAGTCAACCGGAACTCGGGCAAGCCGCCGTGGGGTAAGGCCGCAAGCCTCATGGAGCTGATCGTCGCGGCGACCTACGACACGGCGCGCATGCAGCGAACTCTCATCCTGCCGTCCGGCTACCCCCAGGCCCGCGTCATGACCGCCCACTTCATAACCGAGCCGCGCCGGATCCCGGCCGATGACGCCTCGTGCGCCCGCTATTCGGCCGATCTCGCCTTGCATTGGATCACCCTCTAGGAGCGCCATGCCGATCGTCCGCACCACCATCCAGCCCCATCTCGAGGTCGAGGTCTCCGACGCGGAGTACACCGACCTGAAGCGACAGGGCCTCCTCATCGAGGACGCCCCGGCCGCTGCTCCTGCCGCCGCACCGGCCAAGACCACCGCCGCAGCGAAGAGCAAGGAGTAGGACATGGCGGTCACCACCACAAACCTGATCATGGGACCGGCCGACCTGTACATCGGGGCGTTCGGTGCCACGGAGCCCCTCGACACCGCGGTCAACACGACCCCCGCCGCGTCCTCCTGGACCGATCTGGGTGGCACGCAGGACGGCGTCAAGCTCACCGTCGACCAGACGTACACGCCGCTGGAGGTCGACCAGATCGTCGACGAGCCCGGCGCCCGCCTCACCAAGCGCATGTTCACCATCGAAACGAACCTCGCCGAGGCCACCCTCGAGAACCTCAAGTACCTGCTCAACGACGGCACCGCCGCCTCGGGGGCCGGCTTCAAGAGCTTCGAGCCGATCTACGCCTCGTCCGCGACACAGCCCACCTACCGGGCCGTCATCCTCGACGGCTACGCCCCCAACCAGCTACGACGCCGCTTCATCATCCGCCGCTGCCTGTCCAACGACAAGGTCGAATCGACCTACAAGAAGGACGGCCAGACCCTGTTCACCGTCAAGTGGCAGGGCTTCTACGTCAGCTCCGTCATCGCCCCGTTCAAACTCGTCGACGCCACCAGCTAGGAACCCGCATGCCCAAAGCACCCACAACACGTCCCGCCCACCCGCACGAGGACGAGGAGATCTTCGAGATCACCACATCCGAACCGGCGGAGCAGGCCGAAGAACGCCGCACCCTCTTCACGATCGACGGGGAAAAGATCACCGTCCCCAAGGTCATCGACGAGCGGCTCGTGTTCCTCGCCATGAACTACATGCGTACCGAGGGTGCCTGGTTCGGAACCATGTACCTCACCGAACTCATCCTCGGCACGCCCCAGTTCAAGAAGATCGTCAGCCTGCTGGAGCAGCGCCGCATCAACCAGGACCAGTTCGACAGGATCAGCAGCCGGGTGAACGACCTGTTCTTCCAGCGAACCAAAGTCGACGACGTACAGGGGGAGCAGGGAAAAGCTTCACCCGATTCACCCGGCAACTAGCAGACCACGCTTGGATCGTCGACTACTACGACGACCTGGACGCGGACTTCCTCGCCATCTACGGCATCGACCTCGACCGCACCGTGGTCGGAGCCAAGCGATTCCTTGCCCGAGCGACCCGACTCCCCGCCTACCAGAGCGTCCTCGCCGCACGCCTGGCCGCCGAACAACAAGAAGACCAACCCGCACCCCCGCACGACGGGCAAACAGACGTGCCCGTCGACGCAATGAACCTGATGATGCCCGGCCTGATCGAACGCGCGGAGGTGTAACCCGATGTCCTTCCTCGTCGCGTCCGGTCACGTCCAAGTCGACGCCAGAACCCGCGACGCCAAAGACGAGATCCAAGACCTCATCCGAACCATGGGCGGCCTCAGCCCCGCCGCGCAGGCCGCCGCAAACTCGCTGAAAGACCTGGGCAAGCGGGCGTCACTCGCCGGCCAGTCCCTGGGGAGGCTGGGAGAGCGAGCCGAGGACGCCGAACGGGCCCTGGCCGGATTGCGCGCGGTCGCGGGCGATATCCGCGTCAAGGCCGAACTCGACGACGACACCAGCGCCGGGGTGGCTACCGTCAAGGCTGCCATCGCCGACCTGAAGGCGCAGAGCCCGGTCCGCCTCGAGGTCAATTTCGACGGGGACGCCACGCAGATCACTGCTACAGCGCAGGCCATGCGGGATCTGCGTAACGATGCCCGTGACGCAGGCCAGTCCCTGACTACCCTCGCCATCCGCTCGGCCGCCGCCGCCCTGGCACTCCAGGAATTGGAGAACGCGGCGCAGGGCGCGTCGCGTGCGCTGCGTACCCTGCGGGGGCGGGCAGCGGCCACCGCGGCCGCCATGAGCGATCTCCGGGACACGACGGCGCGCGCCTCGACTGCTCTGCGGACCATCGCCAACCGGGCCGAGAGCACCGACGGCCGGCTCAACACACTCGCCGCCCGCAGTCGGGCACTGCGCGGCGATATGGACGAACTCGACGGGGTGCTGCGTCGTGTCGGCGGCAGTATGGGCGCCTTGCGTCCCCGCCTCGGCGGCCTCGGATCCTCCAGCGGGGACGCATCCGGCGGTATGCGGAAGCTGATGCTCGCCGCGAGCGGCCTGTCCACCGCACTCATCCCGGTCGCCGCGGCGACCGTCCCCATCGCAGCCGGCACCGTTGCAGCCGCAGCCGGGGTCGCCACGTTCGGGCTGGCGATCGGCCAGCAAGTCGCGGAGATGACGAAGGCCAGCGGTGCAGCCAAGAAATACCAGGACGCGGTCCGCGAGCACGGCCGCGGCTCGGAAGAAGCAGCCAAGGCGGCCCGTCAGACACAGCTGGCGCTAGCGGAGATGCCCGCTCCCACACAGCAGGCCGCAGCAGCCCTGAGCGTCCTCAAAGACGAATACGAGGACTGGTCCGACGCCCTGTCTGCGGACACCATGCCGGTCGTCACCAAGTCACTCGGCCTGTTCCAGGCGATGCTGCCGCGGCTGACACCCGTTGTCCGGAGCACCTCGGCGCAGCTTGAGAACATGCTGAACGTCCTCGCCGGCGGTATGCAGACTGCGGGCTTCGAGCGGTTCATGGACAAGCTGGCGGGGTGGTCAGGGGGGGCGCTCGCGCGGGCCACGTTGGGCATGGTGAAGTTCTCGCAGGCGTTGGACACGGGTGCGATCGGCTCGGACCTGGACCGGTTCATGGACTACGTCCGCGAGAACGGGCCGCTGGTCGCGGACGCGCTGGGCAATCTAGCGAAGGCCGCGGTACACCTGGTGGTTGCTGCGTCCGACATGGGTGTCAGTGTCCTCGGTGTCGTGAGTGCGTTCGCCAAGCTCGTCACCGCGATTCCGACGAGCACCCTGTCGACGATGTTGCAGCTCTATGCCGCTCTCAAGCTGGTCAGCGTTGGTGTGGGCATGGTGTCGGCCGCTGCGTCGTCTGGTGCGGTGGCGCGTCTGGGCGCCTACTTCGCGGTGATGCGCGCCGCTGGCGTGGGCCCGACGCTGCGGGCGACCGCGGCGAGCATGACGGCTGTGCAGAAGGCCAGCATCGGGCTGGGTGTGCTGGCGATAGCCGCGATCGGCATCGACAAGTTGGCGGACAAGGCGCGGGGTGCGCCACCGGATGTGGACCGGCTTGCGACGAGTTTGAAGAACCTGTCGCAGACGGGGAAGTTCACAGGCGAGTTGCAGAAGACGTTCGGTGACCTCGACGGCTTGGTCGAGAAGGTCAAGAAGCTGCACACCGAGGCAGACAAGGCGAACAACACGGCGCTCGGGTTCCGTATCCCTGGCCTCGACGACACAGCCGACTGGATCGCCAGCAAGATCAACGACGTGTCGAAGGGCGGCGAGAGCCTCAACGCCCTGAAGGACGACTTCAAGAGCCTCGACGAGGCAATGTCCGGCATGGTGTCGTCCGGCTACGGCAAGCAGGCCGCGCAGGACTTCAACATGATGCGCGACGCCCTGAAGGCCGAGGGCCTCTCCATGAAGGAGATCAATGATCTCTTCCCGGAGTACCGTGCCTCGGTGGCCGCGCTCAAGGCGGAGCAGAAGCTTGCCGCGCAGGGCATGGGAATCTTCGGGCAGCAGGCCATGGAGACGAAGACGAAACTGGACGCCCAGAAGGCCTCGGCTGATGGCTTGCGGGCGAGCCTCCTGGCCCTGAACGACGTGAACCGGTCTGCGCATGACGCGCGGATCCAGTTCGAGGCGGGCATCGATGCCCTCACCGCATCGTTCAAGGAACATGGCGCGACCTTGAATGAGGACACCGCGGCCGGCCAGGCGAACGGTCTGGCTATGTCGCAGGCGGCTAAGGGTCACGACGAGATGCTCGCGACGAGCCTTGCCGCGGGCGAATCGCTGGAGTCGATGACCGGCAAGTCGGACAAGCTGCGCTCGACCATGATGCGTCTGGCGACGGAGGCTTTCGGCGGGAACAAGAAGGCGGCGGAGGAGTACGTCAACAAGCTCCTTGGTATCCCGTCCGAGGTCAAGACGATGATCAAGGCGGAGCGGGCGGAGGCTATCGCTGGCCTTGAGGCGGTGCGAGCGGCGATCCAGAAGACGCCGGGGGCGAAGACAGTCAAGGTCGACACCCTGAACGCTGCCGCCATCAAGGCGCTGGAAGCGGTCGGGTACAAGACCAGGACCCTGCCGGACGGCCGCACCGAGGTGTTCACGAAGAACGGCCAGGCCATCGGCAGCATCGGCGAGGTGAACAGGGCCCTGTCCAACCTGAACGGGAAGACGGCGAACACCTACGTCAACAGCTACTTCACGTCGATCTACCGGGTGAAGGGGACTGCGCCGGGCGACAAGGGGTACGGGGTCGTGGCTCCCGGACGCGCTTCAGGTGGTCCGATCGGGTTTGCTGCTGGCGGCACCCCGGGCGGCCGGATTGCTGGGCCTGGAACCAGCACGTCGGACAGCATTCCGGCGATGCTGTCGAATGGCGAGTGGGTGATCCGCGCGGCGGCCGTGGCGAAGTACGGCGACGCGTTCATGGCGGCAGTGAACGACGGCCGCTTCCGCCCGCCCGGCTTCGCGAAGGGCGGCAAGCTCACCGAGAAGCAGAAGGCCGCGATCAAAGCGGAGAGCGACGCCAAGAAGGGATTGGCCTCCGACTTCGGCATCAGCCACTTCGGCACGATGGCGGGCTACCAGCGGGACCCGTTCGAGAAAGCGCTGGGCGTGCCAGCCAGCGTCAGCGACCTTGTCTCCAACTTGAACAAGGTGAGCGGGCAGATCAAGGCGGCATCGCACGGCAAGACCGAGTCGACGCTGCTGAAGAAACTGGACTCCTCGGGTAAGGCGCTGATCGCGAACCAGAAGAAGCTTGAGGGCGTCAACAAGGCGCTCGAAGGGGCGAAGTCGAAGCTCGAGGATTTGAAGGGCAAGTTCGACTCGCTCAAGACCAGCGTCGCCTCCTCGCTGGTGTCCTTCGGCAACATCACGAAGATCGGCAAGTACGGGACGTCACCGGACACGCTGATAAAGCAGCTCACCTCGGACGCCGGACGCACCACCGAGTTCGCCAAGCAGCTTGAGCAGCTGAAAGCAAAGGGCCTCAACGCCCAGTCCATCAGCGAGATAGCACAGGCAGGGATCACGGGCGGCGGCATGGCCACAGCCCAGTCCCTCCTCAACGCCACCCCGGAGCAGATCGCGCAGATCAACGCCCTGGAGAAGCAGCTCCAGACGTCGGCCAACAAGGCGGGCACAGTCACCGCGGATGCCATGTACGGGGCTGGCATCAGGGCCGGCGAGGGCTTGGTGAAGGGGCTCACCGCCCAGCAGGACAAGATCGAAGCCACGATGATGGCCATCGCGAAGAGCATGGAAGCCGCCATCAAGAAAAGCCTTGGGATCCAGAGCCCGTCGAAGGTGATGGAACCGATCGGCGACTTCGCCTTCCAAGGAGTCGAGCAGGGCTGGGTCAAGCGGCTCGCCAAGGGAAACACCCTGCTGTCCGGGAACGCCGCAGCCCTGCGCATGCGCCCCGCCCTCATGGCGGGTTCCGGCGCGGCCACGACTACGGCAGGGCCGGGCGTCGTCGTCCACCTCAACCCCGTGTTCAACACGATGACCCTGCCGGCTCCGGCCGAACGCAAGGCGTTCGCCGTGGCGATGGCCAGGGATATCAACGACGCGTTGCTCGACTACCAGAAGCAGCGGAGGCGCTGATGCCGCAAGGCGACTGGGGAGATCTCAAGGTCGGCAGGCTGCTGCTGCGCGAGACCTTCAAGGAAGGCGAGTCGGCCGGTACATCGCGCACCCTCGACCTCGAGGGGCAGGAGTCGTCGCCGCCGCTCACCCGCACCGAGCTGGTGTGGCGGCACGACAACATCACCGCCCTCGAGTCCGGCTGCGTCCTGCCGTTGACCTTCACGGACAAGCCGGAACGCAACTGCTACGTCAACGTCGACTCCGTCAGCGCGGACTACACCGAGTACCGCACCGAAGTCGTCACCAGCGACTGGAAGCTCAGCCTCACCCGCCTCGGCTCGGACGCCGAGGTCGACCTGCAGAGCAGGCTCACCGGCGCCATCCGCGTCAACGACTTCTCCCTGACGGGGGAGCGCTGGCATGCCCCGCCGATCGGCCACTACGGCTACCAGACCGGCACCAGCAACCCGACGATGATGACCCGCACCGGCGCCGACGGCGCCATGACCGTCTACCGCAGCATCCCCACCGGGGCGTCACCGCGCTGGGGCTGCGCACCAAGCAGCTACCTCAACGGCCGCGTGCGGCTTACCTCGAACGGAACGGAGCTGTGCGGCGTCGACCAGTCCCTATCGCCGACCGGATGGGCCCTGACGAACGGCCTGGTCAATGTCGCCATCGCGGCGTCTGCCTCGTTCGACGTGCAGGCCTACACGGGCGGGGCGTGGCACAGCAAGCTGTGGAACGTGTCCGTGGCAGGGTCCGCGTCGTCGATCACGTCGTGGGACGGGGCCACACTGCTGCGCAACGACCCCGAGCACGTCATCCTCCGGCTGTCCAAGGGCCTCAAC
Organism: Streptomyces dengpaensis; assembly: GCF_002946835.1. NCBI lineage: Bacteria > Bacillati > Actinomycetota > Actinomycetes > Kitasatosporales > Streptomycetaceae > Streptomyces > Streptomyces dengpaensis. The sequence continues at coordinate 7,359,489 of NZ_CP026652.1, forward strand.
CCCGGCCGGGCCACACTGGATCTGACGCTGCGCCGCGGCTCCCGCACGGTCGAGGGCTACCTGCAAACCACCACATCGAACACCCTCGCCGCCTACCGGTCCACGCTCGAGACGAACACGTCATTCGCCGCATCCGGCTACGTCGTCGCCACCAGCAATGACGCGGACGGCAACAAGTTCGCCTGCGGCTCCGCGCGTACCTTCGCCGCGCACACCAACGGCGGCGTGCAGAAAGCGGCGTCAACCACCCTCGACTTCTGGATCGGCGTTGCCGCAGGCGGCAGCAGCGCCGTATCGGGCGACGCGGCAACCGACCTGCGGAACATGTACATCGCCTGTCTACCGGAGACGATCTATGCGGTGAGGCGGTGACCGGTGGCTGTCAATGACGTACTCGGCGCACTCGGCTCCTGGGACCTCACCCTCAAGCCGACCACCCCACCCGACACGTGGGACGCCATCGGCTACTTCGGGCACGTGGCGTTCATCTCCGGCCGCCTCGACCCAGCCCAATACGGCGACAACCTCCTCACTGCGGCCCGCTACGTCGGAGTCGTCCGTGAGCGCAGCAACAGCGGCGACGACCGGCGCACCAAGCAGGTCGAGCAGGGCTACGAGCTCGGCGGCGTCGGCATGGCCATGTGGCTCGGCGACGACGAAGACAAGGGTGACGTCTACGAGAACGCCGTCCAGCCCGCCTCGGCCAGCTTTGCCACCACGATCAACATGCTGCTGCCCGCGTCCGGCGCCGTCACCGCAGGCACGATCTACGCGGTGCCCGGCAACTACTCCGGTCGGCACCAGTACGAGACGCCCCGCAAGGCGATCACCTACGTGTGCGAGACGTTCACCGCCTCGTCGGGACAGAAGGTCGGCTGGCGCGTCAACGGCAACGGAACGCTGGATGCTGGACCCGAGGCGAACCTTTTCGTAACCGATCCGCGGTGCGTGATCTCCCGCAAGACCTCAGGCAAGGACACATCCGGGATCGAGTCCGTGCCGGGCGCCTTCGGGGTCAGCCGCGACATGGAGGACTTCAGCACCCGGGTCGTCCTGCTCGCCGAGGGGGAGGGGGAGTCGATCGCCACCGGCTCGGCGGACATCTCGGGCGGCCTCAACCCGTACAAGGACATCCACGGTGGGACGCTCAAGCTGACCCGGCTGGCGAGCGAGTCGGATACCACGGTCACCAACGCCGACACCCGGGCCGCCCTGCTGCTGTCGCAGTACACGGCGTCGCAGGACGAACTCGTCGTCGAGACCGACAACTACTACATCGAGGGCAGCTTCGATGTCGGCGACTACGTGTGGGTGTGGGACCCCAACGCCGGACTCGTCGACAACGCGAACGAGATCACGTTCCGCGGGGAGCGCCTCAACCCGATCAAACTCCAGGTGACGGAGGCCAAATGGCCTGTCACGGAGGGGTACACCGTCGCCTATCGGGACGCGAACGGCGTCTGGTACGACCTGACGGACCACGTCGAATGGGACGGCTCCCACACCGTCTACGTCACCGTCGGCGGCTTCGCCCGCGCCCTCGAAGGATCCGGCACCCAACCCGTCGGATCACGGCCCAGCCAGGACACCAGCATCCCCGGCACACCCGTCCTCGTCACCCCCTTCGCGGGGTCCGCCTACCTGGACGGCCGGGGATACACGAGGGCCCGCGTCATCGTGCAGTGGACGGCGCCCCTCAACGTCGACGGCTCGACCGTCCTCGACGGCGACCACTACGAGATCCGATACGCCGTCGACACCGACATGATCTACCCGGCCACCTGGTCCCAGGTGTCCCAAGTGCGATGGATGGACCTGCAGATCTGGGCGCAGCCGTTCGCGGCACCCGACCAGAAGTGGCAGGTGCAGTACGTTGCCTGGGGCGAATCCACCGCCCAACTCAACGACCTGAGCCCCGGCGTCGGCTACGACGTACAGATCCGCGCCGTCGACAAGGCCGGGAATACGGGAGCCTGGTCGGGCATCACGACGTTCGTTGCGTCCGAGGACAACATCCCACCGTCCACTCCGGCCGCCCCGTCGGTGGCTGGGTCGCGGATCGCCCTGCAGATCACGCACACGCTCGGTGTGTCGAGCGGCGGCACCTACAACCTCGAGTCGGACCTCCAGCACCTCGAGATCCACGTTGACTACGAGCCGACCTTCACCCCCAGCAACGACACCCTGAAGGCGAAGGTCAATGCCACGGCGGGAATGATCCAGGCGCAGATTCCCGCTGTGGCCACCGTGCAGGTCGAGGAGACGTCGGCCCGCTACGTGCGCGTTGTCGCGGTCGATAAGACCGGCAACAAGAGCGGTCCGTCCGATGCGGCGTCTGCGACCGCGCTGCTCATCGATGACGCGCACATCTCCGACCTGACCGTCTCCAAAGTCACCGCTGGGGAGATCTCTGCGGACTGGATCGTCGGCGCCCGCATCAAGACCGCCGACACCGGAGCACGTACAGAAATGAGCGCGTCGGGGTTCGAGGCCTATGACGCCGCAGGAACCCGCACCTTTTTCGCCGACGCTACGACGGGCGATGTGTCCATCCTCGGCCGCCTACGATCCGGCACGACTGGCCAAAGGCTCGACATCAACCCCAGCTCCATCCTCCCCGAAATCCGTTTCTACCCCAGCAGCGGCAGCGACTACGGCTTCATCAACGCCCTCAGCAGCGGCACAGACGTCAACCTCGGCGCCAACAGCTCGTCCTACGACGACGACGGCGTCCAGTGCGCATCCCGCACATACCTCGCCGTCGGATCAGCTCAGTTGGAGACCATCCGCAGCGACACCCAGCAGCGGCGCGGCGGATACGTATGGGCCCAGCCCGACGCCCTGTTCGCGGGATTCAACCGTGACGGAGTAGAGGGCGGAACCATTCTCGCCAGCGCCAACGTGGGGACCTTCGGCTGGAACGACGGCACGGCGTCGACGGCGAACCTCATGCGGTTCCAATCCGGTGTGACGCGCCATATCGGCCGCTGGCGAGACTTCGTCTCCGCCGACTCCAATGAGGGCCTGTTCACCGGGTCGGTGGTGGCGACGTCGGGTGCAACGAGCTTCTCCGTCGGCTACGGGGCGACAATGCTCACCCAGCCGCTGCCCCTCACGTCGATCCGTGACGACGTCGTGCACTCCTACGCGATCACAGGGTCGGATACCTCGGGCTTCACCATCACCATCTCCCCGGCCGCCAACGGCGGATGGTCGCTCTACTTCTGGTGCTTCAGGATCTGAGGAACAGCATGGACATATATGAAGTGCAAGGCGTCGAAGCGACCGCCACCACACAGGGAACCCCGATCTGGATGGTGGCGATGGGCAAGCCCGACGGCACCATCCACGCCTACGCCTTCCCGCCGTCAATCATCGAGTGGCGCATGGCCGAGTACCAGCTCGACACCGTCGATGAAGCCCTCGATATCGTGTTGCACGAACCGTGGGCGACGAACCCGCTTGACCCGCTGACAAGGCGAGACGATGCCGCCCTTCGCCAGGGCATGGTCGTCCGTGCGCCGGGCCCGGTCGTTGATTACGAGCCGATCCGCCTACACAACGCCGACACCATCGACGACGCCCGGACAGCGCACCGCATCCGCATCGCCGACGCCAAGACACGCGTGCGCGTCACCCCACCGAAGGGCAAGCCGGACCCGCTCGACATCATCCGGACCCGGCATGGCGTCACCGATGAAGGGCTGCGCCAGAAGGCGGCGCATGTTGACGCCGCACGCCGCTCCTATCGCGGCGAGGCAGTCCCGGGCGATCCGAGCCTCGCCATCGAATCGCAAGCCCGTCAGCGCCTGAAGGAGGCCACCAGTGCCTGATCCGTCCACCACCAGGTTGGCCCTGTACAAGTCCAAGTCGGACGGGTCCGAGCTGGTCAACTACACGCAGGACATCGGCCAGAACTGGGACAAGGTCGACGCCGCCGCAGGCTTCCAGGCGGCCACCTCCAGCACCCGCCCGTCGACTCCCTACAGCGGAAAGCCGATCTTCGAGACCGACACTTTCTATCGGACGCTGTTCTCCAACGGCACCTCGCCAGCCTCCGCGTCCTGGGTGGAGATCCCCAACAGCTCCGCCACCTTCAACAACAACCTCAAGCTCGCCTCCGGCAAGCAAGTCAACATCGGCGCCAGCGGCTCCAGTGCCAGCTACACCGCCCTCCTGCCCACCGCCACAGGCGACTACATCCTCGCCAGCCGCGTCACCGCCGACTCCGTATCCCGCCTCACCATCCGCGCCGACGGCCGACTCGACTGGTCCAGCGGCGCCGCCACCCAAGACACCAACCTGTTCCGCGACACCGCAAACGTGCTGCGCACAAACGACTCGCTGACCGTCGACCTCAACCTCACCGTCTCCGGCAACATCACCGTGGCCGGTATCGGCCAGACTCTCTTCGCCCGCAAGACGGGCGACACGTCACGCGCCAGCACCACCACCCAGGCCGACGACCCGCACCTGACGGTCTCCCTCACCGCCAGCGCCACCTACCTGCTCTACGCCTACCTCGTCTACCAGGCAGGAACCACCGGCGATATCAACGTCGGCTTCACCATCCCGTCCGGCGCGGCGGGATCGTGGCAGGGCACCGGCATCGGCCGCGACGTCGTCGCCTCCGTCGGCACCGGCGGATGGACCGTCCGCATGAACGCCAACGACGTATCCACCACCCAACTCCGCTCCTACGGCGGAGACACCACCAACCAGGTCGTCCAAGTGATGGGCATCGTCCGCACATCCTCGGCCGGCGCATTCACCGTGCAATGGGCTCAGGCTGCCATCGACGCCACCGCCACCATCCTCCGCACCGACTCGTGGATGCAGCTCACCCGCGTCGCATAGAAGAGAGGCAGAACATGGACTACCCCAACATCGCTATCACCGCTACGAGCGCCAACGGCGAGAACGACGCCTCGGTAACCCTGACTATCGGCGGGACGCTGACCGTCGACGAGGCCGCACTCATCGACGTCGTCACGAACTACCTGCTCGGCCTGCCGGGCCTGACGACCGCGCGCGCCGTCAAGCGATCCATTGCCGAGCAAGACGTATAGGAGACTGCCATGTCCACGTTCCAGGTCATCCTGCTGATCGAGGTCGGCATCATCGCCATCGGTAGCCTCCTCGGCTGGCGCCGCCCCTAGCCCTGCTCGGCGACCGGCCCCGTCATCGTCGGATGCGGGTCCGGCTCGCCGTTGTGGAGGCGTTCGATCTCCGCCTCCAGCTCGCTGACGAGGGCCTTGAGGAGGATATTCTCGTCGGCGAGCTCGCCGTGCCGCTGCCGGAACGCCTTGAGCGCCCACTCGGGGCTGATCTGCTGGGCCATCACGCCACCTTGTCTGCGAGCTCGCGGTACCGGTCGAGGAGATCGGTGTTGTTGAGGAACGGATGCTGCGGGAAAAACGACCAGTGACTGACCACGGCGTTGCCGATGAGGATGTTCGGCTGGCCGCTCACCGTCGGCCAGTGCACGGTGTGGAAATGCTCTTCCTCATCCGGCACCAGCACCCCGGGCTGAGGAAGCGAGGCGTAATCGCGGCCGGCTGAGGCGAAGCAGGACACGGAGAACTGCTCGCCGAGCTTGATGGGAAAGTCCTGGTACAGGAAGCAGTCCTCGACCGTGCCGGCCTCGACGTGCCCGATGAGCTTCTCGTGCATCTTCACGGCGAACGGGCCGTTCGCCCAGCCGACCGGATCCATGCAGTACGGGGAGACCTCGCCCCACTCGCGGGGGATGATGCCGCACTGCTGGAGGTACCAGGACACGAGCGCGTTGTTCCAGATGATCGGGAAGATGGCCTTCGACGGCTCCATCTCGATCTTCTTGCGGACGAGGTTCTCGATCGAGTCGTCGTGGACGTACACCACGTCGTCGTCAAACCTCACGAAGATCGTGTCAGGGTCGGTGGCATACCGGTAGAAGTAGCCGGTCGAGCGCTGCTTCGGGCCGGGATGCTTCATCGGGCGCTCGATGATGCGGATCCAGTCGTACTGCTCGGCCAGCTGGTATCCGTAGGCGCGGTCGCTGACCTGGCTGTCGTCGGTGTTCATGTACAGGATGTACTCGTCGACGATGCCGCGCTTCACGTCACGCTCGATGTACTTGACCAGGATGCTGACGGTGGACTCACGGCCGAACGGAGTCCAGCAAGCCACCTTGTGACCGTCAATCATGCTGCTGCCCTCTCTGCTGCGGGCGCAGAGAGCGCCGCTTCCCACTGCACGTTGATGGCCTGCAGGATCGACCCGGAGGCCTCGGCGCGAGCGGCCATGCCCATCTGTTGCCGCAGCCCGGGATCGTCGACGAGCTGCTTCAAGTAGCGCCCCCACTCGTGCTCGTGGCGCACGAGGAAGCCGTTCTCGCCGTGCCGGATCACTGCCCGGTACGGCTCGATGTCCGACGCGATCAGCGGAATGCCGAGCATCGACGACTCGAGGAACTTCGTCGCGAACTTCGCCCGGTTGAACGGGATGTCCCTGTACGGCGCCACCCAGACGTCGAACGCCGCCACGGCCTGCAGGTAGTGGCCGAAGTTCTCCACCCAGCCGAGTGCACCCAGCCGCTCACCCTTCAACCCGCACGCGACCGCCGTCCGCGGGTCGATACCGACAAGGCGCACCACCACCCCGCCCGGCCGCCGATACTCCGCGATCCGGTTCAAGGCGCGCACCGCTTCGGGGAGTTCGTGCACCGTGGACGACGTGCCGGCCCAGCCGACGGACAGGATCTCCGGGTTGTAGTCGCGGACCGCGCCCAGGTATTGGGCGGGCAGCCCGTTGGGGACGACCCGCACGTCGTGGTGGTAGTCGCGCAGCACTTCGGCGAGCGGCTCCGAGCAGCAGGTGACCGTGTCGGAGATGGCGATGTTGTCGACCAGCCCCTGACGCAGCCGCGGGTCAGACCACAGCTGATAGGCCGCAGCGTTGGACGGATCGAGGTGGAAGTAGTCGTCGTCGAGATCCATCACCAGGCGGATGCCAGCCTCGCGCATCTCCCGCCACGTCCGCGACGGGCCCGGCTTCGCCACCCGACAGCCCACCACCACGTCGAAACCCGGCTCCCGCCAGTCCTCGGGGAGACGCGGTCCGGCGGACGGCTTGTGGCCGATCCAGTCGAGGGACATGGCGGGGAGAACGCCGCGGTACAAACCCGAACCTGAGCCGTCCGCCGTCCAGAAGTGGATACGCGCCACGTCAGGCCGCCAGATACCCGGGGAGCCAAGACTCCGCGTAGTAGCGGACGGTGTGGTGGATGCCCTCGTCGAGGGGCACGAAGTCCTTGGCGGTCATGCCGATCTGCTGCAGCGTCGACGTGTCGGAGGAGACGACCGCGTTGGGGACTTCACCCGGGCGCATCGGCAGGTGCTTGATGGCGACGGGCTCACGGCCGGTATAACGGGTGGCCTCCTCGGCGACCAAGCGCGCGATGTCGTTGACGGTGACGGAGTCGAGCGGGCCGCACTCGACGGGCTTCTCAGTGGGGCCGTGGACGGCGGTGTGCTCGAGGGCCTGAGCGAAGGTGCGGGCGACGTCGGCGATGTACGCGCAGTCGCTGATCTGGGTGCCGTCGCCGTACACCTCGAGGGGTGCGCCGGTGAGGGCGCGGCACGTGAAGGCGGGGAGGATCTTCCGCACCTTGCCGGTGCCGTAGGGGGCGGCAACGGACTGGCCGGGGCCGTAGGCGTTGACCGGGCGGACGATGGTGATGCGGCCGTCGCGGTAGGCGTTGAACATGCGCGCGTAGTCCTCGGCTGCGGTCTTGCTGATCGTGTACGAGCCGGTGCCGAGGTCTCTCATAAACGCGTTCCCGACACCCGCGTAGACGACTGGGAGCCCGTACTGGTTGGCAGCCTCGAAGACGTTGAGGCTGCCCCGGATGTTCGTCTCCGCCGACGGCCGCGGGTTCCCGATGGTTTCCTGCGTGCCGAGCACGGCAGCGAGATGGATGATGCCCTCGACGTGGGCGGCGAGTTCGACGACGGCTGTCTCGTCGCGGATGTCGCCGAGGAAGAACTCCTCACGAGTGGCCATCTCGGTGTGTGGGTTGCGGTCGAAGACGACGACCTGGTGCCCGCGTCGCAGCAGCTCGGTGCGGATCCATGAGCCGATGAAGCCCTGCCCGCCAGTGACGCCGATCTTCATGCCTGCTCCTTGACGAGGGTGGGGATTGGTGAGGCCGCTTGTGCGGCGCGGGTGACGGCGTCCCAGAACTCGCGGGCGGCTTCATCGGGCTGGTAGTTGGGGCCGGTGACGATGCTGCCGTCGGGGCGGATGCCGAGGGTGAGGATGCCGTCGTCCTCGTACAGGGCGATCGCCAACTCGGGCGACGTGGCAGGCCTTGGCCCGGAGGCGTGGGGGCAGACCTTGCAGTGGTCGCATTGCGGTGCGTTGTCGGGGCAGTCGCAGCGGGGGCAGCGGCGCCCGGTGTCGTCGTTCGGCTGGCTCATCGGCTGCTCCAGGCGACGGTTGCGTACTCGATGCGTGTCTCGACGGGCTGTGCGAGGGCGAGGTAGGCGAACAGGAACGCCGGCGCGGCGCAGACGGCGTTCATGAGCCGTCCCCGTCCCGCGCGAGCTCAACGCCTGCGCAGGCCATGTTCGCGAGGCCCGTCTCGCCCCGCCACCACGGCGCTTTGGGCGTCCAACTCCGCCGCAGGTTCACCACGTGGCCCTTCGCGGAGCGCCCTCCGCACACCTCGCAGCGGGTCAACAGGCGCCGACGCAGCTGCTGAAGGGGGTGCACCTGGAGCCGCCAGTGGTGGACGTGGAACCGCCACGCGTTCCCTGGATGGGTGGGGCAGGTCTTGTCGTCGAACCCGGACGGATCGCGGTGCCACACGGTGATGAGGCTCGGCCACCGGATCGCGCGGCCTGCGAGCACCGTGTCGCGGTGGCGGCGGAGTTGCCAGCGGACGCCACTCCGGGCGGCCTGGCGTGTGCCGTAGGCATCGACGCGCGGCCACGGGCGCGGAACCTCGAAGGCGACTGTGAGCGGATCCTGCATGGGCGTGCTCCTGTGCGGGTCAGGTGTGCGGGTGGGGCGCGGGTTTTGGTGTGGCAGGGGTGCAGACCCGCACGGCCACACCCCTGCCACGGATCCTCTGAGCCAGGACCTACCGCAACGATACCTGTGATTCGTAGGTGAATGGCGAGGTTCAAGCTACGATTCCAAGGTATCGGTCGTATCGAGGAGACCCGCATGGCCGCACCACTGAGCCCCGACAGACTGCTGGCCGTCCTGCACACCGAGGGCGTCAACGCCCGCGAGTACAAGAACTGGCGCACACACAACCGTGACGACGAGACCGGCCGCCCGTTCGGCCCCGTCAACGGCATCGTCATCCACCACACGGCAGGCACGAACTCGCTGGCTCTCTGCTACAACGGCACCCCTGATCTGCCGGGACCCCTGTGCCACACCCACCTGGACAAGACAGGCGTGGCGACGATGCTCAGCGCTGGCCGCGCCAACCACGCCGGATCGTTCGCGCAGAACGCCCACGACGCCGTGGTCGCCGAGTCGTCAACGCATCCGCGTCCGGACGCTGCGGAGCCCGTGGATGCGAACGACAAGTACTACGGCATTGAGATCGAGAACCTCGGCAACGGCAATGATCCGTATCCGGCGGCACAGTACGACGCTGCGGTGCGGTGGGCGGCGGGGATCTGCCGGGCGCATGGCTGGTCCGCGGACTCGGTGATCGGCCACAAGGAGGGGACGCGCCGCAAGATCGACCCCTCGTTCGACATGCACCAGTTCCGCACCGACGTCGCCGCGCGCCTCGCCCACACCGCGGACTGGAACCCTGACGAGGAGGACGACATGCCCACCGCCAACGAGGTCGCCAAGGCTGTCCTGACGTATGACGGCGTAATCGCCGTCCCCGGCGCCCCCGCCACCAACCCCACCTGGACGCTGTCGAGTTCCGTCACCGAGATCCTCAAGCGGCAGGACAAGGCCAACGCCACGCTCGCCGCGCAGAAGGCGACCATTGACGAACTCGTGAAGGCGGTCGCCACGCTCGCCGCAGGCATCGGCAACCTCGACCCCGCCGCGATCGTCCGCGAACTCACCGCCGCCATCGAAGCCATCGACATCCACCTCGACGTGCCGGACGCTTCGTGACCGCGATCGACTACGACCCGTACCGGGCGATCACCTCATGAGCCCAGGCCAACATGTCCTCGACGCGCTGACCGTTGGGCTGGAACTTTACCCACAACTCCAGGTTCTCCAGCCGGTTGTCCTGCTTGTCGCCGTTCTTGTGGTGCACGTTCTCATCTGGGCGAAGGAGCCGACCCAAGTGGCGTTCCATAACGAGGCGGTGCTCCAGAACCCAGAGGTTGTCGCCGACGGCATCGGGACGCCGCACCCGTATGTAGCCAGCCTTGGTGACGTATCGGCCCTCCATCGAACGTCGGCCTCGTTTGACGCCGGGGCTACCGCGCCCCGGCCCGGCCAGCGGGTCTCCGTACCGCCGTTGGCGGTTGGCATGGCCGCTGCACAGGTCAGCCGTGTGGGCCTTGAGTTCGCAGCCGTCCACTCGACAGGCGGGACGTTCGGGCCTGTGAAGCCACCAGTACTGGTAGCAGCGGCGGCACAGCCTGCGCGCCTTGTACTGGATCGGCCGTTCGCAGCCCTCAGTCGAGCAGGCGCCCTCTGGTTCAAGCATGAAAGGATTCTACCGTCTTGAACCTGTACTACGACTTGGAGTTCCTGGAGAACGGCCGCACCATCGAGCTGATCTCCATCGGCATGGTGTGCGACGACGGCCGCGAGTACTACGCGGTGAACCGGGACATGCCCGTGCGGCGGATCCGGAAGCACAAGTGGCTGATGGAGAACGTGGTGCCTGGGCTTCCGAAGGGCCACGGAGACCAGCGGATCCACATGCCGAAGCGCTGGCTCTTCCACTACGCCGACCACAGGGTGAAGCCCCGAAAGGTCATCGCGGATGAGGTCATGAACTTCATCCGAGCGGCTGGGTCGGACGTCGAGTTGTGGGCCAACTACGGGGCCTACGACCACGTCTGCCTCGCCCAACTCTGGGGCCGCATGATCGACCTCCCCGAAGGTGTCCCCATGTTCACCCGGGACATCCAGCAGGAACGCGCCCGCCTCGGCCTCGCATGGAACGACCTTCCCCAGCAAGAAACGGGCGAGCACAACGCGCTCGCCGATGCCAGACACAACCAGACCGTCCGGCGCTGGCTCGCCGAACGCACACAGAAGTGAGACCCGCCATGAGCACTCCCACGACCGTCATCAAGACCGCCCAGACCTACGCCAAGGACCTCGCTGAGCGTGTCATCTGGACGTTCCTCGGCGCATCCGGCGCGGTGGCCCTCGCGGGCGGCCCAGCCGACATGCTGCACGTGTCGTTCTGGCAGGGCGTCGGCACCGCCGGTCTCGCCGCAACGGTGTCCCTGGTGAAGGGAATCGCTGCTCGCGCCTTCGGCGAGAAGAACTCCGCGTCGACCGCCTCGGGCGTCTGAGACTGCCCACCTTGCGCGACCGGGAGGGCGCATGGATGCCGCCACGGTCACGGCCCTAGGGGTGCTCGGTAGCGCCCTGATGGCCGGGCTGGCAGCCATGTACGGCTCTCGGATCGCCGGGCGGACTCAGCGGGAGGGCGGAATCATCGGCGGATACAACAGCCTCACGGACCAGCTCCAGGAGGAACGCAAGGAGTTGCGTGCCGACTTGGCCGCGCTGCGCCTGGAGCTGGCCACAGAGAAGGCGGAGACGGCCCGCCTCAGGCTGATGGTGCAATCCCTCGGGGGCACGCCGTGACCCGGGCCGAGCGGGCATTCGTCCGCCGCCGCCACCTCATGTGGATCGCCTGCGCACTACTCGCCCTGACCGGGTTCGGGATCCTCATCTGGCAGCGCATCGACGCCGGCGACCGCCGCGCCGACGAGCTCACCAAGGAAGCCGACCTCCGTGGCACCGCCGTGTCCACGCTCGCCGGCGATGTGCGGGCGCTGCGTGAACAGGTGAAAGCCAAGGGCGGAACACCCGTCGCCCCGGACCCGACGAAGGCTGTGGAGAACCTGCCCGACCGGGCGGAGGTTCCGGTGCCAATCCCCGGACCTCCGGGCCCCAAAGGAGACCCGGGTGAACCGGGGAAGCCTGCGCCGACCATCACTCCCAGCCCAGGGGCACCAGGATCCAGCGGCGAAAACGGGGAGGATGGGGAGGATGGCACCGACTCGACCGTGCCAGGGCCATCAGGGCCGCCCGGTCCTCCCGGCACCGACTCGACCGTGCCAGGACCCGCAGGACCTCAAGGAGAGAAGGGCGATTCGGGGAGTCCTGGATCGCCCCCCATTGGGTGGACGTTCACGTACAGGGGCGTTGAGTACACCTGCTCGCCCGTCTCTGACTTCAACGAGTCCAACCCGCGCTATGCCTGTGAGTCGAATGAGCAGGACCCTGCGCCAAATCTTCCCCTGAGCTACCGAGATTCGGCTTTGGAGCCCAGTAGGCGTCGTTGGTAGCTATACCTTCAGCTTGTCCTCGGTCCGCCATTTCTGTCGAAGCCGCCTGTTCTTCGCGGCTTCGCAGATGCTGCAATAGCGCTGACTCCCAGGGCCTCCCGATTTCGGGTAGACGCGGTCGAAGGGATGACCCCTCTTGCAGTGCGTCTTGCGGGCGTTAATCGCGGAGACGGTGGCGGAGTCCTTGAGGGTGTTCTCCCTGACGGTGACCACCTGTAGGTGCTGAGCGTTGACGCAGGCCCGGCTGCGGCAGACGTGGTTGATGACCATGCCGTCGGGGATCTCCCCGTGCATGTCGTACCAGGCGACGCGATGGGCCCGCCGAGTCTTGCGGCGAAGGTAGAAAAACCCGTAGCCGTCTTTGTCGAGGCGGCCAGTCCATATGAGGCAGTCACTGTCGCGCCGCGTGCGCGACAGGAATCGTCCCCTTTCGGGAGTCGTGAGGTTTCCCATGCTTCATTTATCTGGCCCGCACGGCACTAAAGGCCCGTCAGGTAATCAACTCGCCTTATTGATCTGTGACTTGCGTAACGCATTCATGGAATAGGAAGCAGAATGCCTGAGCCGATCCCGCGCGCCCGGCGCCGAGACGACACCGCAGCCGACATGACGAGCCTCGTCCAACTCGGCCGCGCCGACCCGCAATCCGTCCCCGCGCCGAGCATCAGCCCGTTCCTCGAACCCGACCTGCCGCCACCGCCCGCCGAAGGCGAACCCGCGTAACGACGCCCCGCTCCTGCTTTGGCAGGCGGCGGGGCGTTTCGTCATGCCTGGGGCGCCTGATGTTGAACTTGCTGGACAAGCAACACGGTTTGCCGGTTACAGTGGGTCCACAACTTCATGCACCTCCCGGTGCGCAGGCCCGCGGCTACTTCTTTGGAAAAGTTCCGCCGCAGGTCGACTTGATCTCGGGAGGCACAGCATCGGGGGTGCCCGGTGCGCAGGCAGCGGATACTTCTCCTGCTAAGAGAGAGACGCGGGTTCGAATCCCGTCCACCGGTCCAGGGGACCGGAGGTAGCTCAGCGGCCTAGAGCGCTTCGTCTCCGCAGCCGACCTTGATCTCGGGCACCCCACTGCTGGACCTCCCCTCCTATGCGAGGGGTTTTTCATGGCCAGGTTCAACCAGCGCGGCACCCGTCCCGCCGTCCACTCGCCCGTGACCACAACCGGGGAGCGGACCGTCACCCACGAAGGCGCCACCGGGCACCTCCGCGATGCACGCTCCGAGCTCTTCCTGCTCGCCGTCTCCAACTTCGTTGGCCAGGACGTCTTCTACGAGAAGGGCGGCGACCGCGACGATCGATACACGCAGCTTGTTCGGCAGCTCGCCATCGAGGACCCCGAGTGGACGGCCGGCCTGCTCGGCTGGCTCCGCGGCGAAGGCAACATGCGGACCGCGGCACTCGTAGGCGCCGCCGAGTTCACCGCCGAACGGCTCCTCCACGAGGCACCCGGCTACTCCCGCCAGGTCATCGACTCTGTTCTCCAGCGCGCCGACGAGCCGGGGGAGATGCTCGGCTACTGGACATCGAAGTACGGCCGCAAGCTGCCGAAGCCGGTGAAGCGCGGCATCGCCGACGCCGTACAGCGGCTCTACAACGAGCGGTCGCTCCTCAAGTACGACACCGACTCCAAGGGCTACCGGTTCGGCGACGTCCTCAATCTCGTCCACGCGGCGCCCGACCCCGACAAGCCGTGGCAGGGAGACCTGTTCGCCTACTCGCTCGACCGTCGGCACAAGCGCGGCACCGTCCCCGACCCCGACACACTGCCGACCCTCGCCCGGAACATGGCCTTCCCGGAGTTCGTTGACCACGCCCCGGCCATCCTCCTCGACGCCGACGAGGTGAAGCGCGCTGGCCTGACGTGGGAGATGGCGCTCTCGATGGCGGGCGGCAAGGTCGACAAGGCCAAGCTGTGGGAGGCGCTCATCCCGTCCATGGGAGTGATGGCGCTCGCCCGGAACCTACGGAACTTCGACGAGGCCGGGGTCTCCGACGAGGTCGCCGCGCGGATCTGCGCCCGGTTCGCTGACGCCGATCAGGTCGCCAAGTCACGCATGTTCCCCTTCCGCTGGTGGGCTGCCTACAAGCACGCTCCCTCCCTGCGGTGGGCCCACGCGCTCGAGCAGGCACTCGGCCACTCGCTCGCCAACGTGCCGCGCCTGAAGGGTCGGACGTTGATCCTGGTAGACCGGTCGCCGTCGATGTTCCCGGGCTACGGTTTCTCGACGCCGAACAGCTCCGACATCACGCTCGCCGAGCAGGCCGCTGCCTTCGGCTCCGCCCTCGCACTGCGGGCAGCTGACCCGACGCTCGTCGAGTTCGGATGGACCAGCCAGAAGCTGGACGTCCCCAAGGGCGGCAGCGTCCTCAAGCTCATCGAACGCTTCGGGCAGATCGACGGCACCGACATCCCGTCCGCCGTCAAGCAGCACTACGACCTTCTCCGCCACAACCGGATCGTCATCGTCACCGACGAGCAGACCCGGCCCGGCTGGCTGCCCTCCAACGGCTGGCAGCGCGGAGGCATGCGCGAAACCCAGATCGACGACCTCATCCCCAAGACCGTGCCCGTCTACATGTGGAACATGGCGGGCTACAAGCCCGGCGCTATGCCGTCCGGAACCGCGGGCCGGCACACCTTTGGCGGGCTCACCGACCATGCCTTCCGGATGGTGCCGCTCCTCGAATCCGGCCGTGACGCCGACTGGCCGTGGGTCTCGAAGCAGGCCTGACCGAACGCCGACGCCCCCGCTCCTCTCGCCTCAACGGCGGGGGAGCGGGGGCGCCTCGTCGTGCTCCAGCGGTCAGATCGGCGCGGGGCCGCTGCCGGTGAAGGTCGTGGCCTCCGTGCCGTCGGCGCGGGTGGCGATGATGACACCTTCCTTGCCGTCTGGCATCCGAAGTAGCACTCGGTCGGCTGACGCCAACTTGAAGCCGAGTCCCGCCTCGGGCGCACTCACGGAGCCGTGCCACTCCTTCAGCGGGCCGTCCGTGAAGGTGGTGAAGCGTGCGTAGACAGGGATCGCCTCGCCGTCGATGACGACGTGGGCCTTGCTCTCGTAGTCCTTTGCCATGCCGACAGTGTGCACCGCGCGTCTGACAGCCAGGACGATCCACGCGATCGCTAGCGCATAACGTTCCCTTGGGCGCTGCCAGTTGATCAGCGACGGCCCGCGATAACATGCCATATCGAGGGCGAAAAATTGGTACAATCGGGTATGGCTGACGACCTGACACTCGGAGAGATTCGCAGCGAACTTCAGCGCCTCGCATCCTTGGCTTGCAGCATCGAGCGCCCCAAGCCGACCCGCATCAACGGCCCCGAGCACCAGTGGCCCGGACATGAGTGGGATCTGCGCGAGATGACGCCCCCGCACGGCACCAAGGACAAGGTGTGGGTCATCCGCACCGTCGACGAACGGGACGCGGCCGACGGGCTGGTGTATGTATCCACCCCGGAGTCGATGTACCCCGGTCTGGACTTCGTGCCGCTCTACGCCTCCGACGCGCGATTGCTCGCCATGGCACTCCTTGCCGCAGCGGATCGCGCCGACCATGAGGCTCTTGGCGTACCGCGCCTCGAAGACCGACGGAAGGCGGGCTGACGTGACCGAGCCCTACGACCCGCTGCCGGATGTCATCGAGCGGGCAGAGAAGCGCCCTGACGGCGTCGGCCAGTTGAAGGACGTCGCCCGGCTCGCCCTCCACTGGCACAGGCCCACGCTGACGTGGGCCACGAGCGGCATGCGCAAAGACCCCGAGACAGGCGAAAACCTCTGGCGTGCGGCAACCGTGTGCGCCTGCGGGGTCGGCGAGTTCCCGTGCCCCCAACGCCAGCAGCTCACAGCGATCCTCGGCGTGGTCGAGGAGTACCAGCCGTGACCGACCTCGCCCCGCGCCAGCCAGACGCCACGCCCGTGGTCCGCGACCCCAGGGCGCTTGCCGTCCTGGCCGCCATGGAGAAGGCAGCCGAACAACACCTCGACGCCATCCGCCCCGAAAACACGAAACGCAGCTATGCCAACGACTGGGACCTGTGGCGGGAGTTCCACGACTGGCTCGCCGAGCAGACCAGCCACCGGCTCGCGTTGACCGACGTCACCAAAGGCACCCTCGTCGGATTCGTGGTCTGGCTCGACACGATCAAGCTCGCCGCGCCCAACAGCATCGACCGCAGGATCACCGGTGTCACCGTCACAGCCCGCCGCGAGCACGGCGTCGAGGTACCGAAGGAGGCGACCGTCGCCGCCCGACAGGCCCTCAAGCCGCTGAAGGCAGACGAGGACCGCATCGCCCGCGGACGCGGAGCAGCCAAGGCGGTGACCCCGAAGCAGCTCCGGCAGATGGCCGCCGCCGTACCCGACGGGCTCACCGGACTACGCGACCGCGCCCTCTGGCTCATGGCCTTCTTCATCGCAGGCCGCTCCGCCGAAGTCGCCGCACTCCGAACCGAAGGCATCACCCTCCACAGCGAAGGCCTCAAGGTCCGAGTCCCCGGCGTCAAAGGCAAGCCCGCCCGCGAAGTCGTCGTCATGTACGACAAGAACCCCGACACCTGCCCCGTCCGCGCCTGGTCCACCTGGAAGGCGACCAGCGGCATCACCACCGGTGCCGCCTTCCGCCCCATCGACGTGTGGGGCAACATTGCCGACCGGCATCTGACCGCCGAAGCCGTCCGCGAGATCATCGCCCGCAATGCCGAACGCGCTGGCGTCGCGGTGCGCTTGACCGGCCACAGCATGCGCGCTGGATTCATCACCGCCTCTCGCCGGGCAGGCAAGCGCGAAGAGAAGATCCGCGCCCAGTCCGGCCACGCCGAGAACAGCCCCGCCTTCTGGGGCTACATCCGGGACGCCGACAAGTGGACCGACGCTGCATCCGAGGACATCCTCTGAGACACGGCAACGCCCCCTCAGCCGTCCAGCTGCGGGGGCGTTGTGCTGTCCGGGCTTAGCCCCAGGCGGTGTCGCTCATGTCCCCTCCTACGTCAGGTGCGGCCACGGTAGGAGAATTCCGTCCAGCCGGTCAGCCCCTCGTGCCACACTGGTCGTGGCCACGCTCGTCTGCTCTGGGAGACCTGGGCACCCGAGAACATGTCGGCTCAAGCCGAGCGGGCCGAGGGGTGGCATGATCCACGGCGAACGCGCGTGACACCTGGCGGTGACGGCCTCCACCCCTCACCTGATGCGCCCGCATTGTGGTGCTCAGCGGGGATGGCCGTAAGGCGCGATCACCAACACCGAGCGCTCGGCCGTCACGCAACGGCCGGGCGCTCGAGCGTCACAACCACGCGCCGGGCCCGACTGCCCGCCATTCCACCCAGTCCTCGTCGGCGACATCCTCAGGCTCGACATCCTCCAGGCCGGCCCCGCGCAGGAACTCGACCACGTCCAGGATCGTGTACGCCATGCCCACGAACTCGGCGCCGACGCGGACTCGCCGTCCGCCGTCTTCGCCGGGCGGGTAGATGACGACAGGCGGGTTGCTTGCCATACCTTCAGGGTGCGGCCGCGGTCGCCTGCGCGCATGCGGGCGTCCCTGTCACCGGGCGTTGAGGAGCTGGCGACCTGCCTGGTGGCCGTCTGTCATGCTGGTCTTGGCTATCGGTATCTGGCGGCGGGTGAGGTCCCAAACTCACCCGCCGTTGCCGTTGGTGGCTGCGACACTGGTCCCGCCCCTCGCTGCCCCCCGTCGGTGAGGGGCGCCTCGTTGTCGGTGCCCGCCGTTAAGCTGATCGCACGTATCCGCGCATGCTGGCTGCACGCGCCCGCCCCGCCCCGTGATGCAGGGGCGGGGCGCACGACTTGGAGGACCCGTGGAGCTCGTCGACTTCCTGCGCGCACGGCTGGACGAGGATGAGGCGTTGGCGCGCGAGGCGCCCAAGGGGCCGTGGCACATCGGCAATGCGGTCGACCCGACACAGCCGTGCAACGTCCACACCTTTCCCGGCGCCCGGCCCGTAGCCGATGGGCTGAACTGGCTGGTCGCCGAGCACATCGCCCGCCATGATCCGGCCCGTGTCCTCGCCGAGGTCGACGTCAAGCGGCAGCTGATTGCTCGGGGCGGCCCGTTCTGCACCAGCGACTGCGACGAGCCCGGCAACGAACCCATGGATCCTGACACCAACTGGACGACGCCGCTGGAACACCACCTCGACTGCGCCGCCTACGAGGCCGCGAAGTTGATGGCTCTGCCGTATGCCGACCACCCGGACTTCGACCCGGCCTGGCTGGAGGACTAAGCCGCCTTCACGACCTCGCTGCGCGTCGCTGCCTCCCACCGTAGGACGAGCGCCTCGTACTCCCGCCGCCGCTCATCCGTCAGCCGCACGGACGGGTCCACCCACAGCGCACGGATCTGCGCATTCAGCTCGTCAGCTGAACACGCGTCGCCGTCAGGCAGGGGGGAGGGGGGCATGGATCAAGCGTAGCCGCGGGCTCGGACAGCGGTCAGCCCTGTGCAGGCGGCTGCGGCAGCTCGGTGACGAACGTGCCGATACCCGGCTGCATGTACGCCAGCCCCTCCGCCCGCAGCTCCTTCAACGCCTTGCGTGCGGTCACCTGCGAGATGTCGAACTCGGCGCACACATCAACCACCGACGGCAGCCGTTCCCCAGGCGGGTATGTGCCGTCGACGATCCGCTCCCGCAGCTGCTCGTACACCTGCTGCCACCTCGGCACATCCGCTTCCCACCTCATGATCCAGACGCTAGGTCCGCTTGGTCGGCTAGGCGAGATCGGTGGGCCACGTGCACGTATCGCACGCATCGCGCCTATCGCGATACCGTGCCATGCAAGGACCCCCGCGACCGCCTGTTCCGCGGCCCGGGGGCGTGGACGACACTGACCGGAGCGCCGCCATGAACCAGCCTACGGAGCCCGAGCCCGCGGTACAGGCCGCCGACAAGCCGGACCCGATCCCGCAACTCTGCTGCCACTGCGGAGAACTCACCCGCGAACCCGTCCTCGTCGGCGAAGTCCACACCGCCAGCGGCGCCGGCTCCAGCATCTTCGCCTGCCCCAAGGACGCGCCCCTCTTCGGCGAGCACACGGTCCGGCTGCAGGGGCGTGCCTCATGAAGCCGAAGAGCCCGCCCGTCGCCCCGCCGACACCTGAGTGGACTGCCCTCGTCAAGCACCTGCAGACCTGCCAGTTGTGCTTGACCAGTGGGCCTTGTAACGACGGGCAGCAGCTCGTCGACGCGCACAAGGCGACGCGCCGCTGACCGGACGCGCGGCCGCATCGGTCGATCGCTGGCCAGAGTTGTACGAGTGGTTACGGAAACGTGCGGGGTGTGTACGGTCCGCACGGGAATATGTAACAGGCACTCTTCCCCTGCCGTCCGCCATCCTGTTGACTCGCATTCAGTCGCGCAGTCAACATTTCCGCGTGATGGTCTACCCGTGTAGGAGGTCGGTGACGTGCACTCGCAGAGCATGAGCGACGAGCAGCAGGTGGCTGAGTTTCATCTCGGCGCCGGCTTCCATGCGCTGGATCGTCGACCGGTCGATGCTGGTGGCGTGGGCAAGGCTCTCCTGGGTCATGTTCTGGTGCAGTCGTCGCACGCGGATGCGGTCGCCGACGGCCTGGCGGGCGTCGAGGACCCACTCGGGCTGATCGGCTGGCACGCGCTCAACCGTTTACCGACCATGATCATATGTCAGCAGCAGAATTGCGGCATTCTTCGATCATGAGATTCGCGCGACGGACGGCCTGGTCCTCCCCGTAGAACAGGCGGGTGCCCACTCCGGCGACCGCCGCAACCCCCCACTTGCGGCCCTGCGGCTCTGGCATATGCCGCAGGGATAGAGGTAATGTCCTGGAATCGAACGTGTGTTCACCCGATCGTGTGAACAACCCCTGTCCCACGCTTCCGGTTGAGCAGGCCGGGAAAAACCGCACCACCCCCACAACCCTCAACCGCACCGCCAGCAGGAGACGGCATGAACCAGCAGCAGATCCTCGACCTCTACCAATGGGCGCCAGGGATCTGCTTCCGGCACCCCTCCAAGCGCGAGGTGCCGACCACGCACGTCGAAACGATCCGCCCTGCCGCCGGCGGCATCCAGGATGTTCGGGCCTGTAAGGACTGCGTGGTGGCCATGGAGGAGCAGCGGCAGGAGGCTGCGCAACGACACGGCGAGCCTTACTCCCCAGGGCACCTCGGGTCGGCCGAGGGCGGGGATACTCGCAGGTGAACGGCCTCGGGGATGCCGGTTCGCCGGGGAGCGCCTGGGGAGAATCTCGGCGGCGGGGGGCAGTCGGGGAGATCCACGATGAGCGATTGCGTTCACTCACTCCCGTCAATGTCAGGCTAAGTTCTTCAAAGTCATGCAGGTCAGAGGCCGTTCGAGCGCCACTCGACTGATCTGCCTGGCAAGACGCCGAATGCGGAGCCATACGGAGAACATCTGGCTCCGCACGAAGCGGTACAACGCTTCCGGGCAGGTCGTCTCCGGTACGGGTGGCGTCTGCTACCTCTACTTCCCGGCGCAGCCGTCGGCCCGGCAGCGCAAGGCGCTCGCGGCGGTGGGCGTCCAGTGAGTCAGGGGCGGCCCCTGGGGGCCGCCCCTTCGCGTTCGGCTCTGCGGGATTCGCGGCGATGTGGCCGCTGTGACCAAGGTCTCTACCAATGAAAGCCGCTTCGGTGGCAAGGTGGTCGGGTCGGAGGGGAGCCGACGGGATGCGGGGGGATGTCACCGCACCACTACGTCAGCGAGAAGCCATGACCGCGACCTCCGCCACCGCCACCCGCCTCCGCGCCCGCACGGGTGGCCCCAAGGACGACGGCCCCAAGATCCTCGAGCACGTCCTGGGCTGGGCCCTGGTGGTGGTCCTCGCGATGCTCGTCACACAGCTCGGGCTCCTGTGAGCTGACACCGGCCCCGGCGATCGATCGGAGTCGAACGACCAGGTGGTATCGGTCTGCCATACTGCGGATGTCCCGCTGGCAGTTGGAGACCAGGGCCGGAATTGAATAATAGTCAACAGCGCGCCGATGACCGCCCACGGGCGCGCGGCACCGATCGCTCACTGGCGCGCCGCGCCGAACTCATCGCCATCGGGCGGAAGCTGTTCGCCGACACGTCGTACGACGCGCTGTCGATGGACGACATCGCGCGGCAGGCGCATGTCGCCAAGGGGCTGATCTACTACTACTTCAAGTCCAAGCGCGGCTATTACCTCGCCATCGTCGAGGACTCGGTCGCGGATCTGGTCTCCCGGGCGGCCGGCGGCCTCGAACTCCCCCCGGTGGAGCGGGTGCAGCGCACCATCGACGGCTATCTGCGCTACGCCGAGCACAATCAGGCCGCGTACCGCACGATCATCAGCGGCGGCGTCGGCTTCGACACCGAAGTACAGGCCATACGGGAGGGTGTGCGCGAGGTCATCGTCGAGACCATCGCCGAAGGCGCGTACGGAAGGCGCAAGATCGCGCCGCTGCCCCGCATGGCGCTGCTCGCCTGGCTCTACAGCGTCGAGGGCGCCACCCTCGACTGGATCGGCCACCCGACACTGTCGCGCGACACCATGCGCGAGCTGCTGGTGAAGATGCTGGGCGGCGCCATGCGAGCCGTCGAGGAACTCGACCCCACTTACCTGGCCCCGCCGGCCGCGCGCCGCGACGGATGAACGAGGGGCGGATGGGTGAGGGGTGGATGAACGAGGGGCGGAGGTCGTCCGACCCCCGCCCCAAGTCGCGTACCAATACGGCTAGTTGATCGACTGGATCAGCTCGCCGTTCGTGGTGTCACCGCTCAGCTCCCAGAAGAAGGTGCCGCCCAGGCCCTGCGCGTTCTTGTAGTTCATCTTGGCGGCGATGGTCGACGGAGTGTCGTAACTCCACCAGTCGGAACCGCACTTGGCGTACGCGGTGCCGCCGACCGTGCCGGTCGCCGGGCACTTCGCCTTGAGCACCTTGTAGTCGTCGATGCCCTGCTCGTACGTCCCTGCCGCCGGGCCCGTGGCCGTGCCACCCGGCGCCGCCTGCGTGACCCCGGTCCAGCCGCGCCCGTAGAAGCCGATGCCGAGCAGCAGCTTCGAGGCCGGGATGCCGAGACCCTTGAGCTTCGCGATGGTCGCGGAGGTGTGGTAATCCGCCTTCGGGATACCGGAGTAGGAGTTCAGCGGCGAGTGCGGTGCCGTCGGCCCCGCCGCGTCCCAGGCGCCGAAGAAGTCGTACGTCATCGGGTTGTACCAGTCGACGTACTGCGCGGCGCCCGCGTAGTCCGCCGCGTCGATCTTGCCGCCGGCGGTGGCGTCGGCCGTGATCGCCGCGGTGACCAGGTTGCCGGAGCCGAACTTCGAACGCAGCGCCGACATCAGGCCTGTGAACGCCGTCCTGCCGCTGGTGTCACAGGTGTTGCCGCAGGCGTTGGGGTACTCCCAGTCGATGTCGATGCCGTCGAAGACGTCCGCCCACTTGGAGTTCTCCACCAGGTCGTAGCAGGACTGGGCGAAGGCGGCCGGGTTCCTGGCGGCCTCGCCGAAGCCGCTCGACCAGGTCCAACCGCCGAAGGACCAGAGGACCTTGAGGTTCGGGTGCTTCTTCTTCAGCTCGCGCAACTGGTTGAAGTTGCCGCGCAGAGGCTGGTCCCAGGTGTCGGCGACGCCGTTGACGGACTGGTCGGCGGTGTACGCCTTGTCGGTCGCCGCGTACGCGTCGCCCATGGCGCACTTGCCGCCGGTGACGTTGCCGAAGGCGTAGTTGATGTGGGTCAGCTTGGCGGCCGAGCCGGACGTGTCGACGTTCTTGACGTGGTAGTTCCGGCCGTAGACGCCCCATTCGGTGAAGTAGCCGACGACCTTGGAACCGGCCGCGGCGGCCGTGGCGGCGGAGGTCGTGGTGCTGCCGGAGTCCGTGGTGGCGGTCGCGGTGCCCGCGCCGGCGAGCAGCCCGGCGCCGAGGACGGCGCAACACGCGGCGGACAGGAGCGCCCGTAACCGGGAGCGGTGGGGAGTGTGCATTGGGTGTCTCCTCGTGGGGGAGAGGGGAACGCGCGCGATTGGCATGAACGCGGCGAAGCGTGAGGGCGAAACAGTAGGAGGACTAGACCAGTCAGGTCAATGGTTCGGACCAATTTGGCCCGGACTGGTTTGGCCGCTTGGAGCACAGTCGGATTACGCTTTGAGTGAGCGGTCGTTAACTGGTGACTCGGTGCTTCCGATCGGGCATACTCACAGCGCCACAGCCGCTGATCTGCAGGTTCCGCAATCCGGAGCGGGAGCATCGGCTGGGCCAGGTGAGACCCCGGCGAAGCAGCCCCATCCAGGCGCGCGTCCGCCGAAGTGCCCGACAGGGAGGAAAGCGTCGTGCCCGAGAGCGCTCCGCAGCCGGTGGACCGTCAACTGCCCACGGACGAGGCCAGGGATCTGATCTCACTGGTCCGCGAGATCGCGCAGCGCGAGATCGCTCCGAAGGCGGCCGAGGAGGAGGACGCCGGACACTTCCCGCGCGAGGTCTTCGGCCTGCTCTCCCAGTCGGGACTGCTCGGGCTGCCCTACGAGTCCGAGTACGGCGGGGGCGATCAGCCGTACGAGGTCTACCTCCAGGTCCTCGAAGAGCTCGCCGCGGCCCGCCTCACCGTCGGTCTCGGCGTCAGCGTGCACTCGCTCGCCTGTCATGCCCTCGCGAACTACGGCACCAAGGAGCAGCGGGCCGAGCACCTGCCCGCGATGCTCGGCGGCGGCCTCCTCGGCGCCTACTGTCTCTCCGAGCCTGCCTCCGGCTCGGACGCCGCCTCGCTGCGGACCAAGGCCGTACGAGAGGATGGGGGCCCCTCCCGCTCGAGCGATGCCGAGAGTGGGGGAGACTGGGTGATCACGGGCACCAAGGCCTGGATCACGCACGGCGGGATCGCCGACTTCTACACCGTGCTCGCGCGCAGCGGCGGCGAGGGACCGCGGGGCATCACGGCCTTCCTGGTGCCCGGGGACGCCGAGGGGCTGAGCGCCGCGCTGCCCGAGAAGAAGATGGGCATGAAGGGCTCGCCCACCGCGCAGGTCCACTTCGACGGGGTGCGCGTCTCCGACGACCGGCGCCTCGGTGACGAGGGCCAGGGCTTCGCGATCGCCCTGTCCGCGCTCGACTCCGGGCGGCTCGGCATCGCGGCCTGCGCCATCGGTCTCGCCCAGGCGGCCCTCGACGAGGCCGTCGCGTACGCCACCGGGCGACAGCAGTTCGGGCGGCCGATCTCCGACTTCCAGGGGCTGCGCTTCATGCTCGCGGACATGGCGACGCAGATCGAGGCGGGCCGCGCGCTCTACCTGGCCGCCGCACGCCTGCGCGACGCGGGCCGGCCGTTCGCCAAGCAGGCGGCCATGGCCAAGCTGCTGTGCACGGACACCGCGATGAAGGTCACCACGGACGCCGTCCAGGTCCTGGGCGGCTACGGTTACACCGCCGACTTCCCGGTGGAGCGCTACATGCGCGAGGCCAAGGTCCTCCAGATCGTCGAGGGCACCAATCAGATCCAGCGGATGGTCATCGCCCGTCACCTCGCGGGTCCCGACTCGCGCTGAACTGCCCCTCACTGCGCGGGTCCCGGCTCGGCCCGAACTGTCCTTCACTCCGTGGGTCCCGGCTCGCGCCGAACGTCCCGTACCCGTACATCGCCGAGGGTGCCGCGAGTCGGGTCCACTCCGGGTCGTGGCGTCCCGGCAGCGTGCGTCCGCGATCGGCCCAAGTGCGGATGAGCGCACGGTAGATGGGGGGATCCTGGGCCGGTGGGGGCGCCTGCTGAACCGATTCTGTCGGAGCGTGGACGAGGATCCGGCGCCGGTACCCGGTCGCAGAATAGGTAGGGGTCATACCAGGGCAACGCTTGGGCGTGTGGGCAGGTCACCCGCCACGGAATCGACCGTCCGTTCGCGGTGCGCCCGTTGGGGGAGCTTCACTCGAGGTGCGGTATCCGGACCGGGACGAGGTGCGGTATCCCACTCCGGGCGCTCCCTCCTGGACCGTACTTCACCCGGCGACGGGAACCCGCGGCGGCGCCACGTCACGCCCCAACGCACGTACTACGCAAGGGTGGTTGAACAGACGCCGTACCTCCGGACCCGGACACACTGATCCCGCACCACGGCGGCCTGCGAGCCATGGTGCAGGGCAGCGGCTACGAGAAGGGAGACCGGGCGTAACGGCCGCTCAGGCGGCCTGGCGCCGCATCTCGGGGACCCGCATCGGGCGTGAGCCCGGGCCGCCGGCGTGCGAGAACGGCTGCGTCCGCCAGTCGAGGCCCTGAGGGAGCGTCAACAAGAGGGCCGTGTCCTGCTCCTGCGGCTCGGTGGACTCGTCCGCGGGCCGTGCGTCGGCCGCGGCGCGGCCCGTACCGGAGCAGACCGTGAGCCCGAACGGGTTCCACGGAGAGGCGCACAGCGCGTGCTCCGGCAGGACCTCCTCGTCCGCCAGCAGCGCGATGGGCTGCGCGCAGTCCGGGCAGTTGACCCGGTACATCTCGAAGGTGTCGTACGCGTCGAACTCCTCGCCGTCCAGGGCGTCCGGTTCGACGCCCTCCGGCTCGGGCTCGAGGACCGGCTGCTGCCGCTTGGATGCGGGACGACCAGGGCGCTTCAGACTCTGCATGGGTTTCTCCCCCTCGGGTGGGCCGACAAGGCACTGCGGCCTCGACCACAGCAAGCACTTCCCGTCCGGTCTCAGCGGTAATCACGAGAACATCACGGACCCGGCCGCAATGCTGTGGCGTTCGTCACATGCCGCTCGCAGGTGCCCGGCTCGCTGGATTTGTCCCCGGGCGGCTCCCACGTCACTCTCAGCCACATCACAAACCGGGTATGACCAGCGCCGCTGAGGTATCCGGGGGATCAAGGGCCCTGTAGGTTCTTGCGCCATGGAGGAGCTGGACCGACAGATTGTGCAGCTGCTCGTCACGGACGGGCGGATGAGTTACACCGACCTGGGCAAGGCTACGGGCCTGTCCACGTCGGCCGTGCACCAGCGGGTGCGCCGGCTGGAGCAGCGCGGCGTCATCCGCGGCTATGCCGCGGTGGTGGACCCGGAGGCCGTCGGGCTGCCCCTGACCGCCTTCATCTCGGTGAAGCCGTTCGACCCCAGCGCTCCTGACGACATCGCGGAACGCCTCGCCGGCGTCCCGGAGATCGAGGCCTGCCACAGCGTCGCGGGCGACGAGAACTACATCCTCAAGGTGCGTGTCTCGACCCCGCACGAGCTGGAGGAACTCCTCGCCCGGCTGCGCGGCCTGGCAGGCGTGTCGACCCGTACGACGGTGGTGCTGTCGACGCCGTACGAGGCACGGCCGCCCCGGATCTGACCGCGTTCGCCCCTAGGGCCTGTGCGGCGGATCATGCCGCAGATGCGGGGCTTGGCACGCCCATCTGCGGCGTTGTCGTCGGTTGCCGACTCCCCGACGCTCGAATGCTCCCCCACGCTCGGCTTCGCTCGCGCGGGAGGTACCCCCACCGCGGGGGGACCCCCATCGCGTCGCCGCCCTCCTCCGCCTTGCAGCTGCACGCACCAAGCCCCGCTCACCGGCGCCTATGAGGTGCCGTTGCTTCTCTGCGACCTGATCCGCCGGACAGACCCTGGCCGTCCGGCGGCGTTCGCCCTTTTTGCGGGCCCCGCGCGCGGGGAGGGTGCTCGCAGGCGCGAGACTGTTCCCATGAGTGAGAGCACCGCCTCGTCGGACACCGTGCTGCTGCGCGGTGGAGAAGTCCACAGCCCCGCCGACCCCTTCGCCACCGCGATGGTCGTCGAGCACGGGCACGTCGCCTGGGTCGGCTCCGAAGGCGCGGCCGACGCCTTCGCGGTGGGGGTCGACGAGGTGGTGGACCTCGAAGGCGCCCTGGTCACCCCGGCGTTCACCGACGCGCATGTGCACACCACCGCCACCGGGCTCGCGCTCACGGGTCTCGACCTGTCCGGTGCCCGCTCCTTGGACGCGGCCCTCGCTCTCGTACGCGACTTCGCCGCCGCCCGCCCCGCCGACCGGGTTCTGCTCGGCCACGGCTGGGACGCGGCCCGCTGGCCCGGCGGCCGCCCTCCGACACGCGCCGAACTCGACGAGGCGACCGCCGGACGCCCGCTCTACCTCTCCCGCATCGACGTGCACTCCGCCGTGGTCAGCACCGCGCTCCTGGACCTGGTCCCGGGCGTCAACGCGCGAGACGGGTATGTGCCCGACGCGCCCCTGACCCGTGACGCCCACCACGCCGTCCGCGCCGCCGCTCTCGGTGCCCTGTCCGGGGAGCAGCGCGTCGAGGCCCAGCGCGCAGCGCTCGCGCACGCCGCCTCGCTCGGCATCGGATCCGTGCACGAGTGCGCGGGCCCGGACATCTCCTCCGAGGACGACTTCACCGGGCTGCTGCGGCTCGCGGCCGAGGGGGCAGGGCCCCGGGTCGTCGGTTACTGGGCCGAGGGAGCCGAGGAAGGCGTGGAGAGGGCCCGGGCGCTGGGTGCGATCGGCGCCGCGGGTGACCTCTTCGTCGACGGCTCCCTCGGCTCGCACACCGCCTGTCTGCACGAGCCGTACGCGGACGCCGGGCACACCGGCACGGCGTACCTCGACGCCGCCGCGGTCGCCGCGCATGTGGTGGCCTGCACCGAGGCGGGCCTCCAGGCGGGCTTCCACGCCATCGGGGACGCCGCGGTGACCTCCGTGGTCGAGGGGGCGCGCGCCGCCGCCCAGAAGGTCGGCCTCGCCCGCGTGCGTGCCGCCCGGCACCGCGTCGAGCACGCCGAGATGCTCACCCCCGAGGTCATCGCGGGCTTCGCCGAACTCGGCCTCACCGCCTCCGTACAGCCCGCCTTCGACGCGCTGTGGGGCGGCCAGGACGGCATGTACGCCCAGCGCCTGGGTGCCGAACGGGCCCGTACGCTCAACCCCTTCGCGGCCCTGCTGCGCACGGGCGTGCCGCTCGCCTTCGGCTCCGACAGCCCGGTGACACCCCTCGATCCCTGGGGCACCGTCCGCGCCGCCGCCTTCCACCGCACACCCGAGCACCGGGTGTCCGTCCGCGCCGCCTTCACGGCGCATACGCGCGGCGGCTGGCGGGCGATCGGACGGGACGACGCGGGTGTCCTCGTGCCCGGTGCGCCCGCCGACTACGCCGTGTGGCGCACCGCCGAGCTCGTCGTGCAGGCCCCCGACGACCGGGTCGCGCGCTGGTCCACCGACCCCCGCTCCGGCACCCCCGGACTGCCGGATCTGACCCCCGGCAACGACCTGCCCGTCTGCCTGCGCACCGTGGTGGCCGGGCGGACGGTATTCGTAGGGCCCAACGAGTGATGTCCGGGGGTGGCGCGGCCCCGGTCATCGCCCGCCACCGCGTCGTGCGACCTGCGCATCCTCCGCGCTGACCAGGTCATGGAGGGAAAAGCCGCAGGCCGAATGGCTGTTGACAGCTGGCCGCAGCGGGCCGGTAGGTTCGGCCGGGTCCACCACCGGACGTCCGACCGGGGAACTTCCACGTGGCCTCGAAGCGCCGCTGGGTCAGGGGTGGTGTGCCGCACCGGCGCACCACCACTGGGAGCCAGGCCCAGCGCCCGCGCCACGAGGCGAGGGAACGTTCCGACAAGTCGGCAGGTGTGACCCGGGTGGGGCCCGGACGTTCAGTAGACAACGGCTTTCGGTCGACCCGCAGCCAGCGGGTCCCAGGTCGGCCCGAAGGGCGCCGGGCCCCGATCCGCAGCACACGCGTTCCGCCCAGGGGGTCCACTCCGTTCCACCCAGGGCGCTCACTCGTACCCGGCTTTGTCGATTCGACACCCCAGTGCCCGCCACGGGGGCGCAACAGCGCAGGTTGCGCGCACTATGGTGGACCCGTGCGTACGGACACGAAGGGGCAGCAGTGAACGACGGCGACGGGACCCTCGCGGCAGGAGCCCAGGGGAGGCAGTTCGGCCCGCTCGGCACGGCCTTGGTGATCATCCCGACCTACAACGAGGCGGAGAACATCAAGAAGATCGTCGGCCGGGTGCGCGCCGCCGTGCCCGAGGCGCACGTCCTGGTGGCCGACGACAACAGCCCCGACGGCACGGGCAAGCTCGCCGACGAGCTGGCCGCCGATGACGACCACGTCCAGGTGCTGCACCGCAAGGGCAAGGAAGGCCTCGGCGCCGCCTACCTGGCGGGCTTCCGCTGGGGCATGGAGCACGGCTACGGCGTCCTGATCGAGATGGACGCCGACGGCTCGCACCAGCCCGAGGAACTGCCCCGCCTGCTGACCGCCCTCAAGGGCGCCGACCTCGTGCTCGGCTCGCGCTGGGTCCCGGGCGGACGGGTCGTGAACTGGCCCAAGAGCCGCGAGTTCATCTCCCGCGGCGGCAGCCTGTACTCCCGCGTCCTGCTCGACGTACCGATCCGCGATGTCACCGGCGGCTACCGCGCCTTCCGCCGCGAGACCCTCGAAGGCCTCGGCCTCGGCGATGTCGCCTCTCAGGGCTACTGCTTCCAGGTCGACCTGGCCCGCCGTGCCGTGAAGGCCGGCTTCCACGTCGTCGAGGTGCCCATCACCTTCGTCGAGCGGGAGCTCGGCGACTCGAAGATGAGCCGCGACATCCTCGTGGAGGCCCTGTGGCGGGTCACCACGTGGGGCGTGGGGGAGCGGGTCGGACGGATCACGGGCCGCAAGCCCTCCTGACGCCGTCGTCTCGGTCCTTCCCGATCCTTCTCACGCCTTTTCGATCCACGGTCGCTGTCGGTCGTCCGATCCACAGTCGCTGTTGATCATCTCCTTATCCCGTACTGAGCCGCGCCCAGGCACACTGGGGACATGACGACTGGCGCTCCGAGTCCTACGTACCCCGCCCGGCCGCGGCGCTCGCGGCTGCGCATCTTCCTGCCGCTCGGCATCGCCGCGTGGCTGGTGCTGGAGATCTGGCTGCTGACGGTGGTCGCGGGCGCGGCGAGCGGCTTCACGGTTTTCCTGCTGCTGGTCGCCGGGTTCGTCCTGGGCGCCGTGGTCATCAAGCGGGCCGGGCGCCGGGCCTTCCGCAACCTCAGCGAGACGCTGCAACAGCAGCAGAGCGGGGCCGCCCCCACGACCGGGGGCGGCAATGGCAACGGGCTGATGATGCTCGGCGGCCTCCTCCTGATGCTCCCCGGCCTCATCTCCGACGCCGTCGGCCTGCTCCTGCTGATCCCGCCCGTCCAGAAGGCCCTCAGCCGCTATGCGGAGCGCACCCTCGACCGCAAGATGCGCGCGGCCGTCCCCGGCACGCTCGGCGACGCCTTCCAGCAGGCCCGCATGCACCGCCCCGACGGCAAGGTGGTCCAGGGCGAGGTCATCAGGGACGGGGGCCCGCAGGGGCCGGCCTCGGACCCGGGCCCGCACCCGCCGCTGACGCGCTGACGGCTCGCCTTTGAGGCGCGGACCGGCATCATCCAGCCGGTCGGCCGGGAACGCACAAAACCGCGAGCCCCGTACACAGAACGTACGGCGCCCGCGGTCACGTGCGTGCGTTGTATGCCGCCCAACCCCCGCAGGGGCTACGCGGACTTGCGGCTGTCCCGCGGATGAACCGCGATGTTCATCGCACCGGAGCGCAGAACGGCCAGGCGCTCCTCGAGGACCTCTTCGAGCTCCTCTCGGGTGCGCCGCTCCATCAGCATGTCCCAGTGCGTACGCGCGGGCTTGGCCTTCTTTTCCTCAGGGCCTTCGCCGTCCACCAGGAGTGCCTGGGCCCCGCAGACCTTGCACTCCCATTCCGGCGGGATCTCCGCCTCGACCGAGAAGGGCATCTCAAACCGGTGCCCCTTCTCGCATGCGTACTCCACGGCCTGGCGCGGGGCCAGGTCGATGCCGCGGTCCGTCTCGTAGCTGGTCACCACGAGGCGCGTGCCGCGAAGAGCTCGCTCACTCATGAATCGTGCCTCCCGGGCTTGTCGCCCACAGGACAGGTGTCGCTGTCGTCGTCATCCGGTCAACGTCCGGTCGGCGGTAAAGATTCCCGTTCCGGGCATGCGTCGCCGTCGTAGCCGCCCCTTGTTGTACCCACCGGCGCCCGGTTTGTCACATCTAGTGGTAGATGTCACCCAGCGTTTCAGCTTCTTTGACGCGCAGTAACGGTACGCCTGGCAGGCCAAACGCGTACACTACCGGCCTTTGGCCCCGGGTGCTAAATCCTGTCCGGTACGGGATTGCCCGCGTCGCGTACCGCCTGCCGCACGGGGACCCGCGCGAGCAGCACGAATCCGATGACGAAGAAGGCCACAAGCGAGATGATCGCGTCCCGGTAGCTGCCCGTCAGCTGGTACGTCAGCCCGAACAGAAGCGGGCCCAGCCAGCTCATGCCCCGGTCGCTCATCTCGTACGCGGAGAAGTACTCGGCCTCCTTGCCGCTCGGCACGAGATGCGAGAACAGGGAGCGCGACAGCGCCTGGCTGCCGCCCAGGACGAGGCCGATGCCGGCGGCGAGGACGAAGAAGAAGGCGGGCTCTCCGGCGGGCAGGAAGTACCCGGCGCAGAGTGTCACGATCCAGGCGACGAGCGAGCCGAGGATCGTCCGTTTCGCGCCGTACGCGCGCGCCAGCCGGCCCATGCCGAGCGCGCCGCCGACCGCGAGCACCTGGACCAGCAGCACGGCCACGATCAGGGTCGACTGGCCGAGGCCCAGTTCCTCCGACCCGTACACCGAAGCCTGTGAGATGACCGTCTGAATGCCGTCGTTGTAGACGAGGTACGCGAGCAGGAAGGCGAGAGTGAGCGGTTTGTCCCGCATGTTCCGTACGGTGGCGGCCAGTTGCCGCCAGCCGTGTACGGACGCAGTCCCGGCGGGGCTCGTACGGCGGTCGCGCAGCCGCTTCAGCGGTACGAGGGTGAAGGCGCCCCACCAGACGCCCGCCGAGGCCAGACAGATGCGCACGGCCGTCGACTCGGAGACACCGAAGGTGTCATGGGCCGTGAACAGGATCAGGTTCGCGACCAGCACCAGTGCGCCTGCCGCGTAGCCGAACGCCCAGCCCCGGGACGAGACGGCGTCGCGCTCCTCGGGAGGGGCGATCTGCGGCAGATAGGAGTTGTAGAGGACCATCGACACGGCCACCGAGGCGTTCGCGACGATCAGCAGCAGGCCGCCCAGCAGATAGCGGTCCCCGTCCAGGAAGAACATGCCCGTGGTGGCCGCGGCGCCCAGATAGGCGGCGGCCGCGAGCAGCGGCTTCTTTCGGCCCGTACGGTCGTCGAGCGCGCCCGCCATCGGCATCACGAGGATCGAAAGGATGACGGAGGCGGAGACCGTGTACGCGAAGAAGGACCCGGCGCGGACCGGGATCCCCAGAGGATGAACGAAGCCGTCCGCGTCCGCCGCGTGCTTGGCGACCGCCGTCAGATAGGGGCCCAGGAACACGGTCAGCACGCTCGTCGAATAGACGGAGCAGGCCCAGTCGTAGAAGTACCAGCCGCGCTGCTCGCGCCGCCGCTCGGCGACCTCGTCGGCCGCCTGTGCCCGCACGGTGTCAGTGCCCACCCGTGCTCCTCGCTTCCCCGTGAACGGACCGCGCGAGGAGGCTCAGACCCAGGTGCCCCGGTCCTCCAGGACCTTGCGCAGTGTGTCGATGTGATCGGTCATGATGCCATCGACTCCCAGGTCCAGGAGCCGGTGCATGCGTTCCGCTTCGTTCACGGTCCACACGTGCACCTGCAACCCGCGCGCGTGAGCGGCCCGAAGGAAGCGACGGTCGACCACCGGCACTCCCGACTGGGACTCGGGAACCTGGGCGGCGACGGCCGAGCGGCGCAGGGCGGCCGGTATGCCCCACGAGCGCAGCCGCAGGCCGAGCACGCCGCGGGTGCCGTACGACGTCGCCAGGCGAGGCCCGGCCAGGCGCTGGGCGCGGGAGACGCGCGCCTCGGAGAAGGAGCCCACGCAGACGCGGTCCCAGGAGTCGGTGCGGTCGATCAGGTCGAGCAGCGGGCGGAGGGCGGGCTCGGCCTTGACGTCGACGTTCCAGCGCGCCTCGGGGAAGGCTTCGAGCAGCTCTTCGAAGAGGGGGACCGGTTCCTTGCCCGCCACGCGCGCGTGGCGCACGTCGTCCCAGGGGAGGTCCCCGATCCGGCCGGCCCCGTCCGTGACCCGGTCCAGGGTCTCGTCGTGGAACGCGACGAGCTTGCCGTCCGCCGTCGCGTGCACATCGGTCTCGAGGTAGCGGTAGCCCGCCGCCACCGCGCGCCGGAACTGGGCCAGGGTGTTCTCCAGACCGTCCCCCGAGCCGCCCCGGTGCGCGAAGGCGATCGGGCCGGGATGGTCGAGGTACGGATGGCGTATGCGCGTGCTCACCCGGGCAGTATCGCGCGATCTGGTTGACCGCTGGCAACGACGGTGCTGCGGCCCGGTGCCGTGCGGACGGCGAACACGCGCAGGAAGAGCTGGGCGAGGGGCCCGATCGCGACGGCGTACAGCACCGTGCCGATACCGACCGTGCCGCCGAGCGCGAAGCCGGTCGCGACGACCGCCAGTTCGACGACGGTCCGCATCAGGCGGATCGAGCGGCCCGTACGCTTGTGCAGGCCGGTCATCAGGCCGTCGCGCGGCCCAGGACCGAAACCGGCCGCGATGTAGAGGCCCGTCGCCGCGCCGTTCAGCAGGATGCCCGCCACGAGTAGCGGAATCCGTACGGCCAAGGTGTGCGCGTCCGGCACCAGCGCGAGTGTGCCGTCCATGGCGAGGCCGATCACGAAGACGTTGGAGACGGTGCCGAGACCGGGGCGCTGGCGCAGCGGGATCCACAGGAGCAGTACCGCCGCACCCACGATGATCGACACCACGCCGATCGTGAGACCGGTCAGCGCGGCGAGGCCTTCGTGCAGCACGTTCCAGGGCTCCAGGCCGAGGCCCGACTCCAGGAGCAGGGCCGAACTGACGCCGTACAGGGCCAGGCCGGCGTACAGCTGGACGAGGCGGCGGGGAAGCCGCCGGGGCGGTGCCGAAGGTTCGGAGCGTGCGGACGGGAAACGTTCGGAGCCTGCGGACAAGAGATGCCCCCCTGTGGTGGTAGTGGCCTGACTCATGACACTCTGTGGCTTGGGAAGAAACGTCATCCATGGCCAATTCGGGGAAGGTGGACTGGGAATCATGGCGCATTGGACTTCGGCGGTGGGGGCCGCGCAGCTGGCCCGGCTCCTCACCTCCCAGCAGGAGCGCCCTGCGGGCCCTGGCACCCGCCGCCCGCCGGCCTATCGCGCGCTCGCCGACGGCATTCGGCTGCTGGTGCTCGAAGGACGGGTGCCGGTGGCCGCGCGGCTGCCCGCCGAGCGGGAGCTCGCGCTGTCCCTGTCCGTCAGCCGTACGACCGTCGCCGCGGCCTACGAGGCACTCCGGGCCGAGGGGTTCCTCGAGTCCCGCCGCGGAGCGGGCAGTTGGACCGCCGTGCCGGCCGGGAACCCGCTGCCCGCGCGGGGCCTGGAACCCCTGCCGCCCGAGGCCCTCGGATCCATGATCGACCTCGGCACCGCGGCACTGCCCGCACCCGAGCCATGGCTCACTCGCGCCGTTCAGGGCGCCCTGGAGGAACTGCCGCCGTACGCGCACACGCACGGCGACTATCCCGCCGGGCTGCCCGCGCTGCGCTCGATGATCGCCGAGCGGTACACCGTGCGCGGCATCCCGACGATGCCCGAGCAGATCATGGTGACCACGGGCGCGATGGGCGCGATGGATGCGATCTGCCATCTGTTCGCGGGGCGTGGTGAGCGCATCGCGGTGGAGTCACCTTCCTACGCCAACATCCTCCAGCTGATGCGCGAGGCCGGGGCCCGGCTGGTGCCCGTCGCCATGGCCGAGGGCCTCGCCGGGTGGGACATGGACCGCTGGCGCCAGGTCCTGCGGGAGGCGGCGCCGCGTCTCGCGTACGTCGTCGCCGACTTCCACAATCCGACCGGCGCCCTCGCCGATGAGGAGCAGCGGCGCGGGCTCGTGGACGCGGCGCGTTCCGCGGGCACGGTGCTGGTCGTCGACGAGACGATGAGCGAGCTGCACCTGGAGGAGGGGCAGCACATGCCGCGGCGTGTGTGCAGCTTCGACGCCGCGGGGTCGACCGTCATCACCGTCGGGTCCGCGAGCAAGGCCTTCTGGGCGGGGATGCGGATCGGCTGGGTGCGGGCCGCGCCGGATGTGATCCGCAGCCTGGTCGCCGCGCGCGCGTACGCCGACCTGGGCACGCCCGTGCTGGAGCAGCTCGCCGTGAACTGGCTGCTCAGCACCGGTGGCTGGGAGCAGGCCGTGGACATCCGGCGGGACCAGGCCCGCGACAACCGCGACGCCCTCGTCGCCGCGGTGCGGCGGGAGCTGCCCGGCTGGGAGTTCTCGGTGCCGAAGGGCGGGCTCACCCTGTGGGTGCGCACCGGTGGGCTGTCCGGCTCCCGGCTCGCCGAGGTGGGGGAGCGGGTGGGGGTGCGGGTGCCGTCCGGTCCTCGCTTCGGCGTGGACGGCGCCTTCGAGGGCTATGTGCGGCTGCCGTTCACCGTGGGCGGTGCGGTGGCCGAGGAGGCGGCGGTGCGCTTGGCCGCAGCGGCGCGGTTGGTGGAGACGGGCGTGAACGGCGGGAGCGAGACGCCGCGCACGTTTGTGGCGTAGGGGTTGGCTCGCCCCCCTCCGCGGTTTAGCCCGTCCGGCGTTTGAGGACGAGCGCGAAGCGCGACGAGCGGGGGTCCTGGGGCGGCAGCCCCCAGTACGGGACGGGCAGGGGCGGAGGGGGCGACATCCCCCGCGTGCTCAGCCCTCCGCCACCGCCGCCTTCGCGGGCAGCGGCTCCGCGTCTGCCGGAGTCGTGCGCGACGGCAGAAGCTCCAGGACCGCCTGGCGATGCGCCTCGCTGGTCGCGTCGTCGTACGGGTCGGGCGTGGCCGGGACCTGAAGGCGAAGAACCGGACCGGTGCCCAGGCGGGCGTACCCGCGGCCGGGAGGGACATCCCGCGTGGGGGTGGTGTGCGGCGGCGCCCCCAGGACCGCTTCCAGCTGGGCGGAGGAGGCGGGCCCGAGCACCACGCGCGCGCGGGTGTGCTGCCGCACGGCGTCACTCAGGAACTCCATGCCGTCGAAGTGCTCCGCCACGACGACCGTGACGCCCGCCGCACGCCCGTGGCGCAGCGGGACCTGAAGGAGTGCCTGCAGGTCCTTGCGGCCCTCGGCGGCGGCCAGGTGCACCAGGGCGCTCGGCCGGTCGAGCAGGAGCCAGAGAGGGTGCTTGACGTCTTCGGGGGTGGGATGGCCCGCCTGACGCGCACGGTTCGCGGCGATCAAGCGCCGTTCGGTCTCGTGCGCGGCCCACTCCAGACTGGCGAGAGCTCCGGCCGGCGCGCACTCGACGGCCAGCACACCGTCCCGCCCGGTCAGGCACCCGTACTCGCCGGTGGCGCCGCCCTCGACGATGACGACATCGCCGTACCGCAGGACCTGCAGGGCGATGGACCGCACCAGCGTCGTGGTGCCGCTGCCGGGTTCGCCCGCCACCAGGAGGTGCGGCTCCGTGGAGCGGACGCCGGTGCGCCAGACGACCGGGGGCACGTCGCGCTGTTCCTCACCGTAGGTGAGGGGGAGCGTGCGCTGGACGTCGGCCGGGTCGGTGAAGCCGAGGACCGTCTCGCCGGGCGCGGTGACGAAGCGCTGGGCGGCGATGTCGGTGGGGAGGGGCGGGAGGACCCTGACGGTGAGTTCGTTGGCCTCCTCGTCCCACTCGAAGTAGTACTCCCGGCCGCGCCCCGACTTGGCGTGCAGCAGCTGCTCGATCCGCGCTCGGGACTGCGCTTCGCCATCCGTGAAGTACGCCGGATAGCGGATGAGGAGACGGGACACACGTCCGTCGGCGTCGAACTCGTACGCGGAGAAGGCCTTCTGCCAGTCGCCGCCGTGGGCGTAGAGGGGATCGGGGTCCTCGGCCGCCGAGAAGTACGGGACCAGGGCCTCGTACAGCGACCGGAGGCGTCCGGCCTGTGTCTCGTCGGGGCCCGTGGGCGCCTGTGAGGTGCGGTCGCGGCCGGTCCAGGCCGCCGCCGCTGTGAGGGTGATGACGGCGAGCAGTGGCCCGTACGGCACCAGTGCCACGACCATGATCACCGAGGCCACCAGGAACAGCAGCGGCCCGCGCCGGTCCTTCGGGGTGGCGGCCCACTTGCGCCGTCCGGCACCTGCCAGCCGGCGCAGTCCACGGGTGATCGTGATCAGTGGGTGCAGGACGTCGGTGGCGCTGTCGGCTGCCGTCCGGGCGAGCTCCCGGCTTCGGGCGATCTGCGCGCTGCCTTTGCTCAGAATGCGGGGGAGGGGGTGCCGGGCCACTGCTGTCTCCTGATGGTGCGTGCGTGCGGGGAGGGGCGTCAGAACTTGATCCCGCCTAGGAGGCTCGCCAGGCTCTCTCCGCCGGCCTTGATGCTCGGAGCGATGGCGGTGCTCGAGAGATAGAAGCCGAAGAGAACGGCGGTGCAGGCGTGCGAGCCCTTGAGCCCGTCCTTGCGGAAGAAGATGAAGACGACGACGCCGAGCAGAACGACGCCTGAGAAGGACAGAATCATTTGTGCTCTCCTGGTTCGTGGGGGACAGTCACCATGAGTTCTTCCAGGATCACAGGATGTATCCATACGATAAAAGGTGCAACTGGGTGAGATTCGGCCGATTTCACCTGAGTGGCGGAGCCGTCTCGGGTGAGCCGAGCGGGTTGGTTGTGCCGGGTGGGTCCGTCGTGATCTTTGCCGTGGGCGGTGCCGGTCATGTGCCGTCGGAGCCAGTACGCTGGCGATTCACCCGTACGGGCGCACCGCTCGCGTCGTACGGACCCGGGCGTGACAGCTCCGTTCGCTGTCGTAAGCTCCCGCAGTCCGCTGTGGATAAGCTCCCGCAGTCCCCCGTTGTCGTCGTTGTGAAGGGTGGTCCGGCCGATGAGTGAAGCCCCCGACCCCGAGGTCGTCGAGCTGGCGACCAAGATCTTCGATCTGGCGCGCCGTGGTGAGACCGAGGCGCTCGTGGCGTATGTGGACGCGGGTGTTCCGGCCAACCTCACCAACGACCGCGGCGACTCCCTCGTGATGCTCGCCGCCTACCACGGCCACGCCGTCGCGGTCCGCGCCCTGCTGGAGCGCGGCGCCGAGGCTGACCGGGTCAACGACCGTGGCCAGACACCGCTCGCGGGGGCCGTTTTCAAGGGCGAGGAGGCCGTGATCCGGGTGCTCCTGGACGGCGGTGCCGATCCCGCCGCCGGTACCCCCTCGGCCATCGACACGGCCCGCATGTTCGGCAAGACGGAACTTCTCGAATTGTTCGGGGCACACTGACTCGAACGCCCTGACCAGGCGAAACGCAAGAAAAGGGGGAGGCGGAACGGGGCCGCCGTAAATACGGTCGCGGCAGGAAGAACTGCCGAGTCATCATGACGTGGTGATTTACGGACGCGATGGCTGGGCAGGTGTTGCCGCACCGCGCGGGCCGTGATGCGGCCCGCCTGGGCCACCGACGAGAGGCAGAGGAAGATGGTCTACAGCAAGCACGAGACGGCGGGCGCTCCGACGTGTTGTCACGCGGCCAGGTAAGTGCAGAATCCCGGTTGCGTCGACGCTTGATGTGAGGCTGTTTCCCATGTTCGATCCGGTCATAGCGCCCAGCGGAACGTTGCTCGGCCTGCTCCAGCGGGGCCGCGGCGACGGCACGCTGCACGCGCTCACCGCACCGCGCGCCGAAGCGCTCGCGGCGCTGAACCACTGTGTGCTGCGGGACCCCCGCCACGACTGGCAGGTGGAGAACCGCTCCCTTTACTACGCCCGTCTCTACCTCGATCTGAGCGGTGAGCTCGACGAGATCGAGCGGCACCTCTTCGACGCCGAGGACGTCCTCGACACGTGCGAGTCACGCACGGGGCTGGCCCTCGCCGTCCTCGGGCACCTGGCCTCGTACGGCAGGCGCGACGCGCTCGAACTGCTGCGCAGGTACGCCGCCTCCGGCACCAGCTGGGCCTGGGCCCTCGACGAGCTGGCCCTGCGCGACGACGACGCGGGTCTGCGCGCCCTGGCCGCGCCCGTACTCGCCCGTTTCCCGGCCGACGCGGAGGGCGAGGCGGCGCTCGCCGCCGCCGTACGCGACGCCTTTGAGCCACGGCCCTGGCGACTGTGGGCCGACGATCCGCGCCCATCGATCGGCACGCGCGTGCGTGCCGCCCAGGAAGCCGGCTCCTTCGACCGCTGGCAGCGCCAGATGCGGCCATCGGGCCCCCGCCCGGGGTGGAGCGTCCGGGCCGTCTTCGACTGGGCCCAACAGGGCATCGAACGCGGAGCCGCGCTGCACGTCCCGGCCGCCCGCTGCCTCACGGCCGTCGCCGGTCCCGAGGACCGGCCGGAGATCGTCGAGGCCGCGCGGAGCGGCGGCGACGGAGCGCGCTGTACCGCCCTGCGCTATCTCGCCGACAGCAATGATCCGGACGCCCTCGATCTGATCGAGTCGGCCGTGGCCGACGGCTCGACGGCCGTCGCCGAGGCCGCCGTCGACGCCTTCGAGCGGATGCGCAGCGTCGCGGCCGTCGAACGGGCCCGCGGCTGGGCACAGCGGCCCGACGCCCTGGGCGCCGGCGCGGGACGGATGCTCGCCTGCCGCGGCGGAGCGCAGGACAGCGACCTGGTCCTCGGGGCGCTGCGGGAAGCGGTACGGGGCGAAGGCCCCGACGCGCCGACCCTGTGGACCCTCGTCGACGGCGCCGGGCGGCTCGGCATCGCCTGCGCCGCACCCGTACTGCGCCATGTGTACCGCGAGACGGCCTCGTCCCATCTGCGCGGGCGCGCCGCCCGCGCACTGGCCGCCACCGATCCCTCCTTCCCGGCCGGCTTCGCCGTCGAATGCCTGTGGGACTGCGAGGAGACCACCCGCGAGGTCGCCGCACGGCACGCCGAGACCGGTGATGCACGTGTGGTGGACCAATTGCGCCGGCTCGCGGCGGATCCGGCGGAAGAGGCCGAAGTCCAGACGGCGGTACGCAGCCGGATCGGGCCCGACATGCCCGCCGTATGAACGTTCGGTGACTCGTGCGTCAGGAGAGTGTGGACGCGGGCTGACCTGGACGGGTGCGCAGTCCAACGCTCACAGGACGTTCCCCCTTCGGAAAGATCGACGTTGACGCGGCCACGTCCAGCGCGGCGAGAACACCCCTATGCGTGTCGTCATCGTGACCGAATCCTTTCCCCCCGATGTGAACGGCGTGGCCCACTGCGCGCTCCAGACCGCCCGACACCTCGTCGATCGCGGTCACGCTCCCCTCGTCGTCGCCCCGGCCACCGCGGCCGGGACCGGGCCCGACGCCCAGGCGCCGTGTCCCGTCGTCCGTGTCCCCTCCATTCCGCTCCCGGGCTACCCCCAGGTCCGCGTCGCCCTCCCCAGCCGACGCGTCGCCGCGGCGATCACCGAACACCGCGCCGACATCGTCCACCTGGCCAGCCCCTTCGTCCTCGGCGTCCGCGGCATGGCGGCCGCCGCCCGGCTCGGCATCCCCGCCGTAGCCGTCTACCAGACCGACCTCGCCGGCTACGCCCGTACGTACATCAGCGCGGGCGAGGCCACCGCGTGGCGGCGCATCCGCTCCGTCCACGCGGCGGCCGACCGGACGCTCGCCCCGTCCAGCGCGGCCCTGCACGACCTGGAGGCACACGGTGTGCCCCGGGTGCAGCTGTGGCCGCGCGGTGTGGACACCGTCCGCTTCCGCCCCGACCTCCGGGACGAGGCCTTGCGCCGTGAACTGGCGCCCAACGGTGAGGTGATCGTCGGCTACGTCGGCCGGCTCGCTCCCGAGAAGCACGTCGAACTCCTCTCCGGCGTCTGCGGCCTGGACGGCGTGCGCGTCGTGGTCGTGGGCGACGGGCCGAGCCACCACACCCTCACCGAGGCGCTGCCCGGCGCCGTCTTCCTCGGGCGTCGCACCGGCGACGAACTCGCCCGGATCTTCGCCTCGCTGGACGTCTTCGCGCACACCGGCCCCTTCGAGACCTTCTGCCAGACCGTGCAGGAGGCCATGGCGAGCGGGGTGCCGGTCGTGGCGCCCGCCGCGGGCGGACCGCTCGACCTGGTGGCCCACGGGCGTACGGGGCTTCTGGTACCGCCGGGCGACGCGGCCGCCGTACGCGACGCGGTGGGGGCTCTGGTCTCCGATCCGGCGCAGCGGGCCGCCTACGGCGCCGCGGCGCGCGCCATGGTCGAGGGCCGTACCTGGGCCGCCGTGGTCGACCAGCTGATCGGGCACTACGCCGATGTGCTCGCCGCGCGGAAGCTGGTGGCGGCATGAGCTTGCGCATCGTTCGGCTCGCCAACTTCGTCGCCCCCGCGTCCGGCGGCCTGCGCACGGCCCTCCGGGAGCTGGGCACCGGCTACCAGGCGGCCGGGCACGAGCCGGTGCTCATCATCCCCGGTGAGCGAGAGAGCGACCGCGAGACCGAGCAGGGGCGGGTGATCACGCTGCCCGGGCCGCTGCTGCCCGGGACGGGTGGCTACCGCGTGCTCACGGACAAGCGGCGGGTGGCCCGGCTCCTGGAGTCGCTCGCCCCCGACCGCCTCGAAGTCTCCGACCGGACCACCCTGCGCTGGACCGGCGTGTGGGCACGCCGGGCCCGGGTGCCCGCCGTGATGGTCTCCCACGAGACCGCCGACGGCGTGCTGCGGACCTGGGGGCTCCCCGAGGGGATGGCCCGCCGGGCCGCGGACGCCCTCAACGTCCGTACGGCGCACACCTACTCCCGGGTCGTGTGCACCACGGAGTTCGCCGAGCGCGAGTTCGTGCGCATCGGTGCCCGCAACGTCGTACGCGCCCCCCTGGGCGTCGATCTCGTGGGACGGCACCCCACGCTGCGGGACCCCGGACAGCGCGCCCGCTACGCGCGCGCGGACGAGGCGTTGCTCGTGATGTGCTCCCGGCTGTCCGTCGAGAAGCGGCCGGGTACGGCACTCGACGCGCTGGAGGCGCTGCTGCGGCGCGGACAGCGTGCGGTGCTCGTCGTCGCCGGGGACGGACCGCTGAAGGCGCGGCTCGAACAGCGCGCCCAGGAGCGGAGGTTGCCCGTCACCTTCCTCGGACACGTCTCCGACCGTGCCGAACTCGGTGCGCTGCAGGCCTCGGCCGACGTGTGCCTGGCTCCTGGGCCCGCCGAGACGTTCGGGCTCGCCGCCCTGGAGGCGATGGCCTGCGGCACGCCCGTGGTCGCCAGCGCGATGTCCGCCCTGCCGGAGGTCGTCGGGTCCGCGGGGGCCACCGCGGCCGACAGCGGGGACTCCTTCGCGGACGCGGTGCGCCTCCTGCTGGGGCGCTCCGAGGGCGAGCGCAGGGAGGCCGCACGCGCGCGTGCGGAGTGTTTTGGATGGGACGCCGCTGTAGAGGGCTTTCTCGCCGCGCACGACGCGGCGGTCCCGGCACCGCGCCTGCAGGAGGGCGTCGGATGAGACCCGTTCGGTTCGTGTCCCTCGGGGACTCGCTCACGGAAGGCATGGGCGACCCCGTGGGCGACGGCTGGCGAGGGTGGGCCGCGCTGCTCGCCGATGGGCTCGAGCCGTCCGTCGAGTTCACCAACCTCGCGGTGAGCGGGGCCCAGACACGCGACGTCATGGAGCGGCAGACACCGGCGGCGCTGGCCCTGAAGCCGGACGTGGTGTCCGTCGTGATCGGCGTGAACGACACGCTGCGGCGCACCTTCGACATCCATGCCGTGGCCGCCCGGCTCGACGAGGTGTATGCGGCGTTCCGCGCGCAGGGCGCCGTACTGCTGACCGCCTGTCTGCCGGATCCCGGTTCGATGCTCGGGCTGCCGGCCGCGCTGGAACGGCCGCTGGCCCGGCGGCAGCTGGCCGTCAACACGGTCGTGCACGCACTGTCCGAGCGCTACGGGGCGGTGCACCTGCACGCGGCGGAGGGCGCCTGGCTGCGGGACCGTGCGATGTGGAGCGCGGACCGGCTGCATCCGGGCGAGCGGGGGCACCGGCAACTCGCCCTCCGCTTCCACGCGTTGCTCGCGAAGCAGGGCATCGCCACCGGGGCCGCACCCTCGGCCGAGCCCGAGTTCCCGCCGCCCACGCGGTCGGCCAGCCTGTGGTGGCTGGCCACCGCGGGGACGGCGTGGGTGGCCCGGCGGTGCACGGACCTGCTGCCGCAGCTCCTCACCCTCGCCGCGGCCGAGGTGCGTCACCGGGTGGGCGGCACCAGCGCACGCCTCGACCTCAGCGCCGCGCATGCCGTCGCGTCCGCGCTGGCCGCCCTGTCGGTGGCCGAACAGGCGGACGCGGCATGACGGTTCAGCGGCGGCGTATGAGGATGAAGCGGACCGGCGTGCCCGGAACCGCCTGAGCGGCCGCGGGGAGATCGCCGGCGCGGACGACCGCGATCACCGGGTAACCCCCGGTGGTCGGATGGTCCGCGAGCCCTACCTCGCCCGCAACCGCGAGATCCTGGGGACCCTCCAGGCGGGCGACCGGGACGCGGCCGAGCGACTGCTCGCGGTCTATCTCGACGCCTCGCTCGAGGGTCTGGTGGAGGTGTACGGGCGGCGGGTGGCCGACGGGGCGCAGGGGATCGGCTGAGGGCCGCCCGGTCGGGGGGACCCGGGGCCGGGCGGCTGCGACGGCGGCTGGGCGCACCGGCATGGTGGGTCGCTGGGGCGGTTGGGCGGACCGGCGCGGTGCGG
Source organism: Streptomyces dengpaensis (assembly GCF_002946835.1). NCBI lineage: Bacteria > Bacillati > Actinomycetota > Actinomycetes > Kitasatosporales > Streptomycetaceae > Streptomyces > Streptomyces dengpaensis. The sequence goes on from NZ_CP026652.1 coordinate 7,403,614, forward strand.
TCGCTGCGGCGGTTGTCGCGTCGGCTTGGTGCGGTCGCTGGGCGGTTGGGCGTACCGGTGTGGTGCGGTCGCAGCCGCGGTCGTCGCGACCGCTTGGTGCCGTCGCCGTGACGACGGATGCGGCGGACCGCCGCCCGACGTGCTGCCGGTCGTTTCTGGGCTGTTTCGACCGTTGTCAGACCGAGGACCTAGTCTGTGCACCGTGACTTCGCCTGCATCGACGGACAGTGTTCCGCCCCAGCTCAGCGCGGGGCCGCGCCTCGCTCCGGGCCCGGCCGCCGACGAGGGCCTGGCGCGGCGGCTGCGCGCGCTCGCCTGCACCGCGCCGCTGCACGACCTCGACGTGCGCAAGGCGAACCTCGCGGGCGAGTACACGGTCTACGGGATGGCGGAGGTCGCCCTCGCCGCCATCGACCTCGTCACACTGAACATGGACTTCGACACGGGCGCCGACCACGACCAGATAGTGGCCAGGCTCATTCCGCGCATCGCCGCCCAGGCCTCGCGGCGGCCCGTCGCCGAGCACGAGCGCGTGGCCCGCTGGGTCCTGGAGAATCTGATCAACGTCGGCAGCGTGGACCGCGGCTTCCGGGCCGTGTACGGCACCTTCGCGCCCGACGGCTCCTATGTGCGCCGCGACTACGACTTCAAGCTGATCGAGGAAGTGCCCGGATACGGAGGGAGCGTCTATCTCCGTACGACCGACGAAGCGGTCAACGTCCTCGTCGGCGCCCTCGACACCGACGTCACCAGCGCGCAGATCGCCGCCGAGGTCAAGCTGGAGGTGCTGATCAGCCGCGGCCGCCTCGCGGACGCCCAGCTCGCCGCCGAACAGGCCCGCTACCGGACCGTGCAGTACTCGGAGACCCTCCGCAAGGCGCTCGACGCGACCCGGCGTAATGTGCGGGCCGTCGACTGGCTCCAGGCCGTGCCCGACATGATCGCCGAGGCCCTCGACCACGTCGCCGACCGGTACCGCCACGAGAACGCGATCCTCACCAACATCCGCAGGGCCCGCGACGAGTCCGAGGACCCCGAGCAGAAGCGGCGCGCGGCCGAGCTCGTCGACATCGTCAAGGACTGCATCCGCCGGCACACGCAGCTGCAGTCCCGGCTCCTGGAGGCGGGCCCCCTCTTCCGCGCGGAGCAGGACCGGCAGGCGTTCGCCACGCCCATGACGACCTCGGAGATCGACCTCTACGGACATCTCGTCGCGCCCGTGCTGCCGCTGCCCGTGGAGCAGGCGCTGCGCGTGACGGACGCGTTCTTCGCGCGCGGGACGGGACTGCGTACGCCGGTTGCCGTGCGGGTGGGGGACCTCGTCGACATCCTGCTGACGCCGCCGCTGGAGCGGGAGCATCTCGGTGCCGAGATGCCCGAGCCGGACCTCATCGCCACCCCGGACGACAGCCGGTTCAGCGAGGAGCAGCTCGCTTCCGCCATGGAGTTGCTCGACCTGCCGGCCGATGCGCCGCGACGGCTGTCCGGGCTGCTCGCGAAAGCGCGCCGCCGGGATCCCGAACTGCCGTACCTGGTCGCGTTGCTGGCCGTTCACGCGGCCAGTCCGCCGGTCGGCACCGCCTACCGCCAGGGCGAGGAGAAGCTGTTGTTCGCCGTGGACGACGGGACCGAGCTGGACGATCCCGAGTTCGGCGGGGCGGACCTCATCGTGGGCACGGCTCTGCTGGACGCGGCGGGGATGGCGGCCGACAGAACGGAGGCGGCGTGAGCGCTCCGCTGAAAGGGCCGGACACCGGCGGTTCGTCATTCCTCTGCGGGCCGTCCGTGGTTGCTCGCGCCCACGCGGCGGAGCCGCACATGTCACAGCCCGCGCCCCTGAGGGAGTTGCCCTCAGCCCTGTTTTCAAGATCAAGGAGTTCCCGTCGTGACCGAGCACGTCGAGTGGAGCGAGGCCGAGGCCCCCGCCGCGCCGGCGACCAGCACCGTCACCCCCGCCGACGCCGCCGACGCGGCGCGGCTCGTTGGTTTCGGGCTGCAGCCCAAACTGCAGCCCGCGCGTGACCAGGAGTACGCGGAGCTGCTGCGGCGCTACCGCGAGGACCCGCCCTTCGCGCGCCTCGCCGACGCCGTGGCCACCGGGCTCGGCCTGGTCGTCCTGGAGGTGTCCCCGCGCGCGGGCATGGCCGTGACCGCCGCGGAGGACTCCGTTTTCGCCGTTCGCATGGGCGACTACGCGCGTCGCGCGTCCTCCGACTCGGGGGACCGCTTCCTGCACGGGCTCGCCCATCTCGCCGTCGCCGCCATGGCGTTCCCGCGCCCCGAGGACCTCGCGGACGACGGGTACATCGGGCGCGTCTCGGTCAACGGCGTCGACGCGTTCGTACGGCAGGCCTGTCGTCGTCTGGAGGCGCGGGCCGAGGAGTCGGGCGAGAACACCGACCCGGCCACGGACGCCCCCGGTCTGGAGGCGGCCTGGCGCATCTGGGCCCGGCGCAGCTCCACCGGCGCCACCAAGGACGCCCGAAGACTGGCCGGTTCGACCACCGGCATCGTCGGCAAGGCCGTCGCGTTCCTCACGGACTCCGGGTTCCTGCAGCGCACCGGGGACGACTCCGGGGGGACGTACCGGACGACGGCCCGCTATCAGCTCCAGGTCCGCGACATGGCGGGCAGTGCCGCCATGGCGGAGCTCCTCGAGCTGGGCATCGTCCCGGTGACCGACGGCACCGCGACGCTGCTGCCCGCCGAGGACGCCGACGATCTGGAACTGGTGGCCGACGCCGGACTGCCGTTCCACTCCTGAACCACCCTGACCTTCCGAAGACTTACGACGAGAGTCCGCCATGTACGAGCTGTCCCGGGTCCGCCTCTACTCCATCGGGCCTGCCGGTGCGCGCTACGCCGACACCGTGCTTGACCTGCGGGGTGTCGGCGAGCCCGTGCCCGACCCCGCGCCCATCCAGGCGGAGTTCTTCGAGGAGGAGCCCGTCGGGCCGCCGCGCCGGCCCGCGCCCGCGGGCGTGCTCTTCCTGGAGAACGGCGGCGGCAAGTCGGTGCTGCTCAAGCTGCTCTTCTCGGTGATGCTCCCGGGCCACCGCAACACGCTGGGCGGCGCCAGCTCCGGGGTGCTGCGCAAGTTCCTGCTCGCCGACGACTGCGGGCATGTCGCCCTGGAGTGGCAGCACACGCTGACCGGCGAGTGTGTCGTGGTCGGCAAGGTGAGCGAGTGGCGGGGCCGGCAAGTCTCCAACGACCCACGGAAGTTCGCCGAGGCCTGGTACTCCTTCCGGCCCGGGCCCGGCCTGAGCATGGACAACCTGCCCGTCGCCGAGGGCACCGCCGTGCGCCCGCCCGTCGAGGGCACCTCGGGCGCACAGGGGCGGCGGCGCACCATGAAGGGCTTCCGGGACGCGCTCACCGAGGCGGGCAAGGCCTATCCGCACCTCGAAGTGCACTGGGAGGAGATCCACGACCGCTGGAACGAGCACCTCGGCGACCTGGGCCTCGACCCCGAACTCTTCCGCTACCAGCGGGAGATGAACGCCGACGAGGGCGAGGCCGCCGGTCTCTTCGCGGTCAAGAAGGACTCCGACTTCACGGACCTGCTGCTGCGCGCCGTCACCGACACCCGGGACACGGACGGGCTCGCCGACCTGGTCGGCGGCTTCGGCAGCAAGCTGGGCCGGCGTGCCGAGCTCATCGCCGAGCGCGACTTCACCGCCGGTTCCGTGGACCTGCTCGGACGGATCGTCGACGCCGCCGAGGGGCGGGCACGCGCGCGTGACATCCACGCGGGCGCCGAGCGGCGTACGCGAACGCTGGCGCGGCGGCTGTCCGCGCGGGCGGTGCAGGAGCGCGTACGCGCCGGTGAACTCGCGCAGCGGGTGACCGCCGCCGCGTACGCCGTCACCCATGCCGAGGGCGCCCGCGAGCGCAGCGCTCGGGTCGCCGCCGAACTCGCCTACCGGCACGCCTCGTTGGCGCTCTCCGGGGCCGAGAAGTCCGCGGCCGCACAGAAGCGCGAGCTGGCCGACGCGCGCACGCTGCACTCGGCCTGGCAGGCCGCCGAGGCCGTGCTGCGGCACCGCGCCGCCGCCGACCGCTCCGCGCGCGTGGCCGCCGCGATCCGCGAGGCCGAGCGGGACGCAGCGCCGGCGCTCGCCGCACGGGCCAAGGCCGCCGTCGACCTCGTACGCGCCCTGCACCGCGCCGCCGAAGGCGCCGAAGCGCTCGCCAACGAGGAGGAGGAGCGGTCCGCCGGGCTCCAGGAGGCCGGCCAGACGGCGTACGCGGACTCGACCGCCGCGGCCACCGCCGCGCAGCGCGCCCGCAGCGAGGCCGGGCATCTGCGCCAGCGCCTCACCGAGGTCGAACAGGAGACCGCCGAAGCGGTTCGCGCGGGCTGGCTCGACGACAGTGCCCCCGACGCCGACCCGGCCCGCGCCGCCCTCGCCGCCAGCGACGCCGAGAAGACGGCCGTCGCCGCGTGGGACACCGCACGCGAGGCCTCGCGACGCGCCACGGAGCACGCCCGCGAGGCCGCGTCCGCCGAGTCCCGCACGGAACTCACGGCGGCGCGCGCGGCGGACGCGGCGACGGCGGCGGAGCGCGCCTACGACGGGGAGCGGCGTACGGCGGAGGCACTGGCGGGGGAGGAGCGGCTGGCGGAGCTGCTGAGCCTGCCGGGCGCCTCGGGCCCGGGGCGCGGCGGGGTCCCCATGCCCCGGGCGGAGGCCGCGGGTCTGGTGAGCGGCTCGCCCGAGGGCGCGGGCACAGACGGCCAAGGCCGTGCCGGCGCACCGCGGAAGGGCGGGGCGGCCGACGCCAAGCCGGCCGGACCGGCAGGTGAACCAGCCCTCGCCGCCGGCTCCGGGTACGGGCAGCGCGGCGCAGCCGAAGGCCCCCTCACCCCCGAGCAGTTGGACCACTACGCCGACGAGCTCCGTGAGCTCCTCGACGACGGTGTCGCCTCCGCCGAGCGGCAGCTGTTCGAGCTGCGTACCGCGGCGGCCGACGACGCGCGCATCCTGGGCGCGCTCGGTGACGGCGGGCTGCTGCCGCCCGGGCCGGATGTGCTGGCCACCGTCGAGTACCTCGGCGAGCACGGGATTCCCGCGCTGCCGGGGTGGCGTTATCTCGCCCAGGCCGTCGACCCCGCCGACCACGCGCGCGTGCTGGCCGCGCGGCCGGAGCTGGTCGACGGTGTGATCATCACCGACCCGGACACGCACGCGCGGGCCCGCGAGGCGCTGAGCGACGCGGCCCTGCTGCCGCGGTCGGCCGTCGCCGTCGGTACGGCCGCCGCGCTGCTCGCCCCGACTCCGGCCCCCGACGCGGGCGACAACAGTGTCGATGTATTTCTCGTACCGCCGAACCCGGCCATGCACGACGAGCACGCCGCCGACGAGGAGCGGCAGGCGCTCCGCGCCCGAGCGACCCAGCGCGAGGAGGAGATCCGTACGCTCGCGGCCCGGCTCGGCAAGGAGCGCGAGCTGGCGGCGCGGCTGGCGTCGTGGCGCACCGGCTGCCCCGCGGGGCGGCTCGTCGAGCTCGCCGCGGCCGCCCGGGACGCCCGCGCGTTCGCCGAGGAGGCCGAGGCCGAACTCGCCGAGGCGCGCACGGTCCGGGCGGAGGCCGACGAGGCGGCGGCCGAGGCCGCCCACGTACGCGACGCGCGGCAGGACGCCGCCCAGCGCGCCCGGCGCGCCGCGGACGCGCTCGCCGGACTCGCCTTCCGGCTGCGCGAGCGAGCCGGCTGGCAGGTCAAGCTGCGCGAACTCGCCGACGAGGCAACGCAGTCGGAGGCCCGCGCCCAGGTCTGCCTGGAGCGCGCCCGCGCCGCCGACGAGGACCGGCGTGCCGCCCAGCGCGCCGCTGACGACGCCCGCCGCACAGCCCGCGCGCTGCGTGCCGAGCGCGCCGAGATCGCGGGCGCCCCCGACGACGTACCGGAAGAGGACACGGACTCCCCGAAGTCGTCCCTGCCCGCCCTCCGCGAGGCCTACCGTGCCGCCTCCCAGGTGTACGAGAAGGTCGGCGTCGGCGCCGATCTGCGGGCCGAGCAGGCGCGGGCCGAGAGCGACGAGAGCGCCGCGCTCGCGGAGCTGAACCGGCTCAGCAACAAGGTGCGCACGCGCGCCGCCCAGGTCCTGGAGTCGCCGGACGGCTCCGACGGGCCCTCCCGGCAGGCCGCCGCGGCGCGTGCCGAGGAGCTCGTGCAGCTCCTGGAGACCCGGATGTCCACCGCCAGCGAGCAGCTCGGACGGCTCCGCGGCGAGGCCGAGCGGCACGCGCCCGAGGACGGCGAGGCCCACACCGAGCTGCCGGAGGAGCTGATCCCCCGCGACGCCGAGCACGCGCAGAGCCTGCTGCGTACCGCAACCGCCGAACTCGCCTCGCGTACCGAGGCGTTGAGCCAGGCGCGCGAGGCCCACGCCGAACTGCTCGACGCCCACCGCGCCGCCGAGGACGCGGCCGGCGGCTTCGACGAGACGGCCGCCCTGCTCCGAGACCTCCTGCGGGAGCACGCGGACGACGAGCGGGAGGAGCCCGAGCCCTACCCCGGCACCCTCGAAGAGTCGCGCCACTCCGCCGCCGAGGCCCGCCGCTCCCTGCGCGGCTGGGCCGCCGACCTCTCCGCCACCGAGGCCGCTGTGCGCGAGGCCGGCGACATCCTCGTACGGCATGCCAACTCCACGCGGTACGAGCAGGTGCGCACCCCCGCCCGGCAGCAGATCCGTGAGCTGCCCGCGTCCGCGCTGCCCGAGCACGCGCAGAAGTGGACGGACGCGTTCGCGCCCCGACTGCGGGTGCTGACGGACGAGCTGGAGCAGCTGGAGCGCAACCGGGACTCGATCGTGGACCGGCTGCGCGGGCTCGTGGAGGCCGCGCTCGCCACACTGCGGTCCGCGCAGCGGCTCTCCCGGCTCCCCGAGGGGCTCGGCGAGTGGTCCGGGCAGGAGTTCCTGCGCATCCGCTTCGAGGAGCCCGACCAGGCGACACTCACCGAGCGGCTCGGCGAGGTCGTGGACGAGGCCACCCGCGCGGCGGTCAAGAAGAACTCGGACATGCGCCGCGACGGCATGTCGCTGCTGCTCCGGGGTGTCGGCGCCGCGCTCCAGCCGAAGGGCGTCGCCGTCGAGATCCTGAAGCCGGACGCCGTGCTGCGCGCCGAGCGCGTCCCCGTCGGCCAGATGGGCGACGTCTTCTCCGGCGGTCAGCTGCTCACCGCCGCCATCGCGCTGTACTGCACGATGGCGGCGCTGCGCAGCAACGACCGCGGGCGCGACAAGCACCGCCACGCGGGCACGCTCTTCCTCGACAACCCCATCGGGCGCGCCAACGCCACATACCTGCTGGAGCTGCAGAGGGCCGTCTCGGACGCGCTCGGCGTCCAGCTCCTCTACACCACCGGCCTGTTCGACACGACCGCGCTGGCCGAGTTCCCGCTGGTCATCCGGCTCCGCAACGACGCCGACCTGCGCGCTGGGCTGAAGTACATCAGCGTGGAGGAACACCTCCGGCCGGGACTGCCCCAGCAGGCCCCGGCCGGTGAGGGGGAGGCGGTGCACAGTGAGATCACGGCGACGAGGATGTTCAAACGGCCCTCACCTCAGGGAGCCCAGCCGGCGCACGCTTAGTGGTCCTAGCGGTCCTGGCGGTCCTCCTTCAGCATGTCCGCGCACTTCTCGCCGATCATCATCGTCGTGATGCACGGATTGACGGTGATCAGATCCGGCATCACCGACCCGTCCGCTACCCGCAGACCCTCGACCCCCTTGACCCGCAGCCGCGCGTCGAGCGGGGCCGAGGCGTCGTCGTCCGCGCCCATCTTCAGGGTGCAGGACGGGTGGTAGACGGTGTTGTGGGTCTTGTGGATGTAGTCGAGCAGCTCGTCGTCGGTCCGGACGTCCGGGCCGGGGGCCAGCTCCGCGCCCGCCCAGCCGCTCAGCGCGGGCTGTGACGCGATCTTCCGGGCGAGCTTCAGCCCGTACGTCATCACGCGCACGTCGTGCTCGTGCGTGAAGTAGCGCGGGTCGACCATCGGCTTGTCCCGGTAGTCGCGGGTGCGCAGCCGCACGGTGCCGCGTGACTTCGCGCGCGTGACGTTCGGGGTGAGGCAGAAGGCGTTCTCCGACGTGGGGAAGCCGTGCCGGGCCGTGTTCATGTCGAACGGCACCGAACCGTAGTGGAACATCAAGTCCGGGCGGTCCAGGCCTGGTTCGGTATCGTAGAAGATGCCCGCCTCCCACCACTGGCTGGACGTGGTGGTCATGGGCTGCCTGGCCTCCCACATGATCACGCCCTCGGGGTGGTCCTGCAGGTTCTCGCCGACGCCCGCCGAGTCCACCACCACCTCGACACCCACCTCGCGCAGATGCCCGGCGGGCCCAACGCCCGACAGCATCAGCAGCTTGGGCGTGTCGATGGAGCCGCAGGAGACGATCACCTCGCGGCGGGCGCGCACCGTCCGGGTGTGGATCAGGTCTGGATCCAGGTACTCGGCGCCCACGCACCTCCGTCCTTCCAGGATCAGCTTCTTCGCCCGCACCCCGGTGCGTATCTCCAGGTTCGGCCGCTTGCCCATGACCGGATGGAGGTAGGCGACCGACGAGGACTGCCGGATGTTGTTCTCGTCGGAGTTGATCTGGAACCAGTTGGCGCCCCGGACCACGGTCGTGCCGGTGTTGAAGGACGTGGTCGGGATGCCGGCCTGCGCGCACGCCTCCAACAGGGCGGTGCCGCACGGGTCTTCGCCCTTCAGCGTGCGCAGCTTCACCGGACCGGTGCGCCCGTGGTGGTCGCCGGGAGCGTCGTTCGACTCCAACCGCCGGTAGAGCGGGAAGAGTTCGGCCGCGCTCCATCCCGTACAGCCTGCCGCCGCCCAGTCGTCCAGGTCCTCCGCGGGTGCCCAGAAGGCGATACAGGAGTTGTGCGAGGAGCAGCCGCCGAGCACCTTGGCGCGGGCGTGTCGCATGAAGCTGTTGCCGGAAGCCTGCGGCTCGACCGGGTAGTCCCAGTCGTAGCCGGACTCCAGCAGGCCCATCCAGCGGTCCAGTCTGAGGACGTTGTCGTCGCCGACGTCGCTGGGGCCGGCCTCCAGGACGCACACCGTGACCGAGGGATCCTCCGAGAGCCGGGCCGCCACCACGTTGCCCGCGGTGCCGCCGCCGATCACGACATGGTCGAACTCATCGACAGACATGAGCGGTTGACCTCCTTCAGTCGGCCGCCGGGGCGGCGAGGGGAGCCGTGGCGGCCGTGGGCTGCAGCTGGTGCTCGGCGAGCACGCCGGTCCGGTGCCGCTGGACGAACCAGTAGTAGGCGTAACCGCCGCCCGCGATGACCGCGACGAACAGGACCGCGCCCCACTTGAGGTACCAGTGGAACGGAGCCGTCGCGTTGTAGACCGAGGCGCGCGGCCACATCAGGTTGATCGTCATCGCCGCGCCCCACACCACGGCCACGATGTTGACCAGCAGTCCCCAGCGGCCCAGGGAGAACTTGCCGTCGCCGGCGGGCTGCCACGTACCGCGCAGCCGGGCCACCAGCATGGGCGCGGTGACGCCGAGATAGGCGAGGTAGATCATGATGATGCCGATGCTGGTGACCACGGTGAAGATCTGCGGCTGGCGGATGTTGACCACCAGGATCGCCAGGGCGAGGACGCCGATGATCACGGCGGGCAGCATCGGGGTCTGGAAGCGCGGGCTGACGCGGGCCATCAGGGAGGACGCGGGCAGGTTGTTGTCACGGGCCATCGCGAAGGCCAGCCGGATCGCCGCCGTGTGCACGGCCAGGGCGCAGACCGTGACCGCGATCAGCACGCACCACAGCATCGCCTTGCCGGCCGTGGGACCGAGCACGTCGAGCACGATGTACTGCAGCCCTTCCGTGGACAGCTTGTCGCCCTTCAGGCTGGAGACGCTCATCAGCGCGAGCAGCAGGACCAGGCCGCCCAGGAGGAAGGAGGCGACGATCGCGCGGATGATGGCGCGCGGCGCGTTGCGGGACGGGTCCAGAGACTCCTCGCCGAGCGAGGCGGCCGTGTCGAAGCCGTACATGACGTACGCGGACGCCAGTGAGGCCACCAGGAAGGCACCGAGGTAGCCGGTCGGGTACCCCGCGCCGGTTCCCTGTGTGTCCATGACCACCTGGGGGCCGCGCGTGATGTGCACCGCGAACAGGACGATGAGGACGAGGGTGGCGATCAGCTCGATGAAGACACCCGCCGTGTTGATGGTGGCCATCAGCTTGACGCCGAAGGCGTTCACGACGGTGGTGAACAGGATCAACACCGCCGCCAGGATGACGGCGTTGGTGGCGACGTCGTACTTGCCGGTGCCGTCCCCGACGAACTGGAAGAAGTCGGAGATCTGAGGCAACGTCAGCTGATAGGCGAGCGCGACCGCCGCGATCGACACGATCGACGCGATCAGCATCATCCAGCCCGCGAGCCAGCCGAGGTGCGGATTGCCTATCTTCTTCGACCAGTTGTAGACGGAGCCCGCGACCGGATAGCGGGCGGCCAGCTCGGCGAAACAGAGGGCGACCATGAACTGCCCGACGAAGACCATCGGCCAGGACCACCAGTAGGCGGGGCCGCCACTGCCGTAGCCGAAGTAGAAGAGCTGGAACGTGCCGGTAAGGATGGAGATATAGCTGATACCGGCCGCGAACGTGTGGAAGTTGCCGAGGGTGCGCCTGAGTTCGGGCTTGTAGCCGAACTCGGCGAGCTCGGCGTCGTCGTGGCGCTGCGGGCCGGTCGGTTGCTCGGTGGTCGTCATGAGCGGACTCCATGTGGGCCTGGGGAAGGGGTGAGGGAGTGGCTCGTGCGGGTGCCGGAATCACTGTCCTGCGGGTGAGGGGATCAATGTCCTGCGGGTGACGGGGGCAATCGCCTGCGGGTGAGGGGATCAATCTCCTGCGCGTGACGGGAGCAATCTCCTGCGGGTGACGGGATCAATGAGGGGGTTCATTCGCGGCAAACCACCCCTGTGGGGACGGGTCGGTGTTCCGCCAGATGTGCTTGGCCTCGCGGTACTCCGCCAGGCCCGAGGGCCCGAGCTCGCGCCCGAGTCGACGACGCCGACCAGGGAACCGTCGGTGGGACAGCGGATCTCCCGGGTGCGCTCGTCGAGAGCGCCCCGCCAGGAACCGTCGATGAACAGGTCAGGCACGGGCGCCTCCCAGTCGCGTGATCAACCACTCGTGGAAGATCCCGATGTGATGCTCGGTCGGAACCAGCACACCGCCCTTCCGGTACGCCCGCGACGTCATCGCCGGCTGGGTCCGCTCGCAGGCCGCGAAATCCTGTTCGTTCACCCGGTGGAAGAGCTCCACCGACTTGGACACATCGGCACCCGAGGCGACGACCTCCGGCGCGTAGAGCCAGTCGCATTCGACGATCGTGCGGTCCGCGGCCACGGGCAACATGCGATGCAGGATGACATGATCCGGGACCAGATTGATGAAGACCGTCGGTTTCACAGTGATCGCGTAGTAACGCCGGTCCTGGTCGCTGGAGACCTCGGGGAGCTTGGCGAAGCCCTCGCTGCCGTCGACCGTGAATCCCTTGATCTCCTCGCCGAACTCGGCGCCGTGGCCCACGTAGTACTGGGCCGCGAAGCCGTCGGCGAACTCCGGTAGCACGTCGGTGAGTTCGGGGTGGATCGTCGCGCAGTGGTAGCACTCCATGAAGTTCTCGACGATCAGCTTCCAGTTCGCCTGCACGTCGTAGGTGATGCGCCGGCCGAGCGCCAGGTTCTCGGTGCCGTAGTGCTCGATGGCCGCCGCGTCGCCGAGCCGCTCCACGGCTGCGCCCATCACCGTTCGCCGGGCGGCGGCACGAGGCGGACACCATCCGGATCGCGGAGGGCGCGATCGAGGACGGCGGGCCCGCCGAGGGCGGTCTCCTCGCCGTCTACGAACGCGACGGCCGGACAACAGCCGTGCTCTCCATCGACCGCCCGCGCCCATTCATGCGGGCGCGGCGTGAACTGGCGCGCAGCGCAGGGCCCGTTCCGGTGGAGCCGGCGGCAGGCTGAGGGCGTGACTCCGACCGTGACCATGTCGTGGGTGGGCCGACGGGTGGAGGTCCGAGGTCCACCCACCCCCATGGTCACAAGCAGGCGGACAGGGCAGGGTGCGCAGCCGTCACCAGGGGGTTCCTCCTGCCTGGCCGTGACCGAGCAGAGCTCCTCCTGTGACGGGCAGAGCTCCTTCTGGTCGTGCCTAAGAGTGCGACAACTGCCCGGTCCCGCCCTGCGGGCCTATTCGCTCCTGAGCGCGCTCCGCCGCCCGTGCCTGTCGCCTGGCCCTGCGGCGCTCGCGTCGCAGGGCCCGCGCGGTGCTGCTCGGGACCGACACCACGCCGTTCCGCTGGTTCCACACCTGTCGCGTCACCCAGACGTCGAGGGCGGCCCATGTGGCCACGACCGTGCTGGCCAGGCTGCTGAGGACCATGGGGAAGGCCAGCCAGGATCCCGCGAGGGTGCACAGGAAGGCCACGACCGCCTGCGTCAGGGTCACGGCGATGACCAGCACCGCCCGCACGGCCGACGTTCGCACCGGATCGGGCAACCGCCGCCTGCGCGCGGGCTCCTCGATCCACAACGGCCTGTAGTACGCCTGCTCTTCGTCCTCTTCCACTTCCACCGAAGCGCCCGCCCCGTCGACTCGCCCGTCCCCGGCCGCCTCGAAGCGCTGCTCGGACGCTGGGCCGCCCCCGCCCGTTCCGTACCCCCGCTCTTCTGTTGTCTCCTCGCGCCCGCCCATCGCACCGTGCCGCTCGGCCACCGCCCCGTGCCGCTCGTCCGGCTGATCGCGCTCATCCCCCGGAATGGCGTCATCCGGTGCCTGAGTGGCCGGTTGCGCCGCCTCAGGCGTGGTCACACCTGTCCCGGGCGCCCCGCGCCGCTCTGCCGTGCCCATCGACTCGTCACTCCCCACCGCCCAGCAGGCCCCTCGCACTGGCGTCATGCGACACCGGCTCCCCAGTGGCTGCCCGGCTTGCGCTGTTTTACGCCGCCTGAGCGCGCATACGGCCCCTGCGGCCGATTCCGCCCCCATTTCCCGTAGATAACGACGAACGACGTGCCCCGAAGATTCCCCACGAGCGAAAGATTTCGGCCAACCGGCCACGTTCACCACTCCGATGTGATCCGGACTCAAGTGCCGGATTAGGGAAGGCAATCTCCCCCAATGAACGGACAACTCCCCATGTCTCGTTCCCATCGGGCCGGGGCTGCACCTGGACGCGTCTTCGAGTTACCTGTGCCTCAGTAGTACGCTCACGCACGTTGGTTGACGCACATGTGTACCCCCGGCTGGAGGGGGTCGAGCTGGGGGAGGCCATGCGCTTTCGCGGGAAGTCCATCCGCCGGAAGATCGTGGCGCTACTCCTCGTGCCGCTGCTGTCCCTGACCTCGATCTGGACGTTCGCGACCGTGATCACCGGGCGCGAGGCCAGCCGGCTGTTCAGCGTGGCGGACATCGTCGAGAAGATCGCCCACCCCACCGAGGACACCGTCCGCGTCCTCCAGCAGGAACGCCGTCGGACTCTCGTCCATCTGGCCGATCCCCGCGCCTCCGACGCGCTCGCGGCGCTCAGACGCAGCCAAGCCGCCACCGACCGCATGGTGGCGAAACTCCGCCAGAACGCCAAGAACAAGGACGTACAAGAGGAGATGGGCGAGGGCACCACGGAGCGCCTCTCCTCCATCCTGGACGCCCTCCACGGAATCGACTCCCTGCGCCGCAGCGTCGAGGAGGGCACCGTCAACCGGTCCCAGGCTCTCGACCTCTACAACCGCCTGGTCGACCCCTGTTACGTCCTTCTGGGCAACCTCCATGTCGTCGACAACGCGGAGACGGACAAGCAGAACCGCGCCCTCGTCGGCGTCGCCCGCGCCCGCGAACTCCTCTCCCGCGAGGACGCCCTCCTCGGCTCCGCACTGGTCGCGAGTCGTCTCACCCGTGACGAAATCCGCGACATCTCCGAGCTCGTGGCCCAGCGCAATCTGCTCTACGACATCAGCCTGGCCCTGCTGCCCTCCTCGGATCGCGAACGCTTCGAGCGCTACTGGAAGAACGCCGACACGGCGCGTCTGCGCGTGGCCGAGCGGTCCGTCATGTCCTCCACGCCCGGTTCGCCGCGCGGTGTCACCGCGAAGAGCTGGGACAGCGCGGCCGGACACGTGCTCGACGAACTCGCCACGCTGGACGACCAGGCGGGCGAGCGATTCCAGGACCGGGTCCGCCCCGTGGCCATGGGCGTCATCTTCAAGGCGGCCATCGCAGGCGTTCTCGGACTCATCGCCCTGCTGATCTCACTCTTCATGTCCCTGCGCATCGGCCGGGGCCTCGTCCGCGACCTGCGCCAGCTGCGACTGGAGGCCCACGAGGCGTCCGGCGTGCGGCTGCCCAGCGTCATGCGCCGCCTCTCCGCCGGCGAACAGGTCGACGTCGAGACCGAAGTGCCGCGCCTGGAGTACGACAAGAACGAGATCGGCGAGGTCGGCCAGGCCCTCAACACCCTTCAGCGCGCCGCGGTCGAGGCCGCCGTCAAGCAGTCCGAACTGCGCGACGGCGTCTCCGAAGTCTTCGTCAACCTCGCCCGCCGCAGCCAGGTCCTGCTCCACAAGCAGCTCACCCTGCTCGACACCATGGAGCGCAGGACCGAGGACACCGACGAACTGGCGGACCTGTTCCGCCTCGACCACCTGACCACGCGCATGCGCCGCCACGCCGAGGGCCTGGTCATCCTCTCCGGCGCCGCACCGTCCCGGCAGTGGCGCAAGCCGGTGCAGCTCATGGACATCGTCCGCGCCGCCGTGGCGGAGGTCGAGGACTACGAGCGCATAGAGGTACGGCGTCTGCCGCGCGTCGCCGTCACGGGCCCCGCGGTCGCCGACCTCACCCACCTCGTCGCCGAACTCCTGGAGAACGCCACGGTGTTCTCACCCCCGCACACGGCCGTCCAGGTCCTCGGTGAGCGGGTCGCCAACGGCTTCACCCTGGAGATCCACGACCGCGGCCTGGGTATGGCCGCCGAGGCGCTGCTCGACGCCAACCTGCGGCTCGCGGAGACCCCCGAGTTCGAACTCTCCGACACCGACCGGCTCGGCCTCTTCGTGGTCAGCCGGCTCGCCCAGCGGCAGAACGTTCGCGTTTCCCTCCAGCCCTCCCCGTACGGCGGTACCACCGCCGTCGTGTTCATCCCCGACGCACTGCTCACCGACGACGTCCCGGACACCAACGGCATCGGCTTCCGCCTCGACCGCACGCTGCTCACGAAGGAGGGCGAGACCGAGGAGGGCCGCAAGGCCGCGCTCTCCCACACGCCGGTGCGGATCCCGAGCCTGCCCGCCTCGATCCTGGACGGTCCGGTCGAACTGGAGGCCCCGGTCGACCTGGACACCCTCACCGGTTTCCGGGACGCCCTCGACGACGAGGACAGCGAGCGCGGCGGTCTGTTCCGGCCGCGCCCCTCCATCGCCGGTGTCCCCGGCGACCAGCACCAGCAGGCACGCGACAGCGGCGGCGAGCCCGCGCGCTCGGGCGACGACGACCCTCCGGGCGCCACCCCGGTCCCGCTGCCGCGGCGCAGGGCCCCCAAGCTCGTCAGTTCGCACGGCCGTCCCGTGACCCGCACGAGGTCCCGGCGCGACGACGTGGACGAGGAACTCGCCCACGACTCCGAGCCGCCCCAAGGCCCGGAGCCGGTACAGAGCCTGGGACCGGTGCTCCCCCAGCGCACCCGCCGCAGCACCGCGTCCGCGCGCGCGGACGCGATCACCCCCCGCTCCGCGATCACCCCGCGCTCCGAGGCCACCACGGGAGAGGCAGAATCAGGCGTGGACCCGCTGCCCCGCCGCGTCCGGCAGGCCAATCTGGCCCCACAGTTGAAGGACGGCCCCGAGCGACGCGCCGAGCGCGACGAGGCCCGCACCGGCACCGGAGCGAACCTTGCCGAGCGCGACGCCGACGAGGTACGCAGCCGGATGGCCTCGCTCCAGCGCGGCTGGCAGCGCGGCCGTAAGGAGAACGCCGTGGGCGAGCAGGCCCAGGACGGCACAGTACGAGGAACGACAAAGGGAGACGGTCGATGACCGCACCGAAGGCCGCAGGACCCACCGCGACCGGCAAGGCGTCGGGTGAGCTGAACTGGCTGCTCGACGAACTGGTGGACCGCGTCGCCAGCATCCGCAAGGCGATCGTGCTCTCCGGTGACGGCCTGCCCATCGGGGCCTCCAAGGACCTGACCAGGGAGGACAGCGAGCACCTGGCCGCCGTGGCCTCCGGATTTCACAGCCTCGCCAAGGGCGTCGGCCGCCACTTCGAGGCGGGCAGCGTCCGGCAGACGGTCGTCGAGCTGGACGAGGCCTTTCTGTTTGTCACGGCCGCCGGAGACGGCAGCTGTCTCGCCGTCCTCTCGGACGCCGACTCGGACGTCGGGCAGGTCGCGTACGAGATGACGCTCCTGGTCAAGCGGGTCGGCGCACATCTGGCCGCCACTCCACGCACCGATCTGCCTTCGGGCGGGTAGTGGGATGACATGAGCGGAGACCGTCAGAGAACACGCCACTGGTTCGACGACGAGGCCGGACCGGTGGTCCGTCCGTACGCCATGACACGGGGCCGCACCACCAGTCCGGCCCAGCACCGCCTCGATCTGATCGCCGTGGTCGTCACGGAATCGCACGCCGACGACCCCGAAGCGGACCAGACGCTGTCCCCGGAACACGTGGACATCGTCGAACTCTGCCGCGACGCTCCCCAGTCGGTCGCCGAACTCTCGGCCGAACTCGACCTGCCCGTAGGAGTGGTACGGGTCCTCATCGGGGACCTGGTGAACGGTGACATGGTCCATGTGACACGGCCTGTACCCCCTGCCGAGTTGCCGGACGAGAGTATTCTGCGCGACGTGATCAGCGGCCTCCGGGCGCTCTGAGCGGGGCGAAAGCGGGGAACAGACGTGACAGGCTGGCAGTTCTGGGTCGACCGAGGCGGCACCTTCACCGACATCGTCGCGCGGCGCCCGGACGGCCGCCTGCTCACGCACAAGCTGCTGTCCGAGAATCCGGCCCGATACGCCGACGCGGCGGTCGCGGGCGTGCGCAAGCTCCTCGGTGAAGGCGGCGACGGCTCGGACACGGCGGGCGCGCACATCGAGGCCGTCCGCATGGGCACCACCGTCGCCACCAACGCCCTCCTGGAACGCAAGGGCGAGCGCACCCTCCTCGTCATCACCCGCGGCTTCCGCGACGCCCTGCGCATCGCCTACCAGAACCGCCCGCGCATCTTCGCCCGCGCGATCGAACTGCCCGGGCTGCTGTACGAACGCGTCGTCGAGGTCGACGAACGGATCGCCGCCGACGGCACCGTGCTGCACGCCCCCGACCTGGACGCCCTCGCCGGGCCACTCCAGGAGGCGTACGACTCCGGGATCCGCGCCCTCGCCGTCGTCTGCATGCACAGCCACCTCCACCCCGCCCACGAACAGGCCGTCGGCGAGCTGGCCGCCCGGGTCGGCTTCCCGCAGATCTCGCTCTCCAGCGAGGTCAGCCCGCTGATGAAGCTCGTGCCACGCGGTGACACAGCCGTCGTCGACGCCTATCTGTCGCCCGTGCTGCGCCGCTACGTCCAGCACGTCGCTGACGAGCTCCAGGGCGTGCGGCTGATGTTCATGCAGTCCAACGGAGGGCTCGCCGAAGCCGGCCAGTTCCGCGGCAAGGACGCTATCCTGTCCGGACCCGCGGGCGGCATCGTCGGCATGGCCCGGATGTCGCAGCTGGCCGGCTTCGACCGTGTCATCGGCTTCGACATGGGCGGCACGTCCACCGAC
The DNA here is from genome assembly GCF_002946835.1 of Streptomyces dengpaensis. Taxonomy (NCBI): domain Bacteria; kingdom Bacillati; phylum Actinomycetota; class Actinomycetes; order Kitasatosporales; family Streptomycetaceae; genus Streptomyces; species Streptomyces dengpaensis. Next base: position 7,421,423 of record NZ_CP026652.1, read on the forward strand.
GTCTCGCACTTCGCGGGCGAGTACGAGCGGGTCTTCACCACCCAGATCGCCGGGGTCCGGCTGCGCGCGCCCATGCTGGACATCCACACCGTCGCCGCGGGCGGCGGCTCGGTGCTCCACTTCGACGGCTCCCGCTACCGCGTGGGCCCCGACTCGGCGGGCGCCGACCCCGGTCCCGCCTGCTACCGGGGCGGCGGCCCGCTCACCGTCACCGACGCCAACGTCGCGCTCGGCCGCATCCAGCCCGCCCACTTCCCCAGGGTGTTCGGCCCCGAAGGGGACCAGCCCCTCGACGACACGCTGGTCCGTGACCGGTTCGCCGCCCTCGCGCGCGAGATCCGCGAGCAGACCGGCGACGAGCGCACCCCCGAGCAGGTCGCCGAGGGCTACCTCCAGATCGCCGTGGCCAACATCGCCAACGCCATCAAACGGATCTCGGTCCAGAAGGGCCACGACGTCACGCGGTACACGCTGACCACTTTCGGCGGCGCGGGCGGCCAGCACGCGTGCATGGTCGCCGACTCGCTCGGCATCCGCACCGTCCTCGTCCCGCCGATGGCCGGCGTGCTGTCCGCCCTCGGCATCGGACTCGCCGATACGACGGCCATGCGCGAGCAGTCCGTGGAGGCGCCGCTGAAGGCCTCCTCGATGCCCGCCGTCCTGAAGACCGCCGACGACCTGGAGGGCGCCGCCCGCGCCGAACTCCTCGCCGAGGACGTGCCCGAGGACCGCATCCAGGTCACCCGGCGCGCCCAGCTCCGCTATGACGGCACGGACACGGTGCTCACCGTCGAGCTCACCGAGCCCGACACCATGACCCACGCCTTCGAAGAACGCCATCGCGCCACCTACTCCTTCACCCTCGACCGCCCGGTCGTCGTGGAAGCCCTTTCCGTAGAAGCCACCGGTCTCACCGAACCCCCCGATCTCTCCGCCCTGGCCGTCCGTGACGACGGCACCGCCTCGCACGGCCCCGCCGCCCCGGAGACGGTCAGCCTCCACACGGGCGGCGCCTGGCGCGACGTACCCCTGCATCAGCGCGAAGTACTCCCGCCCGGCGAGACCGTGACCGGCCCCGCGATCATCGCCGAGGCCAGTGCGACGACCGTCGTCGACGACGGCTGGCAGGCCGCGATGACCGACGACGGGCATCTGGTCATGGAACGCGTGGCGGTTACGCAGAGTTCCGATCTCGGCACGGAAGCGGACCCCGTTCTCCTCGAGGTCTTCAACAACCTCTTCATGTCCATCGCCGAGCAGATGGGCGCACGACTGGAGTCCACCGCCCAGTCGGTCAACATCAAGGAACGCCTGGACTTCTCCTGCGCCCTCTTCGACCCCGACGGCAACCTCGTCGCCAACGCCCCCCACATCCCCGTCCACCTGGGCTCCATGGGCACGAGCGTGAAGGAAGTCATCAGCCGGCGCGGCGACAGCATGCGCCCGGGCGACACATACGCGGTCAACGACCCGTACCACGGCGGCACGCACCTCCCCGACGTCACGGTGATCACTCCGGTCTTCGACACGGAGGGTGAGCGGATCCTCTTCTACGTCGCCTCGCGCGGCCATCACGCCGAGATCGGCGGCATCGCGCCGGGCTCCATGCCGGCGAACAGCCGCACCATCGAGGAGGAGGGCATCCTCTTCGACAACTGGCTGCTCGCCGAGAACGGCAGCTTCCGCGAGGCCGAGACCTTGACCCTGCTCACCGAGGCGCGCTACCCCTCGCGCAACCCGAAGACCAACCTCGCCGACCTGCGCGCCCAGATCGCCGCCAACCAGAAAGGCGTCGACGAAGTCGCCCGCATGATCGAGGACTTCGGCCTCGACGTCGTCCAGGCGTACATGAAGCACGTCCAGGACAATGCGGAAGAAGCGGTGCGCCGCGTTGTCGACGCCCTTGAAGACGGTGAGTTCACCTACGAGACCGACTCGGGCGCCGTCATCCGCGTCCGCGTCTCCGTGGACCGCGAACAACGCTCCGCCACCATCGACTTCACCGGCACGTCCGCACAGCTCACCACCAACTTCAACGCGCCCTTCTCCGTGGTCAACGCCGCGGTCCTGTACGTCTTCCGCACCCTGGTCGCCGCGGACATCCCGCTCAACGACGGTTGTCTGCGGCCCCTCCGCATCGTCGTGCCACCGGGATCGATGCTCGCCCCCGAGCCACCGGCCGCCGTCGTCGCGGGCAACGTGGAGACGTCCCAGGCGATCACCGGCGCCCTGTACGCGGCCTTGAGCGTGCAGGCGGAGGGCTCCGGCACCATGAACAACGTCACGTTCGGCAACGAGCGGTACCAGTACTACGAGACCGTGGCCTCCGGATCGGGCGCGGGCGACGGCTTCCCCGGCGCGCCCGTCGTACAGACCCACATGACCAACTCGCGGCTCACGGACCCCGAGGTACTGGAGTGGCGACTGCCGGTCCACCTCGACGAGTTCGCGGTCCGGCGCGGCAGCGGTGGCGCCGGCCGCTGGCGGGGCGGGGACGGCGCCGTACGCCGTATCCGGTTCCACGAGCCTATGACCGTCTCCACGCTCTCCCAGCACCGCCGGGTGCCGCCCTACGGCATGGCGGGCGGCGAGCCCGGAGCCCTCGGGGCCAACCGGGTGGAGCGCGCGGACGGCACGGCCACCGAACTTGGCGGAAGTGATGCGGCGGACGTCGGCCCCGACGACGTACTCGTCATCGAAACCCCCGGCGGCGGGGGCTACGGCCCACCGCCGAACGACCCCCATCAAGCAGGAGAAGAGATCGATGATCTTCGGGCGTTCTGAGCGCGGCAAGCCCCCGGTCGAGCCCGTCACGCTCAAGATCCTGGTGGCCGGCGGCTTCGGTGTGGGCAAGACGACCTTGGTCGGCGCGGTCAGCGAGATCAAACCGCTGCGCACGGAAGAGGTGCTCACGGAGGCGGGCCGGCCCATCGACGACACCAGTGGTGTGGAGGGCAAGCACACCACCACCGTCGCGATGGACTTCGGGCGCATCACGCTCCGCGAGGACCTGGTGCTCTACCTCTTCGGGACGCCCGGGCAGGACCGCTTCTGGTTCCTGTGGGACGAGCTGGCGAGTGGCTCCCTGGGTGCCGTCGTGCTCGCCGACACCCGCCGCCTGGAGGACTGCTTCGCGGCCGTCGACTACTTCGAGCGGCGCTCCATACCCTTCGTGGTCGGCGTCAACTGCTTCGAGGGCGCCGCCCGTTACGCCGCCGACGACGTCCGTCAGGCCCTTGACCTGAACCCCGGTGTGCCGGTCGTGCTCTGCGACGCGCGGGAGCGCGAGTCGGTCAAGGAGGTCCTCATCGGCGTCGTCCAGCACGCGATGGCGTACGCGGCCGACCGCCGCCAGGCCGTCACGACCTGACGCGGGCGTACGGTCCCCTTCAGGCCGTCGCGACCTGATGCAGGCGTACGGTCCCCTCCAGGCCGTCACGACCCTGGCACAGGTACGGCCCGTACCCCCGCCGACCGGGGTACGGGCCGCAGTCATGGCACGCGCGCGTGGCTCGCGCGAGGCGCACGCGCGCGTGGACCCCTGTTTTCAGCTGACGTCGTCCTCGTGCCAGCCGAAGCTCTTCTCCACCGCCTTGCGCCAGCTGTGGTACTCGCGGTCGCGTACGGAAGCCTCCATGGTCGGCGTCCACTCGACATCCTTCTGCCAGTGCGACTTCAGCTCGTCGAGGTCGTTCCACACACCCGTCGCGAGCCCGGCCGCGTATGCCGCGCCCAGGCAGGTCGTCTCGGAGACCTTCGGACGGATCACCGGCACCCCGAGGACATCGGCCTGGTGCTGCATCAGCAGATTGTTCTTGGTCATGCCGCCGTCCACCTTCAGGGTGGTGATCTGCACCCCGGAGTCCTGGTACATGGCGTCGACGACCTCGCGCGTCTGCCAGCTGGTCGCCTCCAGGACCGCGCGAGCGAGGTGCCCCTTCGTGACGTACCGGGTGAGCCCGGTGACGACACCGCGCGCGTCGGAGCGCCAGTACGGCGCGAACAGGCCCGAGAACGCGGGCACGATGTACGCCCCGCCGTTGTCCTCGACGCTCGCCGCCAGCGTCTCGATCTCGTCTGCCGAACGGATGATGCCGAGCTGGTCGCGGAACCACTGCACCAGCGCCCCGGTGATCGCGATCGACCCTTCGAGGCAGTAGACCGGCGCCTCGGTGCCGATCTTGTACCCCATGGTCGTCAACAGCCCGCTCTTCGAGGGTACGGGCCGGTTACCGGTGTTGAGCAGTAGGAAACTGCCCGTGCCGTACGTGTTCTTCGCCGTCCCCACGTCGTAGCAGGCCTGCCCGAACACCGCCGCCTGCTGGTCGCCGAGAGCAGACGCGACGGGGACACCCGAGAGCTGGCCCACGGCGGTGCCGTACACCTCCGAGGAGGACCTGATCTCGGGTAGGACCGCTTCGGGGACGTTCATCGCGGAGAGGATGGACGGGTCCCACTGGAGTGTCTCCAGGTTCATCAGCATGGTGCGCCCGGCGTTGGTCACGTCGGTGACGTGCTGCCCGCCGTCCGTGCCGCCGGTGAGGTTCCAGATCAGCCAGGAGTCGATGGTGCCGAAGGCGATCTCCCCGCGCTCGGCCCGCGCGCGCAGCCCCGGGACGTTGTCCAGCAGCCAGGCGGCCTTGGGCCCGGAGAAGTAGCTGGCCAGCGGCAGTCCTGTCTGCTCGCGGAAGCGGTCCTGCCCGTCCGAGCCGCCCAGTTCGTTGCAGAGCGCGGACGTTCGGGTGTCCTGCCAGACGATCGCGTTGTGCACGGGCTTGCCGGTCGCGCGGTCCCACAGGACGGTCGTCTCGCGCTGGTTGGTGATGCCGAGCGCGCTGAGCTGGTCGGCGCGCAGCCCGGCCTTGGCGATCGCGCCCGCGACCACCGCCTGCACCTTGGACCAGATCTCGGTGGCGTCGTGTTCCACCCAGCCCGGTTTCGGGAATATCTGGCGGTGCTCTCGCTGGTCGACGGCGACGATGGCACCGTCCTGGTTGAAGATGATGCAGCGGCTTGAGGTGGTGCCCTGGTCGATTGCGGCGACGTACTTTTCGGCATGGTCCGTCATGACGTCCCCTTCGTCAGAAGGCTGCGTTGTAGATCGCGGCCCCGATGGCGGCACCCGCGATCGGGCCGACCACCGGGATCCAGGAGTAACTCCACTCCGAGGTGCCCTTGTTGGGAATCGGCAGCAGCGCGTGGGTGAGGCGCGGCCCCAGGTCGCGGGCCGGGTTGATGGCGTACCCGGTGGGGCCGCCGAGTGAGAGGCCGATGCCGACGACGAGGAGGGAGATGAGCAGGACGGGCAGGCCCGCGTCGCCGATGCCCGCGACGTGCTTGTCCCCGCCGACCAGCCCGAGGATGGGCAGCATCAGGGCGGCGGTGGCGATGATCTCGGTCATCAGGTTCTGCACGGGGTTGTTGATCTCGGGCCGCGTCGAGAAGATCCCCAGCGTCTCGATGGCCTTGTCCTTTTCGGAGTTGAGGTTGAACTGGCCGAGGTAGAGCAGCCAGCAGAGCGTGGCCCCGATGATGGCTCCGGCGAACTGTCCGAGGAAGTAGAAAGGTACGTCCTCCCACTTCGTGGAGCCCTCGATCGCGAAGCCGATGGTCACCGCCGGGTTGATCTGGCCTCCGGACAGCGGTGCCGCGGTGTATGCGCCGGCGAGTACGCCGAGACCCCATCCGAAGGCGATGGCCACCCAGCCCGCGCCCTGTGCCTTGGACTTGTTGAGGGTGACGGCGGCGCACACTCCCGCGCCGAACAGGATCAGAATGGCGGTGCCGATCAACTCGCCGACAAAGATGTGTCCGTTGCTCATGGCGGCTCCTAGGTCCTCGCCCGGGGCGATCCTCCCCGGGCCACCGTGCAGGGTGCGTTTCCCATGGCCACTTCAGCCGGAGGCAGGGGGTCCCGCGCCCCGCCCGGCGTCCGTGACGAGCGTGCCTTCGCAGCGGAATCGCCCGTGGGGGACGGCCTTGGGTGCAGGTCGGAGACCCGAGCGGCGCGGTGCATGAAGACGCCCGAATGCGGCGATGCCGACTGACACCCGGAAGTGTTCACCGGTGCCCAAGGGGCGTCAAGGTCGCGGACGGCAACGCTTCGAAGGCCGCAAAGGGGGCGTGGGGCGATGGCCGCCGGGGTGGGCCCTTCCCTGCCGATGCCGGGTTCCTGGACTGCGGATCGGTCATTGCCGGGCCTTGCCCCGCCTTGGCGTCGGCGTCGCCACGGCATTGACGTCGGTTGCGACGGGGCCTCGGTCGCGGCGGCGGGCTCCGTCGCGGCGGCGGCCTCGGTTTCCCAAGGTGCCGGTCGGCTGGCCCGCGGAGTCAGCTGGCGCGGAGTCAGCCGGTCAGTCGGAGTCACCCCGTCAGTGTCTGGCCGAACGGCTGCGCCGACGCCGCTCCCGGCCCGCGGCGGATCTCGTGCCCCGGGAGCCCCGCGCGTCCCAGCACCCAACTCGCCCCATTCAGGGACTTCGCCGCCTGCTTGAGGGGCGCCAGGCAGGCGGCGGCCTGGCGGTGGTCGGTCACGCTGCCGGGTGCACACAGCACCGTGGCCAGCGACAGCGTGACGGTCAGCCCGCCTGCCGACCAGGGCGTGTCGAGAACCGAAGTCGCCAGGGGGTCGAGGGTGTCAGGGTCGGCCAGGACCAGGAAGTCGTCCCCGCCGATGTGCCCCACGCGCGTCGCCCCGGACGCGGCGTGCTGCAAGGCCCGCCCGACCGCCCGGATCAGGTCGTCGCCCGCCGCGAACCCCGCACCGTCGTTGACCTGTTTGAAGTGGTCGACGTCCAGCCAGCTCAGCGCGAACAACCGGCCGTCCGCGATCCGCCGGTCCACCTCGCCAGTGATCGCGTCCGAACCCGGCAGCCGGGTCAGCGGGTTGAGCCCCGCCGCCTCCTCGACCCGGCTCTCGGCCAGCGCCCGTACGAGATCTGCCAGCCGTACGACCCCGACGCACCGCCCGTATCGGTCGACGACCGCGACGTCGTCGGACGTACGGTCCCGGTCCCCGTCCGCCACCACGTCGAGAACCTCCCAGGCGGTGGCGTCCACGCCGACCGTACGCGGCGGGTCGCCGAGCTTGGCGGCAGGCCGGTCGGCGTACAGCGCGTGCCCGTAGCGCCCCGACATCGACAGCAGGAACCGCGACCGGTGCACCGACCGGACCGGGATCCCGGAGGAGTCCACGAGCAGCACCCCGGACACGTCGGGCGAGCCGATGAGCAGCGCCCGCACCTGCCCCGCGGACGCCGAGGCGGGCAACAGCGCCGCCGGCCGCACAAACTGCCGTACGGACGGCCCCGACCGCGGCGTCGAGGCGACGGCGGGGGAGAGAGCCGGGACGTATACGTCTGCCGCGGGCAACCGGGCGGGTGGCGCGAACAGCTCGCCCTGCGCCAACTGTGCGCCCGCCGACACCGCGGCCGCGCACTGCAGCTCGGTCTCGACCCCCTCGACGGACAGCAGGGCGCCCAACTGCTCGCACAGCGTCCGCATCGCCCGCACGGCCGCGGGCCGCGACAACAGGGACACGTCGAGCTTCATCAGCTCGGGCGCGAGGTCCGTGAGCAGCCGCAGCGGTACGTCGCCGTCACCCACCCCGTCCGCACAGATCCGGAAGCCATCGTTCCGCAGCGCGGCCACCGCCTCCAGCAGGGCATGCTGCGGCACGTGGGTGTACGGCGGACCGACGTCGACCGTGACTTCCCACGGCAGTCGCCCGGCCTCGCGCACCGCATCGCGCAGCGCAGCGAGCCCGCCGAGATCGGCGAGGGTTCCGGCGAACACATTGATGTGCAGCGGTAGCAGCGTCTCCTTGCGGGCGGCCGCCCGCATCGCCAACGCGGCCAGCCTTCCGTCGAGTTCGGGGTCACGGCGGGCCTGTGCCAGGATGTCGCCGGCCTCCGGACGGGCGAGTATCTCCAGCGCCGCGACCCCTCCGGTCGTCAGGTTGACGACCGGCTGGAAGGCGAAGCGGACAGTGTCCGTCCAGGAGGGCACGGCAGCATAATGGGCGGCGTGGGCGCACGCCGGTATGCGATTCATAAGCTGTTCACACAGGATTCCGAGGTCGTCACACAGTGTGCGGTCGAGGGCCGCGCGCCTGTCGGGTTCACCGTACGGCGATGACCGACGAACCGTGTCCGAACAGCCCCTGGTTCGCGGTGATCCCCACGCGTGCTCCCGCGACCTGCCGGTCACCCGCGCTGCCCCGCAACTGCCAGGTCAGCTCGCACACCTGGGCGATCGCCTGCGCCGGAACGGCCTCTCCGAAGGAGGCGAGCCCGCCGCTGACGTTCACGGGTATGCGCCCGCCGAGCGCGGTGACGCCCTCGCGCAGCAGCTTGGCCGCCTCGCCCTCCTCGCACAGCCCCAGGTCTTCGTACCACTGCAACTCCAGGGCCGTGGACAGGTCGTACACCTCGGCCAGGGAGAGATCCTCGGGGCCGATGCCCGCCTCCTCGTACGCCGCGCGCGCGATCGACGCCCGGAAGGTGCCGGCCGCGGGCTCCACCGCGACCGCGGAGTCCGTGGCGATGTCCGGCAGGTCCAGCACCGTGTTGGGATAGCGCGGCGTGACCGTGGAGACCGCGCGGATCCGCACCGGATCCGCCGCCCCGTGCCGGCGCGCGAACTCCATGCTGGACAGCACCACCGCCGCGCCACCGTCCGAGGTCGCGCAGATGTCGAGCAGGCGCAGCGGATCCGCGACGACCGCGGACGCGGCGACCTCCTCAGCGGTGACCCTCTTGCGGTAGCGCGCGTTGGGATTCAGTGCCCCTAAGGCGGCGTTTTTCACCTTGACCTGGGCGAAGTCGTCCACGGTGTCCCCGTGTACGGCCATCCGCCGCCGTGCGTACAGCCCGAAGTACGTCGGATTCGTCGCCCCGAGGACGCGGAACCGCAGCCAATCCGGATCGTCCGGCCTGTCCCCGCCCGCCGGCCGGAAAAACCCCTTGGGCGCCGCGTCCGCGCCCACCACGAGCACGACGTCGGCCAGGCCCGAAAGGATCTGCGCCCGCGCCGTGTCGAGGGCCTGCGCTCCCGAAGCGCACGCCGCGTACACGCTCGCGACCCGCGCCCCCTGCCAGCCCAGCGCCTTGGCGAACGTCGCCCCCGCCACGTACCCCGGATAGCCGCCGCGCACGGTGTCCGCGCCCACGATCGAGCCGACCTCCCGCCACTCGACCCCCGCGTCGGCGAGCGCGGCGCGCGCCGCCACGACCCCGTACTCGACGAACCCGCGTCCCCACTTGCCCCAGGGATGCATGCCCGCGCCGAGCACCGCCACCTCGCCGGTCATGCCGTCATCCCCCTTCGCCACACGCCCCTCATGCCGTCACCTCCGTCGGCCGCCAGTGCCACGTCGTCCACGTCGTGTCGGCGTCCTCGTGCAGCACACCGGGGACGACCTCCACCTCCATGCCCACCGTCAGGTCGGCGACGGTGATCCCGGGAACTGCCTGGCCGAGCACCACGATGCGCTCGGATTCCAGCTCCACAGCGATCAACGCGTGGGGCGTCCACGGGAGTTCCCGATCGGTCACATAGGGTGACGGTGGCCGGTACTGGCTGTCCGTGTACGACCAGACGCGGCCGTGCCGAGACAGCGGCACTTCGGCCAGCTCACCGCCCCGGCAGCCCGGATTGCGGCAGAAGGCGTCCTCGCGGGGGAAGAACACCGAGCCGCACGCAGAGCAGCGGGTGCCGAGCAGACGGAAGTCCTCCCCGTCCCCGGTGAACCACCCGTCGACTACGGGCGTGCGTGTGCGCGACAAGGCCCCTCCATGGCTAGATCTGACGAGACGTCAGAAGTGTGCCATGGGCAACGGGAATTGGGCAGGGCGCATGAGGCAGGTGGCTCCGGCCGCCCGAGATCACCCGATGACACACCTTTGCCGCAGAAGCAGCGTGGCTGCAGCGTGCCGCCCCGAAGACGCCCCCTCCAGTGATCGGATACAGTCCGCGGCGTGTCCGCAACCCCGCACCCGCCCGCCGACTTCGCACCGCACTCGTACTGCTCGAGCTGTGGCACAGCCTACGGAGAGGGCATCTCCGACTGGCCCCGCACCTGCGCCGCCTGCGGCACCGTGGCCTACCGCAATCCGCTGCCGGTCGCGGTCGCCCTGCAGCCCGCCTACGACGCCCAGGGAACCGCCCTGGTCGTGATCACCCGGACCATCGCCCCCGAGCGCGGGGGCATCGCCCTGCCCGGAGGGTTCATCGACCACCGGGAGGACTGGCGGCACGCGGTCGTCCGCGAGCTCAAGGAGGAGACAGGCATCGAAGCGGCGCCCCGGGAAGTGCGGCTCGCCGATGCGATGAGTTCTCCCGCCGGGCATCTGCTGCTCTTCGGACTCCTCCCGGAGCGCCCGGCCGCCGAACTGCCGCCGCCCGCCGCCACGGACGAGACGGAGGGCTGGCACCTGCTGCGCAGACCGGCCGAACTCGCCTTCCCGCTGCACACCCTGGCGGTGCGGGCGTGGTTCGAGGGACGGTACGTCTGAGGGGCTGGTGCGCCCGAAGCCGCGCTCCGGCCCCGTACGTCCAAGGGCCCTCGCGAGACACTCGGCCGACCGTCACGGTGCCCCGAGCCCTCGCACCCGTACCGGATACGACGGCTCGCTCAGGCCGCTCTCGCCCTCCCGGCGCACGACCACGTGCCGCCCCTCCCAGCGCGTCACATAACGCTCGATCTCCGGCTCGTCCCACCCGTCGCCCACGTCCGGCACCACGAGCCCGCCTCCGCCGCGTCCGCGCGCGGGAGCCCACGCCTCCAGCTCCAGACCGCCGTCGGCGCCCCGTACGGGCACGACGGCGCCCGCGCGCGCCAGCACCGGAATCCGCGACAAGGGGGCGTCGACCAACACCTGGGTCGGCCCTTCGTACGCCTCCTCGGTGACCGTGTCGTACCAACGCCCCCGCGGCAGCTGCACCGCCCGGCGATCCGCACCGTGATCCAGCACCGGCGCCACCAGGAGGCAGTCGCCGAGCAGAAAGGCGTCCTCGCAATCGCGCAGCGCCCGGTCCTCGGGCGTGCCCCACCACACCGGCCGCACATACGGTGCGCCCGTGCGGCGCGCCAGATGCGCCAGCGTCATGAAGTACGGCAGCAGCCGCCGCCGCGCGACGAGCGCCACGCGCGCGTGCTCCAGGACGTCCTCGCCGAACTCCCAGGGCTCCCTGCGGCCCGCCCGCAGACTCGCGTGCGTGCGGAACAGCGGGAGGTACGCGCCGAGTTGGAACCACCGCAGATACAGCTCGGGCGACGGGCTCCCGTCGAAGCCGCCCACGTCGGGTCCTGAATACGGCACCCCGCACAGGCCCAGCCCCATCACCAGGGACAGCGAGGCCCGCAACCCGGGCCAGCCCGTGGCCACGTCCCCGGACCAGGTCCCTCCGTAGCGCTGCATTCCGGCCCACCCGGAGCGCGAGAAGAGGAACGGCCGCTCCTGGGGCGCATGTTCACGCAGGCCTTCGTACGCGGCCCGGGCCATGCCCAGGGCGTACACGTTGTGCGCCTCGCGATGGTCACCGCCGCGCCCCTCCAGGGAGTGCCGGGCCGAGCGCGGCAGCGTCGACTCCCCGAACGCCGTGAACGACGTCGGCTCGTTCATGTCATGCCAGAACCCGGCGAACCCCTGCGCGAGGCGCTCTTCGTACAGCCCGCCCCACCAGCGCCGCACGCGCGCGTGCGTGAAGTCCGGATAGACCGACTCTCCGGGCCATGCGACACCCCGCACGAGCCGCCCCGAGGCATCCCGTACGAAGGCGTCCTCGGCGAGGCCGCCGTCGTACACGGCGTTGCCCGGCTCGGCCTTGACCGCGGGGTCGACGATCGAGACCAGGCGGACGCCGTCGCGGCGCAGCTCCTCGGCGAGCACCGGCAGCCTCGGGAAGTGCTCCCGGTCGACCGTGAACACCTGGTGCGCGTCGTAGTGGTCGATGTCCAGATGGACCGCGTCGAGCGGCAGACCGCGCTCCTGGTAGCCCGCGACGATCCGCCGCACTTCCTGTTCGTTGCCGAAGCCCCACCGCGCGTGGTGGTGCCCCATCGCCCACGAGGGCGGCAGTGCGGGCGCCCCGGTGAGCGACGCCCAGGCGTGCAGCACGCGCGCGGGGGTGCCCACCATCACCCAGCAGCGCAGCGGGCCGCCGTCCATCCGCAGCTCACACGTCCCGGCTCGGTCGTGCCCGGAGCCGGCCCCCTCCTCGCCCTCGCGCAGCGTCACCGTGCCGTCCCAGGACGTGTCGTGGAACACGAGATGCGTGGCAGCGTCGGCAACCACCATCTGCACGGGCATGGTGATGTACAGCGGATCGTCGCCGGGCCCGAAGGCCTGCCCGGGATCCGTGTTCCACAGCCGGTACGTCCCGTCGCGCAGCCGGGGGCCCGCCGCGCGCCCGCCCAGGCCGAAGTACCGCGCGTCGGCGGCCACTTCGGAGCGCTGCATCCAACGGGCCTCGCCGCCGTCGACGGGCTCCCACCAACGCGGCGGCAGATCGCGGCGCAGCATCACACCACCGGGGGTCCGCACCTCGACCGCGCCGTGCCGCGAGACCACGACCGTCACCCGCTCGGCCACGACCCGCCAGCCGCCGTCCTTGTCGGGCTCCAGGACGGCCCGCGGGTCCGGCTCCGGGCAGCGGCCCGCGAGCGCGTACGACGGCTCCGGGCCGACCCCGTCCCAGCCCCAGAACACCGCCCCGCTCACCGCAACAGTGATCCGCAGCTCGGACCGCGTGAAGCGGACGACACCGCCGCCGGGCCCCGGCTCCACGCCGCGCACCGGCCCGGGCACCCGCGCACGCTCGGCGCCCCGCCGCGGCAACCCGGTGGCGTCGGCACGCCTCCTGCGCCACGCGGCCCGCACCGTGCGCAACCCTTGAGTGGCACCCCCCGAACCGACCGCCTTCACCGAACGCACCAGGTCATGACCGTCCATGCTGCTCAGCCTGCCACTGCCGACCCCAAAAGAGTGAGTCGTTAAACTTCCGTTCACCCGTGGCGACGCCACATCTTCACGCCAGCGACTATGTGTGGCGCACCCTGGTGCGGGAGTCGATCACATGGCATCGTCCGTGTCAGCCGCGTGACGCGCACACCCCAGCTCGTGCGCGACAGACGCACACGACGCGCACAGTCCGGGAGCCGCCCCATGTCCACCGCGAACCCCTCACCGCTCTGGCAGCCCACCGAGGAACGCATCGCCCAGGCACAGATCACGAAGTTCCAGGCCTGGGCGGCCGAGCACCACGGAGCCCCGTCCGACGGCGGCTACACGGCACTGCACCGCTGGTCGGTGGACGAACTGGACACCTTCTGGAAAGCCGTCACCGAGTGGTTCGACGTACGGTTTTCGACCCCCTACGCGCGCGTGCTCGGCGACCGCTCCATGCCGGGCGCCCAGTGGTTCCCCGGGGCGAACCTCAACTACGCCGAGCACGCTCTGCGCGCGGCCGGGACCCGTGCGGACCAACCGGCCCTCCTGTACGTCGACGAGACCCATGAGCCGACCCCGTTGACCTGGTCCGAGCTGCGACGTCAGGTCGGCTCCCTGGCCGCCGAGCTGCGCGCCCTCGGCGTACGCCCCGGAGACCGTGTCAGCGGCTATCTCCCGAACATTCCGCAAGCCGTCGTCGCCCTCCTCGCCACGGCCGCCGTGGGAGGCGTCTGGACGTCCTGCGCCCCGGACTTCGGTGCCCGCAGCGTCCTGGACCGCTTCCAGCAGGTCGAACCCGTCGTGCTCTTCACCGTCGACGGCTACCGCTACGGCGGCAAGGAGCATGGCCGCCGCGACGTGGTCGCCGAGCTGCGCCGCGAACTGCCCACGCTGCGCGCCGTCGTCCACATCCCGCTGCTCGGCACCGAGGCACCCGAGGGCGCCCTGGAATGGTCCGCCCTGACCTCCGCCGACGTGGACCCCGTCTTCGAGCAGGTGCCCTTCGACCACCCCTTGTGGGTGCTCTATTCCTCGGGCACGACCGGCCTCCCCAAGGCCATCGTCCAGTCCCAGGGCGGCATCCTCCTCGAACACCTCAAGCAGCTCGGCCTGCACTGCGACCTGGGCCCCGAGGACCGCTTCTTCTGGTACACGTCCACGGGCTGGATGATGTGGAACTTCCTCGTCTCCGGCCTGCTCACGGGCACCACGATCGTCCTGTACGACGGCAGCCCCGGCCATCCGGACACGGGCGCCCAGTGGCGCATCGCGGAACGCACCGGGGCGACCCTCTTCGGCACGTCCGCGGCGTATGTCATGGCGTGTCGCAAGGCCGGCGTCCACCCCTCCCGCGACTTCGACCTCGCGCGCGTGCAGTGCGTCGCCACCACCGGCTCGCCCCTGCCGCCGGACGGCTTCCGCTGGCTGCACGACGAGGTCCGCGAGGACCTGTGGATCGCCTCCGTCAGCGGCGGCACCGACGTGTGCTCCTGCTTCGCAGGAGCGGTACCCACGCTCCCGGTGCACATCGGCGAACTCCAGGCCCCCGGTCTCGGCACCGACCTCCAGTCCTGGGACCCCAGCGGAAAGCCCCTCACCGACGAAGTCGGTGAGCTCGTGGTCACCAACCCGATGCCGTCCATGCCCATCCGCTTCTGGAACGACCCCGACGGCAGCCGCTACCACGACAGCTACTTCGACACGTATCCCGGAGTGTGGCGCCACGGCGACTGGATCACCGTCACCTCACGCGGCTCCGTCGTCATCCACGGCCGCTCCGACTCCACGCTCAACCGCCAAGGCGTGCGCATGGGGTCAGCCGACATCTACGAAGCCGTCGAACGCCTCCCCGAGATCAAGGAGTCGCTCGTCATCGGCGTCGAACAGCCCGACGGCGGCTACTGGATGCCCCTTTTCGTGCACCTCGCCCCCGGAGCCGTCCTCGACGAGGCCCTCCTGAACCGGATCAAGCAGACCATCCGCGAACAGCTCTCCCCGCGCCACATCCCCGACGAGGTCATCGAGGTCCCCGGCGTCCCGCACACCCTCACGGGCAAGCGCATCGAGGTCCCGGTCAAACGCCTGCTCCAGGGCGCCCCTTTGGAGAAGGCGGTCAACGTCGGCTCCGTGGACAACGTAGAACTGCTGCGCTTCTACGAGGACCTGGCCCGCAAGCGCGCCTGATCACCCCCCGTAGGTGGCCTCGGACTCGCCGAGTACGGCGGTGAAGTCCGAGGCCAGGCGTACCGCGCCGGCGGGTTCGAGTTCCGCCACCGAGATCCGTACACCGGGTCCGGAAGCGCGCACCCGCCGCGAGCCACCACCGTTAGCCCGCTCGCAGGGCGCCGCGCAAAGCCTCGGGGCGTATCCCCCGATCGTCCACCGCGACCGGAACGGTACGCAGCCCCAATGCCGTGACCAGATCGAGCAGATGGTGATAACCGCGGTCCTCCATGGCAACAGCATCCCCTGGCCGCAACTCCACTGACAGCAGCCGCCCGATCGGATCCAGCGCACCGTGCGCGAACGTCACGTGATCCGTCGGCACGCCGTCCGGCCCGAGCCAGTCCCGTACCGCGTCCTCCAGTCGCGCCAGTCGTGGCGTACCGCGGTGTGACCGCACACCGGGGTAGAGCTGTGACGACGGCACCAGACGGGGAAGCAGTTCGGGTCCGGATGCCCGCCCGCCAAGTCACGCAGTCCGTCCGGCACTTTCGGCGGCCGCTGCGACGCCACCGAGAGGGCGGCGGCGACCACGGTCCCGCCGCGTCCCCGGGTCACCACGATCGCGCGTCGGCGCAACTCCTTGTAGGCCGTCGCGACCGTTCCCGGGCTCACGCCGAGCTCGTCGGCAAGTCTGCGCACCGGGGCAGAGCCGTCCCCGGCTCCAACGCGACTTCGGACACGCCTCGTTCGGCGGACGAGGCAATTCCCCTGGCCGCTCACCCACATCCTGATCGCCCTTCAGATCCTGCGGGCCCCTCGCCTCCTTGGCGCTGCTGACCACCGCCAACTACGCCCTGCTGCTGGCCTTCTTTGCCATCGGCACCCTCGGCGACCGCGCCGCCAACGTCCTTACCAAGCTGTACGCCACCCGCGCCGCAGGCCCCGACCGGGTCCGCTACCAGGCCGTCCAGCGCACCGTCGCCAACGCCGGCTGGGCCCTGGGCGGCCTCGCCGCGGCGGGAGCCTCACCGTCGGCACCACCGCGGCGTACCAGTGGCTCCTTGTGGGCGACGCCTTCTCGTTCGTCGCCGTCGCCCTCGTCACCACGCGCTGCGGCGAACCACCGTCGGCCTCCCGCACGATCACCCCGTCGAAGGACCCCGCCCGTACGACGCGACCGCCCAGGCCCTGGTGCGATCGCACCTACCTCGCGTACGTCGCCACCGAGAGCGTCCTCCTCCTCGACGACGCCGTGTTCAAGGTCGGGCTGCCGCTGTGGATCGCGCACTCGGACCACGCGCCGCAGGGCCTCGCGCCGCTGCTGATGGTCCTCAACAACGTGATGGTGGTGGCCCTTCAGGTCCCGCTCGCTCGATTCGGCGCCACCACAGCTGCGGCGCCGCGCCCTCCTCATCCCGCTCTCCGCCGGCTTCGCCCTGGGCGGCGCCGCCATGGCGCTCTCGGCCACGGGTGGAGTCGTCGCAGCGACCCTGTTCCTCACCGCCGCGGCCGTCGCCTTCACCGTCGCCGAGATGCTCCACGCCACCGTCTCCTGGGAACTCGCCGTCGCCCTCGCCCCCAACACGGCCCAAGGCGCATACCCCGGCGTCCACGGACTGGCGCAGTCCGCCCAACGAAGCGTCGGGCCACTCGCCTCACGGCGGCCATGGCCGCCGGCCCCCTCGGCTGGACCGCTTTCGGCGCGACCATAGCCGTGACCTGCATGTTTCAACATCGCATCGTGCGCGATCGCCTCACCCACCCGGCATTGTCAGTGCCGCCAGTTACTGTGAGTGAGCATTGATCGACTGTGCACAGGGGGAAACATGGCACACACTCAGCACCCGACCATGCGACGCGTCCTGCGCCGCGAAATCGCCGGCACCATCGGTCTGCTGACCGACGAAGAGGACTTCACGGCGATGCGGCGCTACCGCACCTTCGCCTTCGACGATCACACGACCTACCTGCAACAGGTGGAATCCCTGCTCAGGACCCTCGCCGCCCAGGGCAGCCACACCACAGTGGCACTCTTCGACCCCGAGGAGTACGCCGAATTCTGCGCCGAAAGCGGCCTCGAACCCGACGCCCCGGCCAGCCGCACACGCTTCACCGCCGAACTGGCGGCCACGGGCCCCACGATTCCGTACGACGGACAGTCCCTCGACGAACTCGTCCCGGACCTCGTCGACGAGTCCGTCCGCATGGCGACCTGGGAGTACGCGACCACACTCCTGGCCCGCCTCGGCACCTGCGCATCCTGCGGTGAGGACATCGGCCGCGCCTCCTTCGCCCGCGCCGCCCACCTGCTCACCCGGATCATCGACACCGCGGACCGCGGTGACCTCCACCTCGTCTGCAGTGTCTCGGCAACACCCGAAACGCTCGTTGCCGTACTCCGCGCCGAGGATGACGCAGGCGCCGCCCACCTCGACGAGTCGGAAACCCTCGAGTTCACCGCCGTCCTCGCCCTGGGCATCGCCACCCAGAGTGCCGGGGGACTGGTCATGCGCACCACCGCCCCCGACACCACCGACCGAATCTACGGCTGGCGGCTGCGCGGGGACGGCCTGGAACCCCTGACCGCAGCGGAGGTCTTCGACGCCTACTGCACCGACGCTGCTTCCGGCGACCTCGTCTCCCCGGAATCGGGTGTCGACTACTGCGTGCCACCCGACCTGGGAGAAGAAGGAGAAGCCAGGGGCCACACGCACTGAACGCGTAAAGGGCGCCCCACCCGTGGGTGGAGCGCCCCTGAAACACCAGCCGATCTACGACGCGGCCCGGCTACTCGCCGGACAGCACCGCCTGCGCCGCCGCACGCGCCTCTTCGGCCGTATCCGCCGCACGTGCGGCCGCGGCCGCACGCTCGCACTGAGCCAGCGTGTACTTCGCGAGCGTCGCTCGGACATAAGGAATCGACGCGGCACCCATAGACAGGGAGGTGACCCCCAGACCGGTCAGCACACACGCGAGCAGCGGGTCCGACGCGGCCTCACCACAGACACCACAGCTCTTGCCTTCGGCCTTCGCCGCCTCGGCGGACAGCGCGACCAGGTCGAGCAGCGCGGGCTGCCACGGATCCTGCAGACGCGACACCGCACCCACCTGCCGGTCCGCGGCGAAGGTGTACTGCGCGAGGTCGTTGGTTCCCAAGGACAGGAACTCGACCTCCTGCAGGATCGACCGCGCCCGCAGCGCGGCCGAGGGAATCTCCACCATCGCGCCGAACTTCGCCTGCAGCCCAGCGGCACGGCACGCGTCCGCGAACGCCTTGGCGTCGGTACGGTCCGCGACCATCGGAGCCATCACCTCGAGGTAGACCGGCAGCCCCTCCGAAGCCTTCGCGAGGGCGGTCAGCTGCGTGCGCAGCACGTCCGGGTGGTCGAGCAGCGTGCGCAGCCCCCGCACACCCAGTGCCGGGTTCGGCTCGTCGGCCGGAGTCAGGAAGTCGAGCGGCTTGTCCGCGCCCGCGTCGAGCACACGCACCACGACTCGGCCCTCGGGGAAGGCCTCGAGCACCTGGCGGTATGCCTCGACCTGCTTCTGCTCGGACGGCGCGTTCTTGCTGTCGTCCAAGAAGAGGAACTCGGTACGGAACAGACCGACACCCTCGGCACCGGCTTCGACGGCGGCCGGCACGTCCGCGGGACCACCGACGTTCGCCAGCAGCGGCACCTTGTGACCGTCGGACGTGGCACCCGGACCCGTGGACGCGGACAGCGCCGCCTTGCGCTGGGCCGCGGCGGTTTCCAGCTGCGCCTTCTTCTCAGTGCTCGGTTCCACGAAGATCTCACCGGTGCTGCCGTCCACCGCGATCACAGTGCCTTCGGCGAGCTCACCGGCACCGGGAAGAGCGACCACGGCGGGAACACCGAGCGCGCGCGCCAGGATCGCGCTGTGGCTGGTCGGCCCGCCCTCCTCGGTCACAAAACCGAGCACCAGAGTCGGGTCGAGCAGCGCGGTATCCGCAGGCGCGAGGTCACGAGCAATAAGGACGTACGGCTCGTCGCTGTCCGGGACACCCGGCATGGGCACCCCGAGCAGCCGGGCGACGATACGGTTCCGCACGTCGTCGAGGTCGGCCACGCGACCAGCGAGGTACTCACCGGCACCGGCCAGCAGAGCGCGGTAAGCGGCGAACGCGTCATAGACCGCGCGCTCGGCCGTGCTGCCGACCGTGATACGCCGTTCCACATCCGCCATCAGCTCGGGGTCCAGGGCCATCATGGCCTGAGCCTCGAGCACCGCCTGGGCTTCGCCCCCCGCCAGGTTGCCGCGCGCGATCAGGTCGGCTGCCACAGCCTCCACGGCCTTGCGGGCACGCCCCTGTTCGCGCTCCGCGTCCTGCGAAGGGATCTGCTTGGCAGGCGGTTCAAGAACAGCCGTCCCCATGTGCCGAACCTCGCCGATCGCCACACCGTGGCTCACACCGACGCCTCGCAGAGTTGTCTCCATCTCACCCGTCTCCGATAGTGCGGCGGGTCCGGCCGCCGCGGTGGTTGTCCTACGTGCCGTCCGCCAAGACGGCACTGGTGTCACTGCCAGCCGAAAAGGATGTCGTCGGCCTTCACATCGCCGTCCTCACGGACATCGGAAAGGGAGCCGGCCCCGGCCTCAAGCGCGACGATCGGGCACACCGGGGACTTGCCCGCCTCCTCGACGGCGACCGGGTCCCACCGCACTACGCCCTGACCGCGGGTCACGGTGTCGCCCTTGTTGACGAGCAGCTCGAAGCCCTCGCCGTTGAGCTGCACGGTGTCGATACCCAGGTGCGTGAGCACACCGTGGCCCTCACTGTCGACTACGACAAAGGCATGCGGGTGAAGCGAGACAATTACTCCGTCAACGGGGGCGACAGCCTCTGAGGGCTCGCGCACGGGATCGATCGCTGTGCCCGGGCCGACCATCGCTCCGGAGAACACGGGATCCGGCACCGCGGCGAGTCCGATGGCACGTCCTGCAAGAGGGGACGTCACGGTGGTCATGGGAAGCCTCCCAGGGGTGGAGATGCAAATGGGCCGTCACTGCCAGTCCCGGACGGCACACTGAGCAGCAGGGTATGTCAGATGAAGTGTCGGTTCTGTATGGAAGCTAGCAGCTGGTGGTCTAGACCACCAGCTGCGACAGATCGGCTTCCGCATCGCGAGCGCACCCGGGTCACCCTCGCCTAAAAAATCTTGACAGCGGGGGTTGACACCCCCTGTGCCGATCCGTACTGTTCTTGGTCTGCCCCGGAGCCGTAACGGTTCCGCGGTGGCACCTTGGCCGCTGATGCGGCACCCAACCACCAGCACGGTCACCCATCCGGGATTGCATTCGGCGCGTCCGAAAGTAATTCGATTGGGGCTCGGCGGCCCGATTAGGCGCCGCCCGGGAGGATCCGCTAATGTTTGGGACATCGGAACGGCCCGAGGGCCGGGAAGACAATCCCCGCTGACTGGGAATCAGGCCCGAAAGGATCTGATAGAGTCGGACCCGCTGGAAAGGGAAACGCGAAAGTGGAAACCTGGAAAGCGTCGAGGAAATCGGATCGGGAAGATCTGGTAGAGTCGGAAACGCGAGACCGAAGGGAAGCGCCCGGAGGAAAGCCTGAGAGAGTCTCTCGGGTGAGTACAAAGGAAGCGTCCGTTCCTTGAGAACTCAACAGCGTGCCAAAAATCAACGCCAGATATGTTGATACCCCGTCTCCGGCCGATCGGCTGGGGCGAGGTTCCTTTGAAAAAGTCCTGCCCTTCGGGGCAGGCGCACAGCGAGGACGCTGTGAACGATCGGTCTTATTCCGGCTGATCGTTCCGCTCTCGTGGTGTCGTCCCGATTACGGGAAAACATTCACGGAGAGTTTGATCCTGGCTCAGGACGAACGCTGGCGGCGTGCTTAACACATGCAAGTCGAACGATGAAGCCCTTCGGGGTGGATTAGTGGCGAACGGGTGAGTAACACGTGGGCAATCTGCCCTTCACTCTGGGACAAGCCCTGGAAACGGGGTCTAATACCGGATACGACCCGGGAGCGCATGCTCCTGGGTGGAAAGCTCCGGCGGTGAAGGATGAGCCCGCGGCCTATCAGCTTGTTGGTGAGGTAGTGGCTCACCAAGGCGACGACGGGTAGCCGGCCTGAGAGGGCGACCGGCCACACTGGGACTGAGACACGGCCCAGACTCCTACGGGAGGCAGCAGTGGGGAATATTGCACAATGGGCGAAAGCCTGATGCAGCGACGCCGCGTGAGGGATGACGGCCTTCGGGTTGTAAACCTCTTTCAGCAGGGAAGAAGCGAAAGTGACGGTACCTGCAGAAGAAGCGCCGGCTAACTACGTGCCAGCAGCCGCGGTAATACGTAGGGCGCAAGCGTTGTCCGGAATTATTGGGCGTAAAGAGCTCGTAGGCGGCTTGTCGCGTCGGTTGTGAAAGCCCGGGGCTTAACCCCGGGTCTGCAGTCGATACGGGCAGGCTAGAGTGTGGTAGGGGAGATCGGAATTCCTGGTGTAGCGGTGAAATGCGCAGATATCAGGAGGAACACCGGTGGCGAAGGCGGATCTCTGGGCCATTACTGACGCTGAGGAGCGAAAGCGTGGGGAGCGAACAGGATTAGATACCCTGGTAGTCCACGCCGTAAACGGTGGGCACTAGGTGTTGGCGACATTCCACGTCGTCGGTGCCGCAGCTAACGCATTAAGTGCCCCGCCTGGGGAGTACGGCCGCAAGGCTAAAACTCAAAGGAATTGACGGGGGCCCGCACAAGCAGCGGAGCATGTGGCTTAATTCGACGCAACGCGAAGAACCTTACCAAGGCTTGACATACACCGGAAACATCCAGAGATGGGTGCCCCCTTGTGGTCGGTGTACAGGTGGTGCATGGCTGTCGTCAGCTCGTGTCGTGAGATGTTGGGTTAAGTCCCGCAACGAGCGCAACCCTTGTTCTGTGTTGCCAGCATGCCCTTCGGGGTGATGGGGACTCACAGGAGACTGCCGGGGTCAACTCGGAGGAAGGTGGGGACGACGTCAAGTCATCATGCCCCTTATGTCTTGGGCTGCACACGTGCTACAATGGCAGGTACAATGAGCTGCGAAGCCGCGAGGCGGAGCGAATCTCAAAAAGCCTGTCTCAGTTCGGATTGGGGTCTGCAACTCGACCCCATGAAGTCGGAGTTGCTAGTAATCGCAGATCAGCATTGCTGCGGTGAATACGTTCCCGGGCCTTGTACACACCGCCCGTCACGTCACGAAAGTCGGTAACACCCGAAGCCGGTGGCCCAACCCCTTGTGGGAGGGAGCTGTCGAAGGTGGGACTGGCGATTGGGACGAAGTCGTAACAAGGTAGCCGTACCGGAAGGTGCGGCTGGATCACCTCCTTTCTAAGGAGCACTTCTCACCAACGACCTTCGGGGACTTGGTCAGAGGCCAGTACATCGGCGAACGTCCGATGCTGGTTGCTCATGGGTGGAACGTTGATTATTCGGCATCTTCAGCCAACTCGGCCTGCTGGTAGTGCTCTTCGGAGTGTGGAACGCGGATCATGGGTGGTAGGGGTGTCGGGCACGCTGTTGGGTGTCTGAGGGTACGGCCGAATGTGGCTGCCTTCAGTGCCGGCCCCAGTGCACTCGGACTACTGGTTCGGGGTGATGGGTGGTTGGTCGTTGTTTGAGAACTGCACAGTGGACGCGAGCATCTGTGGCCAAGTTTTTAAGGGCGCACGGTGGATGCCTTGGCACCAGGAACCGATGAAGGACGTGGGAGGCCACGATAGTCCCCGGGGAGTCGTCAACCAGGCTTTGATCCGGGGGTTTCCGAATGGGGAAACCCGGCAGTCGTCATGGGCTGTCACCCGCTGCTGAACACATAGGCAGTGTGGAGGGAACGCGGGGAAGTGAAACATCTCAGTACCCGCAGGAAGAGAAAACAACCGTGATTCCGGGAGTAGTGGCGAGCGAAACTGGATGAGGCCAAACCTCAAGTGTGTGAGACCCGGCAGGGGTTGCGCTTGGGGGGTTGTGGGATCTCTCTTCTGTTGTCTGCCGGCGACAGGACGAGTCAGAAACCGTTGATGTAGGCGAAGGACATGCGAAAGGTCCGGCGTAGAGGGTAAGACCCCCGTAGTCGAAACGTCAGCGGCTCGTTTGAGAGACACCCAAGTAGCACGGGGCCCGAGAAATCCCGTGTGAATCTGGCGGGACCACCCGCTAAGCCTAAATATTCCCTGGTGACCGATAGCGGATAGTACCGTGAGGGAATGGTGAAAAGTACCGCGGGAGCGGAGTGAAATAGTACCTGAAACCGTGTGCCTACAAGCCGTGGGAGCGTCGGACACATCTTCGGATGTGTCTCGTGACTGCGTGCCTTTTGAAGAATGAGCCTGCGAGTTTGCGGTGTGTTGCGAGGTTAACCCGTGTGGGGAAGCCGTAGCGAAAGCGAGTCCGAATAGGGCGGTTTAGTAGCGCGCTCAAGACCCGAAGCGGAGTGATCTAGCCATGGGCAGGTTGAAGCGGCTGTAAGAGGTCGTGGAGGACCGAACCCACCAGGGTTGAAAACCTGGGGGATGACCTGTGGTTAGGGGTGAAAGGCCAATCAAACTCCGTGATAGCTGGTTCTCCCCGAAATGCATTTAGGTGCAGCGTCGTGTGTTTCTTGCCGGAGGTAGAGCACTGGATAGGCGATGGGCCCTACCGGGTTACTGACCTTAACCAAACTCCGAATGCCGGTAAGTGAGAGCGCGGCAGTGAGACTGTGGGGGATAAGCTCCATGGTCGAGAGGGAAACAGCCCAGAGCATCGACTAAGGCCCCTAAGCGTACGCTAAGTGGGAAAGGATGTGGAGTCGCAGAGACAACCAGGAGGTTGGCTTAGAAGCAGCCACCCTTGAAAGAGTGCGTAATAGCTCACTGGTCTAGTGATTCCGCGCCGACAATGTAGCGGGGCTCAAGCGTACCGCCGAAGTCGTGTCATTGCAGCAATACTCCCAACGGAGGCTGTGATGGGTAGGGGAGCGTCGTGTGCCGGGTGAAGCCGCGCCGGAAGGCAGTGGTGGACGGTTCACGAGTGAGAATGCAGGCATGAGTAGCGATACACACGTGAGAAACGTGTGCGCCGATTGACTAAGGGTTCCTGGGTCAAGCTGATCTGCCCAGGGTAAGTCGGGACCTAAGGCGAGGCCGACAGGCGTAGTCGATGGATAACCGGTTGATATTCCGGTACCCGCTGTGAAGCGTCAAACATCGAATCCAGTGATGCTAAGCCCGTGAAGCCGTTCCGGACCCTTCGGGGAAAGGAAAGTGGTGGAGCCGGTGACCCGAGCTGGTAGTAGGTGAGTGATGGGGTGACGCAGGAAGGTAGTCCATCCCGGGCGGTGGTTGTCCCGGGGTAAGGGTGTAGGACGTCAGGTAGGTAAATCCGCCTGGCAATTGTCTGAGACCTGATGCCGAGCCGATTGTGGTGAAGTGGATGATCCTATGCTGTCGAGAAAAGCCTCTAGCGAGTTTCATGGCGGCCCGTACCCTAAACCGACTCAGGTGGTCAGGTAGAGAATACCGAGGCGTTCGGGTGAACTATGGTTAAGGAACTCGGCAAAATGCCCCCGTAACTTCGGGAGAAGGGGGGCCATCACTGGTGAGGGGACGTGCTCCTCGAGCTGGGGGTGGCCGCAGAGACCAGCGAGAAGCGACTGTTTACTAAAAACACAGGTCCGTGCGAAGCCGTAAGGCGATGTATACGGACTGACGCCTGCCCGGTGCTGGAACGTTAAGGGGACCGGTTAGTCAGGATTCGTCTTGGCGAAGCTGAGAACTTAAGCGCCAGTAAACGGCGGTGGTAACTATAACCATCCTAAGGTAGCGAAATTCCTTGTCGGGTAAGTTCCGACCTGCACGAATGGCGTAACGACTTCTCGACTGTCTCAACCATAGGCCCGGTGAAATTGCACTACGAGTAAAGATGCTCGTTTCGCGCAGCAGGACGGAAAGACCCCGGGACCTTTACTACAGTTTGATATTGGTGTTCGGTTCGGCTTGTGTAGGATAGCTGGGAGACTGTGAAGCAGGCACGCCAGTGTTTGTGGAGTCGTCGTTGAAATACCAGTCTGGTCGTGCTGGATGTCTAACCTGGGTCCGTGATCCGGATCAGGGACAGTGTCTGATGGGTAGTTTAACTGGGGCGGTTGCCTCCCAAAGGGTAACGGAGGCGCCCAAAGGTTCCCTCAGCCTGGTTGGCAATCAGGTGTTGAGTGTAAGTGCACAAGGGAGCTTGACTGTGAGACCGACGGGTCGAGCAGGGACGAAAGTCGGGACTAGTGATCCGGCGGTGGCTTGTGGAAGCGCCGTCGCTCAACGGATAAAAGGTACCCCGGGGATAACAGGCTGATCTTCCCCAAGAGTCCATATCGACGGGATGGTTTGGCACCTCGATGTCGGCTCGTCGCATCCTGGGGCTGGAGTCGGTCCCAAGGGTTGGGCTGTTCGCCCATTAAAGCGGTACGCGAGCTGGGTTTAGAACGTCGTGAGACAGTTCGGTCCCTATCCGCTGTGCGCGTAGGAGTCTTGAGAAGGGCTGTCCCTAGTACGAGAGGACCGGGACGGACGAACCTCTGGTGTGCCAGTTGTCCTGCCAAGGGCATGGCTGGTTGGCTACGTTCGGGAGGGATAACCGCTGAAAGCATCTAAGCGGGAAGCCTGCTTCGAGATGAGGACTCCCACCCCCTTGAGGGGTTAAGGCTCCCAGTAGACGACTGGGTTGATAGGCCAGATCTGGAAGCGCCGTAAGGTGTGGAGGTGACTGGTACTAATAGGCCGAGGGCTTGTCCTCAGTTGCTCGCGTCCACTGTGTTGGTTCTGAAACCACGAACAACCCCGTTGTCGGGCCACGGCGACGGTGCGGTATTCACAGTTTCATAGTGTTTCGGTGGTCATAGCGTGAGGGAAACGCCCGGTTACATTCCGAACCCGGAAGCTAAGCCTTACAGCGCCGATGGTACTGCAGGGGGGACCCTGTGGGAGAGTAGGACGCCGCCGAACTTCTTTTAGAGCTCCGGCTCTTGGGCATACAGCCCGAGAGCCGGAGCTTTTTTGTTTCCTCTGGGAGTTTTGCCGATGGCGTCCGTCCCGACCCCCTCTGTACCAGAGCGTGAAGGCTGCGGGTAAAGTCAGGGGGCATCGTTGGCTCGTTTCCCACAGGAGGCCCCCGGGTGGAGGTCCAGGAGACCCGCGTCCAGACAGACCGGGTCCTCACCATCCCGAACATCCTCAGCATGGCGCGCCTTGCCGGCGTACCCATCTTCCTGTGGCTGATCCTCAGGCCGGAGTTCGGCGGTCCCAAGAGTGACGGCTGGGCGCTGCTCGTGCTCATGCTGAGCGGTATCAGCGACTATCTGGACGGGAAGCTCGCCCGGCGCTGGAACCAGATCAGCAGCCTTGGCCGGCTGCTTGATCCCGCCGCCGACCGGCTCTACATTTTGTCGACTCTTGTGGGCCTCACCTGGCGCGAGATTCTCCCGCTCTGGTTGACCGCTGTACTTCTGGCGCGCGAGTTGCTTCTGCTGGTGATGGTGGGCATCCTCCGGCGTCACGGCTATCCGCCGCCGCAGGTCAACTTCCTTGGGAAGGCGGCCACGTTCAACCTGATGTATGCTTTCCCGCTGCTGCTGCTCAGTGACGCAAGTGGATGGATCGCGTCACTCGCTGCTATTTTCGGCTGGGCGTTCGCCGGATGGGGTACAACGCTCTACTGGTGGGCAGGGATCCTCTACGTGGTTCAGGTCCGCCGTCTCGTCAGGGCGGACGCCATGGCCGATTGAGCTCGCCGATTGTGCGGCTGCAGTGGCTCGATGGCCCGCGGACGAAAAGTGCGGGACAATCTGGACGGGTGAAGTCGGCTAGACCGTCATCTCTTCAAGGAGGACGCTTCCGACATGAAGGCCGTCGTGATGGCCGGAGGCGAAGGCACACGCCTTCGTCCCATGACCTCAAGCATGCCCAAGCCGCTCCTGCCCGTGGCCAACCGCCCGATCATGGAGCATGTGCTACGGCTGCTCAAAAGGCATGGGCTCAACGAGACCGTCGTTACTGTCCAGTTCTTGGCATCGCTGGTCAAGAACTACTTCGGTGATGGCGAGGAGCTCGGCATGGAGCTCACCTATGCCAATGAGGAGAAGCCACTCGGTACTGCCGGCAGCGTCAAGAACGCCGAGGAGGCGTTGAAGGACGACGCCTTCCTCGTGATCTCCGGTGATGCTCTGACCGACTTCGATCTCACTGAGCTCATCAATTTCCACAAGGAGAAGGGCGCGCTGGTCACGGTCTGTTTGACGCGCGTACCGAATCCGCTCGAATTCGGCATCACCATCGTGGACGAAGAGGGCAAGGTCGAGCGCTTCCTGGAGAAGCCGACCTGGGGGCAGGTCTTCTCGGACACCGTGAATACGGGCATCTATGTCATGGAGCCCGAGGTCTTCGACTATGTCGAGGCCGATGTGTCCGTCGACTGGTCAGGCGACGTCTTCCCTCAGCTGATGAAGGAGGGCAAGCCGGTATACGGCTATGTCGCCGAGGGCTACTGGGAGGACGTCGGCACCCATGAGAGCTATGTGAAGGCGCAGGCCGACGTCCTGGAAGGCAAGGTGGACGTCGAGCTCGACGGCTTCGAGATCTCCCCGGGCGTGTGGGTGGCCGAGGGCGCCGAGGTGCACCCCGATGCGGTGCTGCGTGGACCCCTGTACATCGGGGACTATGCCAAGGTCGAGGCGAACGCCGAAATCCGCGAGCACACCGTCGTCGGCTCCAATGTCGTCGTCAAGAGCGGCGCATTCCTGCACAGGGCCGTGGTGCACGACAACGTCTACATCGGGCAGCACAGCAATCTGCGCGGCTGCGTCGTCGGGAAGAACACCGACATCATGCGGGCCGCCCGGATCGAGGACGGCGCCGTCATCGGCGACGAATGCCTTGTCGGTGAGGAATCGATCATCCAGGGCAATGTACGCGTCTACCCGTTCAAGACCATTGAGGCCGGCGCCTTTGTCAGCACCTCGGTGATCTGGGAGTCGCGAGGCCAGGCGCATCTCTTCGGCGCCCGTGGCGTGTCCGGAATCCTGAACGTGGAGATCACCCCGGAACTCGCCGTACGCCTCGCTGGGGCATACGCGACGACGCTCAAGAAGGGCTCCACGGTCACGACGGCCCGTGACCACTCCCGAGGCGCTCGTGCGCTGAAGCGGGCAGTCATCTCGGCTCTGCAGGCCAGCGCCATCGACGTACGCGACTTGGAGAACGTGCCGCTGCCGGTGGCCCGGCAGCAGACCGCCAGGGGCAGTGCGGGCGGGATCATGATCCGGACGACGCCTGGAGTGCCGGACTCCGTCGACATCATGTTCTTCGACGGGCAGGGCGCCGATCTCTCGCAGGGAGGGCAGCGGAAACTGGACCGGGTATTCGCGCGGCAGGAGTACCGGCGCGCGTTCCCGGGTGAGATCGGGGATCTGCACTTCCCGGCCAGCGTCTTCGATTCGTACACGGGATCGCTGCTGAGGAATGTCGACACCACCGGTATCGCCGAATCCGGGCTGAAGGTGGTCGTGGACGCCTCCAACGGCAGTGCGGGGCTTGTGCTGCCCAGCCTGTTGGGCAAGCTCGGCGTGGATTCGTTGACCATCAATCCCGGTCTCGACGAGTCGAGGCCGACGGAGACGGCGGACACGCGGCGGGCCGGTCTGGTGCGGCTCGGCGAGATCGTCGCATCCGCGCGGGCGGCGTTCGGGGTGCGCTTCGACCCGGTGGGTGAGCGGCTCTCGCTCGTCGACGAGAAGGGGCGGATCGTCGAGGACGACCGGGCCCTGCTCGTCATGCTCGACCTGGTGGCCGCGGAGCGGCGCAGTGGGCGGGTGGCGCTGCCGGTGACCACCACGCGGATCGCCGAGCAGGTGGCGGCGTACCACGGTACGCAGGTGGAGTGGACGACCACGTCTCCCGATGATCTGACGCGGGTCGGGCGCGAGGAGTCGACGATCTTCGGCGGTGACGGGCGCGGCGGCTTCATCATTCCCGAGTTCAGTGGTGTGTTCGACGGCGCGGCCGCCTTCGTACGACTCATCGGGCTGGTGGCGCGGACGCAGCTCACGCTCAGCCAGATCGACGCGCGGATTCCGCGGGCGCACGTGATCAAGCGCGATCTCGCGACTCCCTGGGCGGTCAAGGGACTGGTGATGCGCCGGGTCGTGGAAGAAGCCGGAGACCGGTTTGTGGACACCACCGACGGCGTACGTGTGGTCGAGGCCGACGGGCGCTGGGTGATGGTGCTCCCTGACCCCGCCGAGGCGGTCACGCATCTGTGGGCCGAAGGTCCCGACGACGCCTCCGCGGAGGCGCTGCTCGACGAGTGGGCGGCCGTCGTGGACAGCGCCGGTCGCTAAACACCCTGCACGCGCGCGTGCCGGACAAGTGCCCCCAAGGGGGCCTGTCCGGCACGCCGGTGGGGCCATTCGGAGGTAGCGCCCGCGACGTGCGACGATGTGCGGCATGCCGCAGCCACCCCCCGTTCGGAGCACACCTCCGCGCCTCTCGCGCCCGGACGCCTCCATGTCGCTGCTCACCAACGTCATGGACCACAGCCTCGACGACGGATACGCCGAAGCGGCCGCCCGTAAGAAGGCCGAGGGCACTGGTGGCATGCCGAAAACGGTGCGGGCGAAGCTCGGTCTGGCCGCCGGTCTCGTCCTCGCGGCCCTGGTCGTGACCGTGGGAGCCGCGAACGCGCGGATAGCCGCCCCTGTCGTCGCCAAGGAGCGCCAGGAGCTCATCGACCGCATCGAGCGCGAGACCGCGGCCGCCGACAAGCTCGAGAGCAGTGTCGACACCCTGCGCGCCGATGTGAGCGCCCGGCAGCGAGAGGCGCTCAACAAGAACGGGGGCGGTGAGCAGGCCGACCTGGTGAGTCTCCTGTCCGGCGCCACCGATGTGCATGGCCCCGGCGTGAAGCTCGTCGTGAACGACGCCAAGGATGCCACCGCGGGCGGAGAGGGCGATCCGCGGGGGACCTCCGGGTTCTCCGACACCGGACGCGTCCGCGACCGTGACATGCAGCGCGTCGTCAACGGGCTCTGGGAGTCGGGTGCCGAGGCCATCGCCATCAACGGACAGCGGCTGACGGCCCTGTCGGCGATCAGGGCCGCAGGTGACGCGATACTGGTCGACAACAAGCCGCTGGTGCCGCCGTACACGGTGCTCGCGGTGGGGGACGGCAAGCGGCTCGGCACCAGGTTCCAGAACAGTGCCGACGGGCTGTATCTGCACGCCCTGCAGGAGAACTTCGGGATCCGGACCAGCATTTCCGTCGAGGACGAGGTCGGGTTGTCCGCCGCACCGAGTGTGATCGTACGTACAGCACAGCCGAGCACAGAGAAGGGCACATCGTGATCGCCGTACTGGGCCTCGTCGTGGGAGTCGTGGCTGGATTGTTGGTCCGGCCCGAGGTTCCGGCGGTCGTCGAGCCTTACCTCCCCATCGCCGTGGTGGCGGCGCTCGACGCCGTGTTCGGAGGCCTGCGCGCGATGCTCGACGGCATCTTCGACGACAAGGTCTTCGTGGTGTCGTTCCTTTCGAACGTGGTCGTGGCCGCGCTGATCGTCTTCCTGGGCGACAAGTTGGGCGTCGGCGCCCAGCTCTCCACGGGCGTCGTGGTCGTCCTCGGTATCCGTATCTTCTCCAACGCCGCGGCGATCCGCCGGCACGTGTTCCGGGCGTGAGGCCGATGAGCAACAAGGACGAGACCACCCACCCCTCCGCGACCACCCACCCCTCCGAGGCCCCCCGGCCCTCCGAGGCTCCCCAGCCTGCCGGGACCTCCCGGCCCTCCGAGACCGCGGAGTCCTCCCAGCCCTCCTCCAAGACGCCTGAGAACCGGCTGCGCAGGGAACTGCCCGAAGAGGTGTCCGCCGCGGCACCCGAGGGTTCCGGGCAGGAGGAGCACGATGAGGGCTCCGAACCGTCGCTGACCGGCCGTCAGCGACTGGCCAAGGGGTTGTGGCCGCCGCGTGTGACGCGTGCGCAACTCATCGTCGCCGTGCTGCTGTTCGGCCTCGGTTTCGGCCTGGCCGTCCAGGTCGCCTCCAACAGCGACAGCGACAGCGCCCTGCGCGGCGCACGTCAGGAAGATCTCGTACGTATCCTCGATGAACTCGACAACCGTACTCAGCGTCTTGAAGACGAGAAGCAGGGTCTGGAAGATCAGCGCACCGAGCTGGAGAGCAGCTCGGACCAGGCTGAGGAGGCTCGCAAGCAGACGGTCGAGAAGGAGAGACAACTCGGCATTCTGGCGGGCACCGTGGCCGCGCAGGGACCCGGCATCACGGTGACGGTCAACGACACGAAGGGGACGGTCGAGGCGGACATGCTGCTTGACGCGATCCAGGAGCTGCGCGCGGCCGGCGCGGAGGCGATCCAGGTCAACGGCGTACGCGTCGTCGCCAGCACCTATCTGACGGACTCCGGGAGCGGAGTGAAGGTCGACGGGAACAAGATCGCCCAGCCCTATCGTTTCAAGGTCATCGGCAAGCCGCAGGACCTGGAGCCGGCGCTCAACATCCCCGGAGGCGTGGTGCAGACACTGGAGAAGGAGCAGGCCACCGTCACGGTGGACCGCTCGACGAAGATCGTTGTGGACGCCTTGCGGCAGGCGAAGCGGCCTGACTACGCTCGGTCGTCGTCCCAGTGAACCGGGGCCGCATGGCGGGCGTCCGGCGAGGGCATGAGGTTGCGGGGGGTCGGCGCACCGAATGGGTGGTGCGTGGTGGAAACTGTCTGGTGGATACGGACGTTGTGAGGATGTCCGGGTCGACCGGTGTGTTCAATCAGGGTTCGTCCTGCCCCACGGGCGGGTCTGTTTCGGTCAAGGGGAATCGCCCGTGAAGTTGTTTGCGAAGTTGTTCGGCAAGAGCGCGCGAGAGGGCAGCGGTGACAACGCGACTGCCCGGCACCGCGCACCACGCCATGGAGAGGCCGAGGGCCAGAGCGGCGAGCGCCCGCTGTTCCGGGACCAGGTCGGTGACATTTCCGGTGGTCAGGGCGCGCCGTCTGTTGACCCTGCCCAGTCAGGCCGCATAGGTTTCGGGGAACCGTCAACCTCAAGTGCGGGTGGAGGGTTTGCCTCCGACCCGTACGCGTCCCATGCCCCTGGCGGGCAGCCGCGGCAGGAGGATCCGTCCATGTCGGCCCTGGTGTGTACGAGGTGCGGGAACCGCAACGCGGAGAACAGCCGCTTCTGTTCCAACTGCGGTGCGCCGCTGCGGGGCGGTCCGGAGCGTCCGTCCGAGACGACGTCCACGATCTCCATTTCGGGCCTCGAGGCCTACGACGCCGAGGTGACGGGCCAGACGCCCTCGCCGATGCTCTCTCCCGAGGCGCAGGCGGCCGTCGACGCGCTGCCGCTCGGCTCGGCGCTCCTGGTGGTGCGCCGCGGCCCGAACTCGGGCAGTCGCTTCCTGCTGGACAGCGATCTGACCACGGCAGGGCGTCATCCGCAGAGCGACATCTTCCTGGACGACGTGACCGTGTCGCGCCGCCATGTGGAGTTCCGCCGCGCCGCGGACGGCACGTTCACGGTGGCCGACGTCGGCAGCCTGAACGGCACCTACGTCAACCGGGAGCGGATCGACCAGGTCGCCCTGTCGAACGGTGACGAGGTGCAGATCGGGAAGTACCGGCTGGTCTTCTACGCGAGCCAGCGGGGCATCTGACCCTCCCCCGGACTTCGTCCGGGGGGATCCCAGGGAAGGTCCATGCTTCAAACACCGAGCGGCGGTACCGGAAGCGGTACCGCCGCCGCGGACAGTGGGCTGATGAGCATCGGCGTGGTGCTGAACGCGCTGCGCGACGAGTTCCCCGAAGTCACCATCTCCAAGATTCGGTTCCTGGAGTCGGAGGGGCTCATCGAGCCGCAGCGGACGCCCTCGGGGTATCGAAAGTTCAGTGCGCGCGACGTCGAGCGCCTCGGCCACGTCCTGCGGATGCAGCGGGACCACTATCTGCCGCTGAAGGTGATCAGGGAGCACCTGGACGCCCTGGAGCGCGGTGAGGCGGTGCGCCTGCCGTCCGTGGGGCGCCAGCGTGACGCCGACGCCGGAGAACCGCTCGGTGATCTTTTCGGAGAGTCCGAGGCGCCCACTGCGGCCCGTGTGGGCCGTGCCGAGCTGCTGGCCGCCGCCGAGATCGGTGAGCAGCAGCTCAAGGAGTGGGAGTCGTACGGGCTGATCGCACCGCTGCCGGACGGTGCGTACGACGCGGAGGCGGTGACCGTCGCCGCGCTCGTCGTCGAGCTGGGGCGGTTCGGGATCGAGCCGCGCCATCTGCGCGCGATGAAGGCCGCGGCGGACCGTGACGCGGGCCTTGTGGACCAGGTGGTGGCCCCGCTGAGGCGTCACCGCAATCCGCAGACCAGGGCGCACGCGGAAGCCCGTACGAAGGAGCTGGCGGGGCTCACGGTGAAGCTGCACGCAGCGCTGGTGCAGACCGCGCTGGGCGTGCGATTGCCCTGATCCGAGGCGCCGGACCGGCCTGCGGATCGTCCACCCGTTCTGTGCCCGACTACCCAAACGTCCCGGGCACGGCCTAGGGTTGCTGTGTGAACGAGCTCGATGTCGTAGGTGTCCGGGTCGAGATGCCCTCCAACCAACCGATCGTGCTTCTGCGTGAAGTGGGAGGCGACCGTTACCTCCCCATCTGGATCGGACCGGGGGAGGCGACGGCGATCGCCTTCGCTCAGCAGGGCATGGCCCCCGCGCGACCGCTGACCCACGACCTGTTCAAGGACGTGCTGGAGGCTGTGGGCCAGGAACTCACCGAAGTGCGCATCACGGACCTGCGTGACGGCGTCTTCTATGCGGAGCTCGTGTTCGCCAGCGGTGTCGAAGTGAGTGCGCGGCCGTCCGACGCCATAGCGCTTGCCCTGCGCACCGGCACGCCGATCTACGGCAGCGACGGGGTGCTCGACGACGCAGGAATCGCGATTCCGGACGAGCAAGAGGACGAGGTGGAGAAGTTCCGCGAGTTCCTCGACCAGATCTCGCCCGAGGACTTCGGCACCAATAGCCAGTGATGCGCGGCACCGACGGCAGCCAGTGAAGTCCGGCACCGATAGCCGGTCACACCGGGGACGACCTGCAGTGTCAGGGCGCTCGGCCTGGCAATTGCCCACGGCCAGTGTGGTGTGGCGCGGTCCGCCCCGAGAGCATTCGGCTAGCCTTTCCCCGCGGTGGGGCACGGGAAACCACTCCTAGGGTGATTATCACTCGGCGTGCCGAGTGTGGCGATCGTTGACGCACCCCTGGTGACTGCCTACCGTCGAGAGGGCAGGTCAAGGACGGAGGTCGGCGTGAGAAGCAGCGGCGACGGTACGGCTGGGGGTGCCCCCGGACGCGGTCTGGGGGAGAGCGGCCCGTACCCGCTTCACGGCAGCGCGGCCGATCACGTTCCGCGGCGGCCGACAGCGGTGCCGGGCGTGGGTGGGGCGGTTTCCGAAGAGATCGGCTATCGCGGTCCCACGGCGTGCGCGGCCGCGGGCATCACCTATCGGCAGCTGGACTACTGGGCGAGGACCGGTCTGGTCGAGCCGAGTGTGCGGCCCGCGTACGGGTCGGGGACGCAGCGCCTGTACAGCTTCCGGGACGTTGTGGTCTTGAAGATCGTCAAGCGGTTCCTCGACACCGGGGTGTCGCTGCAGAACATCCGCACCACGGTCCAGCACCTCAGGGAGCGCGGATTCCGGGACCTGGAGCGTATGACGCTGATGAGTGACGGCGCGACGGTCTACGAGTGCACGTCGCCCGACGACGTCCACGCGCTGCTGCAGGGCGGCCAGGGGGTCTTCGGGATCGCCGTGGGGGTGGTGTGGCGGGACGTCGAGAGCGCGCTCTCGCAGCTGCACGGAGAGCGTGTGGACACGGGCGAGACGCTCGTGGGACAACACCCGACGGACGAGCTGGCGCGGCGGCGCAACCGCGCGGTCTGACGGGCGCGGTGGAAGCGGTTTGACCGGCGCGGCGCTCGCGGTCTGACGCGCGGCGCTCGCGGTCTGAGGGGTACGGCTCAGGCGGTCTGACGGGCGCGGGGCTCGCGGTCTCAGGGGTACACCCAGACGGCCTGACGGGCGCGACTGAGGCGGTCTGGCGGTGCGACGGGGCGGGTCTGACGGGCGGGGCGGAAGTCGCCTGATGAATGTGACAGAGGGTGTCTGACGGGCGGGCGGAAGGTGTCTGGCCGACCGGGCCAGCGCCGTCGGCCTGCGCCCTTCGCTGGAACACCGCACCGACCGTGTGCAGCGCGGCCAGTGACCCGGAGTAGGCCCGCCGACCGGCGGCGGCCGTGCCGGTGCCGAGGGCGCCGTCGAAGAGGCTGACGGCCCGGGACCGCGCGGCCGCCTGGCGAGTTCGACGGACGCTGTCCCGCGAGCACCGATGCCCGAAAGACAGCTGGCGCGCCGGTGGGCGCGGCATTGTCAGTGGCGTAGGGCAGCATCGGAGATGTGAGAACCGCGCCCACGATCCTGCATCTCGACATGGATGCCTTCTTCGCCTCGGCGGAGCAGGCGTCCAAGCCGAGTCTGCGCGGGAAGGCCGTCGTCGTGGGCGGGCTCGGACCACGCGGAGTCGTCGCCACCGCGTCGTACGAGGCACGCGTCTTCGGAGTGCACTCGGCGATGCCCATGGCCCAGGCACGCCGGCTGGCGCCGAACGCCGCGTATCTCGTGCCGCGCTTCGGGCTCTACCGGGAGGTCAGCGAGCAGGTGATGGGGCTACTGCGGGCCCTGTCGCCGCTGGTGGAGCCACTGAGCCTGGACGAGGCCTTCGTGGATCTGGAGGCGGGGGGAGCGGCCTGGGACGAGAGCTCGGCGCGGCTGACCGGGGCGAAGCTGCGCGCGGACATACGGGCCGGCACGGGCCTTACGGGGTCGGTGGGGCTTGCCGCCTCCAAGATGCTCGCGAAGATCGCCTCGGAGCAGGCCAAGCCCGACGGCCTGGTGCTGATACAGCCGGGGACCGAGCGCGCCCTGCTGGGACCGATGTCGGTGCGGACGTTGCCAGGCGTGGGACCCGCGACCGGGGACCATCTGCGGAGGGCCGGGATCACCACCGTCGAGGAGCTCGCCGAGGCGGGCGAGGACGAGCTCGTACGGCTGCTGGGGAAGGCCCACGGGCACGCGCTGTACGCGATGGCGCTGGCGCACGACGACCGTCCCGTGGTGGCCGAGCGGGAGGCCAAATCGGTGTCGGTCGAGGACACGTACGACGTGGACATCCACGACCGGGTGCGGGTCGGCCTGGAGGTGCAGCGGCTCGCCGACCGGTGCGTGCACCGGCTGCGCGGGGCCGGGCTGTCGGGGCGGACCATCGTCCTGAAGGTGCGCAGGTACGACTTCTCGACGCTGACCCGGTCCGAGACGCTGCGGGGGCCCACGGACGACCCCGCGGTCGTACGGGAGGCGGCCGCGCGGCTTCTGGAGGCGGTGGACACGACCGGTGGCGTACGACTGCTGGGGGTCGGCGTCTCGGGGCTGGCCGACTACACGCAGGAGGACCTCTTCGCACAGGCGCGGGCCGCTGCCGCGGAGCCCGCGGCGCAGGAGCACGCGGCGGCGGAGGAGGTGTCGGAGGAGTCCGTCGTGGAGCACGTGCCGCCCGCCGAGCGGCGGTGGCCTGCCGGGCACGACGTGCGGCACTCCGAGTACGGGCACGGGTGGGTGCAGGGCAGCGGCCTCGGCCGGGTCACGGTGCGGTTCGAGACGCCCTACTCCGAGCCCGGGCGGGTGCGTACATTCCGTACGGATGACCCGGCGTTGGAGCCGGCGGATCCGTTGCCGTTGGTGCCACGAAGACCGGGGAGTGCGGAGGGTGTGACCGCCGGCGTGCCTGAGAGGGCATGAGCCCTGCGCCGTGGCAGCTGAGACGGGTCCGCCACCGTGGGTCGTTCGTGGTTGCTCGCGCCTGCGCGACGGAGTCTCGGAATGTCACGGCCCCGCCCCCCCCCACGCGGCACGCGTCAGGCGTCGTCCGTGCCCGCCAAGTGGCCGAAATCGCGGTCCGGCAGCGGCGGAGGGGGCGTCACGTCGAGACCGTAGTGGTGGTAGAGCTGGAGTTCCTGCTCGGGGGAGAGGTGGCGCCCGACGCCGAAGTCAGGGGCGTCCTTGATCAGGGAACGGTCGAAGGGGATGCGCAGGGCGCCCTCGACGAGTTCGCTCGGCTCCAGGGGCACGAAGGCGTCCCTGCTGAACAGGCCGGTACGTATGGCCGCCCACTCCGGGACCCCGGTCGCGTCGTCGAGGTAGACCTCGTCGATCGTGCCGATCTTGGTGCCATGACGGTCGAACGCCTTGCGGCCTATCAGGTTGCGCGGATCGATGTCGGTCTGCACGGGCCCTCCACTTGGTCGCAACTCATCCGTAAGCACTACAAAAGAGCACATTGAGGAAGGCGGCCACTCGAAGGCTCGGGTCCAGTCCTCGCTGGTAGGCTGGCAGGCGGCTGCTGACCCCGTGCGGGAGAGTCCTCCAGACTTCACCGGAGGCGCCGAAGGAGCAAATCCTCCCCGGAATCTCTCAGGCTCACGTACCGCACGGACGAGGTCACTCTGGAAAGCAGGGCGGTTGCTCGACGGCTTCCGCCCTCACCGACGGTGAAAACCGGTCGTCAGCCAACGGACCGGTGAAGCTCTCAGGTTGAGATGACAGAGGGGGAGGCCGTCGGGGTACCCGTGCCGGGGTGCCCCTCGAAGGTCGCGTCAGACCAGGAGGCCTCCGCAATGACCGCCCATCGCATTCCGCTCTCCGAGCTCGAACAGGGAATCCCCTTCGAGCAGCGCCACATCGGGCCCGACTCCGAGGCACGGGCCAAGATGCTCGCGCAGGTCGGGTACGGCTCGCTCGACGAGCTGACGGCCACCGCGGTGCCGGACGTCATCAAGAACGCCGAGGCGCTGAAGCTGCCGGGCGCCCGCACCGAGGCCGAGGTCCTGGCCGAACTGCGCTCCCTCGCGGACCGCAACCAGGTGCTCGACTCGATGATCGGCCTCGGTTACTACGGCACGTTCACGCCGCCGGTGATCCTGCGCAACGTCATGGAGAACCCGGCCTGGTATACCGCGTACACCCCCTACCAGCCGGAGATCTCGCAGGGCCGCCTCGAGGCGCTGCTCAACTTCCAGACCATGGTCGCCGAGCTGACCGGGCTGCCGACCTCCGGCGCCTCGCTGCTCGACGAGGGCACGGCCGCCGCCGAGGCCATGGCGCTGTCCCGGCGCATGGGCAAGAACAAGAAGGGCCTGTTCCTGGTCGACGCGGACGCGCTGCCGCAGACCGTCGCCGTCATCGAGACCCGGGCCGAGCCGACCGGCGTCGAGGTCGTCGTCGCCGACCTCAGCGAGGGCATCCCGGCCGAGATCGCCGAGCGCGAGATCAACGGCGTACTGATCCAGTACCCGGGCGCCTCCGGTGCCGTACGCGACCTCAAGCCGGTCATCGAGCAGGCGCACGAGCTCGGTGCGGTCGTCACCGTCGCCGCCGACCTGCTCGCCCTGACCCTGCTCACCTCGCCCGGAGACCTCGGCGCCGACATCGCGGTCGGTACGACGCAGCGCTTCGGTGTGCCGATGGGCTTCGGCGGGCCGCACGCCGGATACATGGCGGTGCGCGAGAAGTTCGCGCGCAGCCTGCCGGGCCGGCTGGTCGGGGTGTCCGTGGACGCGGACGGGCACAAGGCGTACCGCCTCGCCCTGCAGACGCGTGAGCAGCACATCCGTCGCGAGAAGGCGACGAGCAACATCTGTACGGCGCAGGTGCTGCTCGCCGTGATGGCCGGCATGTACGCCGTCTACCACGGTCCCGAGGGTCTGAGGACCATCGCCCGCCGGACCCACCGCTACGCCACGATCCTCGCCGCGGGTCTGACGGCGGGCGGGGTCGAGGTCGTGCACGGCGCGTACTTCGACACGCTGACCGTACGGGTCCCGGGCCGCGCCGCCGAGCTCGTCGCGGAGGCGCGCGACCAGGGTGTCAACGTCCACCTCATGGACGCCGATCACGTGTCGATCTCCTGCGACGAGACCACCACGCGCAGGCAAGTGGGCGCCGTGTGGTCCGCGTTCGGTGTCGAGGGCGATGTCGAGGCGCTGGACGCGACGGCGGCCGACACGCTGCCGGGCGCGCTGCTGCGCACCGACGACTACCTCACGCACCCGGTCTTCCACCAGCACCGGTCCGAGACCGCCATGCTGCGCTACCTGCGCAGGCTCTCCGACCGCGACTACGCGCTGGACCGCGGCATGATCCCGCTGGGCTCCTGCACGATGAAGCTCAACGCCACCACGGAGATGGAGCCGGTCACCTGGCCCGAGTTCGGCCAGCTGCACCCCTTCGCGCCCGCCGAGCAGGCGCAGGGCTACCTCACGCTCATCCAGGAACTGGAGGAGCGGCTTGCCGAGGTCACCGGATACGACAAGGTGTCGCTGCAGCCCAACGCCGGTTCGCAGGGCGAGCTGGCCGGTCTGCTGGCCGTACGCGGCTACCACCGTGCCAACGGCGACGAGCAGCGCACCGTCTGCCTCATCCCGTCCTCCGCGCACGGCACGAACGCCGCGAGCGCCGTGATGGCCGGTATGAAGGTCGTCGTCGTGAAGACGGCGGACGACGGCGAGATCGACGTCGAGGACCTGCGCGCCAAGATCGAGCAGTACCGCGACGAGCTGGCGGTGCTGATGATCACGTACCCCTCGACGCACGGTGTGTTCGAGGAGCATGTCGCCGACATCTGCGCGCAGGTGCACGAGGCGGGCGGCCAGGTCTATGTCGACGGCGCCAACCTCAACGCCCTGGTGGGGCTCGCCAAACCGGGCCACTTCGGCGGTGACGTCTCGCACCTCAATCTGCACAAGACCTTCTGCATCCCGCACGGCGGTGGCGGTCCGGGTGTCGGCCCGGTCGGTGTGCGCGCGCACCTGGCGCCGTACCTGCCGAACCACCCGCTGCAGCCCGCGGCCGGTCCGGAGACCGGTGTCGGCCCGATCTCGGCCGCTCCGTGGGGCTCCGCGGGCATCCTGCCGATCTCGTGGGCGTACGTCCGCCTCATGGGCGGCGAGGGCCTCAAGCGGGCCACGCAGGTGGCGGTGCTCTCCGCCAACTACATCGCCAAGCGCCTGGAGCCGCACTACCCGGTGCTCTACACCGGTCCGGGCGGGCTCGTCGCGCATGAGTGCATCATCGACCTGCGCCCGCTGACCAAGGCGACCGGCGTGACGGTCGACGACATCGCCAAGCGCCTGATCGACTACGGCTTCCACGCGCCGACGATGTCGTTCCCGGTGGCCGGGACGCTGATGATCGAGCCGACCGAGTCCGAGGACCTGACCGAACTCGACCGGTTCTGCGAGGCGATGATCGCGATCCGCGCGGAGATCGAGAAGGTCGGCTCGGGCGAGTGGGCGGCGGACGACAACCCGCTGCGGAACGCGCCGCACACCGCCGCCGCGCTCGGCGGGGAGTGGAAGCACGGGTACGCGCGCGAGGAGGCCGTCTTCCCGGCCGGGGTCTCCGCCGCCGACAAGTACTGGCCGCCGGTGCGCCGCATCGACCAGGCCTTCGGTGACCGGAACCTGGTCTGCTCCTGCCCGCCGCTGGACGCTTACGGGGACTGATCAGCGCTCGGGACGTGGACGCCTACGGGGAGTAATCGCCCTCGGGCACGCGTCGGGGCCGGTTCGGAGGATGTGTCTCCGGCCGGCCCCTCGTTCTGTCCGGGCAGATGCCCTTGGTGCTCGTCCGGGCAGATGCCCTCGGTTCTGTCGGGGCAGATGCCTTTGGTTCTGTCGGGGCAGATGCCTTTGGTTCTGTCGGGGCAGATGCCTTTGGTGGTCGTGCGGCTCAGGCGGCCGTCATCACATGTCCGCTGCCCAACGGGCGGTGCGGGGCGATGATCTGGCCGTCCGGCAGGAGCTCACCGGTGTCCTCGAAGAGCAGAACGCCGTTGCACAGCAGGCTCCATCCCTGCTCCGGGTGGTGCGCCATGAGGCGGGCGGACTCCCGGTCGGCTGATTCGGCTGACGGACACGGCGGCTGGTGCTGGCACATGGATGGGATCTTTCGCTGGGTTGAGATGTGAGTGGTGGATGTGGCGTCTGTCCCGCGGCTCGATGTGTTCATGGCCGCCCCCCGTTGGTGTGTGGTCTGGGTCCCAGTGTTGCCCTACGGGCGTCAATCCGCAGGGATTTCGCGGCACCGCTTCTCACAGGTTGATGACGCATCACCCGAGCGGACGGTTCATCTCAACTCCACTGTCTCTTCGGGTGGTTCGCGATGGCCGAATGGGGCTAGTCCGGTCGGGGCGAGAGCGCGTTTTTCCTCGTACGAGCGGGGTGTGGCCCTAACGAGCAGACAGCTCTACGGCTCCGGCATCGGGCTCCGACAGCGACGTGCCCCGCGGCCGAGAGCGCGGCCGTGGGGCACGGATGGTCTCGCTTACGCGGGGGAGCTCATCAGCGGGGCGGGCGTGGGAGCGGGCGTGACCCGATGGGTGAGCACCGGCAGCAATTCGGCGACGCGGTGCGGACGGTGGGCGGCGATGCCGGGCGGGGCGGGTGCCAGCGGGACCAGGAGGTCGGTGGCGACGGGGTGGCCGGTGGCGCCGTCCGCGGCGCAGTCGCCGTGCAGCCAGAGTGTGAGCATGTACAGCTCGGGCACGGACAACAGGCGGGCCTGATACGACTGCTGCATCGTTTCGGCTTGGCGCAGGGCGTGTTCGGTGGCGGTGATGTACGGGCCTTCGAAGAAGCGCGAGAAGGCCCAGCCGTCGGGGGTCAGCATGGTGTCGGCCGCGGCCACCGCGCGTTCGCCGCAGCGGATCAGGAAGCGCCAGCCGGCGAGCCGGGTGGCAGACGCGCCCGCGGGGGTGATCCGGTCCAGGACGTGTACGGGCAGCGGGAGTTCGGGTGTGACGGGTCCCTGGGCCATGCGCAGGGACGGGGTGCGCGCCTCGCGGACAGCGGTGGGGGAACCGAGTGCCGTGAGGACGGTACGCAGGGCGGGCGCGGGAGCCGGGGGGACATGCAGCGGCATGGTGGGTCGCCTCTCATTCGACAGGCACGGTGGCGCGAGGGCGGACGGCGTTGTCAGCTCTCGGGGTCAGAGGGGCGAGGGGGCCGTGATCTTTCGTCTGGATGCTGCCTGCCGTAAGTCACCTTGACGACAGGACCGAGGACCGCGCGCGCCGACTCTCTGCCTCGTTTGCGCAGTTTATACGAGACGGGTTCAGACGGTGTTTCGTCTAGCGTTCCTGGATATGAAGAACAAGGCGGTATTCGGTCGGTGAAACGCGAAGTTCATCCCTCTTCGGCGGGGACACGCCGCGATGACCTCGAAATTCTTCGCCGGAGCGGTCGGCCGATTCTCGTCGGCGTTTTTCACGAGATCGTGTCGACGGGGAACGTGCGTATTGCCGCTTGCCCGGTGAATGTGCCCGTGGCCCCGATCCAGCGTAGCGGGCGGATGGCTTGTCCGGGGCGTTATCGATCGCGTTGCCGGGGCATCATCCCCCGTGACCCGGGACACCAGGGGCCGGAGGATCGGCCTGCCCCTCCGAGGAAGGACGCTTCGATGGGGGAGAAGGTCGTGGCGGGGCCGTTCGACCTGTCCGATCGCCAGCGCTACCGCGGCAAGCTCCGGCGGTGTCTGACGGGGCTGGAGCGGCTGCTGGAGGAGAAGCGGTTCGACCGCCCCAAGAATCTCATGGGTCTGGAGATCGAGCTGAATCTCGCAGGGCCCGACGGCATGCCACGAATGATGAATGCGCAAGTACTCGAACGGATTGCGAGCCGCGATTTCCAAACAGAACTCGCCATGTTCAACCTAGAAGTCAACATAGCCCCCCATCGGCTGGGCGGCCGGGTATTCGACCGACTCGCAGAGGAGCTGCGTACCTCACTCGGGTATGCCCATCGGAAAGCGAGCGAAGTCGACGCCGGAATCATGATGATCGGCATTCTGCCGACGCTCGGCCAGGACGACCTGGTTTCCTCGAACCTCTCGGACGTCGACCGCTACACCCTGCTCAACGACCAGATCGTCGCCGCTCGCGGTGAGGATTTCGCGCTGGACATCGACGGCGTGGAGCGCCTCGTCTGTACGTCGCAGTCCATCGCGCTCGAAGCCGCCTGCACCTCCGTGCAGTTGCACCTCCAGGTCACCCCGGGGCGGTTCGCGGACGTGTGGAACGCGGCACAGGCGGTCGCGGCCGCGCAGGTCGCGGTGGGCGCCAACTCGCCGTTCCTGTTCGGACATGAGCTGTGGCGTGAGTCGCGGGCCCCGCTGTTCCAGCAGTCCATCGACACCCGGCCGCCCGAGCTGCAGGCGCAGGGGGTCCGGCCGCGCACCTGGTTCGGCGAGCGGTGGATCTCGTCGGCGTACGACCTCTTCGAGGAGAACCTGCGCTTCTTCCCGCCCCTGCTGCCCATCTGCGACGACGAGGATCCGCTGGGTGTCCTCGACCAGGGAGGCGTCCCCAAGCTCGCCGAACTCGTGCTGCACAACGGCACGGTGTACCGCTGGAACCGGCCCGTGTACGGCATCGCCGACGGCGTCCCCCATCTGCGCGTCGAGAACCGCGTGCTGCCCGCGGGGCCCACCGTCACCGATGTCATCGCCAACGCGGCCTTCTACTACGGGCTCGTCCGCGCGCTCGCCGAGGACGCGCGGCCCGTATGGACGCGGCTGCCGTTCGAGGCCGCCGCCGCCAACTTCGACGCCGCCTGCCGCCATGGCATCGACGCGCGCCTGGAGTGGCCGCGGCGCGGCCGGCACGGCGGGACCACGCGGGTCGACGCCGTGAACCTGGTCCGCGACGAGCTGCTGCCGCTCGCCGCCGCCGGGCTGGACGCGTGGGGGGTCGAGCCCGCCGACCGGGACCTTTACCTGGGCGTGATCGACGACCGCTGCCGGCTGCGCACCAACGGAGCGGGGTGGCAGGCGACCACCTTCCACCGGGCCCTGGAGAAGGGGCTCGGACGGGACGCCGCGCTGGCCGCGACAACCAGGCGGTACGGCGAACTGATGCATCTCGGGGAGCCGGTGCACACATGGCCGGTGGGGCTGCCGGAGCCGGTTCCCCTCGGGTCGCCCTGACGATCTGCTCGGCCTCCTCTA
This sequence comes from Streptomyces dengpaensis, assembly GCF_002946835.1. NCBI lineage: Bacteria > Bacillati > Actinomycetota > Actinomycetes > Kitasatosporales > Streptomycetaceae > Streptomyces > Streptomyces dengpaensis. Next base: position 7,465,694 of record NZ_CP026652.1, read on the forward strand.
GGTCGGCGTCCGGGCCGACCTGGCAGGAGGCACCGAAGGAGAGCAGGTCACCGCGGACCGCGGCCGCGTACCCGCCGCGACGGTGAGAACGCGCGCCGTCGCGGCGGTCACCTTGCGGCGGCGCGCGTGGGTCCGGGGGGCGGCTGCGCCCGCCCAGTGTTCGTCGGGCAAGCTGTGACGTCCCATGACGGCGGTGCCGCTCCCTGGTGAGTCTCGAGCCGTGAGACAGCCGTAAGGCAGACAAAAGGGGAGGTGCGCCCCGTGCGGCGCCCGTCCCTCAACGGCCTGTCGCGCACGATCTTCGTGACGTCTTTCGAGACCCTGGCGGGGCGAAGATGGGGATGAGGCGGGATGACTCAACTGCAGGCGGGAGTGCAGGTGGAGGCGGGGTCGATGGCCGACGCAGGTCCGAAGGAGCGGCTGACACGACGGATTCTCCGGGATGAGACGCTGCTCGTCCTCGGGCTCTCGCTCGGTGCGAGTGGGGTGTCCGCGCTGATCAGTTTTGTCGGATCGGTCACCAAACCCGGTGGTCTCAAGGACCAGGCGGCCACCCTCAACGCCTCGGCGGCGCCGGGGCGCCCCTGGCTCGATCTGGCCTGGCAGTTGTTCGGGATCGCGTCGGCTCTGGTGCCGGTCCTGCTCGTCGCGCACTTCCTGTTGCGGGAGGGCCAGGGGCTGCGCGTGATCGGTTTCGACCGTACGCGGCCGTGGTCGGACCTCGGGCGCGGAGCCGTGATCGCGGCGGTGATCGGCAGCACGGGTATCGCCTTCTATCTGGCGGCCCGGGGGTTCGGCTTCAACCTCACCGTGGTGCCGGAGGCGTTGCCCGACGTGTGGTGGAAGTTCCCGGTGCTGATCCTGTCGGCCATGCAGAACGCCGTACTGGAGGAGGTCATCGTCGTCGGGTATCTGCTGCGCCGGCTCGGCCAGTTGGGCTGGACGCCGGGTGCGGCCCTGATGGCGAGCTCGGTGCTGCGCGGCTCGTACCACCTCTACCAGGGCATCGGCGGGTTCGTCGGCAACCTGGTGATGGGCGTGGTCTTCGTCTTCCTGTACCGGCGTTGGGGGCGGGTCGGGCCGCTCGTGGTGGCGCACTCGCTGCTCGACATCGGGGCGTTCGTGGGGTACGCGCTGCTGGCCGGGAAGGTGGGGTGGCTGCCGACGGCGTGAGCGGTGGGGCGGGTTCTGTGTGATCGGCGTGGACGGGTTCTGAAGGGGCGTACGGCGATGTCGTACGCCCCTTTTGTGCCGTTGCTCGGAAGGTGCCCTTACGCGAACAGCTCGCCCTCGATGACCGTGACCGCGCGGCCCGTGAGGAGGGTGCGGTCGCCGCGCAGTTCGGTGCGGACGAGGCCGGAGCGCGGGGAAGCCTGCAGGCCGGTGAGGTCGGGACGGCCGAGGCGTTCGGACCAGTAGGGGGCGAGGGCCGTGTGGGCGCTTCCGGTGACCGGGTCCTCGTCGATGCCGACGTTCGGGAAGAAACAGCGGGAGACGAAGTCGTAGCCCCGGGAGGGGTCTTCGGCGCGGGCGGTCGCGATGATGCCGCGCTCGGAGTACCGCGCCAGCGCTTTGTGGTCCGGGGCGAGGCCCAGGACCGTCTTCTCGTCGGCGACTTCGATCACCAGGTCGCCGATGTTCGGACCGGCGTCGAAGGCGGTGAGCGGCTCGGCGCCCAGTGCCTCGGCCACGCCGTCCGGGACCTCGACCGGGGTGAGCCGCGCGGTCGGGAAGTCCAGCGTGATCGAACCGTCCTCGTGCGGCGCGGCGATGAGGACGCCGCTGAGCGTGGCGAACCGTACGGGCCCCGCGTGGGCGCCCGTGGTGTGCAGGACGTGCGCGGTGGCCAGCGTCGCGTGGCCGCACATCGCGACCTCGGTGGCGGGAGTGAACCAGCGCAGCGCCCAGTCGGCCTCGCCGCCCTCGGGAAGGCGGTGGGCGAACGCCGTCTCGGCGTGGTTGACCTCGACGGCCACGCGCTGGAGCCAGGCGTCGTCCGGGAAGGCGTCGAGGAGGAGGACCCCGGCCGGGTTGCCGGCGAAGGGGCGGTCGGTGAAGGCGTCGACGATTCGAATCCGCATGGCATGACGCTAACGGCCTCGCGTAGTCGCGGGCCAAGGCCAATTCGCGCGATCTGGACCTGGATCCGGACCGGGTTCGGGGCCGGGGTGCGGACCGGGATCGGGTGGCGTGCCACACGGCACGACACGCGTCTTGTTACGTCACTTGCCCTGGCCCTTCCCCCTAGGCGGCCGCGGCCGCGCCTCTCGTGCCTGGCCCCGAGGGGGTTGTCGGGCAGGCGCTTCCGATATATCGTTGACGCATCGCGACCGATCAACGATGGAATGGAGTGATGGCGATGCGTTCCCGTGGACAAGACTTCGGATACGAGCACGAACACGGACATGGACACCACGGCGGCCCCGGTCCTCGTGATCGGGGCGGCTTCGAGGGGCGGCGTGGGGCTTTCGGGCCCTTCGGGCCGGGTGGTCCCGGCTTCGGTGTTCCCGGCTTCGGCCCGGGCCCCTGGGGTGGGCGCGGCGGCCGGGGCGGGCACCGGGGGAGGGCGCGGCGCGGCGACGTACGCGCGTCGATCCTGGCCCTGCTCAAGGACCGGTCCATGCATGGTTACGAGATGATCCAGGAGATCGCCGAGCGCAGCGGCGGGGCGTGGAAGCCCAGTCCGGGTTCGGTGTACCCGACCCTTCAGCTGCTGGAGGACGAGGGCCTGATCACCAGCGAGGCGGAGGGCGGCAAGAAGCTGTTCTCGCTCACCGAGTCCGGCCGCAGCGCGGCGGACGAGGGTCCCAACGCGCCGTGGGAAGAGGCCGGGCGCGGGCTCGACTGGGAGACGCTGCACGAGATCCGGCAGGCCGGCTTCGGCCTCATGGAGGCCTTCGGCCAGGTCTGGAAGACCGGCAGCAAGGACCAGCGCGACAAGGCGGTGGCGGTCATCAACGAAGCCCGGAAGAAGCTGTACCTGATCCTCGCCGAGGAAGACTGAAGGTGCGCTGTGGTAGCTGACGGCGCCCCGCGGAAGCGTTCCGCGGGGCGCCGTTCCGCGTGCGGGAGCGGCGCGCGGGGCTCAGGTCACCAGTCCGGCCAGCTTGCGCAGTGACTCGTTGAGGGCGGCCGTCCCCGAGTCCTTGAGCTTGCCCGCCATGAGCGAGACGGCCGCGCCGGTGAACTCCCCGTCGATCCGTACCGTCGTGGCGTCGCCATCCGGCGTCAGTGTGTAGCGCGTCGCGACGCTCACCGCCATCGGGCCCTTGCCGCGGATGGCCAGGGTACGGGCGGGCTCCAGCTGCTCGATGGTCCAGCTCACCTCGGCCGGGAAACCCATGAGCTTCATGTTCTCCTCGAAGGTGCCGCCCACTTCGAGGGTTTCGGGGCCGCCCTTCGGGAAGCCGGTGTGGGTCGCGTTCCACTCGCCGTACGCGGACCAGTCCGTGAGCTGGGCCCAGATCTTCTCGGCGGGCGCCTCGATACGAGCTTCCGCGCTGACTTCGGCCATGCGACCACCTCTTCGTGTCGGGCTACGGTGTCGCGGAACGTAGCCGCGGGGCCTGAAACATTCAATACTGATGAACCGTCAGGAATTGTGGAGGGGAGGGGTGGCGGGAGGAGCTGGTCACTGGGAGGCGCCGGTTGTCTGCCTTGGGCCGGTCGCAGGGAGGGACCGGTTGCCGGCGCTGGGCCGGTCGCCGGGTTCAGCCCGCCCGTCGTATCACCGCCGCGTCGAACAGGTCCCATGCCCGCGGGTGGGGACCCTCGTCGTGGCAGTGCCACGCCTCCCAGAACAGGTCGGCGAGCAGGGCGTCCTCGGGGGCGTACACCCGGTACACGTACTGCCTGCCGTCGATCGCCGGCAGGGCCACCAGCCAGCACCTGCTCTCCATGTTCCGAGGGACGAGCGGTCGAGCGTGGCGGTTGCGTGAGGGGCGCGGGGCAAGGCGGCGCGCGCTCCGGGGGGAAATCGGTGAGAAGTCATCCGCAAGGAGGAGAAGGTGCTCCCGGTTGCCCTCCCTGTGTGGGACGCGAAAATGCTGCCAGCCGGGGATGCCCCGACTCGAAGAGACTGATGGGGTAGGGGTTGTGTCATCCCGTATTCCCCAGCAGTCCGCCGAGAGCGGCCCGAACCGTAGGGAACTCGAGGCCGGGCTCAGTGCCGAGCTGGCCTCGGCGGTCTCCGGCGCGCGCAGACGGGCGCTGCGGGACGGGGACCGGCAGATCGACACGGCCCATCTGCTGCACTCGCTGCTGGAGTCCGACCCCGGGGTACGCGCTGTTTTCGACGGCGGGCCGCAGATCGCCCGGCTGCTCGGCTACCTCGTGCAGCGCAGCATCGGCTACGGGCTGCGCTGGCAGAGCACCGTCGAGAACTCCGGTGCCGTGCCGGTGGTGACCGAGGCGGGCTGGTCCCCGGTGGCGGCGGGTGCCATGGAGGAGGCGTACGAGCGGGCCGCACTGCGCGGCGACGAGCAGGCCCGCGGTCTCGATCTGCTCGCGGCGGCCATCGCCGATCCCCAGTCGCGGGCCGTCGAGGTCCTGGGCCGCGCGGGAGTCGATGCCCGGGTGCTGCTGGGGCGGATCGAGCCGGGGGCCGAGGAGTACGCCGGTCGGGGTGACGGGGGCTGCTGAGGCGCTGAACTCGCCGTGCGGTGGGCGAGTTGGGTGGTGAAGCCGAGCCGGGACTGGAATTCCGCTTCCGTCGCTCGGTCGTCGAGTCCAGGTGTACTCAAGCCCGGCCGCCCGGTCGGCCAAACCCTTCGCCGGTTTCGCATCGCCCAGCTGTTGTCCGGCTGCCGCATCGGCTCTTGGCGCCTACCGCGTCGCCCGCTGTCGACCGGTCGCGTCGGTGCGTCTGCGTCCAGTCGTTGAGACAGGTGTCACTGGGGATGACGCTCATGTCATCGCCTGTCATCATGTGCCGGTGCATACGTCTGAGGGCAGTCAGGGCAATCGCGGAAGGGGCGTCGGCCTGGGCCTCGCGCTCGTGTCGGCGGTCGCGTTCGGTGGATCGGGTGTCGCGGCCAAGCCGCTGATCGAGGCGGGTCTCGACCCGCTCCACGTGGTGTGGTTGCGGGTTGCGGGCGCCGCGCTGGTGATGCTGCCGCTGGCCGTACGCCATCGGGCGCTGCTGCGGGAGCGCCCCGCGCTGCTCGCCGGGTTCGGACTGCTCGGCGTGGCCGGTGTCCAGGCCTTCTACTTCGCCGCGATCTCCCGTATCCCCGTCGGCGTCGCCCTGCTCGTCGAGTACCTCGCGCCCGCGCTCGTGCTCGGCTGGGTGCGCTTCGTGCAGCGCCGGCCCGTGACGCGGGCCGCCGCCCTCGGGGTCGTCCTCGCGGTCGGCGGGCTCGCCTGTGTGGTCGAGGTCTGGTCGGGGCTGAGCTTCGACACCGTCGGACTGCTGCTCGCGCTGGGCGCGGCCTGCTGCCAGGTCGGCTACTTCGTCCTGTCCGACCAGGGCGGCGACGCGGGCCGCGAGGCGCCGAACCCGCTCGGCGTCATCGCCTACGGGCTGCTCGTCGGCGCCCTCGTGCTGACCGTCATCGCCCGCCCCTGGACCATGGACTGGTCCGTGCTCGGGGGCAGCGCGGACATGAACGGGACGTCCGTGCTCGCCGCGCTGCTCCTCGGCTGGATCGTGCTGATCGCGACCGTCGTCGCGTACGTCACCGGAGTGGTCTCCGTGCGCCGGCTTTCCCCGCAGGTCGCGGGCGTCGTGGCCTGTCTCGAAGCGGTGATCGCGACCGTCCTCGCCTGGGTGCTGCTCGGCGAGCACCTCTCAGTACCGCAGATCGTCGGCGGTGCGGTGGTGCTGCTCGGCGCGTTCATCGCGCAGTCGTCGGCTCCCGCGAAGCCCTGGGACGGACCGGTCGGCGGCGGTGGCAGCGACGTCGCCGGGAGTGATGTCGGTGGGGGCGGCGTCGAAGGGGAGTTGTCGGCGCACAGGATTTCCGCTTAGGGTGCTGATCATGCCTTCGACGCTCGTTCTTCCGCCTCCGGCCGCCTGAGGCGGGCCCTCCGGAATCCACGCCCGGCCCCACGCCGGGCGGAACGGTGCTGCCCGCAGAAGAAGTCCGAGGACCTTTCCGTACGCCCCTGCCCCCGCGGCACGGGCTGCGACGCGGTCCCTTCCTGAACTTCTGCGTATCTGCGGAGAGAACACGTGTCGAACGCTGCTTCCGGCCTGCCCATCGGGCGAGGCCTCCTCTATCTGATCGTCGCCGGTGCCGCCTGGGGCACCGCGGGTGCGGCCGCCTCACTGGTCTACCGGGCCAGTGACATGGGGCCGATCGCCCTCTCCTTCTGGCGCTGCGCGGGCGGACTCGTGCTGCTGCTCGCCGTACGCCTCCTGCGGGGCCGACGGGTCGCGCCCGCCGTCAGTGAACAGCGCCCCGCCGTCCGTGAACCGCTCGGCCGCAAGGCCCTGCGGATCGGCGTCACGGGCTTCGGGCTCGCCGTCTTCCAGACCGCCTACTTCGCCGCCGTCGAGGCGACCGGCCTCGCGGTGGCGACCGTCGTCACCCTGGGTGCGGGGCCCGTGCTCATCGCGCTCGGCGCGCGGCTGACCATGAGGGAGCGGCTCGGGCGCGGTGGAGCCACCGCCGTCGCCGGGGCGCTCGCCGGGCTCGGGGTGCTGATGCTGGGCAGCGGGGACGCGGCCGTGCGTCCCTGGGGTGTCGTGCTCGCGGTCGTGTCCGCGGCCGGGTACTCCACGATGACGCTGCTCACCCGGTGGTGGGGACGCGACGGCCGAGCCGACGGGTCCGGCACGACGGCGTGGACGTTCGCCGTCACCACCGTCTGCCTCCTGCCGCTCGGGCTGGCCGAGGGCCTGGTCCCGCATGCCGCTCAACCGATGCACGTCCTGGCCCTGTTGGCGTACATCGCCGCCATCCCCACGGCTCTGGCCTACGCCCTGTTCTTCGCGGGTGCCGCCGTCGTCCGTTCCGCGACCGTCTCCGTGATCATGCTCCTTGAGCCGGTGAGCGCGGCTGTCCTGGCCGTCTGGCTGCTCGGTGAACGACTGACCGTGGCGACGCTCGTGGGCACCTTGCTGATGCTGGGCTCGGTCGCCGGGCTCGCGGTGGCGGAAACGCGTGGCGCGGGCGCCGGCGGGCGCGCGGCACCTGAGGAGGAAACGGTGCTTGTCTGAGGCGGGGGGTTCGGGGGCGCGGGCACACTGTGGCCTGCGCCCCTGAACCCACGCGCTCGTCCTCAAAGGCCGGACGGGCTAGAAATTCAGGGTCGCCAGGTAGTCGGGGAGCTCGATGCCGGGGGCCAGGTCGTCGGCGGGGATCGGGGCTCCGTACCCCTTGGTCAGCGGGAGGACTCCGGTCCAGTGCGGGAGTGAGAGGTCCTCGGGCTCGTCGCTCGGGCCGCCGGTGCGCAGCTTCGCGGAGACCTCGTCCAGGTCGAGGCGGATCACGGCCGTGGCGGCGAGTTCCTTGGCGTTGGCGGGGCGCGAGTCGTACGAGCGGCCGGGGACGACGTGGTCGACCAGCGCGTCCAGCGCCTCACGCTTCTCGTCCGGGTCCGTGACCTGGTGGGCGATGCCGTGCACTACCACGGAGCGGTAGTTGATCGAGTGGTGGAAGGCCGAGCGGGCCAGCACCAGGCCGTCGACATGGGTCACGGTCAGGCAGACCGGCAGTCCGGGGTCGGCCTGGCCCGTCATCCGCAGCGGGCGCGAGCCCGTCGAACCGTGTACGTAGAGGCGCTCGCCGACGCGTCCGTACAGCGTGGGCAGCACCACCGGGGCGCCGTCGCGGACGAAACCGAGGTGGCAGACGCACCCCTCGTCGAGCATCGCGTGCACCAACTCGCGGTCGTATGCGGCGCGTTCCTTGTCGCGGGTGGGGACGGTGCGGTCGGTCGGGGCGTAGGCAGCGGGCCGCGTCGTGGTCTCGGGACGGATGCTCCCGGTGCTCGTCTCCTGCGTCATCTCCCGCATTGCGCCCTCCATTGCACTAGTGCATAATCTGCTTTGTGCTAGGAGAGTATCGGATCGAAGGGCGTCGCGCAGCGGAGATTGCCGCGAGCGTCGAGCGCGCGGTGGGGTCGGGAGACTTGGAGCCGGGTCAACTGCTGCCGCCGATGCGGGAGTTGGCCGAGCGGCTCGGAGTGAATCCCAACACCGTCGCGGCCGCCTATCGCACGCTGCGCGAGCGCGGGGTCATCGAGACCGCGGGCCGCCGCGGCAGCCGGGTGCGCTCCAAGCCCGCCACCACGGGGCGCGAGAACATCCGGGTCGAGGTGCCGGACGGGGTGCGGGACGTGGCCGACGGCAACCCCGATCGCGCGCTGCTGCCCGCTCTCGCCGAACCGTTCGCGGTGGCCGCCGAGCGGTCGGACCGCGCGCCCGTGATGTACGGGGAGGCCGCCGTCGAACCGGAGTTGGAGCGGCTCGCGCGCGCAGACCTCGCCGCGGACGGGGTCCCCGACGGACCCGTCGTCGTCACGTCCGGATCGCTCGACGCCATCGAGCGCGTCCTCGCGGTCCATCTCAAACCCGGGGACGCCGTCGCCGTCGAGGACCCCGGCTGGGGCAGCCTGCTCGACCTCGCCCCGGCGCTCGGGCTGCGCACGGTCGGCGTCGGCGTCGACGACGAGGGCCCGCTCCCCGATGACGTACGCCGTGCGCTGGAGGCCGGAGCGCGGGCCCTGATCGTCACGGACCGGGCGCAGAACCCGACCGGGGCCGCGGTGAGCGCCACGCGCGCGCGTGCCCTGCGTTCCGTGCTCAAGGAGTACCCGGAGATCCTGCTCATCGAGGACGACCACGGGCATCGGATCGTCGACCTGCCCCTGCATCCGGTGGCCGGGGTGACGCACAGTTGGGCCTTCGTGCGCTCCGTCGCCAAGGCGTACGGCCCTGATCTGCGGCTCGCCGTCCTCACCGGGGACCCCGTCACGATCGACCGGGTGCACGGCCGGCAGCGGCTCGGGCCCGGCTGGGTGAGCCGTCTGGCCCAGCGGGCCGTCGTCCACCTGTGGACTTCTGGTGCGGTGAACGTCGTAGCCGTGGCGGCGGCGTACGGGCGGCGCCGCGACGCGCTCATCGACGCCCTGAAGGAGCGCGGCATCGCGGCGCACGGGCGCAGCGGGATGAACGTGTGGATCCCCGTCCCTGACGAGACGGGGGCGGTCGCGCGGTTGCTGCACTCCGGCTGGGCGGTCGCGCCCGGGGCGCGCTTCCGGATGAGCGCTCCGCCCGGGATCCGGATCACCGTCTCGACCCTGACCCCGGACGACATCGAGCCGCTGGCGGACGCCGTCGCGTCCGCCGTCGGCCCGGCACCCGCACGCCGTTATGTCTGAGACCTCGACTACGTCTGAGTCCTCCACGTCGGCCTCTGCGTCGGAGACCTCGAACGCCTGAGACCTCGACGTCGATCTCTACGTCTGAGACCTGACGTCAGGGGCGCGGCTTCGCCTGCGTGAGTGCCGCGCCCGCGAGGACGATCACCGCGCCGACAGGAGTCGACCAGGTCAGGGACTCGCCGAGGATCGCGACGCCCGCCGCGGTGGCTATCACCGGGATGAAGTACGTGACCATCTGGGCCGTCGTCGGGCCGACCTCGGCGACGATGCCGTACTGGAGGAGCATGGCCAGGCCCGTACCGAGGGCTCCCAGGGCGATGATCGCGAGCAGCGGGACCACCGGGAAGTGGCTCGGCAGCGTGGTGAACAGCGGTGTGACGACCGCCAGTTGGGCGGTGGCCAGCAAGAGCTGGGCGCCGGTCATCGACAGGTGGGAGTGGCCGGTGCCGGCCAGGGTGCGGCGGACGTATATCCAGCCGATCGGGTAGCTCAGCGAGGCCAGCAGGGCCATCGCCGTGCCCGTGGCGTCCAGGCCGTCGAAGCCCTGCCAGACGCCGAGGACGGTCAGGACGCCGAGAAAGCCGATGCCCAGACCGGCGACTCTGCGCCGGGTCGGGCGGTCCTCGGAGAGGGCGACCAGGGACAGGGCCATGCCCCACAGCGGTGAGGTCGCGTTGCAGATGCCCGCGAGTGTGGACGGGATCGTCAGCTCGGAGTAGGCGAAGAGCGAGAAAGGCAGCGCGTTCAGCAGAAAGGCCGCGACGGCGAGATGTCCCCAGGTCCGGGCCCCGCGCGGCAGCCGCTCCCGCTTCACCGCCATCGCCGCCGCGAGCACCGCGGTCCCGAACAGCAGCCGCCCGAGAGTGACGTGGAACGGCGCGTAGCCCTCCGTGCCGACCTTGATGAGCAGGAAGCTGAAGCCCCAGATCAGGGCGAGAACGCCGAAACGGATCCGCCAGTCGAGGGCGGTGCGGCGGGGTGCAGCGGAGGTGGTGGCGGCGCGCGGGCTGGTGGCGGTGCTCATGGTGCAACGATGAGGGAGAAGAACCTCGTAGCACAAGCGAGATCTTTCGAGCGATATCTCGTAGCATTGCTTACATGTTGAACCTGGAGCGCCTGCGCACCCTCGATGCCCTCGCCCGGCACGGCTCGGTGAGCGGCGCGGCCGAGGGGCTGCACGTCACGACGTCCGCCGTCTCGCAGCAGATGTCCAAGCTGGAGCGGGAGGTCGGGCAGCAGCTGCTCGCCAAGAACGGCCGGGGCGTGCGCCTCACCGACGCCGGGCGGCTGCTCGCCGACCATGCCGCGCGAATCCTGTCCCAGGTGGAGCTCGCGCAGTCCGACCTGGAGGCCCAGCGTGGCCAGGTCGTGGGCGAGCTGCGGCTCTCGGCGTTTCCGACCGCCGCGCGCGGACTGTTCCCGGTCGCGCTCGCCGCTCTCCGTGCCGATCACCCCGGGCTGCGGCTGCGCTCCTGCGAGCTGGAGCCGGAGGCCGGGGTCGCCGGGGTGGTGCGCGGCGATCTCGATCTGGCGGTCGTGCTCGACTGGTACAACAAGCCGATGCCACTGCCCGACGGCCTGGTGAAGGCGTCGATCCTCGACGACCCGGCCGATGTGGCGATGCCGGTCGGGCACCGGCTCGCCGACCGCGCGGAGGTGGACCTCGGAGACTTCGCCGGCGACGAGTGGATCACCTGGGGCGAGGGCGAGTTCTGCCACGAGTGGCTGATGTTCACGCTGCGCTCCAAGGGCATCGAGCCGAACATCGGGCACCGCGCGGCGGAGACGCACACCCAGCTCGGGCTGGTCGCCGCGGGGCTCGGCGTGTGCGTGGCGCCTGTCCTCGGGCGCCATCCGATGCCTGAGGGCGTCGTCACCGTGCCGGTGCGGCAGCGCGTACGGCGTCATGTCTACGTCGTGTGGCGGGCCGACGCCGACCGCCGGCCGTCGATCAGGGCGGCGGTGGACGCCTTGCGCAGGGCCGGGGAGGCCGTCAAGTGAGCTACAGGGAGGGGAGTTTCCGGAAGTCCCACGAAGCGATGGCATCCGGAGTCAGCCGCGCCCACGCGTGCCGGCCGTCGTGGGGCATCTCCTCCAGACCGAAGTTCCTGCGCGCGAACAGGGTCTCCGGGACGTCGAGTTCGGCGCACAGCTCCCCGGTGCGGGGGGCCTCGCCCACGAAGTCCACGGTGCCGGACAGCTCGACGCCTCGCAGCTCCCCGTACTCCTCGCCGGAGTCGATCACCACGGCGATACGCGGGTCGCGGCGCAGCTCCGCCCAGCGCTTGCTGCGCACCACGGAGTAGAGCCACAGCGAGGTCCCGTCCCAGACGAACCAGAGGGCGCTGACATGCGGGGCGCCGTCCTTCGACACGGTCGCGACGCGGCACGTGCGCTGGGTGGTCAGGAACTCCTCTAGTTCATCCGGGGTCATCATGATCTTCCGGCCCCTGCGCTGAGTGACGGCCATACGGTCCCCATTTCTTCCAGCCTCTTCTGCGTCGGACCTTCTTCTGCGCCACCAGAGATCGTCTGACGTCTCGTCAGAAAAGCATGGGCCGACTTCCGTCCGCACGCAATGGTGGTTACGCTCGCCCGCTCCGACCTCCGACGACAAGGGGGGCCATGCCGTCGTACGAACAGCTCAGTGAACTCCTCGACCCCGTCACGACGGTGCTGCTCACCGTCGAGTGCCAGCAGGGTGTCGTGGGCCAGGACAGCGCGCTGCCGGAACTCGCCAAGGAGGCGCGCTCGTCGGGGGCACTCGCCAATGTCGCCCGGCTGGTGGCCGCCGCGCACGAGGGCGGAGTGCAGGTGATCCACGCGGTCGCCGAGCGGCGCCCGGACGGCCGGGGCGCGAGCCGCAACGCCCGGCTGTTCCGCGCGGCCGAACGGCTGCCTGTGCAGCAGCTGACGGGGACCACGGCCGTGCGGATCGCGTCGCCCATCGAGGTCGCCGAGGAGGACTTCGTCGTACGCCGGTTGCACGGCCTGTCGCCGATCGCGGGCACCGATGTCGACCCGCTGCTGCGCAACCTGGGCTGCCGCACCCTCGTCGTGACCGGCGTCTCGGCCAACGTGGCCATCCCCAATGCCGTGTTCGACGCCGTGAACCGCGGCTACACCGCCGTCGTGCCCGCGGACGCCATCGCGGGGGTGCCCTCCGACTACACCCCCGCGATGATCCGGAACACGCTGGCCCTGGTCGCCACCATCACGGCGACCGACGACGTGCTGGCCTGCCTCAGGCGACCGCGCCGCTGAAGTCCCCCGGGTTCACGCGAGCTTGATCGAGTCGCCGTCCACGGTGATGTCGGCCGCGGCCAAGGCCTGTGTGGCGGGGCCCTTCTTCACGCTGCCGTCGGTGGCGGAGAACTGGCTGTTGTGGCAGGGGCAGGTGATCACACCGTTCGCAATGCCCTTCACCGCACAGCCCTGGTGGGTGCACTTGGACGAGAAGGCCTTGAAGGTGCCCGCCGTCGGCTGGGTGACCACCACGCCCTGGTCGGCGAAGACCTTGCCGCCGCCCTCCGGGATGTCGGTGGTCTTGGCGAGCACCGTGCCGCCCCCGCTCCCGGCATCCGGGTTGTCGCCGCCGCCCGTGCCCCCGCTGCTCGCGCCGGCGCTGGAGGAGTCGGACGACTTCTTGTCGTCCCCGCACGCGGTCAGCGCGACGGCGAGCCCCGCCACGCCGACCGCTGCCACGACCGAGCGGCGAGCTGGTGCCGGGACGGGGTGAAGCGATTCGCTGGTCATGCTGACGTTCCCTTCAACGGACGTGATGGTGATCCGTACAGAAGTACGCTCCGTCCATGCCCCCCGTTCACGGGACGGGCCACTTCTTGACCCAATCGACACCAGGTCGACAGCGATGACGAGGATCTGATGCCCCGGTGTCGGATCGGGCGGCCTGACCGGCGAAGGAGCGGCTGAACTCCTGTCCCGACTGCACCAGGGCACGGGCGCTGTTCAGCCGCTTCCTCTCGTACCTGCGCAGGCCCTCCACCACTGTCGTCCGGGGCGGACCGGACGCCATGCAATCGGCCAGGGCCTCGGCGTCCTGCAGCGATGCTCGAGGCCCTGGCCGGTCATGGGGTCTGGACGTGCGCGGCGATTCCGACGAGTGCAGATGGGGCCTGGCCAACCGACGAGATGGGGGCACCGCATCCTGCGGAAGCCCTGCCCCTCCTGCTCGGCTGACCACACAAGCCGGCACTTGCTCCCACGTTCCGATCGGCGCCCTTTCCGGGATGAATCGATCATCGGGACGTGCCTTGGATCGTGAGCCCATCCCGGCGGATAGCCTGGGAAAATGCTTACAGAAGTCACAGCGATCCGTTACGTCACGCCCCTGCGTGAGGGCGGCTCGCTGCCGGGGCTCGTCGAGGCCGACGATTTCGGGACGTACGTCATGAAGTTCACCGGCGCCGGACAGGGGCGCAAGACGCTCGTGGCGGAGGTCGTCTGCGGTGAACTCGCCCGGCGGCTCGGATTCCGGGTGCCCCGGCTCGTCACCGTCGGCCTCGACCCGGTTCTCGGACTCGGCGAGCCCGACCAGGAGGTGCAGGAACTGCTCAAGTCCAGCGGCGGCACCAACCTCGGCATGGACTTCCTGTCCGGCGCGCTCGGCTTCGACCCCCTCGCCTTCGGGGCGAGCCCCGAAGAGGCAGGGCGGATCGTCTGGTTCGACGCTCTGGTCAACAACGTCGACCGCTCCTGGCGCAACCCCAACCTGCTGGTGTGGCGCGGCGATCTGTGGCTCATCGACCACGGGGCGACCATGATCTGGCACCACAACTGGCCCGGAGCCCAGGCCTCCGCCGCGCGGCCGTACGACGCCTCCGAGCACGCCCTCCAGTCGTTCGCGCCGGATATCGAGGCCGCCGCCGCGGAGTTGGCGCCCCTCGTCACGGAGGAGCTGCTCGCCGAGGTGACCGCGGAGATCCCCGAGGAGTGGCTGGCCGACGAACCCGGCTTCGACTCGACCGACGCCCTCCGGCGGGCCTACGTGGAGCCGCTGCTCGCGCGCGCCGCCGTCATCCACGAGCGCATCAAGGGGGACAAGTGAGCGAGCGGACCGTCTTCGAGTACGCGCTGCTGCGGGTCGTGCCGCGCATCGAACGCGGCGAGTGCATCAACGCGGGCGTGCTGGTGTACTGCCGTGCCAAGGCGTACGTCGGCGTGCGCACCCATCTCGACGAGGCGAAGCTGCTGACCCTCGACCCGGACGCGGACGTGGCCGGCGTACGGGCCGCGCTGCGTGCCGTCGAGGGAGTCTGCGCGGGAGGGCAAGCGGCAGGTCAGGCGGCGCACGACGACGCCGGTCGGCGGTTTCGCTGGCTCATCGCGCCGCGCTCGACGGTCGTTCAGCCGGGGCCCGTGCACACCGGGCTCACCGCCGATCCGGCGGCCGAGACGGAGCGGTTGCTCCAACTGCTGGTCAGGTAATGGATCACACACGCGTGGTATGCCGTTGACACCGAGTGCCAGGGCTTCTAGCGTCACGTCTGCTGAAGGTACTAAGCGGTTGCTCACCGGACGGGCGTACCGCGTGAGCCGCAGGGCACGTCAGGCCGCAGGGCTTTTCAAGGGCGAGGAGAACCAGCAATGTCCACCACTGAGCAGCGCGTCGCCGTAGTCACCGGTGCCGCGCGCGGCATCGGCGCCGCGACCGCCGTACGACTGGCCGCCGAGGGCCGCGCCGTCGCGGTGATCGACCTCGACGAGGCCGCGTGCAAGGACACCGTGGAGAAGATCACCGCCGCCGGTGGCAAGGCCATCGCGGTCGGCTGCGACGTCTCCGACGAGGCCCAGGTCGAGGCCGCCGTCGCGCGGATCGCCCGGGAGCTCGGTGCGCCGACGATCCTGGTGAACAACGCGGGCGTGCTCCGCGACAACCTGCTGTTCAAGATGAGCGCGTCCGACTGGGACACGGTCATGAACGTGCATCTGCGCGGTGCCTTCCTGATGGCGAAGGCCGTCCAGAAGCACATGGTCGACGCCCAGTTCGGCCGGATCGTCAACCTGTCCTCGTCGTCGGCGCTGGGTAACCGCGGCCAGGTCAACTACTCCGCCGCCAAGGCCGGTCTGCAGGGCTTCACCAAGACCCTCGCCATCGAGCTCGGCAAGTTCGGCGTCACCGCGAACGCCGTCGCGCCCGGCTTCATCGTCACCGACATGACCGCCGCCACCGCCGCCCGCGTCGGCATGGGCTTCGAGGACTTCCAGGCCGCCGCCGCCACCCAGATCCCGGTCCAGCGCGTCGGCAACCCCGACGACATCGCCAACGCCATCGCCTTCTTCACCGGCGAGGCCGCCGGATTCGTCTCCGGCCAGGTGCTGTACGTGGCCGGCGGGCCGCTCAACTAAGGCCGGGGGACACGGACATGACCACACTTCCCGAACTCTCGGGCAAGGTCGCGCTCATCACGGGCGCGAGCCGCGGCATCGGCTACGGCATCGCGGAGGCCCTGATCGCCCGCGGCGACCGGGTCTGCATCACCGGCCGCAGCGAGGACGCGCTGAAGGAGGCCGTCGAGGCGCTCGGCGCCGACCGCGTCATCGGCGTCGCCGGCAAGGCGCACGACGAGGCCCACCAGGCCGTCGCCGTCGAGCGCACCATGGAGGCCTTCGGGCGCGTCGACTACCTGGTCAACAACGCCGGTACGAACCCGGTGTTCGGGCCGATCGCCGACCTGGACCTCAATGTGGCGCGCAAGGTCTTCGAGACCAACGTCGTCTCGGCGCTCGGCTTCGCCCAGCGGACCTGGCACGCCTGGCAGAAGGACAACGGCGGCGCGATCGTCAACATCGCCTCCGTCGCCGGCATCGGCGCCTCGCCCTTCATCGGCGCGTACGGCATCAGCAAGGCCGCCATGATCAACCTGACCGTGCAGCTGGCGCACGAGTTCGCGCCCAAGGTGCGGGTCAACGCCATCGCGCCCGCCGTGGTGAAGACCAAGTTCGCTCAGGCTCTGTACGAAGGCCGCGAGGCGGAGGCCGCCGCGTCCTACCCGCTCGGCCGGCTCGGCGTGCCCTCCGACATCGGCGGCGCCGCCGCCTTCCTCACCTCGCAGCAGTCGGACTGGATCACCGGCCAGACGCTCGTGGTCGACGGCGGCATCTTCCTGAACGCCGGAGTCGGCTGACCTTCCCGTTGCGCGGGGAGTTGACAAAAACTACGACGGCGTGGACCGTCAGCGGGTCCTTGGCCGGATCCGCTGACGGGTTCACGGAAGCTTGACAACGTAGTCACATGCGCGCAGATCAAGTGCCCTTCCTGGAATCTGGTTCCACCGGCGGGGCACTGCGGTATCGTCTGCCGACCCTTGGTACGGCAGATCGAGGAGCATGCGCGTGTTCAACCGGAACCGATGTCTGCGTCAGCTGGCGGCGATCACGTCCATAACCCTGGTGGCAGGGTGTGGCGTCCTCTCCTCAGGATCGACCGACAACGAGGGACCGATCGTCGTGGGCACCACCAGTGCCCCGAGCACGCTGGACCCGGCTGCCTCCTGGGACGGCTCCTGGGAGCTGTTCCGCAACATCTACCAGACGCTGCTGAGCTACCCCAACGGCGCCGTGACGCCCCAGCCCGACGCGGCCAGGATGTGTGCGTTCTCGGACGACTCCAACGTCACGTACCGCTGCGAACTGCGCCCGAACCTGAAGTTCTCCGACGGCGACCGGCTCGACGCCCAGGCCGTCAAGCACTCCATTGACCGGATCAAGAAGATCGCGGTACCCGGCGGTCCCGCGGGCCTGCTCGGCAGCCTCGACCGGGTCCAGGTACGGGGCGAGCGCGAGATCGTCTTCCACCTCAACAAGCCCGACGCCACCTTCCCGTTCGTCCTGGCCACCCCCGCGCTGTCGATCGTCGACCCCGACGACTACCCCGCCGACGCCGTGCGCAAGGACGGCGGTGTCGTCGGGTCCGGGCCGTACAGCTTGCAGTCCTACGAGGAGGGCGAGCGGGCCGAACTCGTCAGGAACGACCACTACGACGGCTTCGCCCGGCGCAAGAACCACGCGGTCACCATCCGCTACTTCCCGGACTCGGCCAAGATGGTCGAGGCCCTCAGGGACAAGGAAATCGACGTCACCTTCCGTGGTCTCGCGGCCTCGGACGTCGTCGAGCTCCAGGGGCACGACACCCAGAAGGGCATCCAGCTCCTCGAAGGCGCGGGCACCGAAATCCGCTACCTGGTGTTCAACCCGAAGGACCCGTGGGCCAATAAGCCCGCCGTCCGCAAGGCGATCGCCCAGGTCGTCGACCGGTCGGCCATCGCGCACAAGGTCTACAGGGACACCGTCGAGCCGCTGTACTCCATGGTTCCGGCGGGCCTGACCGGGCACACCACCGGGTTCTTCGACGACTACGGGGAGCCCAGTCCGTCCAAGGCCCGCAAGATCCTCCAGGACGCGGACATCACCGAGCCCGTCCCGCTCACCCTGTGGTACACGACCGACCGCTACGGTTCCGAGACCGCACCGGAGTTCCGGGAGCTCAAGCGCCAGCTCGAGGACTCCGGCCTGTTCCGGGTCACGCTCAGGAGCCGCCCCTGGAAGACGTACGAAGCGGGCTACCGCAAGGGCGAGTACCCGGTGTTCGGGCGCGGCTGGTTCCCCGACTTCCCGGACGCCGAGAACTTCATCGCGCCCTTCGTGGGCGACCAGAACGCGCTCGGTACGCCCTATCCGGCCCCGCGGATCACCGACAGCCTGCTGCCCTCGTCACGCCGTGAGAGCGACCGCGGCGCCGTGGTCAAGGAGTTCGAGGAGGCCCAGCAGATTCTCGTGGACGACGCCCGGCTGCTGCCCCTGTGGCAGGGTAAGCAGTACGTGGCCGCGAGCGATGACATCTCGGGCGGCGAGCGGGCCCTGGACCCCTCGACGATCATGACGATGTGGGAGCTGCACCGCAAAACCAGCTGGTAGGACACAGTGCGGCCGACTGGTGGGGCACCGTGCGGCCGCCTGGTGGCGCGGGGGCCGGAGCCGATTGTCAGTGGGCGACGGTAGGTTCTGTGGTCTGGAAGTGACCGCACATCGGAGGAAGTTGACGTGACCGATATCGCCATGCTGCCCGAGTCCTGGCGCGGCGTCCTGGGCGAGGAGCTGCAGCAGCCCTACTTCAAGGAACTCGTCGAGTTCGTCGAGGAGGAGCGCGCGAAGGGTCCCGTCTACCCGCCGCGGGAGGAGGTCTTCGCCGCGCTCGACGCGACGCCGTACGAGCGGGTGAAGGTGCTGATCCTCGGGCAGGACCCGTACCACGGCGAAGGCCAGGGGCACGGCCTGTGCTTCTCGGTCCGCCCGGGCGTGAAGACGCCGCCCTCGCTGCGCAACATCTACAAGGAGATGAAGGAGGAGCTGGGCACCCCGATCCCGGACAACGGCTATCTGATGCCGTGGGCCGAGCAGGGCGTGCTGCTCCTCAACGCGGTGCTGACCGTGCGCTCCGGTGAGGCCAACTCGCACAAGGGCAAGGGCTGGGAGAAGTTCACGGACGCGGTGATCCGCGCCGTGGCCGACCGGCCCGACCCGGCGGTCTTCGTGCTGTGGGGCAACTACGCGCAGAAGAAGCTCCCGCTGATCGACGAGGAGCGGCACGTGGTGGTGAAGGGGGCGCACCCCTCGCCGCTGTCCGCGAAGAAGTTCTTCGGCTCACGCCCGTTCACGCAGATCAACGAGGCGGTGGCCCGTCAGGGCCACGAGCCGATCGACTGGCGGATTCCCGACCTGGGCTGACAGCCGTGCCGCTGGGCCGGACCGTCACCGGCCTGGCCCAGCGGCGTACGGGGGCGCCTGAGCGTGATTGTCAGTGGCTGCGGTTAGGGTCTGTCCGGCGACAGCGACGAGCCTGGAGGACGCGGTGGCGGAGCAACAGGAGCAGGTGGCGCCGGACGCCATGATGACCCGGATCGGCCAGGTCGTCATGCTGCACCACGGCGGTGACCGCGAAGAGGCCCGGGGCCGCTTCCTCGACCTGTGGGCCGAGATCGGCGAGGACGGCGACCCCCTGCACCGCTGCACGCTGGCGCACTACATGGCGGACACGCAGGACGATCCTTCGGACGAACTCGCCTGGGATCTGCGGGCGTTGTCGGCGGCCGAGGAGCTCAGCGACGAGCGGGTCGCCGAGCACCACCAGTCGCTCGCGATGCGGGCTTTCTACCCGTCGCTGCATCTGAACCTGGCCGCCGACTATGTGAAGCTCGGCCGCTCCGAGGCCGCCCGCAGCCATCTGCGCCGGGCTCGCAGCTCGGTCGGCGCCCTCGGGGACGACAGCTACGGGGACGGCATCCGCGCGGCGATCGGCCGCCTGGAGCTGAGACTCGACGGCGACGGCAGCCCGGGGGAGGGGAGCGGACCCCACGGCCCCGACGGGCCCGGCGGGGAGACGCTGGGGCCGCCGAGACAGCGGCCCTGAGGACGGTCGCCCGAGCGCGCCGTCACTGCCCGTACGCCCCCTCGCAGATGACCGCCTCCGGACTGTCCGGCTGCCAGCCGCCGTACTTCCTGCCGAGGGCGCACACGTCCGTGTTCTGCGGCAGCTCGGGGGAGATGGCGGCGGGCGGGACAGCGACGCGGGGCTCGGGCTGCCGTGGTTCGGGACGCGGGGCGGGGCGGCGCGGTGGGGCCGCCGGTGCCGCGGCGGGTGGCGGCGGAGCCGCCCGGTGCGCGGTCCTCGCGCTCGGTGAGGGCTTCCGGGACGGCCCGATGAGCTCCAGCGCCTCCCGCGCCGGTGCCTGCACGATCTGCGGGTCGGCCTCGCCGTCCGGCCGCGGCGCGGCGGGCCGGGCCGGCGCGGTCGGCGCGCCGGAGGCGGGCGGTCGCTGGACGGTGACACAGCCGGAGAGGGCGGTGACCGCCACGGTGACCAGGAGCGTTGCGGTCGTCGTCGTTCGATGCACCCGCGCAACTCTGCTGTGTCCGGCCCCCTTTGGGGAGCGGACAAGCGGAGGATGCCCCACACGGGTGATCCTTCCGCCCCTCCGGTGGGTCCCGACGCCCGCAGGCTGACCCGGCACTGAGTGCGTCGCCCTCCGTAAAGGCGCACCGAGTGCCTTACGTACTTGCTCTCGCCCTCGCAGACGTCGTCCACGGCGCAGGGGGGCAGGGCGCAGAGCGCCTCGCACACCGGTGGCGGCCGCCGCAGCGGCCTTATGCTTCCGACGAGGCCCGCGTCGGAAGCATGACGCCGACAACCGAAGCCGGCAGCTGAAGCCGGCGACCGATGCCGGCGACTGACGTCGGCTACTGAAGGAGATCCCTGTGAAGGTCGGCTGCATCGGACTCGGCGACATCGCGCAGAAGGCGTATCTGCCGGTGCTCGGAGTGCAGCCAGGAGTCGAGCTGCATCTCCAGACTCGGACGCCCGGGACGCTCGCCCGGGTCGGCGACAGCCTCCACATCCCCCAGGAGCGGCGCCACACGGATCTGGCGGAGCTGCTGGCGCAGGATCTCGACGCGGCGTTCGTGCACGCGGCCACCGTCGCGCACCCCGAGATCGTCACGCGCCTGCTGGAGGCGGGCGTACCGACGTACGTCGACAAGCCGCTCGCCTACGAACTCGCCGACTCACAGCGCCTGGTGCGGCTCGCCGAGGAGCGGAACGTCAGCCTCGCCGTCGGCTTCAACCGGCGTTACGCGCCCGCCTACGCGCAGTGCGCCGACCACGCGCGAGAGCTGATCCTGATGCAGAAGAACCGCATAGGGCTGCCCGAGGCGCCCCGCACGATGGTCCTCGACGACTTCATCCATGTCGTGGACACCCTGCGGTTCCTGGCGCCCGGGCCCGTCGACGACGTGACCGTACGGGCCCGCGTCGAGGATGGGCTGCTGCACCACGTCGTGCTGCAACTGGCCGGGGACGGCTTCACGGCGATCGGCGTGATGAACCGGCTCAGCGGCTCGAACGAGGAGATCCTCGAGGTCTCGGGCCAGGACACCAAACGGCAGGTGGTCAATCTCGCCGAGGTGATCGACCACAAGGGGCAGCCGACCGTACGGCGGCGCGGTGACTGGGTGCCGGTGGCCCGGCAGCGCGGCATCGAGCAGGCGGTGCTCGCCTTCCTCGACGCGGTGCGCGCGGGCAAGGTGCTCAGTGCCCGTGACGCGCTGGCGACTCATGAGTTGTGCGAGCGGGTGGTACGCGCGGTTCAGCAGAGGTCCGCCGCAGTCTGACGGAGCGGGCGCCCTCCGTCACGCACAGCGCCGCCAGCACCAGCACAGCCCCGTACACCGGCCAGTCGCCGAACCTGACGTACGGCGTGACACCATCGGCCAGCGGCACCTCGTACACCGTCGTCCCGCTCGTGTCCGTGCCGAGCCAGGAGCCGATGCGCTCGCCGCCCGGGCCGTAGACGGCGGAGACGCCGGTCAGCGTCGCGTGCACCATCGGGCGGCCGGTCTCGGCGGCCCGCAGCGCGGCGAGCGAGGCGTGCTGCCCGGGCGCCCAACTCCGCTGGAAACTCGACGTCGACGACTGGGCGAGGAGTACCTGGGCGCCGTCCCGGGCGAGATGGCGGCTCATGTCGGGGAAGGCCGACTCGAAGCAGACCATCGGGCCGACGCGCAGCCCGTGCCCGACGTCCATCACCACCTGCTCGGTCCCGCGTCTGCGGTCCTCGCCCGCCGCCTTGCCCACCGAGGTCGCCCAGCCGAGGACGGTACGCGCGGGAACGTACTCGCCGAACGGCACCAGCCGCATCTTGTCGTAGCGGGCGCCGGTCGGGCCCTGGGGTCCGACCAGGACCGAACTCTTGTAGATGCCGGCCTGGTCGGAGCGGCGCGCGTCGACGTTCACCAGGATGTCGGCGCCAGTCAGGCGGGACAGCGCGGCGATCCGTTTCGCCAGGTCGGGGCGGTCGGCCAGATCGAATCCGACGCTGCTCTCGCCCCAGAC
This sequence comes from Streptomyces dengpaensis, assembly GCF_002946835.1. Lineage (NCBI taxonomy): Bacteria > Bacillati > Actinomycetota > Actinomycetes > Kitasatosporales > Streptomycetaceae > Streptomyces > Streptomyces dengpaensis. The sequence goes on from NZ_CP026652.1 coordinate 7,487,931, forward strand.
GACCAGGTCGACGTCCTGCCCGGCGAGCCTGCGGGTGAGCGCCTCCTCGCGGTCGAACCGCTTGGCGCCGCTGCCCATGCCGTTGACGACACCGGGCTGTACGACGGCGATCCGGACCCGCGCGTCGACGTCCGGGCGCGGCGACCACACCCAGGCGGCCGAGGTGGCGGCGGCCGTCGCGACGAGCCCGGCCACCGCGGGCCTACGGGACTGACGCACCGAGATCAGTACGGCGACCGCGACATTCACCGCCACGACCAGGAAACTGAGCAGCCACACCCCGCCGACCGAGGCCAGCCGCAGCGCGGGTTCCACCTGCCACTGGCTCGACCCGAGCAGACCCCACGGGCCGCCCAAGCCCTGCCAGGAACGGGCGAGTTCGACCATCAGCCAGCCCGAGGGCAGGACGAGGAGCGCGGCGCCGACCCGCCCCGGTGACGGCACTCCGGCGAGGAACCGTCGGACGGACCAGCCCCAAGGCGCCCACAGCGCACCGAGCAGCGCGGCTATGACCAGCGTGAACACATGCAGGCTCGGCAGCAGCCAGTGGTGCACGGCGAGCATGAAGCCCAGCCCGCCCAGCCAGCCGTCGTACGCGGCCCGCCTGCCGGTCGGGGCAGAGCGCGCCAGCAGGATCCAGGGGACGAGCGCCACGAACGCGAACCACCACCAGGACGGGGCGGGGAAAGCCAGCATGGGCAGCGCCCCCGCCACCACGGCGACGATCCCGCGCTGCCAAGGGGAGACGAGCCAGTGGTCGGACCAGCGGTCGAGCCTCTCCATACAGCGCCTCCCTCCCCGGTGCGTGCCTCCAGTGTGCGCGTCGGAGACGATCTACAACAGGGGGCATGGGGGAGGGGGGGCTCGGGCGCGGTCGACAGGGGGTGTTCGGGTGTCTTGTCCCGTCGGGAGCCTGGTCAGGGTGTCGTCGGTTGCGGGGCGTCGGCTGAGGGCGCCGGCCGAGGGGCGTCGGCTGCGGGGCGTCGGCTTGAGGTGACCGCGGGGCGTCGGCTCAGGTGGTCGCGGGCTCGTGGCGTGGCTGCGGGGTGTCGGCTCAGGTGGTCGCGGGCTCGTGGCGTGGCTGCGGGGTGCGGCGCCACTTCTCATGGACGACGACGTGGCGCAGCCGCCAGCCGTCGTCCGTACGCACCAGGCCGAAGGCGTACCGGCCGCCGCACACCAAATCGGGGGCGGTGGATCCGCCGTCGTCTCCCGCATCTCCCGCGAACCTCATCGGGTTGATGTAGTCCGCCTGGACCCGGGCCGTGTCGCCCGTGTCCTGCTCGAGGAGCCCGAACCGCAGGCGCCGGTTGACGATCAGATGCTGGCGCATCGCGAACAGCCGCATGTTCTCGGCGAGCCACTCCGCGACCTGGGCTGCGTCCCCCTCGATCCCGCCGGCCGAGCGGTAGTCCGCGCGTCCGTCCGGCGTGAACAGTCCTCGGTACGCCTCCCAGTCGCCGTCGTCCACGGCCACCGCGTACTCGGTGACGAGTCCGTCCACGGCGAGCCGGTCGATCACGGTCGCGAGCTCCACACGCTGAGTCATCGGCCCAGTGTTGGCCACGGGGCGCGCGACGCCAAGGGCTGTGCGGCGATATTCGTCCGCCGGTACGGCGGTCGATGCGGCGGTCGATATTCGGTGGCCACGACCCGCTCGTACGGCGGATCCTGTTGGCTGTGAGTGATCCATTCCCTGCGGAAGAGCCCAAGTTCCGCGTACGCGCCCGCCATGCGCCGTCCACAGTCACCGTCTACCAGGCGTACCGCCGGAGATCGGCCGCGCCGCGGCGCGGAACAACCGCTTCCCGTCCGCGTGGAAGCGCGACCGGATGACGTGGGTCATCAAGGCGCGTTCACAGCCTTTTCCCTGGAGTGACTGCCCCCGCTGAGCTGCCGGGCGTGCTGCTCCAGTTCGAGTCGTAGTCCCCAAGCAGCCACTCCGGGCCGCCCGAGTCGCACTTGCCGCGGAGGACGCACTCCCAGTCCCCGCTCGGTCTCTGTCAGACGTGGCCGATCCCTGCAAGGGAAAGGTCTACCTGTGATCCAGTGCTCAAGGCAGGATCTGAAACCCGGCTCGACGCCGGGTTCTCTTCGGCTCTGTGGTTCAGTCGGTGTCGTCGCCGCACTTCGGCTCGGCGAGCCTGTCCTGCCGAGCCGGTCGTGTCGGCGGGGACGGCTGGGTGCCGTTCTTGGCGACCGGCTGGAAGTAGTGGTCCAGCGCCCAGGCGGCCACGTGGGTGCCGACCCGGCAGCCGGCTACGTCCGCCGTGCGGGAGTGGACGCCGCCCCACACACGGGCGTCGACGACGTCCCGGTTGAGGTCGTCGGCGGACCCGTAGAACCGCGTGGTGCCGGTGACCTCGGAGGGGACGTAGAGGTCGATGCGCGATTTGCCGAGGACGCCGGTCAGGGCGCGTGCTACGGCAGCGGTGACGGTCGTATGGCCGGCGATGTAGTCCGGGTGTGGTGGGGTGAGGAGCAGCGGCTCCCAGGCCGGGTCTGCGGTCGTCGCGGGGTTGCCGTCGGTGTCGGCGAGGCGGATGGCGGTGATCGGCCGCCAGGAGCCGTAGTGGAGCTTGGCGTCCCATGCCGTGACGACGGCGTCGGTCGCCGACGCGTTCACCGCGGCAAACAGCCGGGCCGTCTCGGCGATGCCGAGCCGGTGCCGGGCGGCGTGGTCTCGTACGGCTGTCTGGACCTGTTCGATCAGGTTGCCGCTGAAGAAGAGGGCGGTCTCGGTCTGCTGCGCGCTCCGGCCCGAGCCGGTCTTCGCGCCCATGGCCTTCAGCTCCTGGACATCCTCGGCGTAAGCGGCCGAGGAGATGGCGGGTGGTCCGCCGGGGCGGAACTGCTGCGGGGAGGCGAGCAGGAGGGGGCGGAGCCTGGCGAGCCAGGTGTCGATGAAGGGCTGGAACGCGGGCGGGGTGGGCCGCCAGACCCCCGGTGCCGGAGAAGCGGTGAACGGAACGTCCGCGAACCTGCCGTCCCCTTCCCGGAGTTCGATGACGCGGGTGGCAGCGCGCTTTCCGTAGTCCACGCCCCGGTCTCTGGCCTGACCGGCCGGAAGTGCGGCGAGCGAGTCCGCGTAGGCGGTGTCGAGCTGCTCCTTGAAGGCAGGGAAGTAGGTGAGCAGCACGTCGTGGGCCGCAGTGGCGGCGGCCGCCGCGGAGGACGCCTTGGCCGGACCGCGCGCGTGCCATTTGTACAGGGCGTAGCCGCCTTCGATCCCCACCACGGCGTTGTACACGGCGACGGAGACGAACCCCTCCCAGATCGCTACCTGCCCGGAGGGGCGTGGGCCGAGGCTGGTCTTGATCGTGTCGGTGGCGATGGCGTTCCACTCGCGGACCACGGCTGCCGGGTCCGCCTCGGTCCGGTTGTCCGCGTCGGGGGGACTTGTCGCGGCGGTGAGCGTCACGAGGGCGATGGCCGCGACGGCGCAGATGAATGCCCGGACACGTGAACGCGGAGGAACGGGAAGAGGGGGCTCTTGATGCACAGCGTGCTCCCTAGCGTTGACTGCCCAAGGCTTAGCAGCGGCCCACTGCGTGAGCAAGACAACTCGCCGCGACCGGGCAGGCCTAGGGCGCCCTCGAACGCCTCACCGCCCGCTACGAGGAGATCACCGCCGGACGGACCCTGCAGCCGCCCCGGGCCCCGGCGAACCGCGCTGCAAGGGGCAGGGTCGCGAACCTGCTCGCCCGCCTCGACACCGAACGCGACCAGGTGCTCCCGTTCGCCTTCGACTGGCGGGTGCCCTCCGACAACACGCGACGGCTGACCTGACCTGCCCCGGACTGGGACCGGTCGCCGGCAGCCGCGTACACATCGCAGGGCTCTTCGGCGGGGGGTTGCACACCACGACCGAGGACGGCTGGACCCTGGAGGCCGTCGCCCCGGCCTGGCCCAATCATCGCGTGCTGCTCTCGGGCGACGGCGGACTCCCCCACTCCGGCCCGTACAGAGAGCAGTGGTCGCACATCTTCCACTCCACCTACTCGGAACTTCGAGCCTTCGGCTTCTCTCCCTCCGGGGAGACCATCGCCGTCGCAACGAGCAGTGATGTATCTCTGTGGACCCGCCGTCCTGGGCACAGCAACGGCAGCGACGCTCAGCGCTGACGAGCCCGCGACACGGGACCGCAACCACACGAGCCGAACGGACTGCGAGCGCGGCTTGAGATGGATCGTCAAGCCGCTTCGCAGGCCCAGCCCAGCGCAGAGAGATCTGGTCCCCGGTAGTTCACTCCACCTCGATGCCGAAATCCTGAACGAGTTCCTCCAGACCGCCCGTGTAGCCCTTGCCACCCAGGACGAAGTCCCAGTCTCCGTTGGACCTGCGCCGGAAGGAGCCAAGTACCAAGGCCGTTTCGAGCGGCCGACCATCGGAGACCTCGAGTCGTCCCAGTTCGGTCAGCCCGGGGTCGCGCAGGTGGATGCAAGCATTCGTGAAACCGGAGAGGTCCGCGTCAGGGTTCACCTCCGGGTCGATGGCTGCGACGAGGACAAACCGGTCAGCCTCGTCCGGCAGCCCGTCGAAGGACACACACATCGCTGCCTTGTCGGGTGCCGTGGGGGGAAGGGCCCTCACGGAACCGTCCGCAGTCTGGGGGTTGTTGAAAAAGACGAAGTGTTCGTCGCTGAGGACGCGGTTGCCACGACAGACGAGAGCGCACACGTCCAAGGCAACACTTCCGGTCCACGACATGCCCAGGACGTTGTAGTCATCGGGCAGTTGCGTGTCCTGCCTTGACGGCGTCGCCTGCGCTGACGCCTGACGGCCGCCGCCTCCCAGGCGCCCGCGCAAACCATGGCGATGCAGCAGGTCCACGAGTTCACTGCCCGATATGAGTTCGAGCGGCTTTCCATTGGCGAAGGTGTGTGAGCCAGGGCCGAACTTCGACGTCGTCACCAGGACGCCCTTGTTGGCGCCGGCATCCTGCACGGTGCCGTACAGGTCACGTACAGCGGTGGGCGGAACCGTGTTGCGGTATCGCTTCACCTGCACGACGATCTTTCCCCCACGGATCGGCGTCGGGTCCAATGCATCAACGTCCACGCCTCCGTCGTTGGAACGCTGAGTGGTGACTGCCTGCATACCCATGGCGCGGAAGAGGTCGGCCACTAGGTTCTCGAAGACGATCGGATCCATGTCATAGAGGTCGGGTTCCTCATCGCTGCCATGCGCGACAACGCGGTTCCCGAGGTCTTGCGGTAGGCGGCTCGGCCGCACCGGCGTGAGTTGGTCGGGCCGGGCCGAGAGTTGCCCGCGCAGCGCGTCGGCCAGGCAGCTGCCCGCGTCCACCTGTGCCAGATTCAAGTCGCGGAACGTCGAGCGTGAAGCCATGACGGTGGCCAGGTAGATGTGGCCCGGTCGGCCCGTCGTGGGATCGTGCCCGTCCACGAACCCGTTGAGGGTCACCGACTCGAATGCACCCAGTTCATCTGCTGCGAAGAGTTCATGCAGGACGAGCAGCATGCTTTGCGCGAGGACCTCTCGGTACAAAGCCCGACGCTGCCCCACTGGACGGGGAGTCTCCTTGTCCTGATCCACTCCCGACATGTATCGAACGGACTTGACCTCAGGGACGACGCTGTAGGCGGGCAACTCCCAGTCCAGCACCAGTTGTCGGGCCGCGGGGTCATAGGCGGCTGCCACCTGACGCGGAAAACCCTCCGGCCACGCAGTCGAAGCATAGAGAGCGCCGGAGAAGTACTCGACCACGGACTCGGGATCGCAACGCCTCACACCCTCGGTCACCTCATGAATGCCGGCGTTGTGTCGGCGCACGTCGGCCAGCTGGGCATCGGCCCACCGCTGGTATTCCCGCTGGTACGCCGCCAACTGCTGCTGCCGCTGGCCCTCCGCCGTCTGGGCGGCGTGCCAGTCCCTCTCGAAACGCGTCCGCGCTTCCGCCTGTGCCTGGGCCCGGCGGTTGGCAGTCCACCCGTTCTGCGTCTGGTACTGGTTCCAGTCCGGCATGGGCACGGGCCGCGCCAATGCGCCTGGAGCGAAGGCCTGGACCTCCTCGGGGCGCAGCAGGGATGAGGCCCTGAAAGCAGGAACCTGGCATCCAGACGCGAGCAGGCCTTGCAACGAGGTGACTTGCGCGTCGAGTTCCTCGGTGCGACGCAGTGCCTCCGCCTGCCGATACTCACGGTGGCTCTGGGCAACTCGCCGCTGATAGGCACGTGCTTGCTGAGTTTGTTGTCTCTGCTGTCTGGCTTCGGCTTCCAGCTGACGCTGCTGCTGCCGTTGCACTTCGGCCCAGACGCCGACAAAACCGGCGGATCGACGACTCATGTGGTGCAGGCCCTCCCCAAGGCGCTCTGGCTGTCCCCACAACCAGCTGTAACAGGACGACTCTAGCCAGCAATCGCCGTCTCGCATATCCAGTCGTCAAAGGGAACCTGTTCGTGCCATCGCCGCTGGTCAAGGTGACTGGAGGGTAACTACGCCGCACTCGCCCTCAGTGCCCGAACTGTCGCGCCTACCGTATTGCTCCCTCCATCCGCGCCTCTCGCGGAACGGTCTGTGAGCGCGGCTTGACATGGATCAAGCCCTCGTTCCTGTGGATGATGTACCGCTGCGGCTGGGGCACGAAGGAGGGCCAGGAGACGGTCCTGGCCGTCGAGATCGGCCGCGAGGGTTTCGAGTGGGCGCTGCGGCACTCGTGCCTCTCGCACTACGTCCCCGAGCTGTACGAGGACCAGGCCGCCTGGAAGCGGCAGTTGAGGCAGTCTCCGGCGCGGGTGCAGTGGGACCCCGAGCGTGATGTGCGGCTGAACCCGCTGCCGTACCGCTCCCTTCAGCTCGGGCTCGCGGGTGACGCGGCGGCGTGGTACGCGGACGAGTGGATCGTGGACATCGAGGACGTGACGCCGCTCGCGACGCAGGTCCACGCTCTCGTACGCGCGGGGGACCTCGACGGCGCGGCGGCCCTGCTGCCGGAGGAGCGGCCGTATCCCCTCGGTGAGGATATGCCCGCGCACGTGCGATCGTAGGCGATCTGTTCGCCGTTCGAGGAGGCTCTCATGTCACGTCCGGTCACGATCGTCACGGGTGGTAGCCGGGGGATCGGAGCCGCGACGTGTACGCGCCTCGCGGCGGACGGGCACGACGTGGTGGTGGGATACGTCAGCGACAGCGCGGCCGCCGAGCGGACCGCGACCACCGTTCGTGGGGCGGGGGCCCGCTGTGTCACCGTCCGTGTGGACACGTCCGACGAGGACGACGTCGAGCGGCTCTTCGACACGGCGGCGGACCGGCTCGGGTCGGTGACGGGGCTGGTGAACAACGCCGGGGTGACCGGCCCGCTCGGCAGACTCGCCGACGCCAGCACCGCCGATCTGCGACGCGTGGTGGAGGTCAACCTGCTGGGCACGCTGCTGTGTTCGCGCCGGGCCGCGCGGTCCATGGCGGCCTGGGGGAGCGGTGCCATCGTCAACGTGTCCTCGGCGGCGGCCACGCTCGGCAGTCCCGGTGAGTACGTCCACTACGCGGCGACCAAGGCAGCCGTCGACGCGTTGACGACGGGCCTGGCCAAGGAACTCGGCCCCGACGGCATCCGCGTCAACGCCGTCGCGCCCGGGGTGATCGACACCGAGATCCACGCGGCGATGGGCGACCCGGGGCGCCCCGAGCGCGTCGCCTCCTCGGTTCCGCTCCGCCGTGCGGGCCAGGCCGGGGAAATCGCCGCCGCCATCGCGTGGTTGATGTCGCCCGAGGCGTCGTACACGACGGGGGCGGTGCTTCGGGTGTCCGGAGGCCGGTGAGCCGCGCCTTGTGGCGGGTGACGCCCACGTGGCGTCGTCTCGGCTTCAACTGACCCGGCCTGAGGTCCCGGTTGTCGGCTGCCTCGCGGCTCTCATGCGGCCTCGACGACCTCTCCCCGTATCGCTTCCGCCCACTTCACGACCAGCAGCTCGTACTCCGCCCGCTCCTGAGCGGAGAGGGAGCCGCCCGCGCGCATCCACAGGGCGCGGATCTGCTCGTTTAACGCGGCGGCAGAACGCACGGAACCAGAGGGCATGGAATCGGGGGACATGCGGACAAGACTAGGGGCAAGGACTGACACTGCGCTACCGGGTAGCTACTCATGTCGTATAACCGGCCTGAACCGTCAGCCCGCCGACTCCGCCGCGGCGTATGAGGCCCCTGCCCATCAGCGATCTTCCGCCAATACGCGTACGAGAAGCTCGCGTCGGCCGGTCCGCCACCATCGACGATCTGCCCACGCGGGCGGAGGTACTGGTGCCGATCCCCCCGGGGAAGCCGGGCGCGAGGGGCGAGCCGAGGGCACCCGGGGCCGTCCGGGTTTCCGCGCAAGACGGGACTGCGAGGACACCGAGGAAGCGAAGCGACTCCCCACCTTCCCAGTAGAGCCTCCTCGAACTGCCGGACAACCGGGTACGGCGAAGGCCCCCGCGGATGCTTCACGCAGGGGCCTTCGCCGTACCGCTCGGCGGGAGAGTGGGAGACAACTGGGAGTTGATCAAGGGGAGGCGGCGCAATCAGCCGCTGACTACGGCTGGCTTCCGCTAGATATTGACAGCGGAATTCGCAGCGGAATCCCCCGTTCAGCCCGCTGACTCCGCCGCGTGCGGGCTCAGCGCACCCGTCGTCACCAGCGCGATGATGACGATGCCGAGCGCGATCCGGTACCAGACGAACGGCATGAAGCTCTTGGTGGAGATGAACTTCATGAACCAAGCGATGACGGCATAACCGACGAAGAACGAGATGAGCGTCGCGAAGACCGTCGGGCCCCAGGAGATATGGCCCTCCGACGCGGCGTCCTTGAGCTCGAAGGTGCCGGAGGCGAGCACGGCCGGCATGGCGAGCAGGAAGGAGTAACGGGCCGCCGCCTCGCGGGAGTAACCCATGAACAGGCCGCCGCTGATGGTCGCGCCGGACCGCGAGACGCCGGGGATCAGCGCCATCGCCTGGCAGAGTCCGTACAGCAGGCCGTCCTTGGCGTTCAGGTCCTCGAGCGTCTTGCGCTGCTTGGCGACCCGGTGCCTGCCGCCTGTTTCGTCGCGCGCCGCGAGCCGGTCGGCGATGCCGATGACCACGCCCATCACGATGAGCATCGTCGCGGTGACCCGCAGATCGCGGAACGGGCCCTCGATCTGGTCCTTGAGCGTCACGCCGAGCACACCGATCGGAATCGAGCCGACGATCACCAGCCAGCCCATCTGAGCGTCGTGGTCGCCGCGCATCGCCTTGTTCGTGAGGGAGCGGAACCACGCCGACAGAATCCGCCCGACGTCCTTGCGGAAGTAGATCAGTACGGCGGCCTCCGTCCCGAGCTGCGTGATCGCGGTGAACGCCGCGCCCGGGTCCTCCCAGCCCGCGAACGCCGCGGTCAGGCGCAGGTGCGCGCTGGAGGAGACGGGAAGGAACTCGGTCAGCCCCTGGACGAGTCCGAGGATGAGGGATTCAAACCAAGACATGAAGTTACGTGGTCCAGTGCTGATCGCGGAGGGGTTGATGGGCGCGCCGTGCCGCCGTTCGGGTGATCACGGGTGCGGGGGCATCGTAGCGTCCCCTTGTGACAGCCCTCCCACAGGGGTTTCGCAGCCGTACGAGGGCTGCGTCACCTGGGGTGCGAGGCAACGTTGTCCGGGGGACCGGGGTGTTGACCCGCTGCTGACCGCCGCCTACGTTGCGGTAGGAGAGAAAGCGCTTGCTGCCGCCAGCATTCGTTCGCTCGGTGTCATCAAGCGTTGGCCAACGTCTGACATCACGTCCGATGGAGCGCTGATCACGTACATGACCACATCCCGCCGTACGACAAGCGGCCCCGAGCCCTCCCCGAACCGGCCCGAGCCTTCTCCGAACCGCCCCGAGCCCTCCCCGAACCGCCCCGCCGCCCGTTTCGACGGCCGCCGCATCAGGGTCGCCCTCATCGGCGCAGGCGCCATCGCGCGCGGGAGTCACTATCCGGCACTCGCGACACTCGCGGCGGAGGGCGAGACGGAGATCGTCGCCGCGGTCGACATCGCCGAGGGCGCGGTCCGGGAATTCTGCGCTGAGGCGGGCATCCCGCACGCGTACACCGATCTGGACCGGATGCTCGCGGAACAGCGGCCCGACCTGGTCGCCATCTGCACCCCGCCGACCGTGCACCGCGAGCAGACCGTCGCCGCACTGCGCGCCGGCGCCTGGGTGTGGTGCGAGAAGCCGCCCGTCCCGACGCTCGCCGACTTCGACGCCGTCGAGGCGGCGGAGGGGACGGACGGCGGTCCGTACGCCGCGATCGTCTTCCAGCACCGCTTCGGCTCGGGAACCCGGCACGTGCGGCGCTTACTCGCCGAGGGGGCCATGGGCCGTCCCCTGGTCGCGCACTGCCAGACCACCTGGTACCGCAACGCCGACTACTACGCCGTGCCCTGGCGCGGGCGCTGGGAGACCGAGGGCGGCGGGCCCTCGATGGGCCACGGCATCCATCAGATGGATCTGCTGCTCGACCTGCTGGGGCCGTGGAGCGAGGTGCGGGCGATGGCCGGACGCCTGGTGCACGACGTGGAGACGGAGGACGTCTCCACCGCCCTCGTCCGTTTCGCGAGCGGCGCCATGGCCACCGTCGTCAACAGCGTCCTGAGCCCGGACGAGGCGAGCCGCATCCGCGTCGACTGCGAACGCGCCACCGTCGAGCTCACGCACCTGTACGGGCACAGCAACGACAACTGGCGCATCATCCCGACCCCCGACGTGCCGGACACCGCGGTCGCGGCCTGGCGGGACTTCGGCGCGGACGTGCCGAGCTCGCACCTCGCGCAGCTGCGGGAGCTGGTCGCGAGCATGCGCGCGGGCGAGCGGCCGCGCAGCAGCGGCGCCGACGGGCGTACGAGCCTGGAGCTGATCACCGCGCTCTACAAGGCGGCGTTCACGGACACGACCGTCCGCGCCGGGGAGATCGGCTCCGGGGACCCGTATTACACGGCGCTCCACGGAGGTGCGCCGGGCTGGGCGCCCGTTGTGGGCCAGCCCGCCCCGAGCACGGAGGTGCCAGCGTGACCGGTCTGCGTATCGTCCACGCCCACGGCGACCGCATCACCGTGACCGAACCGGTCACGGGCGTCGAACTGCTCAGCTACGTCTATCGGCCCGAGGCGGCCTGGGAGGCGCCGAAACCGTACGTCCATCCGCTCAGGACGCTGGCGGGCGACGTCGTCACGGACTACCGGCCCAACGACCACCGCTGGCACAAGGGCCTGTCACTGACGGCCTCGCATCTGTCAGGGGCGAATCTGTGGGGCGGCAACACATACGTTCACGGAAAGGGATATCTCGAACTCCCAGAGCGTGTGGGGTCGATGGAGCACGTCTCGTTCGACGAGGTCGCGTCGGACGGCGAGCGTGTGGTCATCGCCGAGCGGCTGATCTGGCATCCGTACGGCGGTGACCTGTGGGCCGGCGAAGAGCGCCGGATGGAGGTGCACGACGTCGACCGGGAATCGGGGTCGTGGGCGCTGACCTGGACGAGCGCCGTCACGAACCGGCGGGACGAGCCGCTGCGGTTCGGCAGTCCGACCACCGCCGGGCGGGACATGGCCGGCTACACGGGCCTGTTCTGGCGCGGCCCACGCGCCTTCCGGGGCGGCCGGATCATCGGACCGGACGGGGAAGGGCCGCACCTCATGGGCACACAGGCGCCCTGGCTCGCCCTCTCCGGCGAGCACGACGGCAGCGACGGTCACGCGACACTCGTCTTCGCGTACGCCCCGGAGAACGACCACTCCGGATCCCAAGGAGCCCATCCCGCCCACTGGTTCGTGCGCAACGAGCCGTTCGCCGGAGTCGCCGCGTCCTGGGCGTTCTTCGACGAACTGGAGCTCGCGCCCGGCGACACGCTCCTGCGCCGCTACCGGGTCGTCGTGGCCGACGGGGCCTGGGAGCGGGAAGGGATCAGCAAGTACCTGGAGGCGCATCTATGGTGAGCTCCAGGAACTCCACATGGTCGGGCGGCTTCACCGGACTTCCCGGCGCCGTCGCCGTCTCGCACCTCTGCGTCTACGACTGGCCCGCGGCGGACGGCGTACGCGGGGGAACTCCCCATCTGCACCTGACCTGTTCGGAGGCGTACGTCGTCACCGGCGGGCGCGGAGCGGTGCAGACGCTGACGACGTCGGGGTACGAGGTCACACCGCTCGCGCCCGGCACGGTCGCATGGTTCACGCCCGGCACGATCCACCGGCTCGTCAGCGAGGACGGCCTGCGCATCACCGTCCTCATGCAGAACAACGGCCTGCCGGAGGCGGGCGACGCGGTCCTCACGCTCCCGCCCGAGTATCTGACCGACCCCGCGACGTACGCGGCCGCGACGGTCATTCCGGCGGACGCGCCCGAAGCGGAGCAGGCGCGGGTCGCCCGGGCCCGGCGTGACCTGGCTCTTGAGGGCTACCGGGCGCTGCGCGACGCGGCAGGGCCCGAGCCGCTCGCCGCGTTCCACCGGGCCGCCGCCGCACTGGTGCGGCCCAGGATCGTGGAGTGGCGCGAGCGGTGGCGGCGCGGCGCCCAGGCAGCCGCCGCGGCCACGGGGGACCAGCTCGACCGGCTGGAACGGGGCGACACGTCCCACCTCGGCGACGCCGCAGTACGGGCCGAGCAGCCGTCCGCCTACGGGCGGTTCGGCATGTGCGGACGGCTCGACGTCTACAAGGGGGCTGGTGCTACCCCGCCACGGGCCCCGTGACCGTCCAGCCCGGGGCCTGTGGGTGGGGCGTCATGTCGCCGTGCCGCATCTCTTTGCCACACTCGGTGCAGACGACCCGCGGGACGAATTCGTGGCCGCAGATGTGCTCGATCACCATCGGACGGTCGCCGTCCTTGCGAAGGTGGCGGTCGCCCCACGCCATCAACGTCATCAGGACCGGCTCCAGCTCCAAACCGGCCTGAGTGCGCCGGTACTCGTAGCGCTTGGGGCGGTCGCTGTACTCGACCTTCTCCAGCAATCCGGCGTCGACGAGCCGCTTGAGGCGAGCGGTCAGCACATCGCGCGGGGCGCCGATGTTGCGGACCAGCTGGTCGAACCGTGTGACGCCCAGGGACACCTCACGCAGTACGAGCAGGGAGTACTTCTCGCCGACGAGCACGAGGGTGTCGGCGATCGAGCAGGGGCGCGCGTCCTTCATGCCACCAGTCTAGGGGGTGGGTTGGTTGTTCCAACCCACTCGGCTACTCTTGAGTCACTTAGCGGGTTTGGAAAGCAAACTCATGAGTCTGGAATGCAAACTTATGAGTCTGAAGGTCAAACCTGCCTGGTTGCCGGTTCCCTGACCTCAGAGATCTGAGAGGCATCCCATGCGTGACGCCGTGATCGTCGAAGCCGTACGCACCCCCGTCGGCAAGGGCAAGCCGAACGGCTCCCTCGCCCATGTTCACCCCGTGGAACTGCTCGCCCACACGCTGCGCACCCTCGTCGAGCGCTCCGGGGTCGACCCGACGCTGATCGACGACGTCATCGGCGGCACCGTCGACCAGGTCGGTGAGCAGGCCATGAACACCACCCGGTACGCCGTGCTCTCCGCGGGATTCCCCGAGACGGTGCCCGCCACCACGGTGGACCGGCAGTGCGGCTCGTCGCAGCAGGCCGTGCACTTCGCCGCCCAGGGCGTCATGTCGGGCGCGTACGACATGGTCGTCGCCTGCGGTGTGGAGTCGATGAGCCGCGTACCGATGTGGTCGAACGTGCCGGCGGGCAAGGACCCCTTCGGGCCCGGAGTCGCCGAGCGCTACCCGGAGGGCCTGGTGCCGCAGGGCATCAGCGCCGAACTCATCGCAGCCAAGTGGGGCATCTCGCGCGAGCGGATGGACGACTTCGCGGTGAGCTCGCACCAGAGGGCGGCCGCGGCCTGGGACAACGGCCTGTTCGACGCCGAAGTCGCGCCCCTGGAGGGGGTGACCCGCGACGAGACCGTGCGGCCCGCCAGTACCACCGAGATACTCGCCGGACTCAAGCCCGCCTACTACGACCCGGCCTTCGCCGAGCGCTTCCCGCAGATCGACTGGTCCGTCACCGCGGGCAACGCGAGCCCCATCAACGACGGCGCCTCGGCCGTGCTCATCACCTCCAGCGAGACCGCGGCCCGCCTCGGCCTGCGCCCGATCGCCCGTCTGCACAGCTTCGCCGTCACCGGCTCCGACCCGCTGCTGATGCTCACCGGTGTCATCCCGGCCACCGAAAAGGTGCTGCGCAAGGCGGGTCTCGCCCTCGACGACATCGACCTCTTCGAGGTGAACGAGGCCTTCGCGGCCGTCGTCCTCGCCTGGCAGCAGGAGACGGGCGCCGACCTTTCCCGGGTCAACGTGCACGGCGGAGCGATCGCGATCGGTCATCCGCTCGGCGCGAGCGGCACCCGCCTGACGACCACTCTCGTCCACGCGATGCGGGCCCGAGGCGCCCGCTACGCGCTGCAGACGATGTGCGAGGCGGGCGGACTGGCCAACGCGATGGTGCTGGAATCCATGTAGTGGCTGGTGGCTGGTGGCTGGTGGCCAGTGGCGCAGTGATCGCGTCGCGTTTCAGTCCCCGCGCAGGTGGTGGCGCTTGCGCCAGGCCACCACCGCTCCCGCCAGGGCCGGTACGGCGATGAAGGCCATCGCGATGAGGAAGACGGGCGACGTCGGCGTCGAGGCCCGGGCGCCGGCGACGACGTAGGCGGCGGTGTTCGGGATCGAGCCGAGCGCCGTGGCGAGGAGGAAGGGCAGCCACCCCATGCGAGAGACCGCCGCGCAGTAGTTGGCGGCCCAGAACGGCACCCCGGGGAACAGCCGGACCGCCATCATCGAGCGGAAGCCGTGGCGGCTGAGCTGCCCGTCCGCCGCCTTCAGCAAACGGGCACGCAGCAGGGGGCGCAGCGCATCCTGCCCCAGGACCCGGCCGAGCACGAAAGCGACACCGGCTCCCAGCACCGTGCCCGCGAGCGATGTTCCCAGGCCCCATGGGGAGCCGAAGAGGGCGCCCGCCGCCAGATTCAGGAGCGGCCGGGGTACGAACGCGACCGTGCACAGCCCGTAGGCCACGGCGAACGCGACGGCCGCCGCGGCGCCGCTGAGGTGCGGCGGCCAGCCGTCGGCGAGCAGCCGCTGCGGTTCGAAGAGCAGCACGCTCGACGCGGCCGTCGCGAGCAGCAGCACGAGCAGCGAGAGCCGGGACCAGGGCGAGAGCAGCGCTCTCGCGCACCGGGCGGTCAGGCCCGTGCGCGCGGAGTTCAGGACAGCGGGTGCGGCGACGGTGAGCTCCGCGGCGACATCCCTGTCGATGACGGCGGAGAGCTCCGTGGCGGCGGCCTGGGGAGTGGCCGTGGCGGTGCCCCCAGAGCGGGTGGTGGCATCGGGCATCCGGCGACCCTAACCGACCAAGGTGTGAGATCGCCGTATGGTTCGTCTCATGGGCGTCACAGCTTCCGGAACGTCGGGTGCACAGGCGGGTGCGCGGTCGGGTGCGCGGTTCGAGGTGCCGAACAGCGCCCTCGCGGACACCCTGTTGGAGCGGCTCACCGCCCATTACGCCGCGGCCGCCGATCCCGAACGGGCCGCGTCGATGCGCGCGTACATGAAGGACGTTGCGCCGTTCCTCGGACTGACCACGGCCGAGCGCCGCGCCCTGTCCCGGACCGTCCTCCTGGGCACCGCCGGCCCCGACGAGGCCGACTGCACGGCGCTCGCGCTGCGCTGCTGGGAGCTGCCGGAGCGCGAGTACCAGTACTTCGCCGTCGACTACCTGCGCCGCCATGTGCGGCGGCTGTCGTCGGACTTCCTGCCCGTGGCGCGCCACCTCGTGGGCACGGTCTCCTGGTGGGACACGGTCGACGCACTCGCCTCCCACATAGTGGGAGGCCTCGTGGCCGCCGACCCGCGGCTGAAGACCGACATGGACGCGTGGATCGAGGACGACGACCTGTGGATCGCCCGTACGGCCCTGCTCCACCAACTGCGCTACAAGGAAGCCACCGACACGGAACGCCTCTTCGGGTACTGCGTCCGCCGGTCCGGGCACCCCGACTTCTTCATCAGGAAGGCGATCGGGTGGTGTCTGCGCGAGTACGCGAAGACGGACCCGGAGGCGGTACGGCACTTCGTCGCCCGGAAGCGCGGAAAGCTGTCGCCGCTGTCGGTGCGCGAGGCGCTCAAGAACATCGGTCCGTGAAGCGTCCCTGAAACGCCCCGCAGCGTTCTGCGTCGTGAAACGCCCCGCGGTGTCCTGCGTCGTGAAGCGCCCCGACGGCCTCGGACGCCCCTGATGCACCGCCCGGAACACCCGACTCCTGGGCGCGGAAAACCATTCGACGTGGGCAGACGCGTCAGCGATGATCTCCTCATGTTCCGGTACGCCTTCCTCCTCGCAGCATCCGCAGTCGCGGATGCCCCGAAGGCTGCCGTCCCGATCATCGTGGCCGCCGTCGACGGCGCCCGAGGCTGACCCTCCCCGGATCGTCCGGCGGACCCCGCAGGGGGAGGGTCGGCAAATCCTTGGGGTCCCCGTCCCGGCCCGTACGCGCCGGGACCGTCACTCAGTTCCTCTGACACTGAAGAGACTTCGAGGTACAGCCATGCCCAAGACGGCTTACGTGCGCACCAAACCGCACCTGAACATCGGCACGATGGGTCATGTCGACCACGGCAAGACCACCCTGACCGCCGCCATCACCAAGGTCCTCGCCGAGCGCGGCACCGGCACGTTCGTGCCGTTCGACCGGATCGACCGGGCGCCGGAGGAGGCCGCGCGCGGCATCACCATCAACATCGCGCACGTCGAGTACGAGACCGACACCCGGCACTACGCGCACGTGGACATGCCGGGCCATGCCGACTACGTCAAGAACATGGTCACGGGCGCGGCCCAGCTCGACGGGGCGATCCTCGTCGTCTCCGCGCTCGACGGGATCATGCCGCAGACCGCCGAACACGTGCTGCTCGCCCGGCAGGTGGGCGTCGACCACATCGTCGTCGCCCTCAACAAGGCCGACGCGGGCGACGAGGAGCTCACCGATCTCGTGGAGCTGGAGGTCCGCGAACTGCTCTCCGCGCACGGCTACGGGGGCGACTCCGTACCCGTAGTACGGGTGTCCGGTCTCAAGGCCCTTGAGGGGGACCCCCGTTGGGCGTCGGCGATCGGCGCGCTGCTCGACGCGGTGGACACGTATGTGCCCATGCCCGAGCGGTACTTGGACGCGCCCTTCCTGCTGCCCGTCGAGAACGTGCTCACGATCACGGGACGCGGGACGGTCGTCACCGGTGCCGTGGAGCGCGGCACGATCCGGGTCGGGGACCGTGTCGAAGTGCTGGGCGCCGCCGTGGACACGGTGGTCACCGGTCTGGAGACCTTCGGCAAGCCCATGGAGGAGGCGCAGGCCGGAGACAACGTCGCGCTGCTGCTGCGCGGGGTGCCGCGCGACGCCGTACGCCGCGGACACATCGTCGCCGCGCCCGGCAGCGTCGTGCCGAGTCACCGTTTCACCGCGCAGGTCTACGTCCTGTCGAGCCGCGAGGGCGGACGTACGACACCGGTCGCGACCGGGTACCGGCCGCAGTTCTACATCCGCACCGCGGACGTGGTCGGCGACGTCGACCTCGGCGAGACCGCGTTCGCCCGGCCCGGCGACACCGTCACGATGACGGTGGAGCTCGGGCGCGAGGTGCCGCTGGAGCCCGGCCTGGGCTTCGCGATCCGCGAGGGCGGCCGGACGGTCGGCGCGGGGACGGTGACGTCGGTCGGCTGACCGCCGGCCGAGAGACGCGGGTGCCCGCCATGGGGAGGCGGGCACCCGCGGCTGGGACCGCTCAGCCAGGGGGCGCAGCGGGCGTACCGCGGCGGGCGGGGCGGGAGTCTTCGGTACCGGCACAATGGAGCCGTGGACGAGCCGATACCCGTGACACGGGGCGTGGATCACGGGACCGCCAAACTGATGCCGGACGTCGACCGGAAGCGGGCGTGGCTACTGACGGTGGACGGGGCGCCGCAGTCGTACGTCGATCTGGACGCGCCGACGCATCTGGAGTTCGAGTACGCGCGACGGCTCGGGCATGTGCTGGACACGGTGGCGGAACCCGGGGCGGCCCTGGACGTGCTGCATCTGGGCGGTGGGGCGCTCACCCTGCCCCGCTATGTCGCCGCGACCCGGCCCGGTTCGCGGCAGGACGTGGTGGAGGCGGACCGCGGTCTGCTCTCCCTGGTCGCCGAGCACCTGCCGGTGCCCGACGACGCGGGCATCACCCTGCACGGCGCGGACGCCCGCGCCTGGCTCGAGGCCGCCGCGCCCGGCTCCGCCGACATCGTGATCGCGGACGTCTTCGGCGGCTCACGCGTACCGGCGCACCTCACCTCCACCGCGTACGCGCGCGCCGCCGAGCGGGTACTGCGCGCCGACGGCGTCTACCTGGCCAACCTGGCCGACGCCGCGCCGTTCGCCTTCCTCCGCTCTCAACTCGCCACGTTCGCGGCAGTGTTCGAGGAGCTGGCCCTCATCGCCGAACCGGGGGTCCTGCGCGGCCGCCGCTTCGGCAACGCGGTGCTCGTGGCGTCCCACCGGCCCCTCGACACGGCCACCCTCGCGCGCCGCACCGCCTCCGACGCCTTCCCGGCGCGCGTCGAACACGGGCCCGCGCTAAGGGAGTTCATCGGCGCCGCCGAACCCGTACGCGACGAGAACGCGGTCCCTTCACCCGAGCCGCCCGACGGCGCCTTCAGCATCGGCTGACTCCGGCTGCGGCTTCGGCGCCGCATCCGGCTCCGGTGCCACGCCCGGCGCCGGTGCCCCCTGGACCGGCGCCTTCGTCCGCCGCGTCAGATTCCGTACGTCCGGTACGCACAGCACCGCCGCCGTGACGACGACGACCAGCGTCGCGCAGCCCCACAGCGCCGTCGTGCGGCCGAAGGCCTGTTCCGCCGGGCCCGCCAGGGCCGTGGCCAGCGGGACCATCGCGATCGAGCCGAACCAGTCGTACGCGGAGACGCGCGAGAGCTTGTCCTCGGGGATCTCCTGGTGCAGCGCGGTCATCCACGCGACACCGAAGACCTCGATCGCCAGACCGCTGACGAACATCACGGCGCACAGCGGCCCCAGCGGCACGGGAATCGCGAGCGCGGCGGACGGTGCGGCGAGCGGGAAGACGCAGAGGGTGCCCGCGAGCAGGAGCCGGCGCGGTTTCCAGCGGGTCATGAGCAGCGCGCCGCCGACGGTGCCGGCGCCGAACGCGCCGAGGGCCAGCCCCCAAGGCCCCGGACCGCCGAGGCTGTCCCGGGCGACCAGCGGACCATAGACCGCGTCGGCGGCGCCGACGACCGCGACCACCACGGAGAACTGCGCGACGATCGTCCACAGCCAGGGCCGCCCGATGAATTCGTGCCAGCCGTCGCGGAGGTCGGCGAGCAGGCCGCCCCCGGACGCGCGCGGCGGAATGTGGCTGACGTCGAGGAATGAACGCAGCGCCCCGGCGACCGCGAACGCCGCCGCGTCCACGGCGAGCACCCAGCCCGGCCCCATCACCGCGACCAAGGCCCCGCCGAGGGCCGCGCCGCCCAGGCCCGCTCCCTGCATCGCCATCCGGAACACGGCGAAGGCGCGGCTCGCCTGCTCGCCGCTGACCGAGGACATGAGCATGCCCTCGGCCGCCGGGTTGAAGAACGCCTGCCCCGTGCCGCCCAGCGCGGACAGCAGCATCATCTGCCACAGCTGCGCCTGACCGGCGATGACCAGGGCGGCGAACACCGCCTGCGACACGCAGTTGAGGGCGTTGGCCGCGACCATGACGCGATGCCGCGGCAGCCGGTCCGCGACCGCGCCGCCGATCAGCAGGAACAGCACCAGCGGCAGCGTCCGCGCGGCCGCGACCAGGCCGACGTCACCCCCGTCCCCGCCCGCGTCGAGCACCGCGAACGCCGCGGCGATCAGCGCGCCCTGGCTGCCCAGGTTGGTGACGACCGCGGCGGCGGTCAGCAGGGTGTAGTTGCGGCCCGCCCAGGAAGGCCGGCGCAGGCGGTGGGGGGAGTCGGCGGCTGAGTTCACTGGCTGACTATCGCCGCCGGAGCCTCGGCTTGCCAAACCATTTGCCCGAGGGTATGCACAGCTCGGGGCCCTGCGAGCTGCCTACGCGGCTGAAGGGCCCCGTGAACTGCGCGGGCGTCTCAGAACTCCGTGGGGTGCTTGGCCGGCGGCTCAGGACCCCGTCGGTTCGCCGTGCAGCCGTACCGTGCTGAGGATCTTCTGCACGGTCGCGTCGGACACCTCATCGGACACGCCCTTGGCGCCGTAGAACGTCCAGGACACGAAGTCGCCCGCCGCGTTCTTGAAGGCGAACGTGGTCGCCTTGCCGTCCGAATCGCACTTGCCCTTCTTGGGAGCACCGGACGAGTATGTCGTCACGACACTGCCCTTGACGCCCGAAGCCGTCGTGTACGCCTTGGACTTGCCGATGGTGAGCAGCTTCTTCGAGGCCTTCTTCTGGTCGGTGTAGCCGCCGAAGACCCACCAGGCCGAGTCGTTGCGCGCGACGTCGGCGGTGTTCTTGGCGCCGCTCTGGCCCTTGGTGCCCGCGGCGGCCAGTGACTTGTCGTCCTCGTACCCGTCCTTGTCGTCGTCGGACGTGCACCACTGTTCCTTGAGGATGGCGGGGGCGGACATGCCGATCAACGCGGAGCCGTCGCCCTTCTCCTCGTCCTCGAAGCCGATGAACGTGCCCGGCGACTCGACCTCCCAGTCCGCCGGAACGTCGAAGGCGGTGCCCCACTTCGGGTTCACCACGACCTTCCAGCCGGCGATCGTCGCCTTCTCCTCCTCGCCGCCCCGCGGGTTGTCGTCACCACCGCTCGCGCTCGGCGACGTGGAGGCGGACGCCTTGGGGGAGCCGGACGGATCGCCGCCCGCCTTCTTGTTGTCGTCACCGCCGCCGAGGACGAGGAAGCCGGTGACACCGGCCGCGATCACGACGGCCGATGCCGCGACGATCGCGGTGATCCTGGTCTTGTTGCCACCCCCGCCGCTGCCACCGCCACCAGGAGCCTGAGGAGCTCCCAACGGCTCCGGCGGAGCCCCCCACTGCGGTTGCCCCGGCTGCTGCCCGTACGCGTTGGGCTGCTGGTAGCCGGGCTGCTGATGCCCCGTCTGCTGATATCCGGGCTGCTGGTACGGATTCGGCTGCTGGTACCCCGGCTGCTGGTACGGGTTCTGGTCCTGCGGGTTCTGCTCGCCCCCGGGCGGCTGGTGTCCTGGCCACATGGCCGGTAACGATAGAGGGGCCGGAGACCCGGGTGCCACGGCGGTCCACAAAAGGGCCGGGCACCCGGGGAGTTGGCTCAGGACTCCGTCGGTTCGCCGTGCAGCCGCACGGTGCTGAGGATCTTCAGGATGGTCGCGTCGGGGATCTCCTCGTCCACGCCGGTGGCTCCGTAGAGGTTCCACGCCACGTAGTCGCCCGCGGAGTTCTTGAACCCGAACGTGACGGCCTTGCCGTCGCTCGCGCACTTCCCCTTCTGGGGCGTGTTCTTGGACCTGGCCCACGCGACGCTGCCCTCGACGCCCGACGTCGTCGTGTACGGCTTGGCCTTCTCGTCGAAGGTGATGCTCTTCTTGTCCGGCTGCGTGTAGCCGCCGTAGACCCACCAGGGCACCTGGTTCACGGCGACCTCGTCGGTGCTCTTGGCGCCGCTCGCGCCCTTGGTGCCCACGGCGCCCAGGGCGGTGTCGTCCGTGGTGCCGTCCTTGTCGTCGTCGGACGTGCACCACTTGGACTTGTAGTACGCGGGCGCCGACATCACGATGATGGGCTTGTCGCCGGCCTTCGCGTCGTGCTTCTCGAAGCCGATCGACGTGCCCGGCGACTCGACCTCCCAGTCCGCCGGAACGTCGAACGCCGTGCCCCACTTGGGATTGACGACGACCTTCCAGCCGGCGATGGTCGCCTTCTCCGCGTCGCCGCCGCGCGGGTTGTCGTCCGAGGCGGAAGCGCTCGGCTCCTGCGACTGCGACGGGCTGACCGACTGCTTCGGGGCCTTGCCGTCGTCGGCCTTGTCGTCCTTGTCGCCGCCGAGCACGAGGAAGCCGGTCACACCGGCGGCCACCACCACGGCTGTGGCCGCCAGGATGGCGACGACCTTCGTTTTGTTGCCGCCACCGCTCGGGGGTCCGGGCGTCCCCATGGGCGAGGGAGCACCCCACTGACCCTGCCCGGGCTGCTGCCCGTACGCGTTGGGCTGCTGGTAGCCGGGCTGCTGATGCCCCGTCTGCTGATATCCGGGCTGCTGGTACGGATTCGGCTGCTGGTACCCCGGCTGCTGGTACGGGTTCTGGTCCTGCGGGTTCTGCTCGCCCCCGGGCGGCTGCTGTCCTGGCCACATGGGCAGTCAGCCTAGTGCCGCCTGTGACACGGTTCGGTCACCATGAATCGTCAGGCATGTACCGGTCAGGAGTCGGAACGCCGCCGGGCCCTGGTCAAGATTCGCTACTCGCGGGTAACGTGGCGGCATGAGCGCAGACCAGATGACGATCGGCGAGATGCTCGCCGCCACCGTGCCCATGGCCCGGACCCTGAACC
Source organism: Streptomyces dengpaensis (assembly GCF_002946835.1). Taxonomy (NCBI): domain Bacteria; kingdom Bacillati; phylum Actinomycetota; class Actinomycetes; order Kitasatosporales; family Streptomycetaceae; genus Streptomyces; species Streptomyces dengpaensis. The sequence continues at coordinate 7,510,473 of NZ_CP026652.1, forward strand.
TCGAGTTCGTGGAGACCTCCCCGGAGAAGGCCGTGGTGGTGCTGCCGGACCAGAGCGACTACCACAACCACGTCGGCGGACCGCACGCCGGCGCGATGTTCACGCTGGGGGAGTCGGCGAGCGGGGCCATCGTCCTCGCCGCGTTCGGTGAGCAGCTGTCGCGCGCCGTGCCGCTCGCGGTCAGCGCCGAGATCGCGTACAAGAAGCTCGCGATGGGCCCCGTCACGGCCACCGCGACGCTCGGTCGCCCCGTCGCCGAGGTCGTCGCCGAACTCGACGCCGGTCAGCGCCCGGAGTTCCCCGTCGCCATCGCCATCCAGCGCGCCGACGGTGCCGTCACCGGCGAGATGACCGTCGTCTGGACCCTGCGCCCGAACGGCTGAGCCGAGTACCGACATGGGGCCTTGACCGGGGAATGCGACCTGGTCAGGGCCCCTCGTCGTGCCGTGGCGGCCCGCGCCGGCCGGCACACGCATTCAGTCAGCAGTCGCGGGCAGGGCGAGGCCCGTGCCGCGCCGCGCCGGACGGTAGGCTTCCCCGGCGTGCGCCCGCTCCGGGGCGTACGCCGGGTTACGCGATTCGGGAGGAACCGGCGTTGCACGTCCAGGAGTGGCTTGAGACGGTGCCCGCGGTCAGCATCTACGCCTTGGTGGGTCTGGTCATCGGCCTGGAGAGCCTGGGCATCCCGCTGCCGGGCGAGATCATCCTGGTCTCATCGGCCCTGCTCGCCTCGCAGCACGAGGGCATCAACCCCGTCATCCTCGGGACCTGCGCCACCGTCGGCGCTATCGTCGGGGACTCCATCGGCTACGCCATCGGCCGCAAGGGCGGACGCCCGCTGCTGGCCTGGCTCGGCGCCAAGTTCCCCAGGCACTTCAGCGAGGGCCATATCGCCACCGCCGAGCGGTCCTTCCAGAAGTGGGGCATGTGGGCCGTCTTCTTCGGCCGCTTCATCGCCCTGCTGCGGATCTTCGCGGGGCCGCTCGCGGGTGTGCTGCGCATGCCCTACTGGAAGTTCCTGATCGCCAATGTGTTCGGCGGGATCGTCTGGGCCGGCGGCACCACCGCGGTCATCTACTACGTCGGTGTGGTCGCCGAGGCCTGGCTCAAGCGTTTCTCCTGGCTCGGCCTGGTCATGGCGCTGCTCATCGCGCTCGCCTCGATGATGATCGTCAAGCGCAAGGCGAAGCAGGCGACGGCCGAGGCCAAGGTGACCGAGCCGGAGCCCGTCCCGGCCCCCGCCGTCGACTGAGTCAGCAGGGCGTCACTGCTCCTCGTGCGCGGCCCGGTGGGCCTTCGCCAGCTCCACGTACAGCGTGCCGTTCAGCGAGATGCCCTCGCGCTCCTCGTCGCTCAGCTGCCGCTTGACCTTGGCGGGGACGCCCGCGACGAGCGAGCCCGGGGGCACTCGCATCCCCTGCGGCACCAGGGCCTGCGCGGCCACCAGCGAACCGGCTCCGATCACCGCGCCGTTCAGCACCGTGGCCCCCATGCCGATCAGGCAGTCGTCCTCGATGGTGGCGCCGTGCACCACGGCGTTGTGCCCGATGGAGACGCGCTCGCCGACGGTGAGGGGGAAGCCGGGGTCGACATGGAGGCTGCAGTTGTCCTGGACATTGCTGTCGGCGCCGATGACGATCGGACCGCCGTCGGCGCGCAGCACCGCGCCGTACCAGGCGCTCGCGCCCGCGTGCAGGGTGACGTCCCCGATCACCACGGACGTGGGCGACACGAAGGTTTCCTGGTCAACCTGCGGTTCCTTGCCGCCGATCCCCATGATCAGCGCCTGATGCGTCATCACCGTCTCACCGTCTCTTCGTCGTCGGTACTCCGGCACCGTATGCCATCGCTTCCGGCCCGGAGCCTGGTGCCTCGGGGGAGCGGACCCACCGTCCCGGTGGGGCGAAGATCACAGCCGTACGACCTCATCGGCGTACCGCCCGCTGAGTACCGTGAGCGGGTGCCCAAGAGCAAGAACACGTTCTCATCATGGCGGCGCCGCCTCGCCCAGCGTGCCGTCCACGCGGGCTGGGCGTGGGTGCAGCGCACGGGCGCGGTCACGGCCGAGCGCCCCGGGCGACTCCGCTTCGGCGCGATGGGAACAGGTACCAGACTGGCGTTCCCGCTGGGCACCGTCTTCGGCGAACCCTGGATCCACCTCGGCTCCCACTGCATCGTCGCCGAACAGGTCACGCTGACCGCCGGTCTGATGCCCGACCTCGACCTCGGCCCCGACCCGATCCTGCGCATAGGCGACGGCGTCGTCCTCGGCCGTGGCAGCCATGTCATCGCCGACACGACGGTCACGATCGGCAGCGACTGCTACTTCGGGCCGTATGTGTACGTCACGTCCACGAACCACTCGTACGACGATCCGCACGAGCCGATCGGCAAGCAGTGGCCGCGGATGGAGCCGGTGGAGATCGGGTCCGGCTGCTGGATCGGGACCGGGGCGGTGATCCTGCCGGGGGCGCGGATCGGGCGGAACGTCGTGGTGGCGGCGGGTGCGGTCGTACGAGGCGCGGTGCCGGACCACTCGGTCGTGGCGGGCGCCCCCGCACGCGTCGTACGGCGCTGGGACCAGGTGGAGGGATGGCAGCCCCCGCTGCGGACCCCGGCGCCGGTGCCGATTCCCGACGGGGTGACGCCGGATCAGTTGCTGGCCCTCTCGGGGCTCGACGAGGAAGCCGCCGCGCGGCTGGCGGAGCTGGACCTCGATGCCGAGGGTGCCTCCGGGGACGTACGCGCGGAGTCTTGAGTCCTCAGGGCACTCAGCCGGTGGCGAGCAGCACCGTGCCGACCAGCGCCAGTCCCGCTCCCGCCGCCTGGATGCCGCGCAGCCGTTCGCTGAGGAGGCCGCGCGCCGCCAGGGCCGTGACCACCGGATAGAGCGAGGCGAGGACGGCGGCGACCGTGACCGGGCCGTGCTGGGCGGCGATCGAGTACGTGCCGTTGGCCGCGACATCGGCGAGGCCGACGAAGGCGAGCGCGGGGAGGGAGCCCCAGGGGAAGCCGCCCTCGGGGAGGGCCGGGTTGCCGCGCTTCACGGAGACGTAGAGGGCCGCGCCGCCCGCCGCCACGTTGGTCACGCGCTGCACGAAGAGCGCGAGGAACAGCCCGGTGATCGTCGATGACGCCTCCGCGATCAGCGCGAACACCGTGCCGAAGCCGAGCGCCGCGAGCAGCGTGAGGAGGATCGCCTGCCGCTGCACGGGGGCGCCCCTCAGCTGGGGCCCGCCCGCGAGCACGACGCCCACGACGGCGATCGCGATCCCCGCGAACTGCATGAGTCCGGGGCGCTCCCCGAGAACGAGTCCCACGGTGATCGGAACGGCCACGCCCAGCGAGCCGAGCGGGGAGACGACCCCCATCGGGCCCAGCGCGAGCGCCTTGTAGAAGGAGAGCAGCGCGACCGGACCCACCAGTCCGGCGGCGGCCGCGAACCACAGCTGCGGTCCCGCCGCGCTCCAGCCGCCGGTGGCGACCACGATGGCGCCAAGGACCACCGCCGCGATGGTCTGCGAGGCGACGACCACCGTGAGGGCGGGCGTACGCCGGGTCAGCAGCCCTCCGCCGAAGTCGGCCAGGCCCCACAGAAGGCTCGTGGCCAGGGCGAAGAATGCTGTCACGGGGTGCCTCGCAGTACAGTTCGGTGAACGATAAGGTGCACCACACAATAGTTCACTAGACTGAACTCTGTCATCCAGAATATTGGACGGAACGTGTCGGACCTCGACCTGCTGACTCAGTCCCTGGCGCGCAATGTGAAGCGCTGGCGCACCGAGCGGGGCTTCACTCTGGACGCGCTCGCCGCGCGCGCCGGAGTCAGCCGCGGCATGCTCATCCAGATCGAGCAGGCCAGGACCAACCCGAGCCTGGGCACCGTCGTCAAGATCGGCGACGCGCTCGGCGTCAGCATCACGACCCTCCTCGACTACGAACAGGGCCCCAAGGTCCGGATCGTCCCGGCCGAGCAGGCCGTACGGCTGTGGCACACCGACGCGGGCAGCTACAACCGGCTCCTCGCGGGCACCGAGGCGCCCGGACCGCTGGAAATGTGGGACTGGCGGCTCATGCCCGGCGAGGGCAGCCCCTCGGACCCGCACCCCACCGGCACCGTCGAACTCATCCACGTCACGGCCGGCGAGCTGACCCTCACGGTCGACGGGGTCGCGTACCCCGTCCCCGCGGGCGCGAGCGCCTCCTTCGAGGCCAACACCCCGCACACGTACGGCAATGACGGCGACGTACCGGTCGAAATGGTCATGACCGTCTCGGTCCCGCCCGTGCACTGAGACACCGGACGGACGGTCCCGGCGCGGCTGTTAGCGTGCCGTCATGCGCGCACCCATCGGACACTTCGACCACGCCACGCCCGCCCCCGACTGCCTCGACGAACTCATCCTCCCGGTCGCCGACGCCGTACGCGACTGGCGGGGCAGCGTCCCCGCCGACCAGATCGTCTACGTCGAGACGGAACCGCAGTGGGCCGACACCGCCACGTTCGTCGAGCACTACGGCCGGGAACTGCTCGACCGGTCCGCCAACTGCGTGGTCGTCGCGGGCAAGCGCGGCGGCGCGACCACACTCGCCGCGTGCCTCGCCCTGTCCACCACCCGCGTCGACGTCAACGGCGCCGTGCGCCGCCAACTTGGCGCCCGCAAGGCCTCGTTCGCCCCGATGGACACGGCGACCGGGGAGACCGGCATGGAGTACGGCGGCATCACCCCGATCGGACTCCCCGGCGACTGGCCCGTGCTGGTGGACGCTGCCGTCGTCGAGCTGCCGTATGTCCTGGTCGGCAGCGGCCGGCGACGCGGGAAACTGCTGGTGCCCGGGAAGGCGTTCGCGGAACTGCCGAACGCGGTGGTGCTGGACGGGCTGGGCATCGCCTGACGGTTCACGCCGCCGCGTGATGCGCCAGCGCCAGATGCGGATCCGCCTCGCCGGGGGCCGGCGTCGGATCGGCGTGGACCAGGGCGGCGGTCAGTTTCGGGACGGCGTGCAGCAGGGCGTGTTCGGCCTCGACGGCGATGTGGTGGGCCCGGCGCACGCTCACCTCGCCGTCCACAACGACCGCCACCTCGCCCCGCAGCCGGTGCCCGATCCAGCGCAGGCGCAGCTCGCCCACATCGCGCACGCCCTCGACCCCCCGCAGCGCCCGCTCGGCCCGGTCCACCAACTCCGGGTCCACGGCGTCCATCACCCGCCGGAACACCTCGCGGGCGGCATCGCGCAGCACCAGCACAATCGCCGCCGTGATCGCCAACCCCACCAGCGGGTCGGCTAGTTGCCACCCGAGGGCCGCGCCTGCCGCGCTCACGAGCACGGCGAGTGACGTGAATCCGTCCGTGCGCGCGTGCAGTCCGTCCGCGACGAGTGCGGCGGAGCCGATCTCGCGGCCGACGCGGATACGGTGCCGGGCGACCCACTCGTTGCCGAGGAAGCCGATGAGCGCGGCCGCCGCGACGACCGGGATGTGCCGCATCGGCCGCGGGTCGAGCAGCCGGTCGAGCGCCGTGCAGGCCGCGAAGGTCCCGGACGCGGCGATGGTCAGCACGATCACGATGCCCGCAAGATCCTCCGCCCGCCCGTAGCCGTACGTGAATCGCCGCGTCGCCGCGCGTCGGCCCAGCACGAAGGCGATTCCGAGTGGTACGGCCGTCAGCGCGTCGGCGGCGTTGTGCACGGTGTCGCCGAGCAGCGCGACCGACCCCGAGACCACGACAACGACCGCCTGCGCCAAGGCCGTCGCACCGAGAACGGCCAGGGAGACCCAGAGCGCCCGCATGCCCCGGGCCGACGACTCCAGAGCGGAGTCGAGTTTGTCGGCGGTTTCGTGGGAGTGGGGGGTGAGGAGGTGGCGGAGGCGGCTTGTGAGGGTGCGGGGATGGGGGTGCGGGTGGCGGCCGTGGGGGTGCTGGTGGGTGCGGTCGGGGTGGGGGTCGGGCTCGTACGACTGTCCGTGCCCGTGGTCGGGCCCGCGGCCGTCTCCGTGCTCGGTCTCGTGCTCCTGCGAGTGGCCGTGCCCGCGGCCGCCCTCAGCCTCGTGCGAGTGGTCGTGGCCGTGCTCGTGGCCGTGCTCGTGGTGGTGCCGGTGGCTCACGGGAGGGCCCCTTCCGGTGCGCGGGAGTGGACGTTTGGGCGCCCACGAGGCCATTATGTGCGTATGAGCGCACGCATGCATCTATCACCTGCGCATGATGCGCATCCGCGTACTCCCGGCGAGGAACAGTTCGCGCTCGCCGCCGAACTCCTCGCCCTGCTGGGCGACCGCACGCGCCTCGCGCTCCTCCATGCCCTGACCGGCGGTGAGGCCGACGTCACGACGCTCACGGAGGTGTGCGGCGCCGCGCGCCCGGCCGTGAGCCAGCATCTGGCACGGCTCCGGCTCGCGGGGCTGGTGAACACCAGGAAGGAAGGCCGCCGGGTGATCTACTCACTCGGCGACGGCCATCTGCGCCGTGTGGTCGACGAGGCGCTGAGCCTGGCCGACCACCGCATCAGCAATCGACCCGCACACGGCTGAGAGCGGCTGAGAGCGCCCCACGCGCCGCGCCCCCCGGCGGTCAGCGGCCGGTGTCGTCCTCGCCCGCCTCCAGCAGGTTCGCCGCCGCGCCCACGATGCTCGGGTCCGGGCTGCCGACGACCTCCGTGTCCTTGTCGGCGTAGTCGAAGCGCGCCAGGACGCTGCGCATGGCCTCGACACGGGCCCGCTTCTTGTCGTTGCTCTTCACCACGGTCCAGGGCGCCTGTTCGGTGTCCGTCTCGCGGAACATGGCGACCTTGGCGGCGGTGTAGTCGTCCCAGCGGTCCAGCGAGGCCAGGTCCATGGGGCTGAGCTTCCACTGCCGTACGGGATCGACCTGACGGATGGTGAAACGGGTGCGCTGCTCGCCCTGCGAGACTGAGAACCAGAACTTGATCAGGTCCACCCCGTCGTCGACGAGCATCCGCTCGAAGGCGGGCGCCTGCCGCATGAAGCGGCGGTACTCGTCGTCCGTGCAGAAGTCCATCACGCGCTCCACGCCCGCCCGGTTGTACCAGGACCGGTCGAACATCACGATCTCGCCCGCGGTCGGCAGATGCTCCACGTACCGCTGGAAGTACCACTGCCCGCGCTCGCGTTCGGTCGGCTTCTCCAGCGCCACGACCCGCGCGCCGCGGGGGTTGAGGTGCTCCGTGAACCGCTTGATCGTGCCGCCCTTGCCCGCCGCGTCCCGTCCTTCGAACACGATGACGAGCCGGCGGCCGGTCTTCTTGATCCAGCTCTGCAGCTTCAGCAACTCGATCTGCTGGAGCCGCTTGTGCCACTCGTACTCCTTGCGCTCCATGCGCCGCTCGTACGGGTAGTTCTCCCGCCAGGTGTCCACCGGAGTGCCGTCCGCACGGATCAGCACGGGATCGTCGTGGTCCGTGTAGTCGACTCGCAATCCGCTCATCAGTGGTGTCATACCGTCCTCCGCTCCGAAATGTCCCGCCGTTCCGCCGGCTCCGAAAGGTGCCTCCGTCCCGCCGGCGCGCCGCCTCGGCCTGGGCGAGGCCAAGCACGCCGGGCGCTCAGGCCAGCCTCAGGTCGATCCACTCCGCGGTCCCGCCCGGCAGTACGTAGCGCTCGATCTCGACGAACCCGTGCTTGCGCGCGAACCGCAGCCCGTCCTCGTTGGCCGTCAGGACGACCGTTTCGATCACCTCGGCGCCCAGCGCGCGCGCCTGCTCAAGACCGCGTGCGTACAGCACCTCGCCGAACCCCTGGCCACGGTGCTCGGCGAGCACGCGCGCGATCACCGTGGCCGTGGCGGTGTCGTTCGCGGGCGGGCGCACGGTCGTGCAGCCCACCAGGACGTCGCCGAGATACGCGATCTCCAGGTGATGGCGCCGGACCCGCTCCCGCACCTCGTCCAGCGACATGGCGGCGGGCGGGACGATCACATTGTGGACGTGCCGCCAGTCCTTGAGACGGGCGTCGCTGTCCGGCTTCTCGATATGAAGGGCAGGCACCGGTGCAGGAAACCGCGGCGCCCACGGGGCGTCAACCGCAGGGGTGCGCAAGGCAGTCGGAGGTCAGCCGAGCCGCGGGATCTCGATCGCCGGGCAGCGGTCCATCACCATGGCGAGTCCGGCGCCCCGGGCACGGTCGTACGCGGCTTCGTCGATGACATCGAGCTGGAACCAGACCGCCTTGGCGCCGATGGCGGTGGCTTCGTCGGCGACGGGGCCCGCGAGGTCACTGTTGACGAAGACGTCCACCACATCGACCGGGAAAGGGATGTCCTCCAGGGAGCGGTACCCCTTCTCCCCGTGGACGGTCTCGGCCTTCGGGTGCACAGGCACGATGCGCTTGCCGTAGCGCTGGAGGACGTCGGCGACCCCGTAGGCCGCGCGATGCTGGTTCGACGAGAGGCCGACGATCGCCCAGGTTTCGCCGAGTTCGGTGAGGATCTTGCGGATCGTCGCGGGGTCGCCGTACACGGTCGGCCTCCTTGGAGTGTTTTCGGCAACAGGTGTCCAGCCGGGCAACAGCGTGGGGCGGGCGGTCATTCCCGTGCACCACCTGAGATTCCGCGCTCCGGACCAGGCTCCGGGCGGCAGCCACGCTGGTGAAGACCCTCGGCCGGTACGACAATGGAAAGGGCTACGCAACCTGCCCCCCGACCTCATGGCTGGTGGTGGCCGACGACTGATGAGCGCAGAACGAAGCTGCACGGCTGCTGTACCCAGGGCGCTGCGAGGGACAGCGGCCGTGGTGTTCGACACCGACGGTGTGATCACGGACTCCGCACGGGTGCACGCCGCCGCGTGGAAGACCGCGTTCGACGCCGTTCTGAGCCTGCGGGGGCAGCGTTCCTTCGACGCGGAGGGCGAATACCTGCGGTACGTCGACGGCAGGTCACGTCTCGACGGAGCGAGGGTCTTCCTGGAGTCCCGGGGGCTGCACCCGTCGGAGGCCGACGTCCAGGCCGTCGCCGCGGACAAGGAGCGGCTCTTCACCGAGGCCGTGCGCGATCACGGAATCGATGCCTATCCCGGTACGGTCCGGCTGCTCGGCGTCCTGCGCTCCGCCGGACTCGCGCTGGCCGCGGCGTCGGCCTCCCGGCACGCCCGCGAACTGCTCGAGCACGCGGGAGTGCGGGATCTCTTCGACACGCTCGTGGACGGCACCGAAGCCGCCCGTCTGCACCTGCCCGGCAAACCGGATCCGGCCCTGTTCCTGGAGGCGGCCCGCCGCCTCGGCATCCCCGCCGCACGGGCCGCGGTCGTCGAGGACGCCCTGGCCGGGGTCGAGGCCGGGCGGCGCGGTGGCTTCGCGGTGGTCATCGGCGTGGACCGGGCGCACACTCGGGGGACCCGCGCCGGACTCCTCGAGCATGGCGCGGACCTGGTGGTCGACGACCTCGCGGAACTCCTCGCATCGGAGGACCGACGATGAGCGAGTGGATCTGGGAGTACAAGGGATACGACCCGGCACAGGAGCGCCTGCGCGAGACCCTGTGCACGCTCGGGAACGGCTACTTCGCGACCCGCGGCGCGGCTCCCGAGTGCGCCGCCGACGCCGTCCACTACCCGGGCACGTACGCGGCCGGCATCTACAACCGGCTCACCTCGGACGTGGCCGGACACTGGGTCGAGAACGAGGACATGGTCAATCTCCCCAACTGGCTGCCGTTGTGGATCCGAACGCCCGCCGGGACGTGGCTCTCGCCCGACACCCACACACTCCTCGACCACGAACAGACCCTGGATCTGCACTCCGGCACCCTGGAGCGCACGGTGCGCTACCAGGACGAGGAGGGGCGATGCCTCACCGTGCGCCAGCTCCGCCTGGTCAGCATGGCCGAACCGCATCTCGCCCTGCTCCGCATCGAGTTGATGCCCGAAGGCTGGTCGGGTCAGGTCGAGGTGGAGTCGGCGCTCGACGGTACGGTCGCCAACACCGGAGTGGACCGGTACCGCTCGCTGGCCTCCCGGCACCTCACCGATGTCCAGACCGGGTCCTCGGAGGAGGGCACGGTCTGGCTGGGCTGCCGCACCAGCACGTCCGGCATAAGGGTCGGCCTGGCCGCGCGGACCGTGGTCGACGTTCCGTCGGCCGAAGCCACGACCGTCGAAGAGCGCGCGCGGGTCGCTCGCGTGCTGCGGATCCCGGTGACCGACGGCCACACGATCACCGTCGACAAGACGATCGCCCTGCACACCTCGCACGACCCGGCGATCAGCGACCCGCTGTGCGCCGCCGTCGACCGGGTCGGCCGCGCCCGCGACGCCGATGCCCTCCTGGACGCCCACCGCACGGCCTGGCAACAGCTCTGGCGCAACGCCGAGTTGGACGTGCCCAACAGTGCGGGTCCGGTGCTGCGCCTGCACCTCTTCCATGTGCTGCAGACGCTGTCGCCGCACACCGCCGACCTGGACGTCGGGGTCCCGGCGCGCGGCCTGCACGGTGAGGCGTACCGGGGGCACGTCTTCTGGGACGAGCTGTTCGTGCTGCCCTACCTGAACCTGCACTTCCCCGAGGTCTCCCGGGCGCTGCTCGCACACCGCCACCGCCGCCTGGAGCGGGCCTGCTTCGCCGCCGCGGACGCGGGCCACACCGGCGCCATGTACCCCTGGCAGAGCGGCAGCGACGGACGCGAGGAAACCCAGCGACTCCACCTGAACCCGCGCTCGGGGCGCTGGCTGCCCGACCACTCCCGGCTCCAGCACCATGTGGGCCTGGCGATCGCGTACAACGTGTGGCAGTACTGCGAGGCGACCGGCGACATGGAGTTCCTGCACGACAAGGGCGCCGAGATGCTGGCGCAGATCGCCCGGTTCTGGGCCGGCATGGCCACGTACGACGAGACACTGGGCCGCTACCGGATCCGCGGCGTCGTCGGCCCCGACGAGTACCACGATGCCTATCCCGACGCCGAGCGGCCGGGACTCGACGACAACGCCTACACGAACGTCACCGCCGCCTGGGTCCTCGCCCGCGCCCTCGACGTACTGCGCGGACTTCCCGAGTACGTCCGCGGCGACCTCTTCGATCGCGTCGGCCTGGAACCCTCCGAACTCAACATGTGGGACGACGTCTCCCGCACGCTGCACGTCCCGTTCCACGCCGGTGTCATCAGCCAGTTCGCCGGCTACGGCGACCTCGCGGAACTCGACTGGCAGGGCTACCGGGACCAGTACGGCGACATCCGCCGCCTCGACCGGATCCTGGAGGCCGAGGGGGACACCGTCAACCGCTACCAGGCGTCCAAGCAGGCCGACGTCCTGATGCTCGGGTACCTCTTCTCGCCCAGCGAACTCCAGGGCCTGTTCCGGCACTTGGGGTACGAACTCGACGACGACACCTGGCACCGCACCGTCGACTACTACCTGGACCGCACCAGCCACGGGTCCACCCTCAGCAGCCTCGTCCACGGCTGGGTGCTGGCCCGCGCCCAGCGGGCGCAGGCGTGGGACTTCGTGCAGGAGGCGCTGGCCAGTGACATCGCCGACCTGCAGGGCGGCACCACCGGCGAGGGCATTCACCTGGGCGCCATGGGGGGCACCCTCGACCTCATACAGCGGGGCCTGACCGGCCTGGAGACCAGGGGCGGCGCGCTGCGGTTCGATCCCGTGCCGCTGCCGGAGATGTCCGAGTACGGGTTCTCGATCCGCTATCAGGGTCACTGGGGTGTGCAACTGCGTCTGAAGTCCGACCAGTTGCGCATCACCGTGCCCGACTCCGACCGGGACCCGATCACCGTCGCCTTCGCGGACCGCACAGTGCCGGTGGCTCCGGGGGAATCCTGCACACTGACGCTGACCGAGTCAGGCGTCACCGGCGAACCGCGGCATCAGGTGACGCGAGACGACTTCAGGTGACGCGAGGCCCTCGGGGGCACAAACGTGGCATCGCGATGAACGCCGCCGGAACAGCGGCCCGTGCCCGCCGGGTGACCTCCACCGCCGTACGACGGGGCTTCGCGCCACGCGGAGGACATGATGCGCGCCACGCGTACACATGACCGGAACAGGCCCCACCTCCCTGCGTCCGGGCCCCGGCCCGCCTACGCTCACCCTGTGCTCCGTATCATCGACGCCCGAACGGGCGAACCCACCGACGCCGTCCGCGCCCCTCGGAGCCTGGTCCGTGTTCACGCACGTGCCTCCGGGTTCGACACCACGGGTCTCCGGGTGATCCTCGTCGCCGACGTCCTCGTCCGGGCCCTGGAGCTCGGTGGCACACCCGTCTGGGCGACCGTGAGCTCCCGGGCCGGCCTGGCGGAACTCCGGGCGGGTGCCACGGCGCTCGGTGTCCGGCCCTTCGAGGACCACCAACCCGCCGCCACGGGGCCGGCCGAGGCGCAGACCATCGACGTTTTCGGCCCGCGCGGGGAGGGGACGGGCGACGCGGGCACGGGCGACGTGGGTACGGGCGGTGTGTGCGTCGAGGTCGCGCCCGTCGAGCCCGGCAGCGGCCCCGTGGATCCCGGCGTCCTGCGCCTGGCCCTCCTCGCGCACCGCAGGGACGAGCCCCTGCGGCTCGACGCGGCCGTCCTGGCGGATGCCGACGGCACGCTCACACGCTGGCGCGCCGCCGTCGCCGCCTGGGCCACCCGGCCGTCCCGGCCCGTCCCCGACGACGTACGCCAACGGCTGCGCGCCGCCTGGGAGGACGACTTGGACGTACCCGGAGTGCTGCGCGTCCTGCGGTGGGTGGAGACATCCGACGTACCGGAGGGCGCCCGCTTCGAGACGTACGCCTACGCGGACCGTCTCCTCGGGCTCGAACTCACCCGTGACATCGGGGCGTCGCTGTGACGGCGCGCGCCGGCGCCGGCCCGCTGCGCCGACTCGTCGTCCTGCGGCACGCCAAGTCCGCCTGGGCCGCGGGCGTCGCCGACCACGAGCGCCCGCTCGCGCCGCGCGGCCGTCGCGACGCCCCGGCGGCCGGGCGCGCCCTCGCCGCGTCCGACTGCCTGCCGGACCTCGCGCTGTGCTCCACCGCCCTGCGCGCCCGCGAGACCTGGGAACTGGCGGCGGAGCAGTGGGGCACCCCGCCGCCCGTACGAGTCGACCGGCGGCTGTACGCGGCGGACGTACCGGAGTTGCTGGAGGTCCTGCGCGAAGTCCCGGACCAGGTAGGGACGTTGCTGCTGATCGGGCACAACCCGGGCCTCGCGGCCCTGGTCCTGGAACTGGCCGGGGACGGCCTCGACGACACGCTGGACCGGGTACGGACGAAGTTCCCGACCTCAGCCGTCGCGGTCCTCGCCTGGCACGGCGGCGGGTGGCCGGAACTCGTCGGCGGCACCGCCCTGTTGACGGATGTGATCGTGCCGCGCGGCAAGAAGAGCTGAGTCCGCTCAGCCACGTGGACCCGGGGTGGTCCGGGACCTGCCCGGTGCGGTCCCGCAGCCGCCGGGGGGGGGTGACCGCGCGGGGGTCGAGGACGCCGGCGCGCTGCACGCGCGCGCGGACCGTGCCGGGGTCGGCGTGCTCCACGCGCGCGTGCAGCGCATACGCTGGGCTGATGAAGGACGAGTACCGCACAGTGGCCCACGCGGGCGTGCACGAGACCGAGGTCAACCGCTCCCGCTTCCTGTGCGCCCTCGCTCCGGCGGCCACCGAGCAGGAGGCCCAGGACTTCATCGCCGGCGTCCGCAAGGAGCACGCCGACGCCACGCACAACTGCTACGCGTACGTCATCGGCGCCGACGCCGCCGTCCAGAAGGCGAGCGACGACGGCGAACCGGGCGGCACCGCGGGCGTCCCCATGCTCCAGATGCTGCTGCGCCGCGACATGCGGTACGTCGTCGCCGTCGTCACCCGCTACTACGGCGGGGTCAAGCTGGGCGCTGGCGGACTGATCAGGGCGTACGGCGGCTCGGTGGGCGAGGCGATCGACGCGCTGGGGACCATCACGCGCCGGAGGTTCCGGCTGGCCACGGTGACGGTGGACCACCAGCGGGCAGGCAAGGTGCAGAACGACCTGCGGTCCACCGGGCGCGAAGTGCGTGACGTGCGCTACGGCGAGGAGGTCACCATCGAGATCGGGCTGCCGGACGCCGACGTGGAGTCCTTCCGGGCGTGGCTCGCGGACGCGACGGCGGGGACGGCGGGGTTCGAACTCGGTGGAGAGGCGTACGGAGACGCCTGACGGACCAGCGTCTGACTCGGTTTCCTCACCCATGCTTGCCGGAACTGATCGGTGGGCCTTCTTGAAGTCCAGCCACATGCGCGGCCCTTGGACAGGCGGTGGAGCACAGCTCTAGTGCTGTGACCGCATAGGTTCGCCGGTTGGGTCAGGCCGCGTCGGCGAGGGCGCGTCCGCCCCAGCGGATGCCTTTCTCGCTGCGGATGCGGGCGCGTTCTTTGCGTTGGGCGGCCAGGACGTCGGGGTGGCGGGCGTTGGTGTTGCGCCAGCGCAGGTATGCGTGCAGCTCACGGGTCTGGACTGTGTGGTTCGGATGGTGGGAGTTGGCGAGGGTGAACTGCCGCAGTGGCCCGAAGTGCGCCTCGATCGGGTTGGCCCAGGAGGCGTTGGTCGGGGTGAAGCACAGCTCGACCTTGTTCTTCTGCGCCCACCGGCGGATCTTCGTGCCCTTGTGCGCGGAGAGGTTGTCCAGGATCACGTAGATCGGGGCGCCGTCCGGGCGGGCGGCCCGGACGGACTTGAGTGCGGCCAGGCTGTTGGCCGCTCCCTTGCGACGGCGGTTGACGCCCCACAAGGTGTCGTCGCCGATCGAGTAGCAGCCGTGGAAGTAGGTGACGCCGTGGGTGCGGTGGTAGGTCGCCGGGACTCGGTCGGGGCGGCCCTGCCCGGCCCAGCAGGCTCCCCCGGTGGGGCGGATGCCCAGCGGGCCGAACTCGTCAAAAGCGAATACGCGGTCGGGGAAGTTCTCCAGGACGTACTCGATCCGGTCGAGCTTGGCGTCGCGCTCAGGGTCGGTGGACTCCTTCCAGGTCTTGGTCCGCTGGAAGGTCACGCCGCGGCGGGCGAGCAGGCCGCGTAAGGTCTCGCGGCCGATTCGGATCACCCGGCCGTGGACTTTGCGCAGGTAGGCGACGAGTTTGCGCAGCGACCAGCGGGTGAAGGGCTGGCCGAGCTTGGCGGGGCGGGTGGTGGCCGTCTGGATGACGAAGTTCTCGTCGTCAGGGCTGAGCAGGCGGGGACGGCCTCCCGCCCATTGAGGGTCCAGGCAGGCCAGGCCGATCTCGTTGAACCGGTGGATCACATCGCGCACGGTGTCGTCGTCGGCCTGCACCAGCTGGGCGATCACCGGCACACGGTTCCCGCCGGCCGAGGCCAGCAGCATCATCGCCCGCCGATAGCGCACCGAACTCGTACTGCCACGGCGCACGATCTGCTGCAGACGCCGCCCCTCCTGGTCGGTCAGTCTGCGCACACGGACAGGCTCAGCCACCACGCCTCCAGCGATCAGATCGGATGTCACCGCACATCCAACCGCCACGACCACCAACCCGGCGAACCTATGCGGTCACAGCACTAGCGGAAGCGGCTGGAAACTCAAGGCGGCCCGCCCACCCGGACTGCTGACTCCGCGGTCGCTGAAGCGTGTCGGCGGTCTGGAAGGGATCCTGGCTACTCAACGTGACGCTCCGGCGCGCGACACCGTTGGCACCCCCTTACGTTGGGAGGGCAGGCGAGTCCACCCCGAGGAGGAGTCATGGCCAGCAAGGGCCGCCAGGACAAGATCAAGGGCAAGGCGAAGGAGATGACCGGCAAGGTCACAGGTGATCGCGGGATGGAGGTCGAGGGCAAGCTCGACCAGGCCCGCGGTGTAGCCAAGAAGGCCGGCGAACGCCTTAAGGACACCGCTCGCTCCGCGAAGCGCGATCACAGCTGAGCATGCGCGAGGAGGGGCTCCCGGTCACGGGACCCCTCCTCGCTGCCCGTCGGCAAGCGGGCCGGGGCTCGGGGGACCTCCGCATCCTGAGGCGGAGACGCCGTGCAGTCCGAGTGCCCTGCTGCGAAGGGTCGAACCGGACGCGGCGGAGTGCGGACCGGTAGCCGGACGACCCCAGGCTCGGCTGCATGAGGGAACCGAGGGTGTGGAAGCCGCTTGAGTGCTGTTCCTTGGTGTACCGCTGGTTCCTCATCGGGTTACGGCACTGGTGCGGAGGCGGGTGGATGGCCGGACGAGCGTGCGGCATGGCCGTCGCCGCTGTCCTGGCTGCCGCTGTCAGTGCGTGCGGCACCGTATCGGAACGGCGTGACGAGGTACGCGATGCCGCAGCCAGGGCTCACCGGAATCGAAGCCGGTTGGAGCCGCCCACGACGCCACCGGCGTCGAAGGCTGGTACGACACCGCCCGCGAGTAGCCGGTCGAGGGGGTCGTCGCGATCCTGTGGCCGCTCACCGTGCTGATGCCGGGCCCGGGCCTTGTCGCTGTGGCTGGGGTCACACCACCATCCGGATCGCTGCGGACATCTACGTACATCGATGTGCATTTATGGCCATCTGGTGCCAGATGCCGGTGGCACACTTAGGTCCGTGATGGACCAGGTGCCGACAGGCGTTAGCGTGACTGGTGCTGACAGCGAGGACCGTGCTGGTCCGGTGCCGGGTCCAGGGGCGGAGTAAGGGGAAACATGCAGGTCGGAGTGGCGTCGTGAGAATTCTGCACACCTCCGACTGGCATCTGGGCCGGGCGTTCCACCGGGTGAACATGCTCGACGCCCAGGCCGCGTTCATCGGCCACCTCGTCACCACCGCCCGCGAGCGCGCCGTGGACGCGGTGGTCGTGTCGGGAGATGTGTACGACCGCGCGGTGCCCCCGCTGGCCGCCGTCGAGCTCTTCGACGACGCCCTGCACCGGCTGGCCGGCCTCGGGGTCCCCACGGTGATGATCTCCGGGAACCACGACTCGGCGCGCCGCCTCGGTGTCGGCGCCGGGCTCATCGGGCGCGCGGGCATCCACCTGCGGACCGAGGCCTCGGCGTGCGGCACACCCGTGGTCCTCACCGACGCCCACGGCGACGTGGCCCTCTACGGCCTGCCGTATCTTGAACCGGCCCTGGTGAAGGACGAGTTCGGGGTCGAGAAGGCCGGACACGACAGTGTGCTGGCCGCCGCCATGGACCGGATCCGC
Organism: Streptomyces dengpaensis; assembly: GCF_002946835.1. Lineage (NCBI taxonomy): Bacteria > Bacillati > Actinomycetota > Actinomycetes > Kitasatosporales > Streptomycetaceae > Streptomyces > Streptomyces dengpaensis. The sequence goes on from NZ_CP026652.1 coordinate 7,527,563, forward strand.
GCCGACCTCGCCACGCGCGCTCCGGGCACCCGCTCCGTCGTTCTCGCCCACGCCTTCGTCACCGGCGGCGAGGCCAGCGACAGTGAGCGGGACATCACCGTCGGCGGGGTCGCCTCCGTGCCCGCCGGGGTCTTCGACGGCGTCGACTACACCGCGCTCGGTCATCTGCACGGCAGCCAGACCATCACCGACCGTGTGCGCTACTCGGGCTCCCCGCTGCCGTACTCCTTCTCGGAGGCCGACCACCGCAAGAGCATGTGGCTCGTGGACCTCGGCCCCGAAGGCTCCCTGAGCGCGGAGCGGATCGACTGCCCCGTCCCCCGGGTGCTCGCCCGCATCCGGGGGAACCTGGACGACCTGCTCGCCGACCCCGGGCTGGAGCGGCACGAGGAGGCGTGGGTCGAAGCGACCCTCACCGACCCGGTGCGCCCGAGCGATCCCATGGCCCGGCTGACCGAGCGCTTCCCGCACACGCTCAGCCTCGTCTTCGAACCGGACAGGGCCCCCGAGGACCCGGACATCTCCTACGCCCGGCGCCTCGCGGGCCGCAGCGAACAGCAGATCGCGGAGGACTTCGTGGCCCACGTGCGCGGAGCGGGGCCCGACGCACACGAACAGGCCGTGATACGGGACGCGTTCGACGCCGTCCGCGCCGACGAGGCCGTACGGGAGGTGGCCCGGTGACCTCACATCCACTGGACCTCCCGGGGGCTCGTCCTGACGTCAAAGGGGCCCGATGAGGCTGCACCGCCTGGACCTCACCGCCTTCGGGCCCTTCGGCGGCACCCAGAAGGTCGACTTCGACGACCTCTCGGCGGCTGGGCTCTTCCTGCTGCACGGGCCGACGGGCGCGGGCAAGACCTCCGTCCTGGACGCCGTCTGCTTCGCGCTGTACGGGGCGGTGCCCGGCGCCCGCCAAGGCGGTTCGCTGCGCAGTGATCACGCGGCACCGGCCACCCGCACCGAGGTGACCCTCGAACTCACCGTCGCCGGACGCCGGTTGGAGATCACGCGGCAGCCGCCCTGGCAGCGCCCCAAGAAGCGCGGCGCGGGCACGACGACCGAGAAGGCGCAGAGCTGGCTGCGCGAGTACGACGCGGCGGCGGGCTCCTGGAAGGATCTCAGCCGCTCCCACCAGGAGATCGGCGAGGAGATCACCCAGCTGCTCGGCATGAGCCGTGAGCAGTTCTGCCAGGTCGTTCTGTTGCCCCAGGGCGACTTCGCGCGCTTCCTGCGGGCCGACGCCGAGGCCCGCGGCAAGCTGCTGGGCCGCCTCTTCGACACCCACCGCTTCGCCGAGGTCGAGAAGCGCCTCGCCGAGCGGCGGCGTGCGGCCGAGGCCGAAGTACGCGCCGGGGACGCGGCGTTGCTCGCCGACGCCCACCGCATGCAGCAGGAGGCCGGCGACGGCATCGAGGTCCCACTGCCCGACCTGGCACCCGGTGACCCGGGCCTCGCCGAGTCCGTCCTGTCCTGGGCCGCCGTCGCCCGCAGCACCGCCCGCGAACGGCTCACGATCGCCCACTGCGCCCGCAGGGCCGCCGAATCCGCACAGGCCGCGGCGGACCGCGTACTTCACGACGTACGCGAAGTGGCCCGGCTGCAGCGCCGGTTCGCACAGGCGCGGGAGCGTGCCGCGCGCCTGGAGGAGCGGGCCGACGCCCATCGGGAGGCCCAGGCCCGGATGGAGCGTGCCCGCAAGGCCGAGGCGGTGGCCCCCGCGCTCGACCTGCGCGAAGCGGCCGAGGCGGAACACTGGCGCGCGTCCGCCGAGGAGACACGCGCGCGTGCCGCCGTGCCGGAGTCCTTCGCCGGTGCTGGGGCGCCCGGGCTCGCCGCGGCGGCCCGCAGGGCTGCCGAGGAGCTGGGCGGCCTGGAGTCGGCACGCCGGGCCGAACGCCGGCTGGCCGAACTCGCCCAGGAGCGCGCCGATTTGGACCAGGAGGAGCGCGCCGACGAGGACGTCCTCCAGGAGGCCGAGAGCTGGCTCGCCACATGGGAGGCGACCCGCGCCGGCATCGAGGCACGCATCGAGTCCGCGCAGGAGGCCACGGCGCGCGCCGAACAACTCGCCGTCAAGGGCGAACCGGCTCGCACGAGACTCAACGCGGCCCGCCGGCGCGACCAGTTCGCCCAGGACACGGACGACGCTCAAGCGCGCGCCCTCGCCTCGCGCGAACGCGCCACGGAGGCGCGCGCCCGCTGGCTCGACCTGAAGGAACAGCGCCTCCAGGGCATCGCCGCCGAACTCGCGGCGGGCCTCGCCGACGGCGAACCCTGCGCCGTCTGCGGTGCCACCGAGCACCCCGCGCCCGCGCGGAAGGACGCCGGGCATGTCGACCGGGAGGCGGAGGAGCGCGCCCTCGCCGCGTATCAGCGCGCCGACGAGCAGCGCACCGAGGACGAGCGGCGGCTCGGCGTCGTACGCGAGGCCCTGGCCGCCGCGACCGCCGAGGCGGGCGACACGCCCACGGCACAACTCGCCGAGCAGGCCGAGGAGTTGGAGCGGCAGTACGCCGAGGCCCGCGCAGGCGCCTCCGGGCTGCACGCCGCGCGTGAGGCGCGGGAACAGGCCGAACGCGAGTACGAGCGGCGGCTGACCGCCCAGCAGGAGGCCGCCCGCCGCGTCGCGTCTCGCGCCTCGCTCCGGGATGCACTGGACCGCGAGAAGGCCGGTCTGGAAGGGGAGTTGGCACAGGCGCGGGGCGCCGCCGGAAGCGTCTCCGCGCGGGCCGCGCAACTGGAGCAGCGGGTCGCGCTGCTCACCGAGGCCGCGGACGCGGTCCGTGGGGCCGAGGACGCCGCGCAGCGCCTCAAGGACGCCGACGCTCGACTCGCCGACGCGGCCTTCCGCGCCGGGTTCGACACACCGCAGGCGGCAGCCGTCGCGCTGCTCGACGACGCGGCCCACCGGGAACTCCAACGGCGGCTCGACGCCTGGCAGTCGGAGGAGGCCGCTGTGCGCGCGGTACTCGCCGAGGCCGACACGGCGGCCGCGGCCCAGCAGCCGCCCGCCGACCTGCGGGCCGCGGAACAGGCCGCCGACTCCGCCGCCCGCCGGCTGCGGGAGACCGCCTCCGCGCAGGACGCGGCCGCACGGCGCTGCGCGGAGCTCGACGGACTCTCCGCGCGCGCGGGCCGAGGAGTACGCCGTCTGGCGCCGCTGCGCGAGCAGTACGACCGTGTGGCCCGCCTGGCCGCTCTGACGGCGGGCACGTCGGCGGACAACGAGCGCAAGATGCGCCTGGAGTCGTACGTCCTCGCCGCACGCCTGGAACAGGTCGCCGCCGCCGCGACCGTACGGCTGCGGCGCATGTCCTCAGGGCGCTACACCCTCGTGCACTCCGACGACCGCGCGGGCCGTGGCCGCAGCGGGCTCGGACTGCATGTCGTCGATGCCTGGACCGGCCGGGAGCGCGACACGGCGACACTCTCCGGCGGCGAGACGTTCTTCGCCTCCCTCGCGCTGGCCCTCGGCCTCGCGGACGTCGTCACGGACGAGGCCGGTGGCGTGCGGCTCGACACGCTCTTCATCGACGAGGGCTTCGGCAGCCTCGACGACCAGACCCTCGACGAGGTCCTGGACGTCCTCGACTCCCTGCGGGAGCGCGACCGCAGCGTCGGCATCGTCAGCCACGTCGCGGACCTGCGGCGGCGCATTCACGCCCAACTGGAGGTGGTGAAGGGGAGATCGGGGTCGGTCGTACGGCAGCGGGGTGCCCAGGACTGAGGCGACGGGCGCGGTGTGCCGGCGCCTGGCTCAGTGGCCCAGCGGGCGCCGGGGCAGAGGTGAGGAGTAGACGACGCTCGTCGTCACCGAGCCGAGGGCGCCGATCTTGCCCGACACCTCCTCCAGGTGGCTCATCGAGCGTGCCGCGACCTTGATGACGAAGCAGTCGTCGCCCGTGACGTGGTGCGCCTCCAGGATCTCGGGCGTCGCCTCGACGAGGTCGCGGAACGGCTTGTAGTTGCCGTTGGGGTACCTGAGCCGGACGAACGCGAGAATCGGCAGGCCCAGGCTCTTCGGGTCGACGACGGCCGCGTACCCCTGGATGACGCCGGCCTCCTCCAGACGGCGCACCCGCTCGGTGACCGCGCTCGCGGACATGGAGACGGCCCGGGCCAACTCGGCGAAGCTGGACCGGCCTTCGCGCTGGAGGACATCGAGGATGCGCCAGTCCGTGGCGTCCGGTGAATACGCGGTCATGTGCGCTGGATAGCAGGGGAATCCCCGGCCGATCAAGAGTGATGCCGTGGATCGTCACTTCAGGAAGGGGATCACCGGACGTAGATTTCTGGCCAGGAAGTCCCGCGGGGCAGCCGGTGCGGAGACGGCGCCGGTGCGGCGGGTCAGGGAGGGAAGGCCGGACCATGACGGTGACCACTGACACCACCGTGACCACTGACATCGCGGTAAACAGCAGCGCGACCGTGACCGCAGACACCGAGGTGACCAACAGCGCGACCGTGACGAACCCCGTTCTGCGCGTCGCACCGGCGTCCCCGGCCGCGGCCGCCGCCTACTTCGGCGCGAGCCTCGCCTTCCACGCCGACGTGTCCGACGTGGCCGCCGCCCTAGCCGCCGACGGCGACCCCGGCTTCGTCGTCCTGGACTCCCGCTCCACCGAGTCGTGGGATCAGGGCCACATCCCCGGTGCGATCCACCTGCCCACCGCGCTCATCCCCGAGCAGGCCGGGCAACTCCTCGACAAGTCGGTGCCCGTCATCACGTACTGCTGGGGCCCCGGCTGCAACGGTGCGACCCGCGCCGCCCTCGCCCTCGCCCAACTTGGCTTCCAGGTCAAGGAGATGCTCGGCGGCTTCGAGTACTGGGCGCGCGAAGGCTTCGCGTACCAGACCTGGGAGGGTCAGGAGCGCCGCGCCGCCGACCCGCTGACCGCACCGGTCGACGCGGAGGACTGCGGCTGCTGACCGCACCGGTCGCGCGGGTGCCCATGAGGGCCGAGGGTCGCGTATCGGACAGCGGAGGGGACGCCGAACGTCCCGTGGCTCCCCGCCGTGTAGCTTCTGCGCATGGTCAGATACGCGGACCCAGGTGCGGTCGAGTGGGTGGAGTCGGGCGGCGGGCCGCTCATAGCGATCCCGGAAGTCGTGTTGCCCTTCTGGGCGGGGGCGAACGGCGACGATCTGTCCTCGGACTACGACCGGGCCTGTGACGTGGACGGGTTCTTCGGTCTCCTGCCCGTCGGCGACACCTGGGCCCTGGTCCTCGGGGACGAACCCGCCTCGACCTCCTATCTCCCCGAACACGGCACCTTCGTACGGTGGTGCGCCGCCGCATCGGAGGACGAACTGCTCTCCGGAGTCCCGGCGGCGCTGGCGACGGCGGTGTGGGAGCCGGAGGTGGAGTGGAACGTACCCGGTCCCGTCGTCCTCTTCGACGCGGCCTGGCCGGGACCCGCTTCGGAGCGCACGGACCACCTGAAGGTCGCGCTGGAGCCGGGCCGGTACGCGGTGCGCGCGGCCTACGTGGAGCCGGGGCCCGAGACCTGGGTGGGACTCGTACAGCTGCGCCGGCTGACGCGGTAAGCAGCAGGTCGGCGGCTGCGAGGGGTTGGCGGTCGGCCGGGCCCTGATGCGCTGCGTGCGTCCGGGCCCGGCCGCCGTCGGTGATCGTCAGAGCTGGGACAGCTCGTCCACCAGGTCGTCCAGGCCCAGGGAACCCTGCGAGAGGGCCGCCATGTGCCAGGCCTTCGCGTCGAAGGCGTCGCCGTGGCGCCGCTGCGCGTTCTCGCGGCCCAGCAGCCAGGCACGCTCGCCGAGTTTGTAGCCGATGGCCTGACCGGGCATGGTGAGGTAGCGGGTCAGCTCGCTCTCCACGAAGTCCGCCGGACGGCTGCTGTGCGCGCCGAAGAACTCCTGCGCCAGCTCAGGAGTCCACCGCTCGCCGGGGTGGAAGGGAGAGTCGGCCGGAATCTCCAGTTCCAGATGCATGCCGATGTCGACGATGACCCGGGCAGCGCGCATCATCTGCGCGTCGAGGTAACCGAGCCGCTGCTCGGCGTCCTTGAGGAAGCCCAGCTCGTCCATCAGCCGCTCCGCGTACAGCGCCCAGCCCTCGCAGTTGGCGCTGACCTGGCCGACCGTGGCCTGATAGCGCGAGAGATCGTCGACGACGTACACCCACTGCGCGAGCTGGAGGTGATGCCCGGGTACGCCCTCGTGGTACCAGGTCGAGACGAGGTCGTACACGGGGAAGCGGGTCTGGCCCATCGTGGGCAGCCACGTACGGCCGGGCCGTGAGAAGTCCGCCGAGGGCGCGGTGTAGTACGGGGCCGCGGCGCTGCCCGGGGGCGCGATGCGGGACTCCACCTTCCGTACCGGTTCGGCGAGTTCGAAGTGGGTGCCGTCCAGCGCCTCGATCGCCTCGTCCATCAGGCCCTGCAGCCACGCCCTGACCTCGTCGACTCCCTCGATGTGCCTGCCGTGCTCGTCGAGGTGCGCGAGCGCCACCCACGGCGTCTCGGCGCCGGGCAGGATCTTCTCGGCCTCGGTCCTCATCTCGGCGAGGAGGCGGTGGTACTCGGCCCAGCCGTACGCGTACGCCTCGTCGAGGTCGAGATCCGTACCGTTGAAGTAGCGCGACAGACGCGCGTACCGTTCGCGGCCCACCGTGTCGGGCGCGCCCTCGATCGTGGGCGCGTACACGTCGCGCATCCAGTCCCGCAGCGCGACGAGGGCCGCGGTGGCGGTACGGGCGGCCGTGTCCAGCTCGCCACGCAGGGAGTCGGGGCCCGACGACGCGAAGTCCTCGAACCAGCCGACGCCCTGCCCGTCCGGGTCCGACCACTCGGTGAGCTGCCCGATGAAGGTCGCGGTCGGGCGCGGGCCCGCATACAGCTTGCGCTCCAGACCGAGGGCGAGGGATTCCCGGTACCCGGCGAGGGCGGCCGGCACCGCGCGCAGCCGCTCGGCGATCGCGGCCCAGTCCTCGTCCGTCTCGGTCGGCGTGAGGGTGAAGATCTGCCGCACCGCGTGCGCCACCGTGTGCAGATTGCCGACCGACCGGAGGCCCTCCCCGGCGTCGTGGACGGCGAGTTCGGCGGTGAGGCGCTCGCGCAGCAGCCGGGCACAGCGCCGCTCCATGGCGTGGTCCGCGCCGGGCTGCCGCTCCGCCTCGTCCAGCCGCGCGAGGGTCGTCCGCGCCAGTTCCGCGACGGCTTCCTGGCCGGCGGGCGAGGTGTCGGGGAGCTTGCTGTAACTCTCCTTCACACCGAGGTAGGTGCCGAGGACCGGGTCGAGGGCGACGAGATCGTCGACATAGGCGTCGGCGACCTCGCGGGGCAGCGGGCTCTTCGTCTCTGACATGCGGACATCCTCATACGGGGCAGGGCGCCGCGTCAGCCTGTTCGGACCGCCGGTTGGGGTGGCAGGAGGGGGCCGCAGTCCCACTGCTGGAAGATCAACCGCGTCTCGACCCGCGCCACTTCACGCTGCGAGGTGAACTCGTCGAGCACCAGCCGCTGCAGATCCGCCATGTCCGCGACGGCGACATGGACGAGGTAGTCGTCGGGTCCGGTGAGATGGAAGACGGTACGGGACTCCGGCAGTGCCCTGATCCGGTCCACGAAGGGCCCCACCAACTCCCGCCGGTGCGGCCTGACCTGCACGGACAGCAACGCCTCCAGGCCCCGCCCCAGCTTCGCCGGGTCCAGTCGCAGCTGATGGCCGAGAATCACTCCCGCCCGGCGCAGCCGCGTCACCCGGTCCAGGCAGGTCGAGGGCGCGACACCGACCTGGGCCGCGAGATCGCGGTACGTCGTCCGTGCGTCGTTCTGCAACAGGCGCAGCAGATGGAGATCCACCGGATCGAGTACGACAGAATCGGGCATGGCGCGAACGTAACACGGGTTGCGGCGCTACGACCCCGCCCGATGTTCAGGCTTCTCGCCATGGAATCCGCTGTGTACGACGCACACGACGCACGCGACCTTCAGGACAACCTGAACGGAACCGGCCGAGCTCCGGTCGCGCCCGCGGCCCGGGCGCTCGCGACCGAGGCCGTGCACGCCGGCCGGGAGGATCTCGCCGGACAGGGGCTGCACGCGGCGCCGATCGACCTGTCCACGACTTATCCCTCGTACGACAGCCGCGGTGAGGCCGCCCGGATCGACGCGTTCGCGGCCGACGGCGCCGAACCGGAGGGCCCGCCCGTCTACGCCCGGCTCGGCAATCCGACCGTCGCCCGCTTCGAGACCGCCCTTGCCCGCCTCGAAGGCACCGAGAGCGCGGTCGCGTTCGCGAGCGGCATGGCCGCGCTGAGTGCCGTACTGCTCGTACGGAACGCGATGGGCCTGCGCCATGTCGTCGCCGTACGCCCCCTGTACGGCTGCAGCGACCACCTCCTCACGGCCGGGCTGCTCGGCTCCGAGGTGACCTGGGTCGACCCGGCCGGCATTGCGGACGCCCTCCGCCCCGACACCGGCCTGGTGATGGTGGAGTCCCCGGCCAACCCGACGCTCGCCGAACTCGACCTGCGGGGCGTCGCGCACGCCTGCGGTTCCGTTCCGCTCCTCGCCGACAACACCTTCGCCACACCCGTGCTGCAACGCCCCGCCGAACAGGGAGCGCGCCTGATCCTGCACAGTGCGACCAAATACCTGGGCGGGCACGGTGATGTGATGGCCGGAGTGGTGGCCTGCGACGAGGAGTTCGCCCGGCGGCTGCGCCAAGTGCGGTTCGCCACAGGGGGAGTTCTGCATCCGCTGGCCGGATATCTGCTGCTGCGGGGCCTGTCGACGTTGCCCGTACGGGTCCGGGCCGCGTCCGCGAACGCCGCGGAACTGGCCCGCCGCCTCGCCGCCGACCCGCGTGTCGCCCGCGTCCACTACCCGCGCATCGGCGGCGCCATGATCGCCTTCGAGGTCCACGGCGACCCGCACGACGTCATCGCCGGAGTCCGCCTGATCACCCCGGCCGTCAGCCTCGGCAGCGTCGACACCCTCATCCAGCACCCGGCCTCGATCAGCCACCGCATCGTGCCCGCGCCGGACCGCCAGGAGGCGGGCGTCAGCGACCGGCTTCTCCGCCTGTCGGTTGGCCTGGAGGACGTGGACGACCTGTGGGCCGACCTGGCGGCGGCGTTGGGAGACCCGAAGGCGCGCCGCCGAACGGCCCCGCCCCCGGCCCAGGACCGGATCCGGACTACTCCCGCACAGCCCGCTGCGCCCGCGGCCCCTCGCCGTACGGCAGCCGGGACGTCACCGGAGTCGCGTCCAGGCGGGCGGTGATGACCAGGGTGCCCTCCTCGATCTGGTAGTCGAGGGGGAGGCCGAGGCCGCGCATGGCGGCGACCATGCCGGTGTTGGAGGACTGCGTGACGGCGTACACGCTCTCGCAGCCGGCCTCGACGGCCATCGTCACGAGGCGGCCGAGCAGTTCGCTGCCGATCCCGCGGCGCTGCCAGTCGTCCTCGACGAGAAGCGCGATCTCCGTCTCGTCGCCGTCCCAGAGGAGGTGACCGAGCCCGACGATGCGCCCGGATGCCGTCTGCACGGCGAGGGTGCGACCGAAGCGGGGGCTGAGCAGGTGGTTGAGGTAGCGGTCCACGTCGCCCACCGGGCCGTGGTAGCGCATGCTCAGCGTGCGGGTCGAGCAGCGCTCGTGCATGGCCTTGGCGGCCTCGACGTCGGAGATGTCGGCACGCCGCACGGTGATGGGATTGCCCTCGGGAAGGGTCAGCATGTCCTGGCTGCCCGGAATCCGCGGACCGAGCCGCGCGTCCAGCTCCACCAGGGCCCGCGCCCGCGCGAACTCGGTCGGCGTGAACGGCAGATACGGCCGCTCCACCGTGATCACCCCACCCTCCGGCGCCCGCAGCCGCATCACCGTGTCCTCGAGCGCCCCCTCCACGGGAGTCGCCTCCTCGGCCCGGCCGGAACCGGGGGACTTGGCGGGCAGCGAGCGGATGGTGCAGCGGCCGAGCAACTGCCTCAGCGCGAGTGGCAGTTCGGCGGCGTCCAGGGCGGTACGGGTGGCCAGGCCCAGCACGCGCGTCGGCGCGTCCACCAGGTCGTGGGCGTCGGCCCGCTCGATCCAGGTCCTGGCGCCGCCCGCCTGAGAGACGGCGCGGGTGATCTCGGACGCGGCCAGCTCCGTGGGGGCGCGCAGCAGGAACTCGTCCACCGTGCCCTGGGCGAGCGGGTGCGTCTGCAGGCTCAGGATGTCGACCTGCCGCCGCGCCAGCGCCGTGCACAGCGCGGCCAGCGAACCCGGCCTGTCCTTGACCGTGGTCCGCATCCGCCAGAGCGCGGTCTCCCCGGCGTCGGCCTCCGGCGTCGCGGCCGGTTCCCCGGCCGGACCGGCCCGTCGCTCGTCGGCGAAGGGCGGGGCGCCGGTATCGCTTGTCGGCGGCGCGTGACCGTGGTGTCGTGCCCACCATGTGTGGAAGCCGGCCGTGGCGATCAGGATCACCGCCGAGATCACCAGCAGGGCGGGCCCGTCCGGTCCGTGCCCGATCAGGTTGGCGACGGCGTCCGCGACCGCGACGGCTGTGAACAGTGCCGCGAGTTCGACGACGTCCCGCCGCCAGTGGTGGACGGGGCGGCCGTGCCGCTTACGTGAAACATCAGACAAGTCTCGACTCATGCAACCACTGTGGAGGAAGGGTGTTGCGTGATCACGAACGTTTTGTGACTGATCGGTTAAGTATCCTTCTGCCCGTTTTGTAATTCTTTTTACGGTCCTTTTGCATAGGCCGGACGGGTTCGTGAAGCCTCCTGGTCAGGGCGGTGCGTGTCCCGCGCGCGCCGGCGGAGCCGCGCCGCCCGGCAGTATGGGGGAGCGGCAGCCCGGCAGTATGGGGGAGCGGCAGCCCGCGACAAACACCTGAGGCAACGTCAAAAAGCAGAAGAGGGCCGCGCACTGGGGGATGACTCCGGTGCGCGGCCCAACGGTTTGAGGGTACGTGAATCGGCGGGCGACCCTCGTCGCCGGGTCTCGCTCTACTGCCCAACACGCTCCGGCTGCCGTGGTTGGTCAGGGTCTCCCCCCGTCAGGGTGAACGGGGCCGGTTCCCGGGATTTCGCTCCGCTGCAGACCCAGTCGAAGACGTCCGCCACGCGGTATCACGGTGCCGCCGTGGCTATCGGCAGGCGTGGCCTGGGCTGCCAGGCACGGCGTCGGCCAGGTGTGACCGCCCCCGACCGGAGGATCGGGACGCGGAGAGCTACCGGCCAGACCGTGCCCGTGCCCAGGCCACACGGGACCGCGAGCCCACCCAGGACAGCGAGCACGCCAAACGGAGGCGGCAGGACTCGACTGTGCCGAGGTGACCAGCTCAGCTGTTCCCCGGCCCTCAAGACCGTGCGGAGGGCCACCGGATCACCGATCCGGTTCACGGTGAAGTGGCCAACACGGGCCAACATCGCTAGGAACGGTTGATGCCCCAGCCCTGCCCGGCCAGGTCGCGCGACCACAGGAAGCGCACTCCGCCGCGGCGCCGCAGATGAACAACTGTCCCCAACGGCAAGGGAATTGGTGTGCGACTCCGGCTGGGCGGCCCGGCGGGCGGCTCAGCCGCGAACGGCGTCCCCCATCAGCCGTACGCCCTCGTGGATCCGCGCGGGCGACAGGTGCGCGTACCCCAGCACCAGCCGTACGCCGTCCTCGGCCGCGCCACCGCCCTCCTCAACCGCCTCCCGGTAGTGCGCCAGCGCACGCACCGCCACCCGGGCCGCGGCGGCTCGCTCCAGGAACCGGTCCCGAGGACCGTACCGGCCGGGCAGCGCGGCGATGACATGCAGACCCGCCGCGATTCCGGACACCTCTGTGCCGGGAAAGTGCTCCTCCAGGGCGGACACGAGGGCGTCGCGCCGCTCCCTCACGGTCGTCGGCTTCGTGTGCTGGTACATGGGCATGCAGCGCATCGGCGCCGAGCGCGCCACGCTCTTCTCCGGCCTCATCCCCGTAGCCGCCGCCTGCACCGCGCCACTCGTCGGCACGGGTGCGTACGGCGCCGCGCAGGCCGTGGGGAGCGCCCTGGTCGGCGCGGGAGTCGCCCTCGGGTCCGGTGCGTTGGGTCTCGTACGGCGCCGCTCAGCGGCTGCCGTCGAGGATGACGCGGGCCACGAGCGCCGGATCGTCGTTCATCGGGACGTGCCCGCAGCCGGGCAGCCGCACCAGCCTCGCCCGGGGAATGATGTGCTTGGCGCGGATCCCCTGGCGGCGCACCAGCAGCCGGTCGCGGGTACCCCAGGCCACCGTGACGGGAAGTCCGGGGACGTCGTCCGTGAACTGGACGGCGGTGCCCGCCCGGAGGGTCTCGGTGAATCCCTCGGCGTTGGCCAGCGCGAGGGTCTCGGTGACGACGGCCTCGGGTGAACGGCGGCCCGGACGGGCGTAGATGGTGCTCGTCAGCACCGTCCGCCCGGCCGCCGTGCGCGAGAGCCGCTCGACCACCGGGAGCGGCAGGCGCCGCGCCGCCTGCCGCATGGCGATCAGCACCCCGAAGGCGTACCGCCGTTCGACCGGTGACCAGAAACCGGCGGGCGACAGCGCCGTGACGGACCGTACGAGCTTCTCGCGACCGAGCTCCAGGGCCAGCAGCCCGCCCAGGGAGTTGCCCGCCACGTGCGGCCGCTCGATCTCCAGCGCCTCGCACAGCGCGCCGAGCGCGGGCACCACCGTCGGCAGATCGGGCGTGAGCCCTTCGGGCAGCGCCGGTGACTCGCCGAACCCGGGGAGGTCGACGGCTATGACGTCGCGCTCGGCCGCCAGGATGTGGATGACCGGGTCCCAGGCCTGCCGGTGGTGGCCGATGCCGTGCAGCAGGAGCAGCGGTTCACCGGTGCCCACGCGCGCGTAGGACAGGGTCACGGTCCTCGGGCCACGCGGAGAGGGGAGGCTGAAGGAGACCGTGGCGGACATGGGCTGCTCCTCGTCTGGGACATGCCGGCAGACAGTATCCGGACATGCTGGCGGACAGTTTTGTAGACAGCTTGTCAGCAACCGCTACCGACGGGTAGCCCCCGGTCGCCGCGAACCACGGCCACACGACGAGCTCAAGCCCGCGTCCCTGCCGTGCCTGCGTCCCTCAACGAGCCCTGCGCACTTCGACGTTGAACCCCTCATGACCGAGCTCACCAGCTCGCCGCCTGGACACGGCAAGACCTCTCGGGTGGGATGGAACGGTGGCAATCGACACCGCGACCGATGTCTTCGAAGAGCACCGTCCCGTCCTCATGGGCGTCGCCTACCGCATGCTCGGGCGGGTGGCCGACGCGGAGGACGTGGTCCAGGAAGCGTGGCTGCGCTGGTCCGGCGCCGACCGGACCGAGGTGCGCGAACCGCGCGGCTACCTGGTCCGCATCACCACCCGCCTCGCCATCGACAGGCTGCGCCAGGTGCAGTCGCGCAATGAGGCGTACGTGGGACCGTGGCTCCCGGAGCCGTACGTCACCGACTTCGGGGACACCACTCCCGACACGGCGGAGCGGGCCGTGCTCGCCGACTCCGTCTCGTTCGCCGTCCTCGTGGTCCTGGAGTCCCTGTCGCCCCTGGAGCGGGCGGTGTTCGTCCTCCGAGAGGCGTTCGGCTACCCGTACGCGGAGATCGCCGCCGTCCTCGACCGCGGCGAGCCCGCGGTGCGCCAACTCGCCGGGCGGGCGCGCAAGCACGTCGACGAACGGCGGCCGCGCTACGAGGTGGACCCGGTCCAGCGCCGTGATCTGACCGAGCGGTTCCTCGCCGCGGCGGCGGACGGCGACCTGGAGGGGCTCATGGCCCTGCTCGCCCCGGACGTCCGCCTGGTGGGCGACAGCGGTGGACTGTCCCGGGCCCCCTGCGGGTCATCGAGTCCGCCGACAAGGTGGCGCGCTTCGTGCGCGGTACCGCGCAGAAGAGCGTCCCGGACGCGTCGTTCCGCTTCCTGGAGCTCAACGGCGGCCCCGCGCTCCTGTTCCTGTCCGGCGGCAAGCCCGACAGCGTGGTTCAACTGGGCGTCGTCGACGGCCGTATCCAGTGCGTCTACATCGTGCGCAACCCCGAGAAGCTGGTGTCCCTGGCCGCCGATTAGCAGCAGCGGCCCGCACGGTTCGATCCGCCGCACCGCTCCCGTACGACACCGAAACCCCCGTCTTCTGGACGGGGGCTTTCGGCGCTGTGTCACGGACATCGCCCAGCACGAACGCCGCGTGAACGCTCTGCGGCACCGTACCGGTGCAATCCGTAGGGGATCGAGGATTGGTCTTGACCAAGGGTGGGGGCAGTCCTATGGTCACAGAGATAGTGCAAGAACCTTTAATAAACAAGGCGCTAAAACGCCGCTCGGCCACGGCGATTGCGGAGGACAGGGTGGGGACCACGCAGCTGGAATCGGTGCCGGAACCTAAGTACTGGCACCTCAAGACCGTGCTCAGCGAGGCACTGGACTCCGAGTTCTCCGTGGGCGAGATCCTGCCCAACGAGCGCGATCTGGCGGCCCGGTTCGGCGTCGCCCGTGCCACGCTGCGCCAGGCTCTCGAGCAGCTCGAGCTGGAGGGGCGGCTGCAGCGGCGCCGCGGAGTGGGCACGACGGTCGCCCCGCCGCGTGTGGGCGTGGCGGTCGGGTCCGAGCAGGACGTGTGGCCGGGTGCGGCCGGCGACGCCTGGCAGCCCACGGACTGCACGGTGGCGGTCCCGCCCACCTCGGTGGCCGACATCCTGGGGACGGTGCACGGCGAGCAGGCGCACACCGTGCGCCGCTCCCGTGTGACGCACGGCCAGCCGGTTGCCGCCGAGCTGCTGTATATCCCCGCGTCCTCGGTGCCCGACCTGTCCGCGATCGACGCGCCCTCGGGTGCGGCACGCGCGCGTGCCGTGCTGCGCGAACTGCAGCGCCTGGAGCTGGAGGGCCAGCACCGCGCCGTGGAGCTCGGCTCGGCCCGCGCGGACGACGCCAAGGAACTCGACCGGCTTCCCGGAGCGCCCGTCCTCGTCGTCACCACCCGCTTCTTCGCCGAGGGACGCACCGCGGCGGTCTCCGTCGCCACGTACCGCGCCGACACCTGCCGGCTGACCTTCGGCGACTCCGGCGGCGTGGAGATCCACCACGATCCGGAGCGCCGCGCTTCCTGAACCGTGCCAGGCCGCCTGCCGGACCGCCTGCTGAGCCGCGCCCGCCGAGCGGCACCCGCGCCCGTCGAGCGGCAACCTTCGCGACCGCCATACCCGCCGCGCCCCGGAGTGCTCCGGGGCGCGCCGTCGTTGCGTGGCGTGCCGGGTCAGCGGCGCGCCGTCACGGTCCCCTCCACCGCGAACAGCTGCTCCTCCACATGATCGAGAGCCAGCCGCAGCGCTCCCGTCGCCACCGCGGCCTCGCCCAGCATCGAGAGGGTCACTTTCGGCGGCCGCAGACAGTAGCGCGCCAACTCGCGCCGCAGCGGCTCCAGTACACCGTCCAGGCCGGCCGCCCAGCCGCCGATCACGACCAGTTCGGGGTCGAGGGCGAGGACGAGCGCCGCGACGTCGTGCACGAGGCGCTGGATGAAGCGGTCGACCGCCGCACGGGCCCGCTGGTCGCCCCCCCTGGCGAGCGCGAAGACCTCGGCGACCGCCTGCTCGTCGAGCGGGTGCAACGGCTCGTCCGTGGTGGAGAGCAGCGCCTCCGGGGTGGCCTCGCGGCCCAGCAGATGCAGCGCGCCGATCTCCCCGGCCGCGCCCCCGTACCCCCGGTGCAGCCGCCCGCCGATCAGCGAACCGGCGCCCGGGCTCAGCCCCGCCAGCACGAACACCACGTCGTCGGACTCGGTGGCCGCGCCTTTCCAGTGCTCGGCGACCGCCGCCGCGTTGGCGTCGTTCTCGACCAGCACGGGGCACTTGAAGGAACGGCTCAGCCGCTCGCCCAGCCGCAGCCCCGTCCACTCGGGCAGCGCCGTGCCCAGGCGTACGGTGCCGTCCGCCTCCACTATCCCGGGGCTGCCCACGCCGACCGCCCGCAGGGAGCTGCGGGCTGTCCCCGCCCGGCGCAGCAGCTCGGCGACCGCCACACGCAGCCGTTCCAGCCGCTCGTCCGCCGACGCGGTCTCGTCCACGTCCTTGGCCATGGAACCCATCACGCGGCCGTCCAGATCGGCGAGCTGCGCGGCGACACGGTGCGGGCCGATCTCCAGGCCCAGCAGATGACCTGCCTCCGCCCGGAAACGGAACCGGCGCGCCGGACGCCCCTGGCGCCGGGCGGCACCCTCCTCGGCCGCCTGCTCGATGACGAGCCCGTTCTCGATCAGCCCCTCGACGACGCCCTCGACCGTGGGCCGGGACAGTCCCGTCACCCTGGTGATCTCGGTGAGGGTCGCGCAGTCCGTGGCACGCAGCGCGTGCAGCACCACCGCGGAATTGATCCTTCGCAGCAGAGAGGGGTCCCCGCCGGTCAACCGCCCCAACGTCCCTCCCAGCTCGTGCGCGTGTTGGCCGGATGCTACTCGGCGGGGCGGCCCCCGGCGATAGCCGGGGACCCCCTTTGTTACCGACGGGTCGGAATCAACCGGGCTCCACGAACCCCGACTCGTATGCCGCGATGACCGCCTGCGTACGATCCCGGGCCCCCAGCTTCGCCAGGATGGCGCTGACGTGCGACTTCACCGTCTCCGTCCCGACGATCAGCCGCACGGCGATCTCCGCGTTCGACAGCCCCCGGGCCATCAGCCGCAGCACCTCCGCCTCCCGCTCGGTCAGCGCGGCCCGCTCCATGGCCGCGCGCGCCGCCGGATTCCCGCCACCGTCCCCGTACTCGGCCGCCAACTGCCGTACGGAGGCCGGAAACAGCAGCGACTCTCCCTCGGCGATCAGCCGCACCGCGTGCACGATCTCGGCGGGCCGCGCCCGCTTCAGCAGAAACCCGTCGGCGCCCGCGCGCAGCGCCTCGTAGACGTACTCGTCGTTCTCGAACGTCGTCACCACGAGGATCTTCGGCGGATCACTCACGGTGCGCAGCACCGCGCGCGTGGCCTCGATGCCGTCCAGGAGGGGCATGCGGACGTCCATGGCGACCACGTCGGGCCGCAACTGCCGCACCAGCGGGATCACCGCGGCACCGTCCGCCGCCTCCCCGACGACCTCGATGTCCGGCTGTGCCTCCAGGACGGCGCGCAGCCCCGCGCGGACGAGAGGTTCGTCGTCGACGAGGAGAACGGTGACCGGCATCCGGCCAGCCTAGATCAGCGCACCGGCAGCTCTACATGCACCTGCCAGTCACCCTCGTCCGGTCCCGTCCGCGCCCGGCCGCCGAGCAGCGCGGCCCGCTCCCGTATACCGCGCAGACCGCTGCCCCGGCCGGGCCCCGGTATGTCCGCGGGCAGCGGATTGCGCACCTCCAGGCCGAGCGCCCCGTCCCGGACCTCGATACGGACCCGCACGGGGACGCTGCCCGCATGCCGCAGCACGTTGGTGAGCGACTCCTGAAGGATGCGGTAGCCCTCCCGGGACACCGGGCCCGGCACGGTCTCCAGCGGGCCCGCCACCTCGGCGTCGACCTTGGCCCCGGAGGACCGCGCCGACTCCAGGAGCCGGTCGGACTCGGTCAGTGTCGGGCGGCTGCTCACGGGGCGCTCAGCCTCGCGCAACACGCCCAGCACCCGCTCCAGGTCCTCCAGAGCGGCCCGGCCCGTGTCCTCGATGGCGCCCAGAGCCCGCTCGGTGAACGCGGGGTCCCCGGCCGCCCGTGCCGCACCCGCCTGCACCACCGCGACCGTCAGCGCGTGGCCGATGGAGTCGTGCAGCTCGCGGGCGATGCGGTTGCGCTCCAGAAGTTGCTCGGTGCGCTCCTCCAGGGCGGCGAGCCGCTCAGCGGGGGAGGGGCCCAGGAGCCGGCGCGCGAGCCCCGTGACCAGCTCGCCGAGGCCGACCACCGCGCCGTACAGGGCCAGCAGGGGCAGAGGGACGAGCAGTGCGCAGCTCCAGTGCGGGTCCAGGAGCGCCACCACGGGATCATCGGCCGGCCGGTAGCCCGTGGCCGCTCTGCCGAGATCGACGGCGATCACGGGCAGCCAGACGGTGAGCCCACAGGTCACCCAGCCCAACAGGAGGCGCGCTTCCAGCCAGAGCACAGTCCGCCACCGGTCCCGCCAACCGACCGAAGGCGTCATCGAGAACGCCGGGTCCTCGCCACCCCGCTCACCCGGCGCCAGCATGAACCGCGCCTGCACCCTCTCGCCCCGCCGCACGGCCGGGATCAGCCCCAGCGGAATCAGCAGCACCGCGGGCACCCACGGCTTCGACATGTCGATGAACATCCACACGCTGACGAACAGCATGGGCACCCACAGGTGCAGCCAGCGTGTGTACGTCGTCCCCCGGACCAGCGGGTGCAGAAAGCGGGCCATTGGGTCATCGTGCCAGCCGGCACTGACAACGGCCTCCCCCGAGCGGGGGAGACGATCTCCTCCGGCGGGGGAGGTGACGACCGCTCAGCAAGGGCGACGCTGTGGCCATGACCAGCATCGACGTCCAAGACCTGACCAAGGAGTACGGCGGCAAGAGGGCCGTGGACCACCTCACCTTCAGCGTGCTCCCCGGCCGCGTCACCGGATTCCTCGGCCCCAACGGCGCCGGAAAGTCCACCACCATGCGGCTCGTCCTGGGCCTGGACCGGCCCTCGTCCGGTACCGCCACGGTCGGCGGCCGCCCCTACGCCACCCTCCACGAGCCGCTGCGCCACGTGGGCGCCCTGCTCGACGCGCAGGCCGCGCACGGATCACGGACCGCCCGCGACCATCTGCGGGCACTCGCCGCGAGCAACCGCATCCCCGAACGCCGCGTGGACGAGGTGCTGGAGGAGGCCGGGCTCGCGTCCGTCGCCCGCCGCCGGGTGAAGACGTACTCCCTGGGCATGCGTCAGCGCCTGGGCATCGCGGCCGCGCTCCTCGGCGACCCGCCCGTGGTGCTGCTCGACGAACCGTCGAACGGACTGGATCCCGAAGGGATCATCTGGATCCGGGAGTTGATGCGTCGGCTGGCCCGTGAGGGCCGCACCGTCCTCGTCTCCAGCCACCTCATGAACGAGACCGCGTCCTTCGCCGACCACCTCGTCGTCCTCGGCCGGGGGCGGCTCCTTGCCGACACGCCCATGCGGGAGTTCATCCACGCGCGCGTGCAGCCCCGCGTCCGGGTGCGCACCACGAACGGTGGTGCGTTGGGCGATCTGTTCGCGCGGCACGGTATCGAGGCAGTGGAGGGCGAGGACGGACTGTGGACCGCCCTCGACGCGCGCGTGGAGGACATCGGGCGCCTCACGTCGGCCGCGGGACTGCAGATCCTCGAACTCGCCGCGGAGGAGGGAACGTTGGAGCAGGCTTACCTGGATCTGACGGCGGCCGAGACCGAGTTCGCCGCCCCGCCGACGCCGACACAGCCTCAGGAGGCCTGACCATGACGTTCGCACCCGTACTCCACGCGGAGTGGATCAAGATCCGTACGCTGCGGTCCCTCGTGTGGGCCCTGCTCGCCGTCCTCCTCGCCACGGCGGCCTTCTCCGCGCTCGCCGGACTCGACGACTCCGGGGACTCCGGGGACTCCGGGGGTGAGGTCTTCGACCCGCTGTTCTCGGCGTTCTTCGGCGTCAGCTTCGGGCAGATCGCGGCGATCACCTTCGGCGCGCAGGCGGTCTCGGCCGAGTTCCAGGGCGGTGCCCTGCGCGTCTCGCTCGCCGCGGTCCCCGACCGTGTGCGCTGGTTCCTGGCCAAAGCGGTGGCCATCGGAGGGCCGGCCCTCGTGGTCGGTCTGGTCACGGGAGGCGTGAGCCTGGCCGTGGGCAAGGCGGCCCTCGGGACCAGGGCGGACGGGCTGTCCTGGGGCGAAGGGCTCCGCGGGGTGGTCGGCTGCGGCGTCTATCTGACGCTCATGGCGCTGCTCGCGGCGGGACTCGCGGCCATCCTGCGCAGCGGAGTCGCCACCTTGAGCATCCTGATCCCGTTCCTCCTGATCGTCTCCTTCGTCATCGGGGGAGCGTCGGGCACCGTGGCCGACTTCGTGCCGGACAAGGCGGGACAGGTGGTTCTCCACGAAACGGGGGACGGCACCCTCGGGCCGTGGTCGGGGCTCGCCGTCACCGCGGCCTGGGCGGCGGCGGCCCTGACGGCCGGCGCCTGGAGCCTGCGACGCCGCGACGCCTGACGGCGGGACCCATGCGCCGCGACATCGACGAGTCAGCGCGGAGCGCAAACCCTGGGGAGTGGCCGGAGGCGGAGCAGTACGAGGCCTTCCTCGTCCTGCTCCGCCTCGATCCCGCAACCGGACAGGCCCTAGCCCTCGGCGGCAGCCGTCCGTAACCGTGCGTACTCCTCGGCCATCGTCGCCGCCGTCCAATGCGCGTTGAGCCCGCTTGGGTTGGGCAGTACCCACACCCGGCTGGCCCCGATCGTCCGTTCCTGCGGGCCGACTTGAGCCTTGCGGTCGCCGAACGCCGCGCGGTACGCGGTCACACCGACCACCGCCAGCCAGCGCGGCCGCCGTCGCTCCACCTTGGCGCTCAGCAGGAGTCCGCCCTCGCGGTACTCCTCGGCGCTGAGCTCGTCGGCCCGGGCGGTCGCGCGCGCCACGACATTCGTGATGCCGAGCCCGTACGAGAGCAACTCGTCCTGTTCCGCGGGCTTCATGAGCCGGGGCGTGAAACCGGAGAGGTGCAGCACCGGCCAGAAGCGGTTGCCGGGGCGGGCGAAGTGGTGGCCCGTCGCGGCCGTCATCAGCCCCGGATTGATGCCACAGAAAAGGACGGTGAGGCCGTCCGCGACGACATCCGGCACCAGCCGGTCGCGGGCGGCCTCAAGGTCCGCGGGAGTGAACCGCGTCAGAGGATCGCCCCCGGCGTGTAGCCCGCGGCCTCCGGGTGCTGCTTCGCGATCTCCTCGATGCGGCCCACGAGGACGGCGACCTGGTCGGCGGCGGCGCCCGTGAAGGACAGCTTGTCGGCCATCAGCTCGTCGAGCTGGGCCCGGTCCAGCGGGATGCGCTCGTCCGCGGCGAGCTTGTCGAGGAGCTCGTTGCGCTCGGCGCCCTGCTCCCGCATGGCGAGGGCGGAGGCGACGGCGTTCTCCTTGATGGCCTCGTGCGCGACCTCGCGGCCGACACCCGCGCGCACCGCGCCCATCAGAACCTTGGTCGTCGCCAGGAACGGCAGATAGCGGTCCAGCTCGCGCGCGACGACGGCCGGGAAGGCGCCGAACTCGTCGAGGACGGTGAGGAACGTCTCCAGCAGACCGTCAAGGGCGAAGAACGCGTCGGGCAGCGCGACCCGGCGGACCACCGAGCACGACACGTCGCCCTCGTTCCACTGGTCGCCCGCCAGCTCGCCGGTCATCGACGCGTAGCCGCGCAGGATGACCATCAGGCCGTTGACGCGCTCGCAGGAGCGGGTGTTCATCTTGTGCGGCATCGCGGACGAGCCGACCTGGCCCGGCTTGAAGCCCTCGGTGACCAGCTCGTGCCCGGCCATCAGCCGGA
Source organism: Streptomyces dengpaensis (assembly GCF_002946835.1). Lineage (NCBI taxonomy): Bacteria > Bacillati > Actinomycetota > Actinomycetes > Kitasatosporales > Streptomycetaceae > Streptomyces > Streptomyces dengpaensis. The sequence goes on from NZ_CP026652.1 coordinate 7,548,995, forward strand.
TCGTCTTGGCGATCGAGGACGGGGCGGCCGCCACCTGCACCAGCGCGGTGACGACCTCGTAGTCGAGCGAGCGCGGGTAGACCTGGCCGACGGAGGTGAAGGCCTGGGAGAAGCCCAGATGCTGGGCGATGCGCTGCTCCAGCTCCGCGAGCTTCGCCGCGTCCCCGCCCAGCAGGTCGAGCATGTCCTGCGCCGTGCCGACCGGGCCCTTGATGCCGCGCAGCGGGTAGCGGCCGAGCAGCTCCTCGATCCTGCCGTACGCGACGAGCAGCTCGTCGGCGGCGGTCGCGAAGCGCTTGCCGAGGGTGGTGGCCTGCGCGGCCACGTTGTGCGAGCGGCCGGCCATGACCAGCTCGCCGTACTCGCCCGCGAGCTTGCCCAGGCGCGCCAGGACGGCGACCGTGCGGTCGCGCATCAGCTCCAGGGAGAGCCGGATCTGCAGCTGCTCGACGTTCTCGGTGAGGTCGCGGGACGTCATGCCCTTGTGCACGTGCTCGTGCCCGGCGAGGTCGTTGAACTCCTCGATCCGCGCCTTCACGTCGTGCCGCGTGACCTTCTCGCGCTCGGCGATCGAGGCGAGGTCGACCTGGTCGAGGACGCGCTCGTAGTCGGCGATGGCGGCGTCCGGCACCTCGATCCCGAGGTCCTTCTGGGCCCGCAGCACGGCGAGCCAGAGCTGACGCTCCAGCCTGATCTTCTGTTCGGGGGACCAGAGCGTGGCGAGCTCGGCGGAGGCGTAGCGTCCGGCGAGGACATTGGGGATACGGGGCTTTGCAGGCGCGGCAGTCACGTGTACGGAGTTTACCCGGCGTCCTGAAGGGCTCCGGAACGTCCGTACAGCTCAGAGAGCCGCGGTCACCCTCCGACGTACGGCTCAGAGAGCCGCGGTCATCCTCCGACGTACGGCTCAGAGCGCCGCGGCCGTCCTCCGACCCCTCCCGCGCCCGCGGCGGGAGAGGTCTAAGGACGGATGCCGTCGCAGGCGATCGGCAGATGGCGCGGGCCGCGCAGGACCGCGTTCTGCCGGTACGGCGGCGGGTCCTCCAGCAGCCGGGGACTCTCCAGCCTGCGGGCCAGCTCGCTCAGCGCGAGCTGCGCCTCCAGCCGGGCCAGTGGGGCGCCGAAGCAGCTGTGGATGCCGCTGCCGAAACCCAGGTGCTCGATGTCCCCGCGGTCGGGGTCGAAACGGTCCGGATGCTCGAAGCGGTCGGGGTCGCGGTTGCCCGCCGCCAGCACCAGCCACAGTGACGCGCCCTTGGGGATGGTCACGCCGCGGACCTCGATGTCGGCGACTGTGGTGCGCTGCGGCACCAGCTGCACCGGTGGCTCGAAGCGGAGCAGCTCCTCGACGATGGGGACGGACAGGCTCGGGTCCTTGCGCAGCCGTTCGAGGATGTCGGGGTTCCGCAGCAGGGTCAGCATGCCGTTGGTGATGAGGTTGACCGTCGTCTCATGACCGGCGATCAACAGGAGTGACGCGGTGCTCAGGAGTTCCATCGTCGTCATGGCACCGTCCGGGCCGTGCGCGGTGGCCAGTTCCGACAGCATGTCGTCGCCGGGCTTCTTGCGGCGTTCCTCGATGAGCCCGGCCAGATACATGCCCAGCTCCGTACGGGCGCTCTGCGTGACCTGGGCGCGCTCGGCGGGATCGGTGTCCGGGTCGGGGTCCAGGCCCGCGGCGATGGTGTCCGCCCAGGTGTGGAACCGCGCCTCGTCCTCGCGCGGCACTCCCAGCAGCCGGCAGATCACGGTCACGGGGAAGGGGTAGGAGAACTGGTCGACCAGATCGATCCGTTCCGGCGAGCCGATACCGTCGATGAGCCCGGAGACGATGTCGTCGAGCTCGCCGCGCATGTCGTAGACGCGCCGCGGGGTGTGCGGCGGCCCGAAGGGCCGGTTCGTCATACGCCGCAGCCGGTCGTGCTCGGGAGGGTCCAGCCGCAGGAAGCTCGGCGGCAGGGCCGACTCCCCCTCCGCGTCGGTGAGCGGGTCGGCCGCCGCCGACTTCAGATTGCGGGCTTCGGAGCTGATCCGCGGATCGTGGAGGAGATTCAGGATGTCGTAGTACTTGCTGACGACGTACGGCCCGTCCGGGGCGTGGAACACCGGCGTTTCGCGGAGCTCCTCGTACAGCGGGTACGGATTGGCGCGGTGGGCGTAGTCGATGATCTGCCGCAGGATGGCTTGCGTCATGAGTGCGTCCTCGTGAGCGTCGGATCAGTGCCGGGCAGGGGTGAAGACCAGTCGTCGGTCGGCCGGCGCGTATCCGGTGAGGGTGACGGTCGGACCGTGGGTGGGTACGGACGGGTCGGGAAAGTCCGCGGGCATCGGCTGCTGCCCCTCCACGGGACGGTCCACCGTGGGGGAGGGCGGGGGGAACGGCGCCGTGGTCTCGATCAGCCGCTCGTAGAACGGCAGCCACTTCGCCTGGTCGAACGTGACGGCGCCGATGACGCGCCCCTGATACCCGTATACGGCGGTGAACTTGCGCTCGCGGCGGGAGCCCTGTGCGATGAGGATCTCCGTTCCCATCGACGGCACCCCGACGGACTTGATGTTCACCCGGAACTGGGAGGACCAGAAGGCGGGCACCCAGATGTGCGGGCGGCGGTCCCAGCTCTCGCTCACCATGTTGTGCGCCGCGGTCTCGGCCTGGGAAACGGCGTTGCCCCAGTGCTCCAGGGACAGGAACTGGTAGCCGAACAGGGGATGCGGCGATCGTGCGACATCGCCGGCCACGAAGATGTCGTCGGTCACGATGCCCCGGACGTCGAAGGCCCGGCACCCGGCGTCACAGGCGATGCCCCGAGGCCCCGCACCGAGTCCGGATCCGGCAAGCCATTCGGTGTTGCGCAGGGCGCCGAGGGACACGACCACCACGTCGACCTCGACGGTGTTGCCGTCGGAGAAGTGGGCGGCACGGACGCGTCCCCCGGAGTCGCCCTCCAGGCCCGTCACCATGACGCCGCAGCGCAGGTCGACGCCGTTGTCGCGCTGCAGCTCGGCCGCGACCTCGCCGATGACTCCGCCAAGCGCTCCGACCAGGGGTGCGGAGCCCCGTTCGGCCACGGTGACCGCGAACCCGCGCTCCCGGCAGGCGGAGGCGATCTCCGAGCCGGTGAATCCGGCGCCGATGACGAGCACGCGGCGGGGGTCCTGCGCGAGCGCGTGCTCCAGCGCCTTGGCGTCGTCGCAGGTACGCAGGACGAACACCCCTTCGAGCTCCGCCTCTTCCTCCTTGGGCCAGGGCCTGGCCCGTACACCGGTGGCGATGAGCAGCCGGTCGTACTCCACCTCGTCGCCGTCGGCCAGCCGTACGCGCCGGGCCGCCATGTCGAGGCCGGTGGCCGGGGTCCCGAGGCGCCATCGCGCGTCGAGCGTCCGGCGCTGGGGGAGGAGGGAGCCGTCCGCCGTCGCTTTGCCCAGCAGGACCTGCTTGGACAGCGGGGGCCGGTCGTACGGCTCGTACGGCTCGTCCCCGATCATCGTGAGGGAGCCGGTGAAGCCCTCCGCGCGCAAGGTCTCGGCGGCCTGCAGCCCCGCCAGCGAGGCACCGACGATGACGATGCGTCCTTCGCGCTTGAGCCGGTCCAGGGATCCGTTACCGCTCACCGGCCGCCCTCCCGGTCAGGCCCGGGGGTGTCGTCCCAGGCGTCCATCTCCACCCTGATGGCGTGAACGGGACACGCGGCGACGGCTCGCGCCACTTCCTCGCGCCGCTCCTCGTCCACCTGCGGGTCGTAGAGCAGGGACTCTTCTCCGTGCATGGCGAAAACGTCGGGAGCGAGGAACGCGCACTGCGCGTATCCCTGGCAGCGGTTGAGATCGACGACAAGCCTCACCGAGGATCAGCCTTTCCGTAGCCCCGTCTCGCCCCCTCCTCTTCAGCATGCGCGAGAGGGCGCGGAGCCGCTCGCCGGGAGCCCGATGTGCTGGCCACTCACCTTGTGCCGCTGGAAGGGCGCGGCTCGCGCGGAGCGACGCGGAGCATGTGGATGCTGACGACCAGCGCCCAGGCCGGGAAGACCAGGTCGACCCAGGGCACACTGGACCCCAAGAGGAGCAGGACAAGACCCGCGAGGTACCCGAAGACGGCAAGCGGCCGTGGGAAGACGCGGAGGCGGAGCCCGATGGTCGAGGCCGTGAAGACGAACACGGCTGCCATACGGAGCGCGTACGTCGTCATCAACGTGTACGCGAAGTGGCTGCCGAAGCCCGAGGGCTGAGACTCGTTCAGCACGGCGCCCGCCGCGGCACCGGCGCCGAACATGGTGGCCACGAACACCAGCCCGCTGCCCAGGAATACGGTGGCGACGAATCTGTCCTCGGCGTCGCCGACCTGTGCGCGCAGGGCGCCCATGAACCACAGGAAGAAGATTCCTGCGAACGGGATGATCTCCAGCGCCGTACGCACCGCCCACCGCATGTCGGGATCGACCTTCGCGTCGGCGACACCCCCCGCGGGGAGGGCGATCCGCACCAGCACGATGGCGCACGCCATCAGTACCGCGAACACCGCCCCCGCCAGGCCGGCGGCCCGCGGCGTCCGCAGCCGCTCCTCCTTCGACTCCATGGGCGCTCGCCTTCTTCCCGATGCCTCTCTCGGTCCAGCAAGCAGGCACGGGCGCGCCCGCGCCAGCGGTACCACCCGTGGGAGTGAGTGCTCAGGCGGGCCGAGGGCCCGGGGCGGAGCCGTCCGCGATCTCCGCCAGGATGTCGGCGTGGCACAGTTCGGGCGCGCACCAGCACGCCAGCGTCTTGCCGCGCAGGGCGGGCACCTGGGCGAGGAGCTCGGGGCGTTCGAGGAGATACGCCCGGTACTTCTCCATGACCTCGGCACGCGTGCCATCGCGCTTCTTGGTGGGGGTGTCGGGGGCGAACGGGTTGTAGAGCGGGTGCTGCGGGAGGTCCCAGTGGCCCATGGCCCAGCGGCGGCCGATGTAGACGAGGTCCGCCGGGGCCTTCTCCAGCCGTGGGCCGAAGTCGTGGATGCGGCCCTTGAGGTTGATCACGGTGGTGGACATGCGGCTCCCTTCCGCCGTATGTCTACCGCACCGGCTAGCCCACCGGCCCCTCGTACGGCAGCAGCTCGGGCCGCTTGGCCGGGCGTCCGTCGCCCGACGAGCGGCCCGTCAGCCGCCGGCCGATCCACGGCAGCAGGTGCTGCTTGGCGAAGCGGGCGTCGGCGGTTCGGCGGGCGACCCAGCCGGGCGGCGGCGTGGGGGCCATCGGCGTATGCCAGTCGGCGTCCTCCGGCTCGTAGCCGAGCGTCTGCCATACGGCCTCGGCGACGCGGCGGTGGCCTTCGGCCGTGAGGTGGAGCCGGTCCACGTCCCACAGGCGGGGGTCGGCGAGCGAGGGTGCCCCGTACAGGTCGACCACCAGCGCGCCATGCCGCTCCGCGAGGCCGTCGACGCAGGCGAAGAGCTCCTCCATACGCGGCCGGAAGCGTTCGAGCACCGGGCCGTTGCGGCCCGGGCTGCGCATCAGGACCAGCTGCTTACAGGCCGGTGCCAGCCGCTCCACGGCCTCCTCCAGGAGACCGCGGACGCGTCCCATGTCGACCTTGGGCCGCAGGGTGTCGTTGAGCCCGCCGACGAGCGTGATCACGTCGGGGCGCATCGCGGCCGCCGTGGCCACCTGCTCGTCGACGATCTGCCCGATGAGCTTGCCGCGTACCGCGAGATTGGCGTACCGGAAACCAGGCGTCCGTTCCGCCATCCGTGCCGCGAGGAGATCGGCCCACCCGCGGTACGAGCCGTCGGGCAACAGGTCCGACATGCCCTCGGTGAAGGAGTCGCCGACCGCGACAAGGCTGGTGTATGTGGCATTCATCTGCATGGCGGGAAAGATGGTAACCCGCGCGCATACTCGCCAGTCGGCCGGACGTCCGACGGCGGTCGGGCGGGCCGCCCGGCGCGCGATGCCGACCGGGCGGCAGCCCCCGGGTGCCTCGTGCGGGCTGCCAGGCACCGGGTGCGTCGCTCGCGTGCCCGCCCCCGGACTGCCCGTCCGAAGGCCTCGCCGGGACCGCCCGTACCTGGCGGCACCCGGACCGCCCGTACCCGGCGGCACGCACCCGGACCGCCCGCTCCAAGGCCTCACCCGGGCCGCCTGCCCGAAGGTCGCACGCGGACCGCCTGCCCTAGGCCTGCCGGGCCGCCGGCCCCTAGGCCTGCCCGGGCCGCCTGCCCCCAGGCCTGCCCGGACCGTCCGCCCCCAGGACGGACGCACCGGAACCCCCGCCCCCAGCCGCTCACACCGTCTGACCGAACAACTCCCGCAGCACGTCCTCCATCGTCACCAGCCCCGCGAGCCGTCCGTCGGTGCCCATCACCGCCGCGAGGTGCGTGCGGCTGCGTCGCATCGCGGTGAGTACGTCGTCCATCGGAGTGCTCTCCCGGACGCGTGCGATGGGCCGTATGTCCCCGACCCGGAACGGCACGTCCCGCGGCGTGGCGTCCAGTGCGTCCTTGACGTGCAGATATCCGACGATGCGGCGGCCCTCGTCCACGACGGGGAAGCGGGAGAAGCCGGTCTCGGCGGAGAGCCGTTCCAGCTCCTCCGGAGTGACGCCCACCCGCGCGTAGACGACGCTTTCCAGGGGGAGGACGACGTCGCGCACGGGCCGGCGGCCCAGTTCCAGCGCGTCGTGCAGCCGCTCCCGGGCGCGGTGGTCGATGAGCCCGGCGGCGCTGGAGTCCTTGACCAGCCGGGCCAGTTCGTCATCGGTGAAGGTCGCGGAAACCTCGCCCGTCACATGGACTTTGAGCAGCTTGAGCAGCCCGTTCGCAAAGGCGTTGACCGAGAAGATCACCGGCCGCAGCGCACGCGAGAGCGCCACCAGCGGCGGGCCGAGCAGCAGCGCGGTGCGGACGGGCTCGGCGAGCGCGACGTTCTTCGGCACCATCTCGCCGAGCAGCATGTGCAGATACGTCGCCAGGGTGAGCGCGATGACGAACGAGACGGCGTGGCCCGCGCTCTCCGGAATCCCCGCCGCGTGGAACGCCGGCTCCAGAAGGTGTGCGATCGCGGGCTCGGCCACGATGCCGAGGACCAGCGTGCACAGGGTGATGCCCAGCTGCGCGGCCGCCAGAAGAGCGGACACGTGCTCCAGACCCCACAGCACGCTGTGCGCCCGCCGGTCGCCCTGCTCGGCCCGCGGCTCGACCTGGCTGCGGCGCACCGAGATCAGCGCGAACTCGGCACCCACGAAGAAGGCGTTCACGACCAGCGTCGCCAAGCCGATCAACAGTTGTACGGCGATCATCGCTCCCCCTCCTGGTCGCGCGGCGCGTGCAGCAGCACGCGGGCGGCCCGCCGCCCCGAGGCGTCCACCACGTCGAGCCGCCATCCGACGACCTCGACGGTGTCCCCGACGGCGGGTATGCGGCCGAGCTCGGTCGCCATGAAACCGGCCAGCGTCTCGTACGGTCCGTCGGGCACCCGCAGACCGACGCGCGCGAGGTGGTCGGTGCGGGCCGAACCGTCGGCCGAGTACAGAGCGCGGCCCTCGTCGTCCGTGCCGGCCAGGGCCAGGTCGGGCGTCTCGTGCGGGTCGTGCTCGTCGCGGACCTCGCCGACGACCTCCTCGACGATGTCCTCCAGGGTCGCGACCCCGGCCGTACCGCCGTACTCGTCGATGACCACGGCCATGGTGCGCTTGCCGCCCAGCCGGTCCAGCAGCCGGTCGACGGTCAGGGACTCCGGGACGAGCAGGGGTTCGCGCATGATCTGGGGGACGGGTGTCCGCGCCCGGCGCTCGGCGGGCACGGTCAGCACGTCCTTGATGTGGGCGATGCCGACCACCGAGTCGAGATTGCCGCGATAGACGGGAAAGCGGGAAAGCCCGGTCGCCCGCGTCGCGTTCGCCACGTCCTCGCAGGTCGTCTGGGCGTCCAGCGCGATGACCTGGACGCGCGGGGTCATCACGTTCTCCGCGGTCAGGTCGGCGAGGTTCAGCGTGCGCACGAACAGCTCGGCGGTGTCCGCCTCCAGGGCGCCCTCCTTGGCGGAGTGCCGGGCGAGAGCCACCAGTTCCTGGGGCCCGCGCGCGGAGGCCAGCTCCTCGGCGGGTTCCAGGCCGAAGCGCTGGACGATACGGTTCGCCGTGTTGTTGAGATGCGTGATGAACGGGCGGAACGCGGCGCTGAACCAGCGCTGCGGCGTCGCCACCCGCTTGGCCACCGCGAGCGGCGAGGAGATCGCCCAGTTCTTGGGCACGAGCTCTCCGACGACCATCAGGAAGACCGTCGACAGGCCCGTACCGATGACCAGCGCCACCGAGTGCGATGCGGAGGGCGAGAGGCCGGCCGACTCCAGCGGTCCCGCGATCATCTTGGCGATGGACGGCTCGGCGAGCATGCCGACCACCAGGTTGGTGACGGTGATGCCGAGTTGGGCGCCGGACAGCTGGAAGGTCAGATTCCGTACGGCCTTGAGGGCGCCCGGCGCGCCGCGCTCACCGCGCTCGACGGCTCGCTCCAGCTCGCTGCGCTCGACCGTGGTCAGCGAGAACTCCGCCGCGACGAAGGCGCCACAGGTCAGTGAGAGCAGAACCGCCACCAGGAGGAGGAGCACTTCGGTCATCGGGTCACCTCCGTCCCATGGTCGGCCAGGGGCGGGGGGATCGCGCGGTATCGGGTAGGGGGAGGCTCGCCCATGGGCGGACGCTCACACCTTTCATTGGAGGATCGAGTGATCCTCCAATGGTAAAGGATGGGCAAAGCACCCCTTGGGAGGCTCAGTCACCGAGCGGCTTCACCCAGCGGCGCCGGTGCTCCTCGGGCGCGTACCCGGCGGCCCGCCACGCGTGGTGCGCGGTCTCGTTCCGCTGGAGCACCATCGCGTCCCCGCGCCGTCCCCCGAGCCGTACGAAACGTTCCTCGGCGGCGGCCAGGAGCGCCGAGCCGATGCCGAGCCGCCGCCGCTCGGGGTGCACCGCCAGCCGGTACAGATGGCACCGCCAGCCGTCGAAGCCCGCGATCACCGTGCCGACCAGCTCTCCCTCCCATTCGGCAAGGATCAACGCCTCGGGATCCCGGGCGACCAGCCGCTCCACGCCGGCCCGGTCGTCACTGATGCTCGTGCCCTCGGCGGCCACCTTCCAGAAGGCCAGCACGGTGTCGAGGTCGTCGGGCGACGCGGCCCGTATGCGCAGATCGGTCATGCGCAGATCAGTCCTGTGTTGATCGGTCATGGGGTGATCAGCCATGTCATGATCAGTCGCCGCGCAGAGCCGCGACGACCGGAGCGAACGCCTCCATGTTCGGCTCCAGCACGGTCAGATACGAGAACCCGTACCGTTCCCGCTGCGCCCGCACCTGCTCGACGATCTGCTCCGAGGTCCCCACCAGGACGATCGGAAGATCCAGGACCTGCTGTTCGCTCAGGTGAGGAATGCGGGACAGCCAGGGCTGAATGGCGGCACCGCGGTCCTCGGTGACGTCGACGATCTGGATCAGCACGTTGAGTTCGGCGGGTTCCTTTCGCCCGGCGGCGAACTCCCGGTACAGGGCGACCCGTTCGTCGATTTCGTCGGCCGTGAGCGGCTCCAGCGCACCACCCGTATTGGTGCGCGCGCAGGGGAACGCGACGATGTCCGCGTGCTCGGCGCTGAGTCGCAGCATCCGGTCGCCGTTGGCTCCGATCAGCAGCGGCACGCGAGGCCGCTGCGCGGCCTGTGGCTGATACGCGTCCGAGCCGAGGAGCCGGTCCAACTCCTCGACCGTACGCAGGAGATGGTCGACGCGCTCACGCGGCGAACCCCAGGGGAGCCCGGCGGTCTCGTGTTCCGCCTGTACGTAGCCGGTGCCGAGCCCGAGTTCGAGGCGGCCGCCCGTCAGCGCGTCCGTGGTGGCCACCTCGCGGGCCAGCAGCGCGGGATTCCAGAAGCCCGTGTTGAGCACGAACGTGCCGAGCCGGGGCCGCTCGGTCGCCTCGGCGGCGGCGACCAGGGCGGGGAAGGGGGCGGGCATGCCGAGGTGGTCGGCCACCGTGATCACGTCGTAGCCGAGCTCCTCGGCCCGGCGGCACTTCGCACGCCACTCGTCGGCGGACGCGGGGGTGAGCATGTTGACGCCGAAACGGAAGGGACGTATGGGCTGCGGCATGAACTCTCCTTGTGCGGAGGCGACTTGGCGCGAGCCGATCAACCTGACGCGAGCTGATCAACTTAACGCGAGTCAATCACTCGTGCGCGATCGCCGCCAGCACATTCATGCGGGACGCGCGCAGCGCCGGCAGCAGCGCCGCCACGATGCCCACAACCGCGGAACCGACCACGACCGCGATGATCGTCGCCCATGGGACGGCGAAGGCCTTCATGCCCTGCAGCGCGAGCACTTGCTGCACACAGACGCCCCAGACCATCCCCAGTGCCAGACCGAGGACGGCGCCGAACACGGCGATCACCACCGACTCCAGGCGGATCATCCGGCGCAGCTGGCGCCGGGCGAGCCCGATGGCGCGCAGCAGCCCGATCTCCCGGGTGCGTTCCACGACCGACAGGGCAAGGGTGTTGACGACGCCGAGCACCGCGATGACGATCGCGAGGCCGAGCAGCGCGTACACGAGGTAGAGCAGCACGGCGATCTGATCGTGAATCAGATCCTTGTAGTCGGCCTGGTCGAGGACCTGCACCTGCGGATACGGTTCGAGCGCCTTCTCCAGGTTTGAGCGCAACTGGTCGGCGCTGGTGCCCGGGGCCGCGTTCACGTACAGCACGGAGTCCTGGCCGTTGGGGAGGTACTTCTCGACCGTGCCGAAGCCGAAGAAGAGCCCGCCCCGCATGCCGAAGCCCTCGGCGGCACCCTGGTCGGTGAGCGCCCCCACCGTCAGCTCGGTCTTCCGGCCGGCGGGGAATTCGACGGGGATCGTGCTGCCGACGCGTACCTCGTGCTCCTTGGCGAACTTCGCATCCATGCCGATGCGCCCGTCGCCGAGCGCCGCCGCGCTGTTCCCCTGCGCGTAAGTGACCTGGGCGACGTCGTCGAGCCGCGGATCGTAGGCCGCGGCCGCCGTCTCGATCCGCTCGCCGTCCGGCAGCCGCACCGCGAGCGTCGCCAACCGCAGGCGGACCACGAGCCCGATGCCCTCCGTGCCGCGCACCTCGTCGGTGAGCTCCTGCGAGAACGGTACGAAGTTGCTGTTCTGGATCACGAAGTCGGCGCCCAGCGTCTTGTCGATCTGCTGATCGAAGGACTTGGTCATGGACGCGCTGGCCACGGACATCCCGCCGACCAGCGCGAGGCCCACCATCAGGGCGGCCGCGGTGGCGCCCGTCCGTCGTGGATTGCGCAGCGCGTTGCGCTGGCTCATCCGGCCGACCGAGCCGAACAGCGCGGGGAAGGCGCCGCCCAGGACCCGGATCACCGGCCGCACCAGAAGCGGTCCCGCGATCACCGTCGCGATGAGCGTCAGGACGACCCCAAGCCCCAGCAGGGAGGCGGCCGTCGAGGTCGTCGACGACGCGGCACACCCAGCGAGCGCGGCGACGCCGACCGCGCCGACGATCGCGCCCACCACGGCACGTATCCGCAACGGCCGTCCCACACCGGCGACTTCGGCGTCCGCGAGGGCCGCCATGGGGGAGACGCCGGCCGCGCGCCTGGCCGGGAGATACGCCGCGACGAAGGTGACGCCCACTCCGACGGCGTACGAGGAGACAGGTGTCGCCCAACCGAGCACCATCTCGGTGGACTTGAGGTTCATGCCGAACGCGGTCATGAGCTTGATCAGCCCCAGCGCGAGCCCGATTCCCGCGGCGAGTCCGACCGTCGAACCGACCAGACCGAGCAGTAGTGCCTCGGTGAGCACGGACCGGCGCACCTGGCGTCGGTCGGCGCCGAGGGCACGCAACAGGCCCAGTTCGCGGGTGCGTTGGGCGATGAGCATCGAGAAGGTGTTGACGATGAGGAAGACGCCGACAAGCACGGCGATTCCGGCGAACCCGAGCATCACGTACTTGATGACATCCAGGAATCCGCCGAGTTGGGCGGCCGCCGACTTGGCTTGCTCTTCGGAGGTCTGCAAGTCGTAGGGATTGGCGCCGAGTTCGGTGGTGATGCGCTGCTTGAGCTGAGCGTCACTGACGCCCGGCGCCGCGTCCACCGAGATGCTCGTGGCGGACTCGGCACTGCCGAGCAGCTTGGTCTGCGCGGTCGGGGTGTCGAGGAACACCAGCGCGGCACCGGGGTTGGTGGTGGTGAAGGTGGCGATCCCGACGATCCGCACCGGGAACGAGCCGGGCTGCGCCTGCACCGTCAGGGTGTCACCGATACTGACGTGCTTCTTCTTGGCGGTGTCCGCGTCCAGGAGCGCCTCGCCGCCCCCCTTCGGCTCACGGCCGGAGGTCAGCTCCACCGCACTGCGTTCGGTGACCTCCCAGTTGGTGACGATGGTGGGGGCGCCTGTCGTCGGCCCGACCGACTCGTTCTCACTGTCGACGACCGTGGCGTTCTCCACCGCCGCGTCGACGTGCGTGGCGGCGACACCGTCGACCTTCGCCAGCCGCTCCGCGAGCGAGGCGGGCACGGTCGCGGTGGCCCCGGTCGGGATCTGCGAGTCGAGATCGTTCCTCGGCTGCACGGTCACATCGGCCGAAGTGGAGGCGAAGAGCCGGTCGAACGTGCGGGTCACCGTGTCGGAGAAGATGAGGCTGCCCGCGACGAACGCCACAGACAGCACGACGGCCAGCGCCGAGAGCAGCAGCCGCCCCTTGTGCGCGAGAAAGCTCCGCAGAGTCGCCTTGAGCACGGCCGCCTCAGTCCTTGTCGAGGGTTACGTCGCCGGAGCCGCCGTCGGGAGCCATGGCACCGGAGCCGCTGGAGGCACCGGAGCCCTCGCCGGGAATCGCGCCCCCTGCGCCCGCGCCTCCACCGTCGAACGTCACCCGAATCGTGTCGAACCGCTTCATGCGCTCCAACACCGCCTCCGCCGTGGGCCGTTCCATCTCGTCCACGATCCGCCCGTCCCCGAGGAAGAGCACCAGGTCGGAGTGGGCGGCCGCGCCCGGATCGTGCGTGACCATGACGACGGTCTGACCCAGATCGTCGACCGCCTCGCGCAGGAATCCGAGCACTTCGAGTCCCGCACGGGAGTCGAGGTTGCCGGTCGGCTCGTCCGCGAAGATCAGTTCGGGGCGTGACGCGAGCGCCCGGGCGCAGGCGACGCGCTGCTGCTGACCACCGGACAGCTGCGCGGGCCGGTGCTTGAGCCGGTCGCGCAGCCCGAGCGTGTCTATGACCTGGTCCAGCCACTTCTGATCGGGCCTCTGACCGGCGATGTCCATGGGCAACGTGATGTTCTCGGCCGCGTTCAGGGTCGGGATCAGGTTGAACGACTGGAACATGAAACCGATCCGGTCCCGTCGGAGCCGGGTCAGCTCACGATCCTTCAGCCCGGTGATCTCGGTGTCGCCCAGCCACACTTGTCCGGCCGAAACGGTGTCGAGGCCCGCCAGGCAGTGCATGAGGGTGGACTTGCCGGAGCCCGATGGGCCCATGACCGCAGTGAAGCGGCCGCGCATGATGTCCACGTCGACCGAGTCGAGCGCGAGCACCGTGGTCTCGCCCGAGCCGTACGCCTTCGTCAGGCCGCGGGCGCGGGCGGCTATTCCGTCCGCCTCCGCGCGGCCGACGGCGTGCTCCGCAGCAGGTGTGGACAAGGCCGCCTCCTTGGTCGTGGACGTCCCGACTCCCTTGTCCCGGCAGAGCCTAATGTGATCCGGTGCACACTCGGTATCCTCCCGAAGTACCAGGCCGGATCGACCCTCTTGCGGGTGCTAGCACCCCGGCGCTAGCTTCGAAGCATGGCGAAGACTCAGCTGAACGTACGGGTGGACGAGGGCACGGCCCGCGCGGCACGCGAGCGAGCCCTGGAGCGGGGGATGAGCGTGAACCGTTACATCGAAGAGCTGGTCCGACAGGACACCGGGGAAGTGGGCCACACCTTCGTGGAGGCCGCCGCCGATTTCATGAAGCAGTACGAGTCCGTCTTCGCCGAGGAATTCGGCGCGGACCGAGAAGGCACGCGCGAAGGTCGTCGTTGATCCCTTGAGCAGTCTCAGAGTCGACCTTGCCTGGCTCCTCATGATCGCCGAACAGAAGACGCCCGGAGACCCCCAGGTCACCGACTGGGGAGCACTCGTCGCCGCCGTCAGCCGGCACGAGGCGGAGATATTCGGCATGCCCGTCTACGACAGCCCCCAGGCCCGCGCCGCCGCGCTGCTCCAACTCCTGCTGCATGTACCGGCGCTCGAACGCTCCAACGCGATGTTCGCCTCGGCCGTCGCGTACGCCTATCTCGTCTCCAGTGGACTCAAGGTCATCATCTCTCCCGAGCAGGTGCGCGATCTGGCCCGCCTGGTGAAGAGCGGCGAGGCCACGGTGAACGAGATCGCCCAGGAACTGCGCCGGTGGAGCCTGTGACCACTCAGTGAGGACTACTCAGTCATTCATTGAGCGTTTTTCGTCTTGAAGTTGCTGGTGGCGGGCCGGTGCGATCGCGTTCCCGTGGGCCAGTTGACGGGCAGTCAGGTCGGTGCGGGAAGCAGTGCCCACCCTGGCGTAGCGACCCCGCTGTCGCGGACGCCGTCGTCGCCGACCTGCCTGCGTCCAGCCGGACAAAACGGTAATTGTGTGCGCAGTTATCGCAAAGCCGTCAGTTTCCTTCCGGGCTCTTGACTTATCGCGAGGTTGGGGCAGAAGCTGCGGGTCGGCCATTTAAACCGGTTCAAAAGCCGGCCCGGTGCCCCTCCCACGGCACCCCGCCTCCGCTCCCGGTCCTGGCGCCGTGCTCGGTGCCCGGATCGCACGGTCGCGAGGTGTCAGGCCTGTACGGCCGTCCGGGAGGCCCGTGGACGGCTCCCGTCGGAAGAAAGCGGTACGCGCATGCCCCGTCGTCCCACCATCGCGGATGTGGCGAAGCTGGCCGGGGTCTCCCGCGCGACCGTTTCCTTCGTCCTCAACAACCGTCCCGGCGTGGCGTCGGCCACACAGCAGCGCGTCCGGTCCGCGGCCAGGGAACTGGGGTGGACGCCGAGCTCCAGCGCCCGGGCTCTGTCCACGGGCCGGGCCCGCGCCGTCGGACTGGTCCTGGCCCGCGAACCCGAGCTCATCGGCACCGACCCGTTCTATCCCGCGTTCATGGCGGGAATCGAGACGGTCATATCCGAGACCGGCGACGGTCTGATGCTGCAGATGAGCCGTCCCGGAAGCGAAGTGGACACCTATCGCAGGCTCGCGGCTGACCGGCGCGTGGACGGCGTGTTCCTCACCGACCTGCGCGCCGACGACATCCGTCCGGCGCTGGTCGCCGAACTGGGCCTGCCGGCCGTGGCCGTGGGGGCGCCGGGGGCCGGCGCCGGCCTGCCGACTGTCAACCTCGACGACCGTCCCGCCGTCGGCGAGGCCGTACGGCACCTGGTCGCCATGGGACACCGCGACATCGCCTACGTGGCCGGTCCCGACGAGTTCGTGCACGCCCGGCGCCGCCGCCAGGCCTGGACGGACGCACTCGCCGAAGCCGGCCTGCCCGAGGGAACGTTACTGCCGGGCGGCTTCACCGCCGAGGGCGGAGCACGGGCCACCCGGATGCTGCTCGAACGGCCCACGCCGCCGACGGCCATCGTCTATGGCAACGACCTGTCGGCCACGGCCGGCATGGCGGTCGCCCAGGACGCCGGACTGCGGCTGCCCGACGACCTGTCGGTGGTCGGCTTCGACGACGTCCCGCTCGCCTCCTTCACCAGCCCTCCGCTGACCACCTGCCGTGCGAACCCGGTCTCCTGGGGCCGGGCGTCCGCCCAGGCACTGGTGGAGCTGATCGAGACGGGCACCACCGCCGACGTGGAGCTGGAGCCGGCCGCCCTGGTGGTGCGCGGCTCCACCGGCCCTGTGCCGGTCCGCGGAGACAGCTGACCCCGCGGCGCGCCGGTGCGTCTCCGCCCCCGGGACGGGGCGGGGCAGCCACGCACCGGCCGTGCCGTACCACAAACCCAGCTAGAAGGGAAACCTCCAATGAAGAAGGCCCTCCTCGCCATGCTGCCGGCAGCGGCTGTGGCATTGACCGCGTGCGGCAGTGGTACCGGATCGGACTCCGGTAGCGCCGCTGATGACGCCCGTGGCCCGATCACGATCTGGTACTCCAACAACGCGCAGGAAGTTGCGTGGGGCAAGGAGATGGTGGCGGACTGGAACGCCTCCCATCCCAAGGAGAAGGTGAGCGCGCAGGAGATCCCCGCGGGCAAGAGCTCCGAGGAGGTCATCGGTGCGGCGATCACTGCAGGTAACGCGCCGTGCCTGGTCCTGAACACCGCTCCGGCGGCCGTGCCCGGGTTCCAGAAGCAGGGCGGCCTGGTTGCGCTCGACGAGTTCCCCGACGGCAAGAAGTATCTGCAGGAGCGCGTCGGCGGCAGGCTCTCCCAGTACGCGTCGCCGGACGGCAAGTACTACCAGATGCCGTGGAAGAGCAACCCGGTGATGATCTTCTACAACAAGGAGCTGTTCAAGAAGGCCGGGCTGGACGCGGAGCACCCCAAGCTGTCCAGTTACCAGGACTTCCTGCAGACGTCGCGCAAGCTGGTCGGCAGCAAGGCCGCCAAGGCTGCGATCTGGCCGGCTCCGACGTCGGAGTTCTACCAGTCCTGGTTCGACTACTACCCGATGTTCACGGCGCAGACCGGCAGGCAGCTGGTCGAGGACGGCAAGGCCCAGTTCGCCTCGCCCGAGGGCATCAAGGCCGCCCAGTTGTGGAAGACCATGTATGCCGACGGCCTGGCGCCGAAGGAGAGTTTCAACGGCGACGCCTTCGGTGAGGGCAAGTCCGCGATGGCCACCGTGGGTCCGTGGGCGGTCTCTGTCTACGGCGACAAGGTCGAGTGGGGTGCCGTGCCGGTGCCGACTGCCGACGGTGCGGCCGGCAAGGGCACCTTCAGCGACGAGAAGTCCATCGGCATGTACGCCTCCTGCAAGAACCGCGGGACGGCCTGGGACGTCATGAAGTTCGCCACCGGCAAGGAGCAGGACGGCAAGCTGCTGGAGGCGACCGGGCAGATGCCGATGCGCACCGGCCTGACGTCCGCCTACCCGTCCTACTTCGCTTCGCACAAGGACTATGAGGTGTTCGCGCAGCAGGCCGAGCACACCATCGAGGCGCCGAACGTGCCGAACTCGGTCGAGGTATGGCAGACGTTCCGCGACGCCTACACCAAGGCCGTGATCTTCGGTAAGGGTGACCTTGCTGCCACCTTGAAGGACGCCGCCGGCAAGGTGGACAAGCTCGCGGAAGGCCAGTGAGCAGCCGCCATGTCCTCCACCACCTCTGGCACTCACCGGCTCCGGCGTGCCGCCGGGGCCGCGCGTAGGGCGCTGGGTCCCCGGCAGCCGTGGCGGTTGCGGCTCGGCGGGCACCAGCCGGTCGGGATGCTGTTCGTCTCGCCGTACCTGCTCTACCTGGCGGCGATCTTCGTGTATCCGCTCGGCTTCGCCGTGTGGATGTCCTTCCACGACTACTTTTTCGCCGCTCCCGGTGTACAGGTCGACCGGCCCTTCGTGGGGCTGGACAACTACACGACGGTGCTCACCGACCCGGACGTGTGGCGTTCCTTCGTCAACATCGCCGTCTTCCTGGTCATCAACGTGCCGCTGACGGTGGTGGCCTCACTGGTCCTGGCCAGTGCGCTGAACAAGAAGCTGCGGTTTCGGTCCTTCTTCCGGACGGCGTACTACATCCCCTACATCACGGCGAGTGTCGCGGTCGTGGGTGTGTGGCTGTTCCTGTTCAACACCAACGGTCTGGTGAACCAGGCTCTTGGGCCGCTGGCTCCGGACCCCTCGTGGCTGGTGAACTCCCATCTGGCGATGCCGGTCGTGGCGGTCTTCGTGGCCTGGAAGCAGCTGGGCTTCTTCGTGGTGCTGTATCTGACGGCGCTGCAGAACGTGCCCAACGAGCTGTATGAGTCGGCGGCCCTCGACGGTGCCGGCCGGTTCCGGACGTTCCGGTCGATCACCGTGCCCACGGTGCGCCCCGCGACGCTGCTGGTCCTGATCCTGGCCACGATCACCGGCGCCAACCTGTTCACCGAGCCCTATCTGCTCACCAGCGGCGGCGGGCCCGACGGGGCGACGACCTCGCCGGTCCTGCTGATGTACCAGCGGGGTCTCCAGCAGGGGCATCCCGATGAGGCGGCCGCCATCGGCGTGATCCTCGTGGTGCTGATCACCGCGCTCTCGCTCATCTACCGCCGCTTCTTGGAGAGGGACTGAGATGACCACCGACGTCACACCCTCATCCGCCAAAAAGCGCCGGCACGCGGCTCACGCCGCGCGATCCGCGTCCGGGCCACTCTGGTCGAAGATCGCGCTGCTCATCGGGGCGTTCGCCTTCCTCTTCCCCTTCTACTACATGATCATCGGCTCCTTGCAGAAGGAGCCCGACTCCAGCCCGGCCGGGGCGTTCCCGAACCCGGGGAATTTGAGCCTGGACAACTACGCGGCGATCAACTCGGCGATCTCGCTGGGGCGTTCGCTTATCAACTCCGGCATCTTCACCGGCGGCGTGATCGTCTGCACCACCGTGTTCGGACTCCTCGCGGGCTACGCGCTGGCGCGTCTGCAGTTCCGGGGCCGCGGCTCGACCTTCGCCCTGGTGCTCCTGGTCCAGACCGTGCCCTTCCAGCTGCTGATGATCCCGCTGTATGTGCTGATCGTCCGCGACTACGGTCTCGCCGACTCCTACCTCGGCATGATCCTGCCCTTCGCGATCAACACCACCGCCGTCTTCATCTTCCGGCAGTTCTTCCTGCAACTGCCGGCCGCGATGTTCGAGGCGGCCCGCATGGACGGCGCCGGCGAACTGCAGATCCTGTTCCGCATCGCGATACCGCTGTGCAAGCCGGCCCTGCTGTCGGTGGTGCTGCTCAGCTTCACCGGGCCGTGGAACGAGTTCCTCTGGCCGTTCCTTGTCACCAAGCAGCAGGACATGCAGCCGCTGGCCGTCTCTTTGGCCAACTACATCAGCACCGTCGCCTCCGCCGCCGCCAACCCGTTCGGCGCCATCCTCGCCGGGGCCTGCGTGCTCGCCGCACCCGCGGTCGCCCTCTACATCGTCTTCCAGAGCCGCTTCACCTCCTCCGACATCGACTCGGCAACGAAGGGCTGAACCCCTGTGTCCCACAGCACCACCACCCCCATCCCCTACCGCCTGACCCGGGTCGGCGTCGTGATGTCCCCGCTGCCCGGCGCGGCCCACGAGGTCGAGGGCGTACTCAACCCGGCCTCCGGCCGCACCCCCGACGGCAGGCTCCACCTGCTGCCGCGACTGGTCGCGCAGGGCAACGTCTCCCGCGTCGGGCTCGCCGAAGTCACCCTGGAGGACGGCGTGCCCACCGGCGTCGAGCGGCGCGGCGTGGTCCTCGCCCCGGACGCCGGCTGGGAACGCGGCAAGAACAACGCCGGCGTGGAGGACCCCCGCACCACCTGGATCGAGGACCTGGGCCGGTACGTCATGTCCTACGTGGCCTACGGGCCGCTCGGCCCCAAGCCCGCCCTCGCCGTCTCAAAGGACCTGGTCAACTGGGAGCGCCTCGGCCCGGTCCAGTTCGCCTACCAGCCCGACCTGGACACCGACCTCAACCTCTTCCCGAACAAGGACGTCGTGCACTTCCCCGAGCCCGTGCCGGGCCCGGACGGCGCGCTGTACTACGCCATGCTGCACCGCCCGATGTGGGACCTGGGCTGGTTCCGGCCCGGCGAGGGCGTGCACCTGCCCGCCAGCGTGAGCGACGAACGCCCCGGCATCTGGATCTCCTACGTGCCCGTCGACGAGGTCAAGCACGACATCCGCGCACTGACCCGGCCGCGCCACCACCGCCTGGTCGCACTCTCCGAGTACCCCTGGGAGGAGCTCAAGATCGGCGCCGGTCCGGCTCCCGTCCGGGTCGACGAGGGCTGGCTGCTCATCCACCACGGTGTCTCCGGCGCCATCGAGGACCCCTTCGCGCAGGTGCAGACCGTCAACTACGCGGCCGGCGCGATGATCCTCGACCCCGCCGACCCGGCCCGCGTCATCGCCCGCACCGCCGAACCGCTCATGGCCCCGGAAACCGCAGAAGAGCGCTCCGGCACCGTGCCCAACGTGGTCTTCCCGACCGCCATCGAGGAGATCGACGGCGTGCGCTACGTCTTCTACGGCATGGCCGACGCACACATCGGCGTGGCCCGCCTGGACCGGTCCGAGTGACTCCCGGCCCCACCGGGCACGCCGTCGCGCTGGTCGGCTGCGGTGCCTTCGGCACGTTCGTCCTGGACGCGATACGCGACATCCCCTCACTGCGGGTCGTCGCGTGCGCCGACGCCGACCGGCGACGGGCGGAGACGCTCGCCGGCCGGTACGGCGCGGCCGTCCACGCGAGCGTGGAGGACGTGGCCGCGCTCCCGGATGTCGACGTGGTCGTGCTGGCCACCCCGCCGGCCGCCCACGCGGACGCCGCGGTGGCCGCCCTGCGCGCCGGCAAGCACGTCTTCTGCGAGAAGCCCATGGCGCTCACCGTCGAGGACGCCGCGCGCGTCGCGGAGGAGGCCGACCGCGCGCCGGGCGTGTTCGTCGTCGACCACGTGCTGCGCTACAACCCGATCCTGCGGCTGCTCCAGCGGCTCGGGCAGGAGAACCTGCTGGACCCGCTGCGGCGGTTCGCCTTCGAGAACGACGCCTCGGACGAGGACCTGGGCCCAGACCACTGGTTCTGGGACCCGGCCCACAGCGGCGGCATCCACATCGAACACGGCGTGCACTTCTTCGACGCCGCCAACACCCTGACGGGCAGCAACCCCCTGCAGGTGCAGGGCACCGCGGTGCGGCGGGACGGCGGCCCGGTGGACATCGTGGTGGCCACCGCCACCCACCCCGGCGGCGCCGTGGCCACCCACACCCACTCCTTCACCCACGCCCACCGCGCCGAGCGCCAGATGATGCGGCTCGACTACGGCTTCGCCGAAGCCCGGGTCACCGGCTGGATCCCGACGCACGCGACGGTCACCGCGTGGACCGACGACGCGGGCGCGGCCGGCTGGGAGGCGCTGCCCGCACGGACCGCCGAACTGCTCGCGGTTCCCGGACTGCGCCCGCACGGCCAGGAGCACATCACAGTGTCCGTGGCACGCCACGCCGGCTCGGACCGTCCTGCCTCCGGCCGGGGGATCACGCGCAGCGTCCCGCACCGGGTCGACTGCGTCGTCGACCTGGGCGGCGAGAATTGCAAACCGCATGTGTACGCCGAGAGCGTGCGGGCGGCCATGACCGACCTCCTGCACTGCGCGGCACACGGCGGCACCCCGCAGGCCGACGCCCGCACCGGGCTGGCCGCCGTCGCGGTGGCGGAGGCGGCCACCCGGTCCGCGCAGAGCGGCCGGACCGTCGCCCTCACCACCACCGTCCCCGCCGGAGGCGTCCGATGACGGCGGTCCCGGTGCCCGGAGCCGTCGGTCCCGCCCGGTGGTGGAGAGAGGCCGTCTGCTACGAGATCCATCCGCGTGCCTTCGCCGACGGCGACGGTAACGGCACCGGGGACCTGCCCGGAGCCACCGCCCGCCTGGACCACCTGGCGCACCTGGGCGTCGACGCGGTGTGGATCACCCCCTTCTATCCCTCGCCACTGGCGGACGGCGGCTACGACATCGCCGACCACACCGGTGTCGCGGCCGACCTGGGTACGCCCGCCGACTTCGACGCCCTGGTGGCGAAGTCGCACGCGCTCGGCATCAAGGTCCTGGTGGACGTGGTTCCCAACCACACCTCGCACCGGCACCCGTGGTTCCTCGAGGCGGTCGCCGCCGGGCCCGGCTCCCGGGCCAGACAGCGCTACATCTTCCGGGAGGGCCGCGGAGAGAAGGGCGAGCTGCCGCCCAACGACTGGCAGTCCGCGTTCGGCGGCCCCGCCTGGACCAGGATCGACGAGGCGGACGGCCGCCTCGGCCAGTGGTACCTGCACCTGCACGCGCCGGAGCAGCCCGACCTCGACTGGCGCCACGCCGAGGTGGTCGCCGAGTTCGAGCGGATCCTCAGGCACTGGCTGGACCGCGGTGTCGACGGTTTCCGCATCGACGTCGCCCACACCCTGTTCAAGGCCGAGGGCCTGCCCGATGCCGGCCCCGGCCAGCACCAGGACGTGCACCGCAACCACCTGATGCCCTACTACGACCAGGAGGAACTGCACCCGCTGTTCCGCGACTGGCGGGCCCTGCTGGACCGGCACCCCGCCCCCGCGGGGGCGGTGGCCCCGCACGAGCGCGTGATGGTGGCCGAAGCGGGCATATTCGACCGTGAGCGGCTGGCCCGCTATGTCGCCCCGGGAGAGATGCAGCAGACCTTCAACTTCGCCTTCCTGGAATGCCCGTGGGACGGACCGGCGATGCGGGAGGTGGTCGAGCAGTCGGCGCGCGGCATGCAGGCGGTGGGCGCTCCCGTCACCTGGGTGCTCTCCAGCCACGACGCGATCCGTCCGGTCAGCCGGTACGGGGGCGGCCGGCTAGGTGAACGGCGCGCCCGGGCAGCGGCGCTGCTGATGCTGGCCCTGCCCGGCGCGGCCTACGTCTACCAGGGCGAGGAACTGGGCCTGCCGCAGGCCCACATCCCCGACGACCGCATCCGGGACCCCCTGTGGGAACGCTCCGAGCACCGGCAACGGGGACGCGACGGCTGCCGGGTGCCACTGCCCTGGGCGGGGAGCGCCCCTCCATACGGCTTCAGCGACGCCGCCGCCGAGGACTGCTGGTTCCCGCAGCCCGCCGACTGGGCGGAGCTCTCCGTCGCGGCACAGCGGGACGACGAGCGGTCCATCCTCGCTCTGTACCGGGCGGCGCTGCGCCTGCGGCGCGCCCACCCGGCCCCGGACACCGTGCTGCGGCTCCAGGGCCCCGCGAACGGCGAGTGGTTCTCCTTCGAGCGATCGGCCGGGCTGCGATGCCTGGTCAACTTCGGAGCGCGGCCGGTCCCGCTGGACGACCGTGCCGAGGTACTGCTGTCCAGCGCACCGCTCGACGGCCGCGACGTCCCCCAGGACACCGCCGTCTGGATGACCTAAACGCTCATTGAGGACTCCTCAGTCACTGGGTGAGGACTGCTCAGTGAGGATTACTCACTGAGCGGCGGTCGCCGTGCGCTGCCCAGGACGCAGTACGAGGTGGGCAGCCGCGGCCCCTGCTCCGGCATCAACATCCGGCGGTACGGGCCGAGTTCGAACCCGGCGTCGCGCAGGGCGGCGATCGGGTCGCGGGCCAGATGGCAGCCGCCGTTCAGCCGCGGCCACACCGTGCGGTCCAGGGCGCGCTGGGTGTACGACATCGCGCGCCCGCCTCCCTTGCCGTGCTCGAAGAACCGCACGGTGCCGCCGGGGCGCAGCACGCGCCGCAGTTCCGTGAGCGCGCGCGGTACGTCGCGGACGCTGCACAGCACCAGCGAGACCACGGCCGCGTCGAAGGCCTCGCTCTTGACCGGCAGCGCCTCCGCGGCGCCCGGCACCACGTCGACGGGCACCCCGGAGCGCAGGGCCGCCTCCACCGCCAACTGCCGCAGCAGCCGCTCGGGTTCGATGGCGACGACCTCCGAGACGGTGCGCGGATAGTGCGCGAAGTTCAGACCGTTGCCCGCGCCGATCTCGATGACCCGCCCGGACAGCCCGGCGAGCAGCCGCTCGCGCACTTTGCCCATGCCCATCCGCGTCTCGGCGGCCACACTGATACGGGCGTAGTAGCGGGCGAACAGCGGATGGTGCACGGTGTCCCGCGTCACCTTGCCGGAGCCGGCCGATCCGAGCGGCATGAGCGGCATGACGGACCTCCCAGGGGGACGGGCGTTACCGCGATTGTCCCTCAGTGTTACCGCGATTGTCCCCCAGGAGGTCCGCCCGACGCGCCGCTCGTCGAGGCGAACACGCTCGCGTCCCAGTGCCCGCCCAGCCGGGAGGCCAGCCAACTCGGCGCTCCGGCACGGAAGGCGTCGGGGGTGTACGCGCCCGCGCCCGACGGGATCGCCCCGACCAGTGGCGCGCCCGCCACCTCCGGCAGATCCGCGAGGTTGCAACGGGACGCCAGGTCGGCGTCGTCCGGCCAGCTGCCGATCACGACGCCGGCGAAGTACAGCCCCCGGCCCCGCAGTTCACGGCCCGTCAGCTCCGTCATGTTCAGCGTGCCCAGGCCCGCCGAAGCGACCACCAGCACAGGCGCGTCGAGCAGTTGCGCCGCGTCCGCCAGGGTGCCGCCGTCCTCGTCGAAGCGTACGAGCAGACCCCCGGCCCCCTCGACCAGCACCAGGTCGTGCTCCGTGGCCAGCTTGGCGGCCGCGTCCGCGACCTCATGCGGCCATACCGGCGCCAGACCGGCTCGTCGGGCGGCCGTCGCCGGTGCCAACGGCTCTGGATAGCGGGCGAGTTCGAGCGTGGTCACGGTGCCCGCGAGGCGGGCCACCTCGTCGGCGTCGCCGCGCTCGTCCGGACGTACACCGGTCTGCGCGGGCTTCAGCACGGCCACGGACCGCCCGGCGGCGACCGCCACCGCGGCGACGGCGGCGGTCGTGACCGTCTTGCCGACCTCCGTGCCCGTCCCCGTGATCACCAGTACCGGCATCTCATCCCTCCCGTGCCGCCGCGCACACCGCGCGTGCGATGCACGCGACGTCCGCGTCGCTCGTGACGTACGGCGGCATCGTGTAGACGAGGTCGCGGAAAGGCCGCAGCCACACGCCCTCCCGCACGGCTGCCGCCGTCGCCGCCTTCATGTCCACGTCGTGGTCGAGCTGGACGACGCCGATCGCCCCCAGGACACGTACCTCCCGGACACCCGGCAAGGCGGCAGCCTCGGCAAGACCGTCCCGCAGCCCCGCTTCAATGCGCTTGACCTCGGACTGCCAGTCCTGCCCGAGCAGCAGGTCGATCGAGGCGCAGGCCACGGCGGCGGCGAGCGGATTACCCATGAACGTGGGCCCGTGCGCGAGCACAGGGACCTCGCCCCGCGAGATGCCGTCGGCCACGCGCGGCGTGCACAGCGTCGCCGCCATCGTCATATAGCCGCCGGTCAGCGCCTTGCCCACGCACATCACGTCGGGTGTGACGCCCGCGTGCTCCGCCGCGAACAGCGCACCCGTACGGCCGAAGCCCGTCGCGATCTCGTCGAAGACGAGCAGCACGTCGTGCGCGTCGCACGCCTCGCGCAGCACCCGCAGGTACGCGGGGGAGTGGAACCGCATCCCGCCGGCGCCCTGCACCACCGGCTCCACGATCACCGCGGCCAGTTCGTCGGCGTGCCGCTCGATGAGCGCGCGCAGATGACCGGCGTACGACTCCTCGTACGCGGCCGGAGGCGGGTCGGCGAACACCTGGCGCTGGAGCACGCCCTGCCACAGCTCGTGCATGCCGCCCTCGGGGTCGCACACCGACATCGGCTGCCAGGTGTCCCCGTGGTAGCCGCCGCGCCAGGTCAGCAGCCGCTGCTTGCCGGGACGGCCGAGCGAGCGCCAGTGCTGGAGGCACATCTTGACGGCGACCTCGACCGAGACCGAGCCGGAGTCGGCGAGGAAGACATGCTCCAGGCCCTCGGGTGACATGTCGACAAGACGCTTCGCCAGTCGTACGGCGGGCTCGTGCGTGAGGCCGCCGAACATGACGTGGCTCATCCGCGACAGCTGGTCGCGTGCCGCGTCATTGAGCGCCGGGTGGTTGTAGCCGTGGATGGCGGACCACCAGGACGACATGCCGTCGATCAGCTCGCCAGAGCCGTCGGCCATCCGCAGACGCACCCCGCTCGCCGACTCCACGACCAGCGGCTCCTGGCGGCCGGGCATCGGCCCGTACGGATGCCACACGTGGCGCCGGTCGAGGTCGAGCAGTTCCCGCACGGACAGGTCAGGCATTGGGCGCGAGATCCGTTCCGGCACCTCGGCGGCGTACGGCCACGAGATCCGTACGGGCGTCCGCGGGCGTCTTCACCTCCGCGGGCGTCTCCGCAGGAGCGGAACCGCACACGCCGCCGCCCTCATGCGACCCGCACCCGGCATCCGCCTGCGCCCCGCACGCCCCGCCCGCGGGAACCCGGTGCTCCGGCAGCGTCACCTCGCCCGCGCCCTCCACCTCGAAGCCGGCGTCCGCGATCATCTCCAGGTCCGCCTTGCCGGCCTGGCCCTCGCTGGTGAGGTAGTCGCCGAGGAAGATCGAGTTGGCCAGGTGCAGGGCCAGCGGCTGCATCGTCCGGAGGTGGACCTCGCGGCCGCCCGCGATCCGCACCTCGACGTCGGGGCACACGAACCGGACCATCGCGAGGATCCGCAGACAGCGCTGCGGGGTCAGGTTCCACTCCTTGGCGAGCGGGGTGCCCTCGAACGGGATCAGGAAGTTCACCGGAACGGAGTCGGGGTCGAGCCCGCGCAGCGCGTAGACGACGTCGACGAGGTCCTCGTCCGACTCGCCCATGCCCGCGATCAGACCCGAACAGGCGGACAGGCCCGCCGCGTGCGCCTTCTGGACCGTGTCCACCCGGTCGGCGTACGTGTGGGTGGTCGTGATGTCCCCGTACGTTCCCTCGGACGTGTTCAGGTTGTGGTTGTACGCGTCGGCGCCCGCCTCGCGCAGCCGCTCGGCCTGGCCGTCGGAGAGCAGGCCGAGGCAGGCGCACACCTCGACGTTCTCGTTCTGGTCCTTGATCGCCTTGATGGTGTCGGAGACCCGGTCCACGTCACGGTCCGTGGGACCGCGGCCGCTGGCCACCAGGCAGACCCGCTTGGCGCCCCCGGCGAGCCCGGCCGCGGCGGCCTGCGAGGCCTCGTCGGGCTTGAGCCAGGTGTACTTCAGGATGTCGGCCTTCGAGCCGAGCCGCTGCGAGCAGTACGAGCAGTCCTCGGGGCACAGACCTGACTTGAGGTTGACGAGATAGTTCAGTTTCACCCGTCGGCCGAACCAGTGCCGGCGCACCTTTCCGGCCGCGGCCACCACGTCGAGCACGTCGTCGTCGGAGGTGGCCAGTACGGCCAGCGCCTCGTCGCGGGTCGGCAGTTCGCGCCGAAGCCCCTTGTCCACCAGCGTGTTCAGCAGGTCCATGAGATCCGATCCTGGCCTATGCGACCACTCCCGGCCAAGGAGAGTTTGTACAACAGAGACGGTTCGACGTGTGGGTATTGCCACATCCTGGGCGGCCGGCCCGACCGCTAGGGTCTGTGCACTGCCTACAAAACACCTCTGCCTACCCATCACCCCTGCCTACACACCACCTGCCGCCAAGGCCCGGAGGACACATGGCGTTCGGCTGGATCGACGAGCAGGCGCGGGCGCGCCACCGGGCCGGACTCGTACGCACCCTGCGCCCCCGCCCCGCCGACTCACCGCTCCTTGATCTGGCGAGCAACGACTACCTCGGTCTCGCCCGCCACCCGGAGGTCACCGAGGGCGCCGCACAGGCCGCGCGACGGTGGGGCGGCGGCGCGACCGGCTCCCGGCTCGTCACGGGCACCACCGAACTGCACGGCGAACTGGAACGCGAGCTGGCCGACTTCTGCGGCTTCGAGTCGGCACTCGTCTTCTCCTCCGGATACGCGGCCAATCTCGCCGCCGTCACCGCGCTCGCGCCGCACGGCTCGCTCGTCGTCTCGGACGCGGGCAACCACGCCTCGCTGATCGACGGCTGCCGGCTGGCGCGCGGGACCACCCAGGTCGTCGCGCACGCCGACCCCGATGCCGTGCGCAAGGCGCTCGGCACCCACGAGGGTCCCGCCGTCGCCGTCTCCGACACGGTGTTCTCGGTGGACGGGGACGCGGCGCCACTTGCCCAACTCGCCGCCGTTTGCCGGGAGTTCGGGGCAGGGCTGATCGTCGACGACGCCCACGGGCTCGGCGTCCTGGGCGACGGTGGCCGGGGCGCGCCGCACGCGGCGGGTCTCGCCGGCGAACCGGACGTCGTCGTGACCGTCACGCTCTCCAAGTCGTTCGGCAGCCAGGGCGGTGCCGTCCTCGGCCCCGCCCCGGTCATCGACCACCTGGTCAACGCGGCGCGCACGTTCATCTTCGACACCGGTCTCGCGCCCGCCGCGGCGGGCGCGGCCCTCGCGGCGCTCAGACTGCTGCGCCGCGAGCCGGAGCGTGCCGCACGGGCGCGCGCGGTGGCGACGGCGCTGCACACCCGCCTCACGGCCGAGGGCCTCGAAGCGGTACGACCGGACGCCGCCGTCGTCTCCGTGCGCGCACCGTCCCCCGAACGAGCTGTGCGGTGGGCGGCCGACTGCCGGGAGGCGGGACTCGCCGTCGGCTGCTTCCGTCCCCCGTCCGTGCCCGACGGCATCTCCCGGCTGAGGCTGACCGCCCGCGCGGACCTCACCGAGGAGCAGATCGGCAACGCCGTACGGGTGATCAGCGCGACCCGATGAGGGTCAGCTCAGCGCGGCGCAACGCGATCACGCTCAGCTCAGCGCGGCGATGAACCCCTCCCAGGTGGCCGGGGTGAAGAGCAGGGCGGGGCCCGCCGTGTTCTTGGAATCGCGGACGGCGACGAGTCCGGCCCAGGGGCCCGGGCCCGGTCGTGCCGTCTCGACGCAGTTGTTCATTCCCGTACTGCGGCTGCTGCGCCGCCATCGCACGCCGTGCAGTGAAGTACTGGAGGGTACGTACCGAGGCATTGCAGACATGACGCCTCCTTACGTGCCGTCAGGTATCCCGGCGATGTAGTCCAACGAGTCCTCGGGCGAAAGGGCGTGGAACTGAAGGGCGTTGAAGGCCTCGCTGTAGGCCCGGAGGTCTTCTTTCCGCTCGAGGTAGAGGCTACTCGTCAAGTGGTCGAGAACAACCACATCCAGATCAGTTGTGTTCGGAAATGAGAAGATAACGAAAGGGCCGGTGACGCCGATATGTGCTCCGGCCGCGAACGGCAGGACCTGAAGCCGTACTTGAGGCAGCGCGGCGGCCTCCCGCAGCCGGTTCAGCTGCCGTGCCATCACGTCCGGACCGCCGACCTCCCGTCGTAACACGGCCTCGTCCAGGACCGCGCTCAGTTCCAGCGGCGGATGCGAACGCAGTACGTCCTGGCGGGCGAGGCGCACCTCCACGAGCGCGTCGAGCTTGGTGTCCTCCAGGCCGTCCACGGCCGCCCGCGTTACCGCGCGGGCGTACTCGGGCGTCTGCAGCAGTCCCGGTACGACCGAGGTCTCCAGCGTGCGCATTCCGCTGGCCTGCGACTCCAGACTGATGAACTCGCGGTACGTCGGCGGCAGCACCCCGCGATAGGCGTGCCACCAGTGGTGCCGTCCATGGCCCTCGGAGCCCGCCAAGACGACCAGGAGTTCCCGTAGTTCGGGATTCTCGACGGCGTACGCGTCCAACAGCCGTTCCACATCGGTCGGTTTCACCCCGCTCGTACCGGTCTCGATCCGGCTTACTTTCGACTGATGCCAGCCGAGCAGGCGGGCCGCCTCACCACTTGTGAGACCCGCGTCGGCGCGCAGCGCGCGCAGTTCGGCACCGAGCTTGCGGCGGCGCACCGCGGGACCGTGCTGCATGGCCGTACTCCTTACTCCTTCCGAGCCGCCCAAATATGGTCTGCCGTCGCAGAGTTCACCGCTTCGAGCGACAGATATATGCATATCTCGGTGGATCGCACCCGTGACCGGCCCGGTGGTGGCAGTCTGGCGCGCAGCACCAGTCCGGGACCGTACTCGAATCCGCTCCGTGTCGGACGCCGGTCCCGTGGGAAAGGGACGACGCCGCCATGGCAGATCACCAGGAAGCATCCGTCACTCTGCCGAGCGATCCCGCCTCGGTCCGCGCGGCCCGGACATTCGTCGCCGAGGTGCTGGCCGAATGGGGCCTGCCGAGCGACTCCGAGGCCGCCGACACCGTACGCCTGATCGTGTCCGAACTGGCCACCAACGCCGTGCAGCACACGTTCGGGCAGTCGCCCACCTTCACGGTGGACGTCCGGCTCGACCGGGACGAACAGCTGCGCGTCGGCGTCACCGACAGCCACCCGCGGTTCCCGAAGCGGTTGCCGGCGGCCGTCCAGCAGGACAACGGCCGCGGCATGGTGATCATCCGCTGGCTGACCGCGGAGTTCGGGGGCACACTCACCGTCAGACGCACGCGGGAGGGCGGCAAGACCGTCTCCATCGAACTGCCCTGGACGGCACCGGTCCAGCCGGTGGCGGCCGGCGGACCTCAAGAGCCGTAGAGGCCGCTCACCGGCCGTGCCCGCCGCCGTGCTCTCCCGACGGAACCGCTGGATGGCTGTCGACGCGGCGCACCATCCGGGGCAGGACGCTCCACAGCGCGAGGCAGACGGCCAGCGTGCCCGCCCCCGCCGCGATTCCGGCACCGCGCCCCAGCGACACGTCCACGATGAGCAGCACCGATCCGGTGAACGCCAGCATCAGCACGTAGAGACCAAGGGTGGCCAGCCGGGAGGAGACCCGCACGATGGCGGGCTTGACGTTCTGCTGGAACAGCGAGCGGTGCACGGCGGCGGGGGCCGTGAACAGGGCGGCGGCCAGCACGGAGAGCAGCAGCGTGGTGACGTAGGTGACGCGCTGCACGGTGTCGATGGACGTAAAGCGCGGGGTGAAGGCCAGGGTCAGCAGGAAGGCGAAGAGGATCTGCACCCCGGCCTGGGTGACGCGCAGTTCCTGGAGCAGCTCGGCGAAGTTGCGGTCGGCACGTTCGAGGGGCGTTTCGTCGCGTGCCGCGGAAGGCTGTTGCTCGGACATGGTGCACGAGTAACCGGTCCGGCCCGGTTTCACGCCCCGAGGGGGTGACGGCGCACGCCGCCGTCACCCGCTCGGGCGGTTCAGCTGACCCGGCCGTACCAGACGCTCTTCGTCCAGATCTTCTGGAGCTTCACGACCTCTCCGGTCTTCGGGGAGTGCCAGATCTTTCCCTTCCCGGCGTAGATGCCGACGTGGTACACACTCCGGCCCGAGTGGAAGAACACGAGGTCTCCGGCCTTGCGCTTGGAGGCGGAGACATGGCGCGTCCTGTTGTACTGTGCCGCAGCCGTACGAGGCAGCTTCTTGCCCGCCTTCTTGTACGAGTACAGCGTGAGCCCGGAGCAGTCGAAGCGACGCGGCCCGGCGGCGCCCCACTGGTACGGAGAGCCCTTCTTGGAGGCCGCGACCTGAAGTGCCTTCGTCGCGACGGTGGCCGCCTCGGCCTCGGATGCGACGCCCGGGACCACGAGCGTGCCGCCCACGGCGGCGATGGTGAGGACCGAGGCAGTACCGGTCCTGGACCACAGCGACGGGACACGATTGAGCGCAGTCATGCGCAACCCTTCGTCAGCCGCCTGTGAAGGATGACCTGTCGGATTCGGGCTGGCGAAGTAGCCCGGCCGCGTACGCGGCTTCACCCCAAGGGCCGTCCGGATCTCTCCGGCGACCCGTCGTGCTGGGTCCTCCACTCCTGCCGATCCACATCTGTCGACCGGGCATCCGGGCGGCGGCAGGACTCGGCGTCCGCCCGGACCGCCCCGCCGCTGTGGCGGGGGCTTGCCGTCGGAAGGGATCTTCACGCATGAGAGTCGGAAAATCCGAGCGGAATCGGTGGTTTGTGGGCTTAGTCACCACTCACCCGTTCGGGTGGACACCCCTCCGTTCGAGGGGGTGTTGAGACAGGCGGCGACGCTCGTACCAGCATCGGAACGCTTTACGGGGCCTCCGCGCTACGCGCGTCGCGCAACTTCGCAGGGCTCTCAAAAGGACCGCCGCCTACTCCATCAGGGGGTACACCATTTGGTCCGTTTGAACCCCGGGCCGGACGTCGCGACTCGACGCGTGCCGCGGCCCGGGGGTGGATGCGTCAACTGCCGGAGCCGGGCGGCAGGGTGACGCGGGCCGCCCGCCGCTCGCCGTCGAGGACGCGAAGGGCCTGGGCCAGGGTCGGGGCGTGCACCTCGCTCTCGCCCCGCTGATGCATCAGGGCGAGCGCATCGCGGAGTGCCGTCGCCTTGCCGACCAGCGCCTGAGCGGCCCTCAGACCGCGGTAAGTGTCCCCGGGGCGGGCCGGGTTGATGCGGCCGAGCAGATCGACCACGTCGAGGTAACGGTCGATCAACTCGGCTTCGGCGCGCGTCAGCGCGGGCAGCGGGGGCAGTTCGGGCACCATCGTCCGGATCACCTCGCGTCGGGTGTGGCGTTCCCCGCGCCGGGCGCGGTGCGCGAGGCCTTGCGGCTCGGGATGATCCCGTCCACCAGTCCGTACGCCAACGCCGCCTGGGCGTCGAGGATCTTGTCCCGCTCGATGTCGGCGGCGACTTGCTCAGGGTTCTGCCCCGTATGCCGTACGAGCATGTCCTCCAGCACCTTCCGCGTGCGCGTCAAATCCTGGGCCTGGATGGCCAGATCGCTCGTCTGGCCCTGGATCGGCTCGGCGATCGACGGCTGGTGGATGAGCACGCGCGCACCCGGCAGCGCGAACCGTTTGCCCGGGGTGCCCGCGGCCAGCAGGACGGCCGCGGCCGACGCCGCCTGCCCCAGGCAGACCGTCTCCACGTCGCAGGACACGAACTGCATCGTGTCGTAGACCGCCGACATGGCGCTGAACGAGCCGCCGGGGGAGTTGATGTACAGCGAGATGTCCCGGTCCGGCGCCTGGTACTCGAGGTGCATGAACTGCGCCATCACGTCGTTCGCCGACGTGTCGTCGATCGGCGTTCCGAGGAAGACGATCCGCTCGTCGAGCAGCTTTGAGTACGGATCCAGAGTCCGGTTTCCCGTGCTGGTCCGTTCGGTGAACTCGGGCAGGACGTAGCGGGCGGACGGTGCATTCATGGCGCGTGCCTCCTCTGAACGACTTCTGCAAAAAATGTACAGGACGTACAGGGCTGGCTGAAGG
This sequence comes from Streptomyces dengpaensis, assembly GCF_002946835.1. Classification (NCBI taxonomy): domain Bacteria; kingdom Bacillati; phylum Actinomycetota; class Actinomycetes; order Kitasatosporales; family Streptomycetaceae; genus Streptomyces; species Streptomyces dengpaensis. The sequence goes on from NZ_CP026652.1 coordinate 7,581,843, forward strand.
CTCCTCGCTGACAGCGAAAGACCCCGGGGAGCGAGCTGCTCCGCGGGGTCTTCGGGTGCGGTGAGAGGTTCGGTACGCGGGCGCCTTGATCGCCGGAATGAATCGTTTTCGGATGATCTGCACTAGATTGTCCCCTCTGAAGGGGGTTCGACGGCCGGTCTAAGCTGGACGGCATGGCCTACGAGATTCCGGTGACGCAAGCCAGGGCTGAGCTCGCCGATCTGATCAACCGCGTGGTGTACGGCGGTGAGCGCGTTGTCGTGACGCGGCACGGGAAGCCTCTCGTCGCCCTGGTCTCCGCCGCCGACCTGGAGCGCCTCGAAGAGGTCCAGGAACCCGCGGACGAGCAGGTGATCAGCTCCCTCTCCAGCGTGCGCGACGTCGCTTCCGCGCCACGCGAGCGCCAGCGGTTCGGTATCGCGGCGGAGCACCGGGGGCCCAACGCCTCGTAAGGTGCGCGGCGGTCAGCCCACCAGCGCGGGCTCCCGCTCGGCGACCGCCTTCGTGGGCGTCCCGCGTCGCTGAGCGCGCTGCCCAGCAGGACCGCGCCCGGGCCGAGCACGGCCCACCAGGCCAGGGTCAGCGCGGGCCCGGCCGCCACGGCACCGTCGAAGTGCGACACCGAGCGCAGCAGCGTCGCGCCCGCGCCCGGCGGCAGCCACTGACCGATCGTCCCGACCGGCTCGGGCAGCATCTGCGAAGCCGAGGAGGCCCCGGAGAACGGGTTGCCGAGCAGCATCACCACCAACCCGGCGAGCCCGATGCCGGGAGGACCGAGCAGCGCGGCGAGCCCGGCGATGGCGGCGCTCACGGCCAGGGTCGACAGCCCGAGCACCGCGGCCTCCAGCCACCGGTCGCCGGTGAGGACCCCCAGCCAGCTGTGCGCGAGCGCGGCCGTGACCGCGCCGACGAGCGCCGCGGCGCCGGCCGACGCGGTGACGGCGCGTGCGCCGCGCAGCCCGAGGAGCGTCACGGTGGCTCCCGCGCCGATGCCGACCAGCGCGAGGGGCAGCACGCTCGCGCCCAGGGCCGCGCCGCGCGGGTCCTCGGCGGGGGCGGGCACGACGTCGGTGGTGGTCACCTTCGTGCCCTCGGGGGCCTGCTCGGCCACCGCCTGCTGGAGCAGCTGGGCGACGAGCGGGCTCGCCGCGGAGGCGGTCAGCAGCTTGGGCCCCCGCGGGGTGGCGACGACCGCGCCGTATACGGTCCGGCCCTCGATGGCGTCCCGGGCGGCGGCCTCGTCGGCGTAGCGGTGGACGTCGAAGGCGCCCGGGATGCCGACGCCGACGCCATGGCGCGGACGATGATCGCGCTCGCGCAGGGATTCGCGGGGCAGATGGCTGTCTTCGGCGTCGTACCGACGGAGGTTCTCCGGGACGGTCTGCGGGCCCTGATGAGCAGGAGCGCGCCCGCCGCGCGGCCGTGAAGGGAGCAGGGGCCGTTTAACGTCCTTGAAACTCCGGCCAACTAGCGTGCCCATCCACGCCACCAGGGGTTTTGGTGGCTGCGGCCACCGGACCCCGCACGGTCCGGAGTAGGACTGTGAGGTGGGACGCCGTGCATTTGACCCCGCACGAGCAAGAGAGGCTGCTGATTCACGTGGCCGCCGACGTGGCCGAGAAGCGGCGGGCCCGCGGGCTGAAACTGAACCACCCCGAGGCCGTCGCGCTCATCACGTCGCACATCCTCGAAGGCGCGCGGGACGGCCGTACCGTCGCCGAACTGATGTCCTCCGGACGCAAGATCCTCACCCGGGACGACGTCATGGGGGGCATCCCCGAGATGATCCACGACGTCCAGGTCGAGGCGACCTTCCCGGACGGCACGAAGCTCGTCACCGTCCACGACCCGATCGTCTGAGGGGCGGTTCGATGATTCCCGGAGAGATCCTGTTCGCGGACGGACCCGTCGCGTACAACGAGGGCCGTGAGGTCACCCGGCTGACCGTCCTGAACGCCGCCGACCGGCCCGTCCAGGTCGGCTCCCACTACCACTTCGCCGAGGCCAACCCCGGTCTGGACTTCGACCGCGCCGCCGCGCGCGGCAAGCGGCTCAACGTCGCCGCCGGCACCGCCGTGCGCTTTGAGCCCGGCATCCCCGTCGACGTCGAACTCGTTCCGCTCGCCGGCGCCCGCGTGGTGCCCGGACTGCGCGGTGAGACCGGAGGTGCCCTCGATGCCTGAGATCTCGCGTGCCGCGTACGCCGATCTGTTCGGCCCCACCACCGGCGACCGCATCCGGCTCGCCGACACCGATCTGCTCGTCGAGATCGAGGAGGACCGTTCCGGCGGGCCCGGACTCGCCGGTGACGAGGCGGTGTTCGGCGGTGGCAAGGTCATCCGCGAATCCATGGGCCAGGCGCGTGCCACGCGCGCGGACGGCACCCCGGACACGGTCGTCACGGGTGTCGTGATCATCGACCACTGGGGGATCGTCAAGGCCGACGTCGGCATCCGGGACGGCCGGATCACCGGCATCGGCAAGGCCGGCAACCCGGACACCATGGACGGTGTCCACCCCGACCTGGTGATCGGTCCGGAGACGGAGATCATCGCGGGCAACGGGCGGATCCTGACCGCCGGCGCCATCGACGCGCACGTCCACCTGATCTGCCCGCAGATCGCCGACGAGGCGCTCGCCGCCGGGATCACGACGCTGGTCGGCGGCGGCACAGGCCCCGCCGAGGGCTCCAAGGCGACCACCGTGACGCCCGGGCCCTGGCATCTGGCCCGGATGCTGGAAGCGATGGAGGAGTACCCCCTTAACTTCGGTCTGCTCGGCAAGGGCAACACCGTCTCGCACGACGCGATGCTCTCGCAGATCCGGGGCGGCGCGCTCGGTCTGAAGATTCATGAGGACTGGGGCTCGACGCCCGCGGCGATCGACGCCGCGCTCACCGTGGCCGACCGCACGGGCATTCAGGTCGCGATCCACACGGACACCCTCAACGAGGCCGGGTTCGTCGGCGACACGCTCGCCGCGATCGGCGGCCGCGGCATCCACGCGTACCACACCGAGGGTGCGGGCGGCGGGCACGCGCCGGACATCATGACCGTGGTCTCCGAGCCGCATGTGCTGCCCAGTTCCACCAACCCGACCCGGCCCTACACCGTCAACACCGCCGAGGAACACCTCGACATGCTGATGGTGTGCCACCACCTGAACCCGGCCGTTCCGGAGGACCTCGCCTTCGCCGAGTCGCGGATCCGGCCGTCGACGATCGGCGCCGAGGACATCCTGCACGACCTGGGCGCCATCTCGATCATCTCGTCCGACTCCCAGGCCATGGGGCGCGTCGGCGAGGTCATCATGCGGACCTGGCAGACGGCCCATGTCATGAAGCGGCGGCGCGGTGCGCTTCCCGGTGACGGGCGCGCTGACAATCACCGGGTGCGGCGGTACGTCGCGAAGTACACGATCAACCCCGCGCTCGCGCAGGGGCTCGCCCGCGAAATCGGGTCGATCGAGACCGGCAAGCTCGCCGACCTCGTGCTGTGGGAGCCCGCGTTCTTCGGCGTCAAGCCGCACCTCGTCATCAAGGGCGGGCAGATCGCGTACGCGCAGATGGGCGACGCCAACGCGTCCATTCCGACGCCCCAGCCGATTCTGCCCCGGCCGATGTACGGGGCGATCGGGCGGGCCCCCGCCTCGAACTCGTTCAACTTCGTGGCGCCGCTGGCCATGGAGGACGGGCTGCCGGAGCGGCTCCAGCTCGGGAAGCGGTTCGTCGCCATCGAGTCGACGCGCGGGGTGACCAAGGCCGACATGCGCGAGAACTTCGCCAGGCCGAGCGTGCGGGTCGATCCCGACAGCTTCGCCGTACACATCGACGGGGAGCTGGTCGAGGCGACACCCGCCGCCGAACTGCCCATGGCCCAGCGTTACTTCCTCTTCTGATGTCCCGCGCGGCACTGCTCGTTCTGGCCGACGGCCGCTTTCCCGCCGGGGGGCATGCCCACTCCGGCGGGGCCGAGGCGGCCGTCAAGGCCGGGCGGATCACCGGGGCGGCGAGTCTGGAGGACTTCTGCCGGGGCCGGCTGCGTACGGCCGGACTCGTGTCGGCCTCGCTGGCCGCGGCGGGGGCTCTCGGGGTCGACCCGGTGGCGCTGGACGCCGCCGCGGATGCTCGTACGCCGTCGGCCGCGCTGCGGGTTGCCGCCCGGCGGCTGGGGCGGCAGTTGATGCGGGCGGCCCGGGCCACGTGGCCTTCGGCCGAGCTCGATGCGGTGGCTCGGGCGTTTCCCAAGGGGGCACATCAGCCGGTGGTGTTGGGGGTGGCGGCTCGGGGGGCCGGGCTGGGGGCGGATGATGCCGCGTACTGCTCCGCGTACGAGTGTGTGAGTGGGCCGGCTACTGCCACCGTGCGGTTGCTGAGTCTTGACCCGTTCGATGCGACGGCGGTTCTTGCCCGGCTTGCGCCTGAGGTGGACGTCGTCGCCCACGAGGCGGCGTCCGCCGCGCGGCGTGCTCTCGACGAAGGGGTTGAGGTTCTGCCTGCGGCTTCGGCTCCGCTGCTGGAAATCAGTGCGGAGTCGCATGCCGCTTGGGCTGTACGTCTGTTCGCGTCGTAGTAAGGGCTTCGCCCCCTCCGCCCCTACCCGTCCCGTACCTGGGGGGCTCTGCCCCCCAGACCCCCCGTATCGGCCTGAACGGCCACGTCCTCAAACGCCGGACGGGCTAGTTGCATCCGGCCGGGGCTGAAACGTTTGGAGTCCTTTTCATGCATCTTGACCACTTCCACCACGGGCCCTCCGCCATCAGTGCCGACGCCCATCGTCCCGACGGATCGCGGCGTGCCCTGCGGATCGGGCTCGGTGGGCCCGTCGGGTCCGGGAAGACCGCCACCGTTGCCGCGCTCTGCCAGGCCCTGCGGGATGAGTTGTCCCTCGCCGTCGTCACCAATGACATCTACACGCGCGAGGACGCCGAATTCCTGCTGCGGGAGGCCGTGCTGCCGCCCGAGCGGATCACCGCCGTGGAGACGGGGGCCTGTCCGCACACCGCGATCCGGGACGACATCTCCGCCAACCTCGAAGCCGTCGAGGACTTGGAGGACGAGGTCGGGCCGCTGGACCTCGTCCTCGTCGAGTCCGGTGGCGACAACCTCACCGCGACCTTCTCCAAGGGGCTCGTCGACGCGCAGATCTTCGTGATCGACGTGGCAGGCGGTGACGACATTCCGAGGAAGGGCGGCCCGGGCGTCACCACCGCCGATCTGCTCGTGGTCAACAAGACCGACCTCGCGCCGTACGTCGGGTCCGATCTGGGGCGGATGGCGGCCGATGCCAAGGCGCAGCGGGCCGAACTGCCCGTCGTGTTCCAGTCGCTGCGGGCCGAGGGCGGGGTCGCGGATGTCGCCGAGTGGGTGCGGGCGCGGCTCGTCGCGTGGACGGCATGACGACAGCGGGAGTGCGGGCCACGGCGCGGATGTCCGCGCGGGACGACGGGCGGGGCGGGACCTCGCTGCCTGTGCTGGAAGGAGACGGGCCGCTCGCCCTGCGTCGCACCCGGGCCAGGGGTTCCGAGGCGCGCGTGATGCTCGTCGGGGCGATGAGCGGTCCGCTCGGCGGCGATCACTTCACCGTCGAGGCGGAGGTGGCCGAGGGTGCGCGGCTGCACGTCGGGTCGGCCGCAGCCACCATCGCGTTGCCTGGGCAGCACAAGGGGGAGGCGCGCTACGACGTGCGTCTCGCTGTCGCCGACGGTGGCGAACTGTGCTGGCTGCCCGAACAGTTGATCTCCGCGGGTGGCAGTGAACTGTCTGTCTCCTCGCGAGTTGACCTGCGGGCGGGCGCTCGGCTCGTCTTCCGGGAGGAGCAGGTGCTCGGGCGGGCCGGTGAGGAACCCGGGCGGCTCACCAGTCGTCTGACCGTGCGGCTCGACGGACGGCCGCTGCTCGACCAGGAGTTGGCGTGCGGGCCCGGTGCGCCCGGCGGGTGGGACGGGCCCGCAGTGCTGGCGGGACAGCGTGCGCTCGGGCAACTCGTTGTCGTACGGCCCGATTTCGGGACGGCGCCGCCTGCGGCGCGGATGCTGGGGGAGTACGCGGCACTCACGCCGCTCGCCGGGCCAGCCGTGCTCGTGACCGCGCTCGCGCCCGACGCGCTGCGGCTGCGGCGGGTGTTGGACGAGGCGTTGCTCTTGCTCGGCTGAGACCCCGAGTCCGTGCGTGCGGGGCCCGGCGAGCACGGGGGCAGCGTGCATGCGCTGCAGGAGAGCGTCGGCGGTGACGAGGGCTGCCTGGTCATCGCCGGTTTCGTCGGTCACGGTCCGGTCCTGGCATGCCGCCGCCCGGCGCACGCCGTGCTGTGCGCCGTGCGGCGAGCCGTGCGGCCCGTCAGGCCGGGAGCTGGAACTGCTGGTTGGCGGTCCCGGCGCAGGACCAGATCTGCAGCCGGGCGCCGTTGGCGCTGGACCAGTCGGTGACGTCCAGGCACTTGCCGGCGGCCGGGTTGACCAGGCTGTCGTTGCTGCCGCGCTGCCAGACCTGCGCGCCGGTGCCGTTGCAGTCGTACAGCTGGATCTTCGTGCCGTTGGCCGTGCCGGCGGCGGTGACGTCCATGCACTTGCCGAGCGCGCGGATCGTTCCGTCGGAACCGACCGTCCACTGCTGGGCGCTGGTTCCGTTGCAGTCGTACATCTGGACAGCCGTGCCGTTGGCGGTGTTCGCGCCGGCGACGTCGACGCACTTGCCGCCGTATCCGGTGATCTGGCCGGTGCCGCCGGTGGGCGGGGGCGGCGTGCCGCCGGTCACCGTGTTGAAGATGCTCGAGAACTGCCAGGCGCTCTGCGACGTGCCGCTACAGCTGTCGGAGAGCGTGCCGTTGGTGGCGCAGCTCTTGTCGCGGCCGATGGCCCAGAAGGCGAGTTCCTGAATGCCCTTGGACTTGGCGAAGTTGACGAGCGTGGTGGCGTTGCCGGTGGTGAAGATCTCGCTGACGTCGTCGTTGACCCCGATCATCGGGGTGTTGCCCTCCATCGCCCACAGCTGGGCGTCGGACTTCTCGGGCCAGATGGCGCCGAGCTGGGCGCGCAGGGCGGTGGCGGCGTCGATGGCCGCCTTGCCCATGTCCCAGGTTCCGTCGTAGTAGTCCATCGTCATGACGTTGACGAGGTTGACGTTGAGGCCGTTGCTCTTGGCGTTGGAGAGCAGGCCGGTCGCATTGCCGTCCAGGCCACTCGGCATGACCGGCAGGGTGTACTGCACGTCCAGTCTGCGTCCGGCGGCCGCGTACTCCTGCTGGAGCTGGGCGAGCGCCTTGTTGCGGCGGTCGTTGGCGCCGGTGTTGGCGATCGCGCTGCCCTCGATGTCGAAGTCCACGCGGGTGAGGTTGAGGGCGTCGATGACCTTCCTGTACTGGGTCTTGAGCGAGGACACGTCGGAACAGGCCAGCGCCGGCTCGATGCCCGCTGCACCGCCGAAGGAGACGATGACGTCCCCGCCCGCGGCGCGCAGGGAGTTGACCGCCGAGGTCCAGCCGGCGTCGGTGACCGGCGTGTTTCCGTTGAACAGGGCGTTGCAGCCGCCGCCGTCGATGACGAAGGCGAGCGTGTAGTACTTCAGCCCTGTCGCGTTGCGGGCGTTCGCCATCTCCGACGGCGACTTCCAGGTCTCGATGTAGGGCGCCGCGTACTGGGCGGGGAAGCCGGGCCCGGGGTTGGCGGCGGCGTTCGCGGGGCCGCCGGTGGCGACGACCGCGGAGGTGGCCAGGGCGAGGACGGCGGGGGCTGTGGCGAGTGCCTTGAGGAGGGATCTGGTCACAGGACGGCTCCTGTCATGGGTGCACGGGGAGATGCGCGATGTGGGGGCGGCGCCGTGGGTGGGTGCGACGGCCGAAGACGGTATGGACTAGACCAGCTCTGCGTCAATGCCCTTTTGTCTGGGCGGAGCTGAGGCTGAGTCGGCCGCTTGGGCGCCTCCGAAGGCAGGCCGGAGGGCGCCGCCGGATCGGTCGTCCGGTCGGCGGCGCCCCGCCTGCGGTCCGCCGCGGCGGACTAGGGTCCGGAGACCAGGTTGGCCACGTTGGTGGAGGAGTTGGACGGTCCCCCGAGGTTGTTGATGACATGGCTGATGGTGCCCGTGCCGCCCAGGGAGACGGTCACCATGTCGTGGAAGCGGACCCCGGAGACGGCCGGCGCCTCGATGGCGCGATCGGCGACCACGGACGGGTTGACGTTGAAGAAGCAGTAGCTGCCCAGGCCCCAGGCCTCATGGCTGGTGACCGAGGGGCTGACCTTGTACGCGTCGTAGCCGCGGGTGGAACCGTTCATCCAGGACGACTGGTTGGGCGGGTCGTACGGCATCTCGTTCTGGTAGAAGTACGTCCGTCCGCCGTTGCCGTTCCAGATCACCTGGTGCTGCTGGTAGTGCTCCACGAACAGGCCGTACATCGTCACGTCCGTGCCGTTGACGGTCAGGCCGTTGGCGGCGGTGTTGGTGGTCCAGCCGACGCCGGCGCCGTGGTCGGCGCGCCAGATCCACGTGTGGTCGCCGATGACGTCCGAGCTGTTGATCACCAGTGACTGGGTGGCCTTGCCGACGCCCGCGCCGCCGACGCGGAAGAAGACGTCGTGCAGCGAGGTCGGGTTGGCGGTGTGCCGCGCGCTCGAGCCCGCGGGGCCGACCTGCATCAGCGTCTGCGAGTTCGTGGTGCCGGCGTCTACGAGCAGTCCGGCGATCTTGACGCCGTCCACGTCGGCCACGTTGACCGCGTTGATGCCGTTGTCGGGGACGATGGTGGCCAGGCCCAGGCCCAGCACGACGGTGTCCGCGCGGTTGATGTTCAGGGTCTGGTCGAGGTGGTAGACCCCGGGGGTGAACAGCAGGTCCTTGCCCTGGGCGAGAGCGCCGTTGATGTCGGCGGCGGTGGCGCCCGGCTTGACGATGAAGAACTGGTCGATCGGCAGCGACGTGCCGGCCGGGGCGCCGCCCGTCCACGTCGCGCCCTGGGAGTTGGTGCGCAGCGAAGGGACGAAGACCTTGTAGGCGCCGGCGGAGTCGACGTACAGGAACGGCTTCTCACGGGTCACCGGGGACTGCGCGACCGTGGTGTAGGGCGGGTTGGGGAAGCTGGTGGAGGGCGCGCCCGTGGCGCCGACGAAGACCATGTTCCAGTTGGAGCCGCTCCAGCTGCCCATCTGGCTGTTGCGGGTCAGCCACTGCTGCTGGGAGCCGGAGCGGATCTGGCCGTCGATCTTGGAGTCGGCGATGAGGCCGCCGCTGGACCAGCCGCCGTCGTCCAGCTGCAGGTTGCCGCGCACGTGCATCCGGCGGTAGGGCGCCGCCTGGGAGACCGCCCAGCGGTCGGTGCCGCTCGTCGGGTTGACCGAGAGGTTCTCCGCGGAACGCCAGAAGTTCTGGGTGGCGTTGCCGTTGAACCAGTCAGCCTCGGCGTGCACGGCGCCGTTGACCGTCACGTCGTCGGGCGACAGGCCGAGGCCCGCGACCTGGGTGTAGAAGCCGACGTTGGCGTCGACGTTGTAGCTGCCCGGCTTGAAGAGCAGGGCGTGGCGCTGGGAGCCGAACTGGTTCTCCTCCTGCTGGCTGAAGACCTGGTTCAGCTTGCCCTGGATGGAGGCCGTCGACATCGACGGGTCGAAGACCGACACGTTCGGCCCGAAGTCCGGGGTGCCCGGCGGGTTCTGCAGGTCGGCCGAGGTGAGGGTGAAGGACTGTGCGGTGGTGCCGTTGCAGGTGTACTGCTGCATGCGGGCGCCGTCGGCGGTGGAGGCGCCGGGTACGTCGAGGCACTTGCCGCTGTGGCGGTTGACGAAGTGATAGGTGCCGCCGGCTTCTTCGACGGGGAGCCATTGCTGGTTGTTCCCGCCGCCGTAGGACCAGAGCTGGATCTTGGCGGCGTCGGCGGTGGAGACGTCGGTGACGTCCCAGGCCTTGGTGGCGTCGTTGCGGTTGTTCACGCGGTAATAGCCGTCACTGGTGGCCTGGAACTGCCAGGACTGCGCGTTGGTGCCGTTGCAGGTGTACTGCTGCACGGCGGTGCCGTTGGCGGTGCCCGCCGCCGCGGCGTCCACACACTTGCCGCTGTTCTGGGCGGTCACGGTCACCCAACTGGTGGGCACGGCGGCCTGGGCCTGGGGGGCGAGGACGACGGCGGACAGCCCGGAGGCGACCAACGCGCCCAGGGCGAGGGGGATGATGCGGCGCGGGACCCGGCGGCGGCCGGGATCGCGGGAAGGCGGCGCTCCGAGTGTTCTCATGGACGACTCCTGTGCCGCGCGGGGCGCGGCGCCGTGGAGGGGTGGGTACGCGGGCATGCCGAAGCAAGCGACGGCGTAAGGGGGAAGACGGATCGCCGGATAGCGCACTCACCCGGCGACGACGGCGGCTCAGAGGTCGGACCGACCTTTCTTCATGGCATGAAGTTAGGTTTACGCGGTGTACACGTCAAGAGTTGGGGATGCGAGAGCCGAACCGGGGACACCGCCAGCCACTGCCGGCCTTCCTGCAGGAGTCGGGCGTTTGAGCAGCTCACAGGCGTCGTCACACAAGTCCGGCGGACGCATCGCGGCCGGCCCCGGTTCAAGACGTGAAAGGACCGGGGCGCACCCGCTGAGCGCCTGGGCCCAACCACCGTTCCTCACAAGCTCGTTGGTGGTCCATACCAAAGTCTTGACGCGGTGGTCCTTCACTCCTTAAATCAACACGATCAGGCAAAGGTCTCTAACACCCGCACCACCGGCGCCCCTCACCCGCACGCCGCCCCGGGAAGGACCCTCCCCCGTGATTGAACTCATGGCCGCCGCACAGCGCGCCGTCGGCCGCCTGTTACTCCTGCTGGCCGTCCTGCTGGGCGTCACGGCTGCACCCGCGGCGCCGGCCGCCGCGGCCGCCACCCCCTTCAAAGTGCTGGCGTTCTACGACGGCACCTACGACTCCGCCCACATCAGCTTCGTCGAGGAAGCCAACCAGTGGTTCCCGCAGGTCGCCGCGGCGAACGGCTTCACGTACACGTCGACCAACAACTGGAACCTGCTGACCGACAGCGCCACGCTGCAGCAGTACCAGGTCCTGCTCTTCCTCGACAACGCCCCGCAGACCGCGGCCCAGCGCTCCGGGTTCGAGGCCTACATGAGCGGCGGCGGCGCCTGGATGGGCTTCCACGTCTCGGCCTGGACCGACAACGCGCAGGACTGGCCCTGGTATTACAACCAGTTCCTCGGCAGCGGCAACTTCCGCTCCAACACCTGGGGCCCCACCACCGCCGTCCTGCGCACCGAGGACCGCGCGCACCCCTCGACCGCCCGGCTGCCCGCGACGTTCACCTCGTCGGTGAGCGAGTGGTACAGCTGGAGCAACGACCTGCGCGCCAACCCCGACATCGACATCCTGGCCTCCGTGGACCCGGTGAGCTTCCCCCTGGGCACCGACCCGAACCAGTCCTGGTACAGCGGGTACTACCCGATCCTGTGGACCAACACCAAGTACCGCATGCTGTACGCCAACTTCGGCCACAACGCGATGAACTACAACACCAACACGGCGCTGTCGTCCACCTTCGCCAGCGCCGTCCAGAACACCTTCCTGCTCGACGGCCTCAAGTGGCTCGGCACCGGTTCGCCCGGCGACCCGGTCCCGCCGCCCGGCCCCGTGCCCACCAGTTGGGTGACCGTGACCGCCCGGAACAGCGGTAAGTGTGTGGACGCCGCGGCGGCGGGCACCGCCAACGGCACCGCCGTGCAGCAGTACACCTGCAACGGCACCAACGCGCAGTCCTGGCAGTTCCAGGCCACCAGTGACGGCTATTACCGCGTGAACAACCGCAACGACGCCACCAAGGCCTGGGACGTCACCGACGTCTCCACCGCCGACGCCGCCAAGATCCAGCTCTGGTCCTACGGCGGCGGGAACAACCAGCAATGGATCCCCGTCGAAGAAGCCGGCGGCACCTATCACTTCGTCAACCGCCACAGCGGCAAGTGCCTCGACGTACCCGGCGCCTCCACCGCCGACGGCGCCCGCATGCAGCAGTACACCTGCAACGGCACCGCCGCACAGTCCTTCACCCTCACCGTCCAGTCTTGACCCCAGGACACCGCTGTTCGGCCCTCAGGCCGCCCGTACCACGTACCCCGGTACGGACGGCCACCGTCGGGGCGGTGTCCGGTCAACTCAACGGCATCCGCGGGAACTTACGGGCGCTCGCAGCTCGCTCGGCAGCCTCCTCGGCCTTGACGACGGCCGCGTACCGGTCGACGTACTCCTGCTCGGAGAGGGAGAGGATGGCGTACATGATCTCGTCGGTGATGGCGCGCAGGACCGCCTTCTCGTTCTCCATCCCGGCGTAGCGGGAGAAGTCGAGGGGCTTGCCGAAGCGGATCACGACGGGATGGATGTTCGGGATGACCTTGCCCGGGGGCTGCGCCTCGAAGGTGCCGATCATCGCGCAGGGGATGACCGGGACCTGGGCCTTCAGGGCCATCACCGCGACGCCGACCTTGCCCTTGTAGAGGCGGCCGTCGTGCGAACGGGTGCCCTCCGGGTAGATGCCGAGCAGTTCGTTCCGGCTGAGCACGCCGAGTCCTTCGCGGATCGCGGCCTGGCCCGCCTCCTTGCCGGAACGGTCCACCGGAATCTGCCCGGCGCTGCGGAAGAACGCGGCCGTCAGCCGTCCCCTGATGCCCGGCCCCGTGAAGTACTCGGCCTTCGCGAGGAAGGTGATGCGCCGCTTCAGGATCGCGGGCATCAGAAAATGGTCGGAGAACGACAGATGATTGCCGGCGACGATGGCCGCGCCCGACGACGGAATGTGCTCAAGGCCCTCGATCCGAGGCCGGAAGACCAGCCTCAACAGCGGACCCAGAAGCACGTATTTGAGCACGTAATAGAACACTGGGGCGCTCCTCTTTTCCCCTGGGGAGCGATCAGTGTAGGCGCGGCCGTCGCCGGGCGTAACCATTGCGGTGTCACTCTGTGTGGCCTCTCGGCCGGTATCAGACCCCTTGCGTCAGAACTTTCTCCAGCGCCCCTAGAGCGGACCGCAGTTCCTCGCCGGTGATGGTCAGCGGCGGGGCCAGCCGGATGGTCGAACCGTGCGTGTCCTTGACCAGGACTCCCTCGCGCATCAGGCCCTCGCTGATCTCGCGGCCGGTGCCGATGGAGGGGTCGATGTCGACGCCCGCCCACAGCCCGCGCGCGCGGTAGCCCTCGACGCCCCTGCCCACGAGGGCCTGCAGGCCGGCGCGCAGGACGACGCCCAGCTCGGCCGCCTTTCGCTGGAATTCACCCGTCTCCAGCAGCCCGACGACCGCCGAACCGACCGCCGCGGCGAGCGGATTGCCGCCGAACGTCGAGCCATGCTCGCCCGGCCGCAGCACTCCGAGCACGTCCCGGCGCCCCATGACCGCCGACACCGGCACGATGCCGCCGCCGAGCGCCTTGCCGAGGAGGAGAAGGTCCGGGGTGACGTCCTCGTGCTCCACGGCCAGGGTGCGGCCCGTGCGGCCGAGGCCCGACTGGATCTCGTCCGCGATGAACAGGCAGCCGGCGCGGCGGGTCAGTTCGCGGACCCCGGTCAGATAGCCGTCGTCCGGGATGACCACGCCCGCCTCGCCCTGGATGGGCTCGATCAGCACGGCCGCCGTGGTCTCGTCGACAGCCGCTTCGAGCGCGGCGAGGTCGTTGTACGGGACGACACGGAAGCCGGGCGTGAAGGGGCCGAAGCCCGTGCGGGCCGTCTCGTCCGTGGAGAAGCTGACGATGGTCGTCGTACGGCCGTGGAAGTTGTCGGCGGCCACCACGATCGTCGCCTGGTCGGGAGCGACGCCCTTCACCTCGTACGCCCACTTGCGGGCCACCTTTATGGCGCTCTCCACCGCCTCCGCGCCCGTGTTCATGGGCAGCACCATGTCCAGGCCCGTCAGCTCCGCCAGGGACTCGGCGAAGTGCGCCAGCTGGTCGTTGTAGAACGCGCGCGAGGTGAGGGTGAGCCGGTCGAGCTGATCGTGGGCCGCCTCGATCAGCACCGGGTTGCGGTGGCCGAAATTGAGGGCCGAGTAGCCCGCCAGCATGTCGAGGTAGCGGCGGCCCTCTACGTCCTCGACCCACGTGCCCTCGGCGCGGGCGACGACCACGGGCAGCGGGTGGTAGTTGTGCGCCAGGACCGGCTCCTCGGCGCGGATCAGCTCGGCGGACGAACGCGTACGGACGGGAGCGGTCATGAACGGATCTCCTGAGTGCAGCACTTGATGCCGCCGCCGGCCTTCTGGAATTCCGAGAGGTCGACGGGGACGGGGACGTAGCCACGGCGGACGAGCCGGCCGGCGAGTGCCTCGGCGCCCGGCGCGATGAAGACGTGACGGCCGTCGGAGACGGAGTTGAGGCCGAAGGCCAGCGCGTCCTCGCGGGTCGCGATCACCGCGTCCGGGAACAGGCGCGCGAGCACCTCGCGGCTGCCGGGGGAGAACGCCTCCGGGTAGTACGCGATGTTCGCCTCGGGCCCGTCGTCGAGGACGAACAGCGCCGTGTCCAGGTGGTAGAAGCGCGGGTCCACCAGCTGGAGGCCGATCACCGGGACGCCGAAGAACTCCTGCACCTCGCGATGGGCCTCGGGCGTCGTACGGAATCCGGTGCCGGCCAGGACGTACCGGCCGGCCGGGACCAGGTCGCCCTCGCCCTCGCACACGGACTCGGGGCGGTAGACGTCGAAACCGGCCGCCTTGAACCAGGTCTCGTACGCGGCGGACTCGGGGCGGCGCTGCGGCGCGTGGAAGCGCGAGCCGAAGACCCGGCCCGCCAGGACAAGGGCGGAGTTCGCCGCGAAGACCATGTCGGGAAGGCCGGCGACGGGCTCGACGGAGTCGACGGTGTGGCCGTGGGCGCGGTAGGCGCTGATCAGCGCCGCCCACTGACCACGGGCGAGATCCACATCCACAGGGGTGTCGGGATGCATCCAGGGATTGATCGCGTACTGCACGGCGAAGTGTCTGGGTTCGCAGACGAGGAAGCGCCGGGGGCGCGGCACACGGTTGTCGGGCACAGAGGGGTTCCTCCGCTTCCTGCGGTGTCGGCTTGGGGGTGAGTCCAAGGTAGAAAACAGGGGATTCGCGCGACAAGCGACGAGAGCTGCGTCTGTGCGCAGTATCGCTGCGAGATCGACGGGGTCAGCGCACGTTTGCTGCGTCGCTCGGGGCGGCATGGGTCGCCCCCGCCTCCGGAGCCTCCGGCAGCAGGTGGGACAGCACCATGTAGCTGATCGTCTTCCGGATGAACGGCTCGGTACGGATCCGTTCCAGCACCTCCTCGAAGTGCCCCACGTCGGTCGCCCGCACATGCAGCAGCGCGTCCGCGCCCCCGGTCACCGTCATCGCCGCGGTGATCTCCGGATGGTTGCGCACGACCTCCGCGAGCCGGCGGGGCGGCGCCGCGCCCTCGCAGTACACCTCGACGTACGCCTCCGTGCGCCAGCCGAGTGCCGCGGGCTGCACCGTGGCCGTGAACCCGGTGATCACACCGGACTCGCGCAGCCGGTCCACCCGGCGCTTGACCGCGGTGGCGGACAGGCCGATCGTCGCGCCGATCTCCGCGAAGCTCGTCCTCGCGTTCGCCATCAGGGCGGCGATGATCTTGCGGTCGAGCTCGTCGAACATCACGGGCATGCTGCTCATGGCGGCACTGTATCCAGCGGGAACGTCCACGCGGCGTATCCAGTGGGAACGTCCACGCGGCCGCCGGCGACCTGCACGCCCCGCACATGTCCAGGCGTACGAATCGCTCCTACACTCCACTCTCATGCTGCGCGCGCTCGCCGTCGACGACGAACAACCGTCCCTCGAGGAACTCCTGTATCTGCTGAACGCCGATCCGCGCGTCAGCAGTGCCGAAGGCGCGAGCGACGCGACCGAGGCGCTGCGCCGGATCAACCGGGCCCTCGAGTCCGGACCCGACGGGCCCGAGGCGATCGACGTCGTCTTCCTCGACATCCACATGCCCGGCCTCGACGGCCTCGATCTCGCCCGGCTGCTCACCGGGTTCGCGAAGCCGCCGCTGGTGGTGTTCGTCACCGCCCACGAGGGCTTCGCCGTCCAGGCCTTCGACCTCAAGGCCGTCGACTACGTCCTCAAGCCCGTCCGCAGGGAGCGACTCGCCGAGGCCGTCCGGCGGGCCGCCCACCTCAGGGACACCGCACCGCTGATACCCGTGCACGAGCCCGACCCCGACCACATATCCGTCGAACTCGGCGGTGTGACCCGCTTCGTGGCCGTCGAGGACATCACCCACGTCGAGGCGCACGGCGACTACGCCCGTCTGCACACCGCCCAGGGCAGTCACCTCGTCCGCATCCCGCTGTCCACCCTCGAAGAACGCTGGCGCTCCCGCGGCTTCGTCCGCATCCACCGGCGTCACCTGGTCGCACTGCGCCACATCGGCGAACTCCGCCTGGACGCGGGCACGGTGAGCGTCCTCGTCGACTCCGTGGAACTCCAGGTCAGCCGACGGCACGCGCGCGAACTGCGTGACCTGCTGCTGCGCCGGACCACGAGCTAGCCCCGAGAGAGGACGGCATGCCCCAGGACCCGACCGAGCGCCGTGTGGTGGTGACGGGAGTGCCGCGGCGCACCCGCGGACTGTCCGGCTACTACCGGCCCAGGACCGAGATCGACGAACAGACCACGCTCGGGCACACCTACGTCCGCTCCCTGATACGCAGTCAGCTCCGAGTCGCCCTGGTGGTGTTCGCCGTCCTGGTGCTGCTCGTCGGGCCGCTGCCCCTCGTCTTCGCCGCGATGCCCGACGGCGCGAGCCTGGAGTGGGTTGTGCTCGGATTCTGCGTGTACCCGCCGCTGGTGCTGCTCGCCCGCTGGTACGTGCGGCGGGCCGAGCGCAACGAGAAGGACTTCGTGCGCCTGGTCGAGGACCGCTGAACCGTGAACGAGAACTACGCCGTCCCCGCGGTTGCGCTCGTCGTCGTGGCGACCGTCCTGGTCGGTGCCTTCGGCCTGCGCATCTCCCGGACCACCTCCGACTTCTACGTCGCCTCGCGCACCGTGGGCCCCCGGCTCAACGCGGCCGCGATCAGCGGCGAATACCTCTCCGCCGCCTCTTTCCTGGGCATCGCCGGCCTCGTACTGGTCCAGGGCCCGGACATGCTCTGGTACCCGGTCGGCTACACGGCGGGCTACCTCGTCCTGCTCCTGTTCGTCGCGGCCCCGCTGCGCCGCTCCGGCGCGTACACCCTGCCCGACTTCGCGGAGGCACGGCTCGGCTCACAGGCGGTACGGCGGCTGGCCGGTGCCTTCGTCGTCGGAGTCGGCTGGCTCTATCTGCTGCCCCAACTCCAGGGCGCGGGGCTCACGCTGGCGGTGCTGACCGACGCGCCCGACTGGTTCGGCGGCGTGCTCGTCGCCGTCGTCGTGGTCGCCACCGTCGCCGCCGGCGGCATGCGCAGCATCACCTTCGTCCAGGCCTTCCAGTACTGGCTCAAGCTCACCGCCCTGCTGGTCCCCGCGCTCTTCCTGGTCCTGGCCTGGCAGGCCCACGGAGCGCCACGCCAGGCCTTCGACGAACCGGCGACCTTCCGCGAGCAGCGCGTCGTACGCGTCGAGGACAGCGTCGACCTCAAGCTTGAGTGGCCCCTGGGCGTCACGGCGACGGGCCGCGTCGACGGACGGCGGTACGACGACGAGCGCGTCGAACTCCCCGCCGGCGTCCACCACATCGAGCGCGGCACCCGGCTGACCTTCGCCAAGGGCGCCCCGGTCCCGGTGGCCGACCGCGGCAGCAACGGAGGCATGTCCACCTCGCTGGCGGCCGGGCGCGAGGAACGCCCGCTGTACGCGACGTACGGACTGATCCTCGCCACCTTTCTCGGCACGATGGGACTGCCGCATGTGGTCGTCCGCTTCTACACCAGCCCGCACGGCGTCGCCGCCCGCCGCACCACGGTCGCCGTGCTCGGCCTGATCGGCGCGTTCTACCTTCTCCCGCCCGTCTACGGGGCGTTGGGGCGGCTGTACGCCCCCGAGCTGAGCCTCACGGGGGACGCGGACGCCGCCGTACTCCTGCTGCCCGACCGGATGATCGGCGGAGTCGGCGCGGATCTCCTGGGCGCGCTGGTGGCGGGCGGGGCCTTCGCGGCGTTCCTGTCGACCGCGTCCGGACTGACCATGGCGGTGGCGGGCGTGCTCACTCAGGACGTGCTGCCCTCACGCGGAGTACGGCACTTCCGGCTCGGCACCGTGCTCGCGATGGCGGTGCCGCTCGCGGCGAGCGTGCTGGTGGGCGGGCTGCCGGTCGCCGACGCCGTGGGGCTCGCCTTCGCCGTGTCCGCGTCCTCCTTCTGCCCCTTGCTGGTGCTCGGCATCTGGTGGCGACGGCTGACACCGCCGGGCGCGGCCGCCGGGATGCTCGTCGGGGGCGGCTCGGCACTGGTCGCGGTCGGCGCGACCATGGCGGGCTCTCCGGGCTCGGGCGCGCTGCACGCCCTGCTCGCCTGGCCCGCCCTGTGGTCCGTGCCGCTCGGCTTCCTGACGATGATTCTGGTGTCCCTGGCCACGCCCGGACAGGTGCCGGCGGGGACACCGGGGATCCTGGCACGCTTCCACCTGCCGGAGGAGCTGGCCGGGGGACAGGGGCGGACGGAGGCCGGGGCATGAGCGGATTCCTGGCGGGGCTCTGTGTCGCCGTGCTCCCGTTGCTCGCCGCCGGGTTCTGGCTCGGCAGGCGCACCGCGCGGCCCGAGAGCCTCGGCGGGCTCGGCACGCCCGTCGAGCACGCCACCTTCCAGACCCTGCACACCGCCTCGCTCGCCGCGCCCCCGCTGCGCGCGGGCCTCACGGAGGAGACGGCGGGCCGCTCCGCACGCCGGCTGCGCACGCTGCTCGGCACGGACGCGCTGTGCCTCACCGACCAGGAGACGGTCCTCGTCTGGGACGGTGCCGGGGCACACCACCGAACCGAGATCATGGAACGGCTCGGCGGTCCCCTGGAGACCGGTCGCGGCGAGGCCTTCCGGCTCACGTGCGAGGAGCCGGACTGCCCGCTCCGCTGGGCCGTCGTCGCGCCGCTCACCGTCGACGACCGGGTGCACGGCGCGCTCGTCGCCTGCGCGCCCCGCGAGTCCGCCGTCCTCGTACGCGCCGCGGGCGAGGTCGCCCGCTGGGTCTCGGTCCAGCTGGAGCTCGCCGACCTCGACCAGTCCCGTACGCGTCTGATCGAGGCCGAGATCAAGGCACTGCGCGCACAGATATCACCGCACTTCATCTTCAACTCGCTCGCGGTGATCGCGTCGTTCGTCCGCACCGACCCCGAGCGCGCCCGCGAACTGCTCCTGGAATTCTCCGACTTCACCCGCTACTCGTTCCGCCGGCACGGCGACTTCACCACCCTCGCCGACGAACTCCACGCCATCGACCACTACTTGGCCCTCGTCAGGGCCCGCTTCGGAGAGCGCCTCTCGGTCACGCTGCAGATCGCGCCCGAAGTACTGCCCGTCGCGCTGCCCTACCTCTGCCTCCAGCCCCTGGTGGAGAACGCCGTCAAACACGGTCTGGAGGGCAAGACCGACAAGAGCCACATCAGCATCACCGCGCAGGACGCGGGCGCCGAGGCCCTGGTCGTCATCGAGGACAACGGCGCCGGAATGGACCCCGACCGGCTGCGCCGCATCCTGGCCGGAGAGATCAGCCCCTCCGGCGGCATCGGGCTGTCCAACGTCGACGAACGCCTGCGCCAGGTCTACGGCGACGACCACGGCCTCGTCATCGAGACCGCTTTGGGGGCGGGCATGAAGATCACCGCCCGGCTGCCCAAGTACCAGCCGGGCGTGCACTCGGCGGGACGGCTGCCGAGGGAGTGAGCATCAAGTGCTGCGCGAGGCCACCATCCCGAGCGTGATCAGGCCGAGTACGACCCAGCCGAACCACAGCCAGCCGTTGCTGCCGAGCGCCACCGTGTAGGCCGTCACCATGACGAGCCCACCTATGGTGATCGCCCCCATCGTCTTCGTCGAACCGGGCATCGCAGCACCCTCCTCCAGGCGGGTCCGCGACGCGGGCCGTGGCCTTGGGCCCATTTTCACCCGGAGGGAGTCGATTCGCCAGGGCCGGGTGGCCTACTCGTTGTCCTCCGGCGGGCGTTGTCCCTGCTCAAGGCTGCAGACCACCAGGTAGTACCCCTTGGCCCACAGGCCTTTGCTGCGCAGGCCATGGCTCCAGTAGGTATCGGGACTGAGGTCGTAGCGCTCCGGCGGTGCGTCGATCGCGCACTGGTCGTTCGCCCGGGCCTCGGCGTCCTCGCCGGACGCGTAGGACTTGAGGTGGGTGATCTCGACGACCTTTCCCCTGTGGTCCTTGTCGCACGCGACCAGCTCGAAGTGCGTACTGACGCGTGCGTCACCGCTCACATGGCCGAGGCAGTCGCCGCGCTGCATCTGGGTCGCGTCCTCGAACGTCATCCCGTACGGGCGCAGGCCGCCCAGCGGGCCGTACACCGGGCCGTGCTTGCCCGCCAGCAGACACGCGACGGTGCCGCCGGCGGTGTCGAAGCCATCGCGGGTGGGCACGACGGCCATGCTCTTCACATTCCAGGCGAGCTTGTCCGCGGTGCTCTTGGTGCGCTCCTGACACTGGCGCGCGCCGTCGCGGCGGGCAGCCTCGTACGAGGGAGCCCGGTACATCTCCATCACCTGCGCGTCGGGGCGCCCGTCCTTGCACGTGGGATCCACCCGCAGACGCGGAACCTCCGCGGCGGTCCAGAGGGGCGGGGTGCCCAGGACGCAGTCGCCCTTGTCGAGCGGCTCGGAGAGCCCGACCGTGTCGCCGTACGGCAGATCCGGCTTCTGCGCCATCGCGTACCAGACGCCGCCTGCCGTCAGCCCCAGCGCGAGGGCCACCGCCGCCAGCGCCTGCAGGGCGCGCGGACGCCTGCGCCGTCGGCGGCCTCCGGGAACCGGTGTGGGACTGGGCTCCGGGGCGGGCGGCGCCCCGTACCCGGGCGGGCCGAAGCCCTGGCCCGGCGGTGGGGCGTAGGCGCCCGCGGCCTGCGCGGTCGGGGCGTACGGTCCTGCCGCCTGGGCGGTGGGGGTGTACGGGCCTGCCGCCTGGGCGGTCGGGGTGTACGGGCCTGCCGCCTGGGCGGTTGGGGTGTACGCGCCTGGTGTCGCGAAGCCCTGGTCCTGGGCCGGGCCGCCGGAGACGGGACCCGGAGCCCCGTCGGAGGTGACGAGCCGCGCCCAGGGCGGCTGCGAGCCCGTGTCGGCCTGGGTCGGGGGATGCGGCTCGGGCGTGATGATCCTGGCCAGCGCCGCGGCCGCGTCCTCCGCGGAGATCCGCCGGGCGGGATCCTTGACCAGCAGCGACTCGATGACCGGCCCCAGGGCTCCGGCGCGGCGTGGCGGCGGCGCCTCCTCCAGGACCACGGCGGTGATCGCGGCCAGATCGGTGTCGCGGTCGAACGGTCCGAAGCCCTCCACACCGAAATACAGGGTGCAGCCCAGCGAGAACAGGTCCGCCGCCGCGGTCGGCGGCCCCCCGGTGGCCCGCTCCGGTGCCAGATAGCCGCCCGTCCCGACCAGCATGGACGTCATGGTCCAGCGGGTCTCGGGGGAGTCCGGCTGGACGGAGATGCCGTAGTCGGTGAGCAGGATCCGGGCGCCCGGCGTGCCCGTACGGTCCGGAGCGAGCAGGATGTTGGCGGGTTTGACGTCCCGGTGCATGATGCCGCGCTCGTGGCCGGCGGTCAGGGCGTCGAGGACCGCGAGGCCCATCCGGGCGCACTCGTCGGGGGCCAACGGGCCGCGCCGGGCCAGCCAGGCACGCAGATCCTCCGCGCCCGCCACGTACTCCATCACGATCCACGGCAGGCCCTCGTGCTCCAGGACGTCGTGCACGGTCACCACGTGCGGGTGCCCGCGCAGCACCGCCGCGTGCCGCGCCTCGGCGCGGGCGCGCGCGATGCGGGACTCGTGTTCCTCACCGCCCCCCGGCGCATTGCGGAACCTGATCTCCTTGAGCGCGACATCGCAGTCGAGCCGCTGGTCGTGGGCGAGCCACACATGACCCATCCCACCCGAGCCGACCTGGTCCAGCAGCCGATACCGGCCGGCGATGATCCGGCCCACTCCCGACTGCGGTGCTCCTGCTGCCATCCGGTTGCTCCCCGGGTTCTGCGCTGGTTCGTACGCGGATCAGGACGTGCCTGCGGTGGGCCCACCGGAGTCGGTCGCGCCGGTCACCGTGGCGGACTCCGAGGGGGTGGCCGCTTCACTCGTCGAAGACTCGGGCGGAGAACCGTCCGCCGGAGGGGATGTATCGGTCCTGCCACCGCTGGTCCCTGGGGCGGTGGTGGTGCCGCCGTTTGTGCCGGGGGCGGTGGTGGTGCCGCCGTTTGTGCCGGGGGCGGTGGTGGTGCCGCCGTTTGTGCCGGGGGCGGTGGTGGTGCCGCCGTTTGTGCCGGGGGCGGTGGTGGTGCCGCCGTTTGTGCCGGGGGCGGTGGTGGTGCCGCCGTTTGTGCCGGGGGCGGTGGTGGTGCCGCCGTTTGTGCCGGGGGCGGTGGTGGTGCCGCCGTTTGTGTCCGGGGCGGTGGTGGTGCCGCCGTTCGCGCCCGGGTCGGTGGTGGTGCCGCCGTCCGTCCCCGGATCCGTAGACGTCCCCCCGTCCGTGCCCGGGTCAGTGGACGTCCCGCCATCCGTCCCCTTGCTCGACTCACCCGGCCCCGTGGTCACTCCTCCCGAATCCGGCGGGGAAGAACTCTCGCCCCCGCTGCCGTCGTCGGACCGCACGAACAGGGTGACGGGCGCGCCCCACGCCAGCGTGGTGCCCTCCACGGGGTCGGAGGAGGTGACCGGGGCGTCGTCGGGCGGCAGGGAGTCGCCGTCGTACGCCATGGCAAGCCCCGCTTCGGTGAGGTTCCGCGTCGCCTCGGCGAACGTCATTCCGGTGACGGTTGGAACGGCGTGTTCCGTGCCCGTGTCGAAGGACTGGTCGTCACCGCCGACGCCGAGCTCGCGAGCGATCCCGTGATCGGGGTCGTAGACGTCGACAAGCTGGAGCCGGTCGATCCCGGGGTTCCCGGGCGGCGGCTCGACCATCACGATGTGGTTCTGCTGATAGCCGGACCACTTCTTGTTCCCGTCCTCGAACCGTACCGAGGTCTTATTGATGTTCACCTTGGACGGGACCAGTGGATTACCGCAGGAGCACTTGACGGCGGGCAGCCCCTGCTTGTCGACGAGAATGGCGATTCCGGCCTGCAACAAGGCGTCGAAGGGGACGGCCTTGCCGCTTTTGAACTCGTGATTCGTCACGAGAGTGTCGTGGCGCAGCACGACGGGTGTGAGTTGATCGATATACCCCGGGATGTCATCGACGTCGATATGCAGGACGCGTGCCCATTCCCGCGCCTTGGCGGAGTTCTTGGGATCCGTGAGGAATTCCTTCAACTGCGGGACGACACACGTGCCGGGCTTCGTCGAACCGCCGAACTCACCGGTGGGCCCCCCGGTCTCGTCCGCCCCCGGCGACCCGTT
This sequence comes from Streptomyces dengpaensis, assembly GCF_002946835.1. Taxonomy (NCBI): domain Bacteria; kingdom Bacillati; phylum Actinomycetota; class Actinomycetes; order Kitasatosporales; family Streptomycetaceae; genus Streptomyces; species Streptomyces dengpaensis. The sequence continues at coordinate 7,605,326 of NZ_CP026652.1, forward strand.
CCCCCCACCGGTCGACCCGTTGTCCCCACCCGTCGACCCGTCGCCGTCCTCCCCCGAAGAGCCGTTGTCGCCGCCCGGCGCACCCCCGTACAGCCCCGGACTGTTGCTGGCCTGCACCCCGCCGCTCGGCCGTGTCTCGGGGAGCTGGATGTCCTTGCCGAGCTTGCCGTCCTCCGTGAAGAACGGATTGGCCTGCGAAATCCCCGCGGCCACGGCACGCACTACGAACAACTGATCGGATTTACTGCACCCGCTGACGATCAATACGGAAACCAGCAGCAGAGCTATCCTTCGAGCCGCCGATATCCCAACCCTTTGCACAGACGCGCGAAATGTCATGACCGCTCCCCCTGCGGTTTCCCCCGTGGCCCCTGCGGCCGGACAAGACCGGACGCCGGGCTTCGCATTCCATGCTACTGAATGGAAACGCCTTTCACGCAAGGCGAATAGAAAAGTTAATTCAGCGGCCGCGTGCGTTGAGTGAGGCGAGATAGGCGTTGTACGCCTCGAGTTCCTTGTCGCCGTCGCGGTCCGCCGCCCGGTCCTTGCGCTTGGCCTGGCGCTGCTCGGATCCGTACCACTGGAAGAGCAGCGCGATCAGTACGAGGACGGAGGGAATCTCGCTGAACGCCCAGGCGATGCCGCCCGCCGCGCCCTGGTCCGCGAGCGCCTCGATGCCGAGCGAGGCGGGCGGGTTCTCGTACGTCTCGACCATGGGCGTGGTCGCCATCATCAACGCGATGCCGAAGAACGCGTGGAACGGCATGCCCGCGAACAGCTCCAGCATCCGCATCAGATACCCGGGACGGTGCGGACCCGGGTCGACGCCCATGATCGGCCAGAAGAAGACCAGTCCGACGGCGAGGAAGTGACACATCATCGCGACGTGCCCCACCTTGGAGCCCATCAGGAAGTCGAAGATCGGCGTGAAGTACAGCGCGTACAGGCTCGCGATGAACAGCGGGATCGTGAACACCGGGTGCGTGATGATCCGCATGTACCGGCTGTGCAGGAACATCAGCAGCAGCTCACGGGGCCCCTTGCTGCCCCGGGTCGACGCGACCGGCAGCGCGCGCAGCGCCAGCGTGATCGGCGCGCCCAGCAGGATCAGGATCGGCGACAGCATGCTGATCACCATGTGCTGCACCATGTGCACGCTGAACATGACCATGCCGTAATCGTTCAGCTTGGTGCACATCACCAGCATCACGGTCAGCACACCGACGACGAAGGTGATGGTCCGGCCGACGGGCCAGTTGTCGCCGCGCCGCGCGAGCCGTACGACCCCCCAGCCGTACAGGCCGAGTCCCGCCAGACAGGCGATCAGGAAGAACGGGTCGGCGGACCATTCGAGCCCCCGTCCCAGCGTGAACGGCGGCAGATCCATCGTCATGCCGTGCCCGCTGTGATCCATCCGCCGGCTCCTGTTTCGTACTGGTTGTGCGCTGTCTGTCCGCACCAGAGTAGAACTGCCCCCGGCCGCGCCTGCGACCGGGGGCAGTTCCAGCTACGTACGGATCCAGCCACGTACGGATCAGAGCACGCACTCCGCTTCGGCGTACCGCTCATCAGGAACCGTCTTCAGCGTCGCGACGGCCTCGGCGAGCGACACCATCACGATGTCGGTGCCCCGCAGCGCGGTCATCTTGCCGAACTCACCCCGGTGCACGGCCTCCACGGCGTGCCAGCCGAACCGGGTCGCGAGCACACGGTCGTACGCGGTCGGGGTCCCGCCCCGCTGGACGTGCCCGAGGATGACCGGCCGGGCTTCCTTGCCGAGACGCTCCTCCAGCTCCAGGGAGAGCTGCCGCGCGATGCCGGCGAAGCGCTCGTGCCCGTAGATGTCCTTGCCGCCCTCGTCGAACTCCATCGTGCCGGCACGGGGCTTGGCCCCCTCGGCGGCCACGACGATCGCGAACCGCTTGCCCGCCTCGAAGCGCTCGCCGACGCGCGCGGCCAACTCCTCGATGTCGAAGGGGCGTTCCGGTACGACGATGGCGTGGGCGCCCGCGGCCATGCCGGAGTGCAGCGCGATCCAGCCGGTGTGGCGGCCCATGACCTCCACGATCAGCACGCGCTGGTGGGACTCGGCGGTGGTCTTCAGCCGGTCCAGGGCCTCGGTGGCGACGCCGACGGCCGTGTCGAAGCCGAACGTCACGTCCGTGACGGCGATGTCGTTGTCGATGGTCTTCGGCACGCCGACGATCGGCAGGCCGCTGTCCGACAGGAGGCGGGCCGCCTTGAGCGTGCCCTCGCCGCCGATCGGGATGATCGCGTCGAGGCCCAGCTCCGCGACATGCCCCTTGGCCCGCTCCACACCGTCACGCAGATGCGCCGGCTGGACCCGGGAGGAGCCGAGCATGGTGCCGCCGCGGGCCAGGATGCCGGCCACCGCGTCGAGGTCGAGCTTGAGGTAGTCGCACTCCAGGAGGCCCTTCCAGCCGTCCCGGAAGCCGATGACCTCGTCGCCGTGGTCGACGACGGCACGGTGTACGACGGACCGGATGACGGCGTTCAGGCCGGGGCAGTCGCCGCCGGACGTGAGGACACCAATGCGCATAGCCCGGAATACCTTCTCAACGTGGGCCGAGACCGGACCGCGCTGTCCGGTGGGACACCGCCACCCTACCGGCGGCAGGGGGCGGGTCCGCATCGTACGTCCGCCTGCTGGACGCGCCCGCACGGGTGAGCGCCGCCCTTGTCAGACGGGCCCGCGCGGAGTCCCTGAGGAACCGTTTCCCAGGGACTCACGCGAGCCGCCGCGCGCCTGTGTTCATGCAGGCTGCCGTGCGGCTGCACTTATGCAGGCTGCCGCGCGGTTGTGCTTACGCAGGCTGCTGCGCCGCCGCGATGCGCTCGTTGCGCAGCGCCTCGTACCACCGGTCGTCGATCGGCGGCAGCGCGTTCACGTCCAGCGCCAGCTTCAGCAGCAGGTCCGCGATCAGCGGGTTGCGGGCGAGGACGGGCCCGTGCATGTACGTACCGAAGACGGTGTCGTTGTACGCGCCCTCCGTGCCGTCGCCCGTGCCGTTGCCCCGGCCGAGCCGCACGTTCGCGAACGGGCGCGCCGTGGGGCCGAGATGGGTGACGCCCTGGTGGTTCTCGAAACCGGTCAGCGGGGGCAGGCCGAGGCGCGGGTCGATGTCCCCGAGGACGTCGCCGACGCACCGCTCGCCCTCGCCGCGCACCGAGACCACGTCGAGCAGGCCGAGGCCAGGCTCGCGCTGGCCGAGGTCGTTGATGAACTCGTGGCCGAGGATCTGGTAGCCGGCGCAGACCGAGAAGACGATCGCGCCGTTGCCGACCGCGCGCTGCAGACCGCCGTCGCGGCGCAGCCGCTCGGCCGCGAGCCGCTGCGGGCGGTCCTCGCCGCCGCCGATGAGATAGATGTCACCCGAAGTCGGGATCGGCTGGTCGCTGCGCACGTCGACGCGGGCCACGTCGAGGCCGCGCTGACGGGCCCGGCGCTCCACGACCAGGGCGTTGCCCTGGTCGCCGTAGGTGCTCAGCAGGTCCGGGTAGATCCACACCAGACGCAGGCTGTTGTCGCTCATTCTCTTCGTCCTCCGTGGCTCAGTTGCCGACACGACGCCTCAGGTCCTGGAAAGCGGTGTAGTTCGCGATGACCTCGATGCGTCCGGGCGGTGCCATCTGCACGGCCTGGTCGAGGTTCTCGCAGACCTGGAAGTGCTGGTTCGCGACTTCCAGGCGTACGGCGAGGTCGAGCTTGCGGTCGCCGAGCACGAAGATCGGGTGCCCGGTCAGCCGCGTGTAGTCGACGTCCCACAGCCAGGACGTGTCGGTGCCGTCGGCGCCGCGCGCGTTCACCGAGAGGATGACCGGCGTCGGCGGCGGGTCGATCAGGGAGAACGTCTCCAGCCAGCCCGCGGGGTTCTTGGCGAGCAGCAGCCGCAGGTCGCGCTGCATGAACTGCACCACGTCGTAGCGACCGGCCACCGCCTGCACCTGGTACATGCGCTCCAGGGCGACCTGGGGCGGCACACCGAAGACGGCGGCGACGGCGGCCGACGAGGCGGCGTTCGCCTTGTTGGCCCGGCCCGGCAGCTGGAGGTGGATCGGCCACGCGGAGCCGTGCGGGTCGAGGACGTGGTCCCCGGACAGCGCCCAGGTCGGCGTCGGGCGGCGGAAGCCGCACTCGCCGCAGAACCAGTCGTCGCCGGGGCGCTGCATCACACCACCGCAGGACGGGCAGGACCAGGCGTCGTCCTTCCACATCTGACCGGCCGCCACCCACATGACGTTCGGTGAGGAGGACGCCGCCCACACGACCAGCGGGTCGTCCGCGTTGGCGACCACGACGGCCTTGGAACCGGACAGGCCCTCGCGCCAGTGCTCGGCCATCATCCGGGTCTCGGCGGCCCGGTCGAGCTGGTCGCGGGAGAGGTTGAGCAGCGCGATGCACTTCGGGTCGGTGTCACGGGCGACACCGGCGAGGTACTTCTCGTCGACCTCTATGACCGCGAACTTGGCGTCCGAACCACCGGCGAGCGCCGAGGTGATACCGGCAGGCATGTTCGCGCCCAGGGCGTTGGACACGACCGGGCCCGCGGCGCGCAGCGCCTCCGCGATCAGCCGGGTGGTGGTGGTCTTGCCGTTGGTCGCCGACACCAGGATCACGTCCAGGTGCGTGGCCAGCCTGGCCAGCAGGTCGGGGTCGAGCTTGAGCGCCACCCGGCCACCGATCACCGATCCGCTGCCGCGTCCGGCGGCACGCGAGACGGCTGCCGCCGCCTTGCCCGCCGTCACGGCCAGCTTGGCCCGCGGCGACAGCGGGTCCGAGTTGCCTGACATCGTTTCTCGATCCTCCTTGCGTACGCGCCGCGCCTCTGCCCCCGGCACCGTGTGGGCCTCAGCCTATCGAGATCCACTCACGTGCCCGAATCGCGGCACCTCAACGGCGCCCGCGCGACATCCGCGCGCCCTCAAGGACCGTACCCTTGCCGTCATGCGACACGGCTCCATCCCGGGCACCCACGGGCGCGTCCGGCCCCTGACTCTGCTCGGCGACCCGGTCTTGCGGACGCCGTGTGAAGAAGTCACGGACTTCGGTCCCCAACTCGCCCGGCTCGTCGAGGACTTGTTCGCGACGATGTACGCCGCCGAGGGCGTCGGCCTCGCCGCGAACCAGATCGGCGAGGCACTCAGGGTCTTCGTGTACGACTGCCCGGACGACGAGGATGTGCGGCATCTGGGACATGTGGTGAACCCACGTCTCGTCGAGGCGGACGGTGTTGTGCTGCGCGGACCGGAAGGATGCCTGTCGCTGCCCGGTCTGGAGGCGGGCACCGAGCGGTACGACCACGCCGTCGTCGAGGGCTTCACGGTGACCGGAGAGCCGGTCACCGTGCACGGCACCGGCTGGTTCGCGCGATGCCTTCAGCACGAGTGCGAGCACCTTGCCGGTGAGGTGTACGTGGACCGGCTCACCGGCTGGCGTCGGCGCCGGGTCCTGCGCCAGGTGGCACGGGCTTCTTGGGGCGGTTGAGACTGTCGCCTGACTGCGGGCCGTACGTGGCTGGTCGCGCCCACGCGGCGGGGTCGCATAGGTAACAGCCCCGCGCCCCCAAGGGGGCGCTGCACACGCCCCCGACTAGAAGCCGGGGCCGCCGATCCTGTCCCCGGCCGCTGCCAGACGGCCCCAGAGCAGATCTGCCAGGCTGCGCACCAACTCGGCCCGCGAGCAAGGACGTTCCCCCAGCCACCAGTCCCCGGCCGCATGCATCATGCCGACGATTCCGTGGCCCCACACCCGCGCGAGCTGCTGGCTGCCCGGACCGAGGTCCACCCGCTCCTCGATGACCTCCGCCAGCTCCTCGCCCATGCGGCGCAGCAGCGGCGCGGAGTGCTTGCCCACGTCGAAGCCCTGGTCGCCTGACTGGCCGCCCTCCGCCGGATGCATCAGGAAGCGGTACACCTGGGGGCGCGCCTCGATGGCCGCCAGATACGTGTCGAGCGTCGACTCGACCCGCTCCCGGCGCTCGGCCGGTGCGTCCAGCGCGGCCCGCAGCGCTTCGAGGAGCGCGTCGGTGTGCCGCTTGGCGAGCGCTGCGTAGAGGCCGCCCTTGTCGCCGAAGTGGCGGTACAGGATCGGCTTCGTGATGCCCGCCTCGGCGGCGATGGCGTTCATCGAGGCCCCTGGGCCGTCGCGGAGCACCACCCGGTCGGCGGCCTCCAGCAGCTCGCGCCGGCGGCGGTCGGCGGACCTCTGCTGATCGCTCCGCTGTGTGGTGTCCATGTGTTCTCCCCACCCGTGGTGATTCGGTGACGCCAGCGCAAACTAGCACTCAGCGGCCTCTGCGTATCGAACGGGCTGCCGAGCCGCGCTCGGGAGTTGACTTTTCCTACTGGTCAGTAACAGACTCCTGTTACCGCAAGTAACATTTTAGTTCAGCGCTGGAGGGGACATGGCCGAGTTCACCATGGAGCTCAACGACGAACAGAAGGAGGTCCGGGACTGGCTGCACGGCTTCGCCGCCGACGTCATCCGCCCTGCGGCCGCCGAATGGGACGAGCGCGAAGAGACTCCCTGGCCGGTCATCCAGGAGGCCGCGAAGGTCGGCATCTACTCCCTGGACTTCTACGCCCAGCAGTACTTCGACCCCACCGGCCTCGGCATACCGATGGCCATGGAGGAGCTGTTCTGGGGCGACGCGGGCATCGCCCTCTCCATCGTCGGCACCGGCCTCGCCGCCGTGGGCGTCCTCGCCAATGGCACCGAGGAGCAGATCGGCACCTGGATCCCCCAGATGTACGGCGATGCCAACGATGTCAAGGTCGCCGCCTTCTGCTCCTCCGAGCCCGACGCCGGCTCCGACGTCGCCTCCATGCGCACCCGTGCCGTGTACGACGAGGCCAAGGACGAGTGGGTCCTCAACGGCACCAAGACCTGGGCCACCAACGGCGGCATCGCGGGCGTCCACGTCGTCGTCGCGGTCGTCGACGCGGAGCTCGGTTCCAAGGGCCACGCCTCCTTCATCGTCCCGCCGAACACGCCGGGCCTGTCCCAGGGGCAGAAGTTCAAGAAGCACGGCATCCGCGCCTCGCACACCGCCGAGGTCGTCCTGGAGAACGTCCGTGTCCCTGGCTCTTGCCTCCTCGGCGGCAAGGAGAAGCTCGACGAGCGCCTCGCCCGCGCCCGCGAACGAAGTGAGATGGGGGTCCCCCCGGCCGAAGGCTGGGGGAGGGTGAAGAACGCGGCGATGGCGACGTTCGAGGCATCGCGGCCGGCCGTCGGTGCCATGGCGGTGGGCACCGCGCGGGCCGCGTACGAGGTCGCCCTCGATTACGCCACGACGCGTGAGCAGTTCGGGCGGCCGATCATCGACAACCAGGGGGTGGCTTTCCAGCTCGCGGACATGCGGACGTCCATCGACGCCGCGCGTCTGCTCGTGTGGCGGGCGTCCTGGATGGCGGTCAACGGCAAGCCGTTCACGGCGGCCGAGGGCTCCATGTCCAAGCTCTTCGCCAGTGAGACGGCGAAGAAGGTCACGGCCCAGGCGATCCAGATCCTGGGCGGCAACGGCTACACCAGGGAGTACCCGGTGGAGCGGATGCACCGCGACAGCGCGATCTACACGATCTTCGAGGGGACGAGCGAGATCCAGCGACTGGTCATCGCCCGTACGTTGTCCGGCATGCCCATCCGCTAGATCCTGTCGTCGCGGGGCGGGGTTCGACGACAGGGCCTAACGGTGTCTGAGCGGCGTCAGCTGCTCGATGTCGTACCGGCTCCGCAGCTCCTCGATCGCGGCGTGATCCGGCGGACCCCCGTTGCCGAGAATCTCCAGCAGCTCCTCGAAATACCGCTCGTGATCCGGCGGCGGAGACGCCTGGAAGAACATCTTCGCGGGAGCCTCCGTCGGGTTCGCGAACGCGTGCGGGCACCCCGGCGGTACGACGATGACCGTGCCCGGGCTCGCCCGGACCACCCGGTTGCCCGAACTCGACTCCCACTTCTGCCAGTTGTCGGGTGTCCGGATGCGCGGCTCGAAGGCGAGCACGTCCAGCTCGCCTTCGAGTACGTAGAACAACTCCTCACTGCGCGTGTGCACATGGGCACCGACGTCGAAGCCGGGCGGGACCTTCACCTCGAAGGTGGACGCCATGCGCGAGTGCGTGCCGGTCACCTTGAACGTCACGTGCTGGGCGGGTGTCTGTACCACGCGGCCATGGCCCGGTGGTACGAGGAGCCCTTCGTTTGCTGTCATGGGCCGATCACCACGTCACGGGGAGGGTTTCGGGGCCACGGATCAACGCACCCCTTCTGAAGGGGACTTGCTCGGGCCGTACGGCGAGCCGCAGCCCCGGCATCCGGTCGAGCAGGGCGTCGACCATGAGCTCGGACTCCAGCCTGGCCAGCATGCCGCCCGGGCAGTAGTGCGGGCCGAAGCCGAACGCCACATGCGGGTTCGGGCTGCGCGAGAAGTCGATCGTCTCGGGGTCCGGGAAGACGTCCGGATCGCGGTTCGCGGCCAGGTACGACACGTAGACCGCGTCGCCCGCCCGGATCCGTACGCCGCTGATCTCCACGTCCTCCACCGCGATCCGCGACAGCCCGACCGCGTTGCGGTGCGGGATGTAGCGCAGCAGCTCGTCGATGGCGCGGGGGCGGATCTCCGGCTCGGCGCGCAGCTGCTCGACCAGGTCCGGGCGGGTCAGCAGGATGTAGAAAAGCTGGCCGCTGTTGTTGGTGACCGCCTCACCGCCGATCTGGAGGAGCACGGCGAGCCCGACGGCCTCCTCCGGCGTGACCTCGCCTCGGCCCACGGCGGCGCCGAGGAGCGAGGTGACATCTTCGCCGGCGGCGTCGCGCCGCTCGCCGATGAGCTTCGCGAAGTACGCGCTCATCTCGCCCTTGGCCTTCTCGCTGACCTCGGCGCCGTGCGAGGAGGACAGGATCAGCTGGGTCCAGGTGTGCATGCCCTGCCGGTCGGTCGCCGGGACGCCCATCAGCTCGCAGATGACCGCGATGGGGAACGGGCTCAGGACCGTCGCGGTCAGGTCGGCGGGCGGCCCGTCCTGGATGAGCTCGTCGACCAGCTCGTCGAGCATCCGCCGGGACCTCTCGCGCACGCGCTCCACGCCTCGCGCCGTGAAGGCGCCGGCGACCGTGCGGCGCAGCCGGGCGTGGTCGGGCGGATCCAGGAAGCCCACCGCGCCCCGGTCCGGGATGAAGTGCGGGGCGAGCCGGGTGACCTCACGCCGCATGACCGCCTCGCGGCTGAACCGGGGGTCGTTGGTCACCCTGCGGATATCGTCGTAGCGCGTCACCAGCCACGCCCAGCCCTCGCCGTTGTGGAGTCGGATCCGGGTGACCGGGCCCTCCCGCATCAGCTCGGTGAGGACCGGGTCGAAGACCACGCCGGCCAGGTCGACGGCGGGCCAGTTGCGGACGGGTGGCAGTGCCTCGGTGATCGTGTCTTCGGTCATGTCGCTCACGCCGTTCCGTCGGTCATGACTTCGCCCGTGTCGCTGACGCCGTCCCGGCGGACGTGTCTTCCACCATGTCGCTCACGCCGTCCTGTCACCCGAGTCCTGCCAGCAGCCCAGGGCCATCTCCGCGGTGATGCCGGGGCCGAAGCCCGCGAGCAGTCCGCGGGCCGTGTGCTCGGCGCCGCCCTCCTCGAACAGCCGGCGCAGCGCGTCCAGGACGACGGCACTGGCGATGTTGCCGTACTCGGTGAGCGTGGACCGGCTGAACCGGAAGGCCTCCGGCGGGACTTCGAGGAACTTGCTCAGGTCGTCGAGGATCCTGGGACCGCCCGCGTGGATGATGTAGAAGTCCAGGTCGGAGGCGTTCCAGCCGTGCTGCCGCGCCAGGGAGTGCAGGGCCGGGGCGAGCGGTTCCATCGTGCCGGGCACCCGCTTGTCCAGCAGGAAGTGGAAGCCGGTGGCCCGGACGTCGTACATGATCCACTCCTCGGTCTTGGGGATCAGGTACGAGCCGTTGCGCTCCAGCCTGACGCCGGTGCCGCCCTTGCCGCGGACGACCGCGGCGGCGATGCCGTCGCCGAAGAGCCCGTTGGACAGCAGCGATCCGACACCGAGGTCGGTCGGCTGGTAGCAGAGCGAGCAGAACTCGCAGGCCACGATGAGCGCGTTGGCGTCGGGATAGGCCGTGCAGAAGTCGTGCGCCCGGTTGATCGCGGCGCCTCCGGCGGCACAGCCCAGCTGGGCTATCGGTATCTGCCGGGTGTCGCTGCCGAAGCCCATCGAGTTGATCAGCCAGGCCGTGAGCGAGGGCATCATGAACCCGGTGCACGACACGTAGATGATCACGTCGATGTCGGTGGTGAGGAGCTCGGCGTCGTCCAGCGCCCGCTGCACGACGGCGGGGACACGGGACTTGGCCTCGCTCTCGTAGACCTTGTTGCGTTCCTCGAAGCCCGGGTGTTTCAGCGTCTCCTCGATGGGCTGCACGATGTGCCGGGTTCGGACACCGGTGTTCTCGATCAGCCGCAGTGCCAGGGGGAGTTGGGGGTGGTCCGGGTGCCGGGAACGCGCCAGCTCCAGCGTCTCCTCCATCGTGATCACATGTTCCGGAACCGAGACCGAGGGCCTGCACAAAGTAGCCATGGAACGCGCCTTCTTTCGCCATCCGGGGGGCCGGTCGCCCCCCGGCGGAAGGGTGGTTCACCCACGATGCGAAGGGTGGTAAACCCACGATCACCCGGCAGCGTCGTTAAATCTCGTCGGATTACGCCATATCGGTGACCCATGGTCAGGCGTGGGAACCTGGCCCAGGGGGCGCGGCGCGGCGCTCCACCCTCGCCGCCCTGGCCCTCGAACAGCGCGCGGTGATCGCCGCGGACCGCCGCGCGTTCCGTCATCTGGCCGAGCGGTCGGCCGCCGGCACCGAGATGCCGGCCGCCGAGCCGGAGAGCGCCGCCTTCTTCGGCCTGCTCGCGGAGGGGGAGGCCCTGGCCCAGGAACGGCTCGCCGCGTTCGCCGCCGCGGCCGGGGCCGACGAGCCGCGGCAAGCCGCGTACGAGCCGCTCGCGGACTGCCAGACCTATCCCGCGTACGTCTCCTGGCTCGCCCTCAACGGTTCACCGGTCGACGCGGTGCTCGCGCTCAGCGCCAACTTCGCGACCTGGGGCGGCTATTGCGCGACGATCGCCGGCGCCCTGCGCCGCCAGCGAGGCGCGGTTCTGGCACGCGTTGCGGGAGCTCGGCCAGCGGTCTTCGGAGAGCACCTGACACGGCGTTCCGGTCGTGCGCGGTGTGAGCCGGCCGTCGTCGTCAGCCGGCCGTCGTCCCGCTGCTGTGCGCGATGCACGCCACGTCGATGCGGTCGGCGAGCTTGGCGAGTTCGATCGTGAGCGCCGCGACCGTGTCCTCGTCGAGCCCCTCCTCGCCGGCCTCCACCAGATGCAGCCACCGGCCGCCCACCGTGCGCAGCAGCTTGCTGACGTCGGCGGCCGCCACCTGCAACGTGCCGCGGTCGTCGACGATCAGAGGCAGAGTCACTTCGCGGTTCACAGGGGGGATCGTAGTCGCGGAACGTTCACGCTCCGTGCCATACGGTGGTGATGTTGCAGAACTCGCGGATTCCGTGCCCGGACAGCTCACGCCCGTAGCCGGACCGCTTCTCCCCGCCGAACGGGAACGCCGGATGGGACGCCGTCATCCCGTTGACGTACACGCCGCCCGCCTCCAGATCACGGACGAACCGGTCCACGTCGGTCCCATCGCGCGTCCAGACGTTCGAACTCAGCCCGAACGGGGAATCGTTGGCGAGGGCCACCGCCTCGTCCAGGTCGGCCGCGCGGTAGAGCGTGGCGACGGGCCCGAAGGCCTCCTCCTGGTGGATGCGCATCTCCGGGGTGATGTCGGCGAGGACGGTCGGCGCGTAGTACCAGCCGCTCTCCGTGAAACCGTCCGGCCGTTCACCGCCACACAGCACGGTCGCGCCGCTCTCCACCGCGTCGTCGACCAGCTCCTCCAGATCGCTGCGTCCCTGTTCGGTGGAGAGCGGCCCGACGTCCGTGTCCTCGTCCAGCGGGTCGCCGACCTTCAGGGCGTTCATGCCCGCCGTGAACCGCTCGGCGAAGGCGTCGAACACATCGGTGTGCACGATGAACCGCTTGGCGGCGATGCACGACTGCCCGTTGTTCTGCACGCGCGCCGTCACGGCGACCTTCGCGGCCCGGTCGATGTCCGCCGACGGCATGACCACGAACGGGTCGCTGCCGCCGAGCTCCATGACCGTCTTCTTGACCTCGTCCCCGGCGACCGAGGCGACGGCCCGGCCCGCGGGTTCACTCCCCGTGAGCGTGGCCGCCTTGACGCGCGGATCGCGCAGGATGCCCTCGACGGCGCCGGAGCCGATCAGCAGCGTCTGGAAACAGCCCTCGGGGAAGCCCGCCCGGCGGAACAGGTCCTCCAGATAGAGGGCGGTCTGCGGCACGTTCGAGGCGTGCTTGAGCAGGCCCACGTTGCCCGCCATCAGCGCGGGCGCGGCGAACCGGATCACCTGCCAGAGCGGGAAGTTCCAGGGCATGACGGCGAGGACCGGCCCGAGCGGCCGGTAGCGCACGAAGACGCGGGAGGCGCCGGAGTCCTTCACGTCGGACTCGGCCGGTTCCTCGTCGGCGAGGAGCCCCTGGGCGTGGTCGGCGTACCAGCGCATCGCCTTCGCGCACTTCGCGGCCTCCGCGCGCGCCTGCTTGACCGGCTTGCCCATCTCCATGGTCATCACCTGGGCGATGTCCTGCTGCTCCGCGTCGAGCAGGTCGGCGGCCTGGTGGAGCAGCCGCGCCCGCTCCGCGAAGGACGTGGTGCGATGGGTGCGGAACGCGGCCTCGGCGGCCGCGAGCCTGCGCTCGATCTCCTCGGGGCTCAGGGCGTCGTACGTCTTGAGCGTCTCGCCGTTCGCCGGGTTCACCGTCGCGATGGGCATGGCCGACCTCCTGATGACGGGCTATGCTTCGACCCTCCCGCGCGGGGGGTGACACCGCAACGTGAGGGGCGCACCTCGGTCCATGTGCTCCGCGAGCCGGTCAGTCCATGTGCTCCACCAGCCGGTCGAGGAACTCCGCCTGCGCCTTCACGATCAGCGCCCGGGCCCGGTCCAGGTCGCACCACTCCACGCGGTCCAGCTCGGGGAACTCCTGTTGCTGCCCCGACTTGGGCGGCCACTCCATCGCGAAGACGCCGGGGACCACGGCCGCCGGGTCGAGGTCCGCCTCGACCGCCCAGACCGTGACGACCTTGCCGTTCGTCTGCGTGACCTCGCCCAGCGCGATGGCCATCCCCTCGGGCGGCGGCAGCCCCAGCTCCTCCTGGAACTCCCGGCGCGCCGCGTCCCAGGCGTTCTCGTCGGGCTCGTACTCGCCCTTGGGCACGGTCCAGGCCCCGGCCGCGCGCCGCGCGAAGAACGGACCGCCCATATGGCCGAGCAATACCTCCAGGCCGTTGTCGGTGTGCCGGAACAACAGCAGTCCCGCGCTGCGCTTCCCTCTCACCGGGCCACCTCCGGGTGCGCGGCAAGCAGCGTCCCGACCGTGTCCGCCTCGGCCGGGGGCTTGTCCTCGCGGTAGCGCACGACACGGGCGAAGCGGAGGGTGACGCCGGCCGGGTAGCGGGTGGACTTCTGCAGACCGTCGTACGCGATCTCGACGACGAGTTCCGGGCGTACGGTCACCACATAGCCGTTGTCCTCGACAGCCAGCTCCTGGAGCCGCTCGGTCTGCCAGGCCAGCATCGCGTCGGTCATGCCCTTGAACGTCTTGCCGAGCATCGCGAAGGACCCGTCCGGGTTGCGCGCGCCGAGGTGCAGGTTGGACAGCTTGCCGGTGCGCCGCCCATGGCCCCACTCGGCCGCCAGGACCACCAGGTCGAGGGTGTGCACGGGCTTGACCTTGAGCCAGGAGGCACCGCGCCGGCCCGCGCTGTAGGGGGCGTCGAGGGCCTTGACCACGACGCCTTCGTGGCCGCGGTCCAAGGTGTCGGCGAGGAACCGCTCCGCCGCGGGCAGGTCCGCGGGGCCGTCGACGAGCGTGCGCCGCACCCGCATCGGCTCGGGCACCAGCCGCGCCAGCTCCGCGTGCCGCTCGGTGAACGGCAGATCCAGCAGATCCTGCCCGTCGACGGACAGCGCGTCGAAGAAGACGGGGGAGACGGGCACGGTCTTCGCCGCCGTCGCCACGTCCACGCGCGAGCCCACGCGCCCGGCCGTCTCCTGGAAGGAGCGCGGCCGCCCGTTCTCGTCCAGCGCGATCACCTCGCCGTCCAGGATGAACCGGGTGTGCGCCAACTCCCTCGCCATGGAGGTGAGTTCGGGCAGGCGGTCGGTGATGTCGTCGAGGGTGCGGGTGTAGATCCGTACGTCGTCGCCGTCGCGGTGGAGCTGGACGCGGATGCCGTCGAGCTTCTCCTCGACGGCACACGCGCCCAGCTTCTCCACCGCTTCGGACACGGAAGAAGCCGTGTGCGCCAGCATCGGCAGCACCGGGCGGCCGACGGTGAGCCGGAAACCGTCGAGCGCCTCCGGGCCGTGCGACAGCAGGGCCTGCGCCACCGTCTGCAGCGAACCGGCCAGCATCACCGCCCGGCGTACGTCCGCGCCGGGCGCGCCGGTCGCCTCGGCGAGCCCCTCGACGGCGACCGCGTCCAGAGCGCCCTGCCGTACCTCGCCGCTGATCAGCCCGAACAGGAAGCGCTGTTCGTCCTCGGTGGCCGCCGCCATCAGTTCGCCCATCAGGCGCGCCCGTTCGGCCTGGGAGCCGGTGCCGGTGACCGCGCCGAGCTCCGTCAGCCTTGCGTCCACCTCCCGCACCGTGAGCGAAGGCTCCGACGCCGGAGGGACGGGCCTGCTGAGGATCTTCCAGCCGATGCCGAGCCGCCCCTGCGGAAGGCGGCCCGCCAGATACGGGATGACGATCGGCACGTCGTCCGCGTCGGCGTCCCGGAACAGCTCCGCGAGCAGAGCGATCTTCCGGGACCGCGCCGAGGTGGCGGCGACCTCCCGGGACACTCGTGCCAGCCGGGTCAGCAGCATGGAGCCATGGTGCAACGGAGGCGTGCGGTCTACACCCGCACGGCCGCGACGAGCCGCACGCTGACGCGCTCCCGGCCTCCCGCACCGGGATCGGCCTATACCCGGATCGCCGCGTCGAGGTCCGCGAAGAGCAGCTCCCCGTTGATCGCCGCCCCGGCGCGGTAACCCCGGCTCGCCGCGTTCACCACCTGCTCCGCGAAACCGCTCGCGTTCCCCGCCGCCCACAGGCCCGGCACGGTCGTCAGACCCCGCTCGTCGACCACGGCATACGTGCCGAACGGCGTGTCGCGCAGCTCGGCGCCCAGCCGCTGGAGCAGCCCGGTCTGCGGGACGGCGCGCGGCGCGACGAACAGCACCTCGCGGGCGTGCGTCGTGCCGTCCGCGAGCCGTACCCCGGTGAGCAGGTCGTCGTCGATCACCAGCCCCGCGACCTCACCCGCCACCACGGCGACCCCGGCCGCCGCGAGGCGGCGCAGATCGTCGTCCGACAGTTCCTCCTCGGCCACGGTGTGCAGGAAAAGGGTCACGTCCTGGGACCACTGAGAGACCATCAACGCCTGGTGCACGCTCATCGGGGTCGTGGCGAGCACGCCGAAGGCCCGGTCACGCACCTCCCAGCCGTGGCAGTACGGGCAGTGGATCACGTCGCGCCCGAACCGCTCCGCAACGCCGGGAACCGCCGGCAGTTCGTCCTTGAGGCCGGTGGCGACGACGAGCTGCCGGGCGTGCACGGTCCGGCCTCCCGCCAGCGTCACGTCGAACTCCCCGCCCGCGTCCCGGACCGCGTCCACCGCCCGGTCCCGGACCAGCTCGACGCCGTACCGCGCGATCTCCTCGCGCCCGAGGGCGAGGAACTCGGCGGGCGGTATGCCGTCCCGCGACAGATAGCCCTGCATGTGCGCGGCGGGTGCGTTGCGCGGTTCGCCCGAGTCGACGACCAGTGTGCGGCGCCGGGCCCGGCCCAGGACGAGCGCGGCGGACAGTCCGGCCGCGCCGCCGCCGATGACGACGACTTCGTATGTCTCGGTCATGGTGACCACCTCCACCGAGAAGGTCGCCGAGCCCAGCCGAATTGACAAACGTCTTTGCCGATTCTGCAATACGAGCATGAGTACTGATGAGGTTCTGGCGGACGTGGGCCCGAGGCTGCGGCGGATCCGGAAGGAGCGTGAGGTGACCCTCGCCGGGCTGTCCGAAGCGACCGGCATCTCGGTGAGCACGCTGTCGCGCCTGGAGTCCGGACTGCGCAAGCCCAGCCTGGAACTGCTGCTGCCGATCGCCCGTGCCCACCAGGTGCCGCTGGACGAGCTGGTGGGCGCTCCGCCGGTCGGTGACCCACGCGTGCCCTCCGCCAAGCCGATCGTGCACAACGGCCGCACGCACTGGCCGCTCACCCGCCAGCCCGGCGGACTCCAGGCCTTCAAGGTGCTCGAACCGCGGCGCAAGCTCGATCCGGAACCGCGGACGCATGAGGGCTACGAGTGGCTGTACGTGCTCTCCGGGCGGCTGCGGCTCGTCCTGGGCGAGCACGATGTCGTGCTGACGGCGGGCGAGGCCGCCGAGTTCGACACGCGGGTGCCGCACTGGTTCGGCTCGACGGGGGAGGGGCCGGTGGAGTTCCTGAGCCTGTTCGGGCCGCAGGGGGAGCGGATGCACGTACGGGCGCGACCCAAGCGTTCGTGACGCCTTGCCCCAGCGTTTGTGACACACGCGACTGTTCCCTGAAGGACACACACGACTGTTCCCTGAAGGGCAAGCGACCGCTTAGTATGCGGTCGAGCCCGGCTAGAGTCGCGCCCGACCGGAGTCGCGGCCGTCAGACAGCGCAGTCCCGTGGAGGCCCCGCATGCAGGCATGGCAAGTGCACCAGCTCGGCGAGCCGAGTGAGGTGATGCAGCTCCAGGAAGTGGAGCGTCCGCAGCCCGGTGAGGGCCAGGTGCTGCTCCGGGTGCGCGCGGCGAACATCAACTTCCCGGACGCGCTGATGTGCCGAGGGCAGTACCAGGTCAGGCCCCCGCTGCCGTTCACGCCCGGCGTGGAGATCTGCGGCGAGACCGAGGACGGGCGCCGTGTGCTCGCCAACCCCGCGCTGCCGTACGGCGGTTTCGCCGAGTACGCCGTCGCGGACGCCGCCGCCCTGCTGCCCGCGCCCGCTGCCCTGGACGACGCCGAAGCGGCCGCCCTCCACATCGGCTACCAGACGGGGTGGTTCGGCCTGCACCGGCGCGCCGGACTGGAAGTCGGCGAGACGCTGCTCGTCCACGCTGCCGCTGGAGGGGTCGGCAGCGCGGCCGTGCAGCTCGGAAAGGCCGCGGGCGCGACGGTCATCGGCGTTGTGGGCGGGGCCGACAAGGCGGCCGTGGCGCGGGAGCTGGGCTGCGACGTTGTCATCGACCGGCGTACGCAGGACGTCATCGCCGCCGTGAAGGAGGCGACCGGCGGCCGGGGCGCCGACGTGATCTACGACCCGGTCGGCGGCGACGCGTACGCCCAGTCCGCGAAGGTCGTCGCCTTCGAGGGCCGGATCGTCGTCGTGGGCTTCGCGAGCGGGTCGGTCCCCAGCCCCGCGCTGAACCACGCCCTCGTGAAGAACTACTCGATCCTCGGCCTGCACTGGGGCCTGTACAACACCAAGAACCCGAAGCTCGTCCAGCACTGCCACGAGCAGCTCACCGAACTGGCCGCGCGGGGCGCGATCAAGCCGCTGGTCAGCGAGCGGGTGCCGCTCGGCGGTGCCGCCGCGGCCGTGCAACGGGTCGCCGACGGCGTCACCACCGGCCGGGTCGCCGTGGTGCCCTCTCTGGAGAACGGAGCCGCCGCATGACCGTCGCCGCAGAACTGCGCAGCCGCACCCAGGAGTTGCTGGCGGCACATCCGCCCCTGGAAACCGGCCGGCTGGACTTCCTCAAGGCCCGCTTCGACGCCGGTCTCGCCTGGGTGCACTACCCGGAAGGCCTCGGCGGACTGGGCGCCCCGCGCACCCTCCAGGCCGTCGTGGACGCCGAGTTGGAGGCCGCGGGCGCCCCCGACAACGACCCGCGGCGCATCGGCATCGGCCTCGGGATGGCCGCGCCGACGATCCTCGGCTTCGGCACGGAGGAGCAGAAGCGGCGCTTCCTCAGGCCCCTGTGGACCGGCGAGGAGGTGTGGTGCCAGCTGTTCAGCGAGCCGGGTGCCGGGTCGGACCTGGCCGCGCTCGGCACACGCGCCGTCCGTGACGGGGACGAGTGGGTGGTCGACGGGCAGAAGGTGTGGACGTCCAGCGCCCACCTGGCCCGCTGGGCGATCCTCATCGCCCGCACCGACGCGGACGTGCCCAAGCACCGCGGGATCACGTACTTCATCTGCGACATGACCGACCCCGGCGTCGAGGTGCGGCCGCTGCGCCAGATCACCGGCGAGGCCGAGTTCAACGAGGTCTTCCTCACCGGCGTCCGTATCCCGGACTCACGTCGGCTCGGCGAGATCGGCGAGGGCTGGAAGGTCGCGCAGACCACGCTCATGAACGAGCGGGTCTCCATCGGCGGCATGCGCATCCCGCGCGAGGGCGGCATGATCGGCCCGGTCTCCCGGACCTGGCGCGAGCGCCCCGAGCTGCGCACCCACGACCTGCACCAGCGGCTGCTGAAGCTGTGGATCGAGGCCGAGGTCGCGCGTCTCACCGGTGAGCGGCTGCGCCAGCAGCTCGTCGCGGGCCAGCCCGGCCCGGAGGGCTCCGGCATGAAGCTCGCCTTCGCGCGCCTCAACCAGGAGATCAGCGGCCTGGAAGTCGAACTCCTCGGTGAGGAGGGCCTGTTGTACGACGACTGGACGATGCGCCGACCGGAACTGGTCGACTTCACCGGCCGGGACGCCGGCTACCGCTACCTCCGCTCGAAGGGCAACAGCATCGAGGGCGGGACCAGCGAGGTCCTGCTGAACATCGTCGCCGAACGCGTCCTGGGACTGCCGTCCGAGCCGCGGACCGACAAGGACGTCGCGTGGAAGGACCTGGCCCGATGACCGATCTTCTGTACTCGGAGGAGGAGAAGGCGCTGCGCGCCGCCGTCCGGGACCTGCTCACCGATCACTGTGATGCGGCGAGCGTGATCGCGCGCACGGAGTCCGGCACGCCGCACGACCCCGAGCTGTGGAAGGCGCTCACGGAGGGCATGGGCCTCGCGGGGCTCCTGGTGCCCGAGGCGCAGGGCGGCCAGGGCGCCACGCACCGCGAAGCCGCCGTGGTCCTGGAGGAATTGGGGCGCGCGGTCGCTCCCGTGCCGTATCTCACGAGTGCCGTCGTCGCCACGGAGGCGCTGCTGGCCTGCGAGGGCGACGCGGCCGCGGAATTGCTGGCCGCGCTGGCCTCCGGGCGGACAGTCGGCGCGCTTGCCGTCGCGCTGAACGCCGGGCCGGGCGGCGCCTACAAGGCCGTACGGCATGAAGACGGCGCGCTGCACGGGGAGTTGACCGGTATCGCGGACGCGGCGGCCGCCGATGTGCTGCTGGTTCCGGCGGAGGACGGCGCGCTGTACGCGGTCGACGCGGACGCCGTCACCATCTCCCCGCAGGTCTCCCTGGACCTGACCCGGCCGGTCGCGAAGGTCACCTTCGAAGGGGCCCGCGCGCGTCGGGTGACCTCCGACGGCGCGGCGGCCGTACGCCGCGCTCTGAGCGCCGGTGCCGGACTGCTCGCCTCCGAGCAACTCGGCCTCGCCGAATGGTCGTTGACCGAGACGGTGCGCTACCTGAAGGAGCGCAAGCAGTTCAACCGGCCCGTCGGCGGCTTCCAGGCGCTCAAGCACCGGCTGGCCCAGCTGTGGCTGGAGGTCGTCCACACGCGTGCCGCGGCCCGCAATGCCGCCGACGCGCTCGCCAAGGGCGGCGACGACACCGATGTGGCGGTCGCGGTGGCCCAGGCGTACGCGGCACCCGTCGCGGTCCACGCCGCCGAGGAGGCGCTGCAACTGCACGCCGGTATCGGCATGACGTGGGAGCACCCCGTGCATCTGTACCTGAAGCGGGCCAAGGCGGACTCGATCGCGTACGGCACGGCGGGCGCACACCGCGAGACGCTGGCCGGACTGGTCGACCTCCAGGCTCCCCAGTCGAATTAGTGATCCGTAGTGAATCTGTGGCAGAGCGCAACGCGCACGCCCGGCGCCCAGGCGACGTCGGGCACCCTCCTTGGTGAGGTCGCGAGACCTCACCGACCAGCGTCCGGAGGGACGTGCCACGAGGGCCGACGGCGCCAGCCGTTCAGCACCAGGGCACGAAGGCGATCGGCTCACATCCCTGAGCAACACTGGGGATCACTAAGCTGATCAGAGACGCTCCCTGACGTACGTCGGGGAGAAACCGGAGGAAAGCCCGGAGGAAAGCCCGGGGGGAGCCCGAGGCAAGCCCCGGGGGATCCCGCGAAAAGCCCGCCCCGCCTCGGGCGGGCTTTTCCGTGCGCCATGCCCCGCGAAGTGAACGCGCAGCGGCGGTCCGGCCAACTCCCTTTCGTCACTGCCTGTTGGCCATGCCCGGACCGCATACTCGCTGAGGTTACGTAGCGCACCTCAAAGGGAGGCAGACATGGCCCTCACCACCCGTCGCAGAGCCCTCGGCACCCTCGGCGCCGCCCTCGCCGGCGCCGTCGTGCTGCCCGCCGGTCAAGTACTGCCCGCCGCGCGGGCGTCGGCCAGCGAGTGGAAGCACGGCCCGCGCCCGCTGTGGCGCGCCCACGCACACAACGACTACGAGCACCCGCGCCCCCTCTTCGACGCCCTCGACCATCGCTTCGGCAGCGTCGAGGCCGATATCTTCCTCGTCGGCGGCCAACTCCTCGTCGCCCACGACGCGGCGGACCTCGACCCCACCCGCACCCTCGAATCCCTCTACCTCGACCCCCTGGCCGCCCGCGTCAAGGCCAACCACGGCTCGGTGTACCGGGGCCACCGCAAGTCCCTGCAGCTCCTCATCGACATCAAGACCGAGGGCTCGTCGGCGTACCTCGAACTCGACAGCCATCTGCGGCGCTACCGGCACCTGTTCACGACGTACGCCCACGGCCGCGTGTACCCCGGGCCGGTCACCGCCGTGATCTCCGGCGACCGTGCGGCCCGTGCGCCCATGGAGGCGCAGAGCGTGCGCCGCGCCTTCTATGACGGCCGGCTCGCCGACCTCGGCACCTCCGCGCCCGCCTCCTTCGTCCCGCTGATCAGCGACAACTGGACGCTCAACTTCACCTGGCTCGGGGTCGGTTCCTTCCCCGACGCCGAGCGGCGAAAGCTGCGCGGCATCGTCCAGGCGGCGCACGCGCGCGGCCAGCGGGTGCGGTTCTGGGCCACCCCGGACGTGGCGGGTTCCGCCCGGGACGCGCTGTGGGCCGAGTTGCTCGCCGCCGGCGTCGACCACCTCAACACCGACGACCTCGCGGGCCTCGAAGCGTTCCTCGACGCCCACGAGCCGACGCACTAGCCGGCGCGGACACCACTCGTTCGGGGGACACGTCAGCCGCCCGGACGAACCCTCCGCTACGCGACACTTGCGGCCGAAAGCTGCGGTGTGGGCGTGGCGGAGGAGGTTGACGATGGCCATTTCCATCTCTGTGGTGCTGTTGCTCCTGATCCTGGCAGTGATCTTTCTGCGCAATGGCGGGCTGAAGCCGACGCACGCGGTGGTCTGCGGGCTGCTCGGCTTCTACCTGGCGAGCACGAGCATGGCGCCGACCATCCACGAAGGGCTCACAGCGACGGCGAAAATCGTGGGCAGCCTGCGCCCGTGACAGGCGGGGCGGCCACGGTCGTTCACGGTCGCGAGAACACGCCGATGCCGTTCGGGACGGGGCGTTCGGCGCCTCCGCTGGGGTGGTTCAGGACGCTGACGGCGTCCGCCCCCGGCTGCCGGGCGACCATCGTGGTGGAGCCTCCGCCGTCGAGGCTGAAGGCGTCCTCGGAGCCCAACCGCCGCATGGTCTCCGTGATTTCGGCGATGGTGAGTCCGGTGCGGAACTCGGGCGCGCCGTCGAGGGCGAGGAGCAGCAGACGGCGTCCGCTGTGCGAGATGCCCACGGCGGTCCGTGTCGCCGAGGTCGTGTTGTTCAGGCCGGGCAGCGGCGAGCCATCGACGAGCATCGGGTAGCCGCCGACCGCGAAGCGGTACGGGATCCTGGTGGCCTCCGCCACCAGACGGTGCTGCACCGCGACAGGCTCGCCCACGGGCAGTTTCCGCAACTGCTGGGCGCCCGCCTCGCGGCCCACCAGAACCGTGGTGCCGGGAGCGATGGGACCGTTGCCGGGTGTGTTGGCCGCCGACACGACCCGACCGCGCTCGACCGTCACCTCGTAGGTGTCGGTACTACAGGGCGCGGCCCGGTTGGTGTCCGTGCCACAGGTGGCCCGCACGCGGGAGACGCTGCCCCAGTCCGAGGTGAACGCGCCGATCGAACCCTCCGGCAGCGCGTACTGATTGAGCCCGCCGAGCGGCCATCGCCCTTCGGGGCTGTGTACGGACCCTTCGAGAGCCACGCTGTCGAGCCGGGCCCTGCGGTCGACGCCCACGCCCAGCACGTCCTCGGTGGTCGTGCCCGGCGGCAGGGCGGGCCCGAAGCGCTGGCCGTTCGGCACCGCCGCCTTGAGCTGGTGCCCGCTCGCGATGGCCGGACCCACGCTCGCGCCCGTCGTCTCGACCCCCGGATGCTGGGTTTCCGTGATGTTGAAGAAGTCGCCGTTGACCGCGGCGACGGCGCCCCGGGTGTCGGCCAGTTGGGAGACGGGCGCCCGGGACGCCACGGCTCCGGGGTACAGGAGGTCGACGCGCACATGGGGGTTGCGCAGGTCGACGCTGAGCACGTGAGCGTGCGTCACCCCCTGGGCCGCCGGGATGTCCAACTCGGTGTACTCGACGCCGGGCGCGAGCTGAGTGGCGCCCTCCGCGTCGGCGGCACCCTCCGCGCCGCTGGCCGGTACCGCCCCCGCGAGGGCGGCGCCGGCCAGCGCAGCGCATGCCGTGAAGACCGTCAGTACCGTTCTGAGCCGTCCGATGCGACGCGTCACAGCGCCCCCTGATGTCTCGTCAACTTTTCCAGGACTCAAGGGAATTGCATCAGACGACCGGCCCGTGCCGATGTCCACGCGCCGACGAGCCGGGGAACGGATCAGAAAACGCGCGCCTGTGGGCGCGCCTCCAGGCCTACGGGCGGACCGCTCGGCGCCGTGCGGCACGCGTATCTGCGGGAATGCTGGGATCATGAGTGAGGGAGAGCGCTGCCCATGACCTGACGGACAGTGGTGGTGAACGCCGTGGCTGCGAACGATGGGAACGACCCGATCGACGGGGACGGCCCGATCGACGGGGACGGCCCGCTCGGCGAGAGAGGCCCGTTCGGCGAGAGCGGTCCGATCGGTGCGGGCGTCCCGATCGGTGAGAACGGTCCGATCGGTGCGGGCGTGCCGGCCGGTGAGAACGGTCCGGGACTCGATGAGAACGGTCCGGGACCAGCCATTCCGTGCGTCGATCCCCTGGGAGACCCGTATCTGCGCACGCGTTTCGCCCCGCCGGCGAAACCCGCCACATTCCTGCGGCGGGAGCGGCTGGTCAGGCATCTCGACCAGGCTCTTCTGACGCCGTTGACCATGGTCAACGGCGCGGCCGGTGCGGGCAAGACCCTGCTGGTGGCCGACTGGGCCGCGGGCCTGGAGCAGCCGGTCGCCTGGCTCACCACCGACGCGGCGGATCAGGGGCCGGGCATGTTCTGGGCGTATGTGCTCCAGGCCCTGCGCGCCTCCGGCGTGCTCGTGCCCGGCGGGGTCGGATGCCCCGCGGACGCGAGAAGCGTGGACCGCAAGCTGCTGGCACGGCTCGCCGCCGAACTGAGCGGCCATGACCGGCCCGCGATCGTCGTGCTCGACGAGTACGACCGCGTCACCGCCCCCGAGATCGCGGAGCAGCTGGAATTCGTCCTGCACCACGCCGGGCACGGAATGCGCCTGGTCCTCGTCACCCGCACCGAGCCGCTGCTACCGCTGCACCGCTACCGGGCGGCCGGCGACATGACCGAGATCAGGGGCGCGGAGCTGGCCTTCACCCCCGAGGAGGCCGCCGCGCTCCTGGAGCGTCATGGTCTGTGCCTTCCCGTGCGGGCCGCGCGCGCTCTGGTGGACCGCACCCAGGGATGGGCCGCCGGCCTGCGACTGTGTGCCCTGGCCGCACAGGAGAGCCCGGATCCGGAAACGTACCTGAAGGAGTTCGAGGCGGGACGGAGCACGGTCGCCGACTATCTGCTGGCCGAGGTGCTCAAGCGGCAGACCGTCGAGACGCAGGACCTCCTGCTGCGTGCCAGCGTCCTGGAGCGTTTCTGTCCGGATCTGGCGAACGCGCTGACAGAGCGGACCGACGCCGAGGCCCTTCTGGCCGAGCTGCACCGGGAGAACGCGTTCGTCGAGGACCTCGGGCACGCGTGGTACCGCCTCCACCCGCTGTTCAGGGAGATCCTCCGGGCTCATCTGCGGGTGCGGTCCCCCGGACTGGAGCCCGAACTCCACCGGCGGGCCGCGCAGTGGCTGCGGCGTTCCGGATCCCTCCCGGAGACGCTCGCCCATGGCGCCGCCGCGGGCGACTGGGACTTCACCGCCGGTGCCCTCGTCGACGACCTGGCGATCGGCCAGCTCTTCACCGGCCTGCGCTCCGACGACCTGGCCGAGCTGTTCTCCCGGATGGGGCCCGAGGCCACGAGCCCCGCGAGCGATCTCGTCCGCGCGGCCCGTGACCTGTTCCGGTGCGACCTCGACGGCGGTCTGGCCCATCTGCACCGTGCCGAGCGGCGGCTGTCCACGGACCTGCCCGACCTGGCGGCGGCCCAGCTGAGCTGTGCCCTGCTGGAAGCGCTGGCGGCCCGGCTGGCCGGTTCTCCCGTACGGGCGGAAGAGGCGGCGGCGGCGGCCGAGGAGCTGCGGCGGGAGATCCCCGCCCACCTCCTGGACAAGCATCCCGAACTCACCGCTCTCCTGCTCACCCATCTGGGCTCGACGCGCCTGTGGGCCGGGCGCTTCGAGGAGGCGCGAGCCGCCCTGTCCACGGTGATCGGCTCCTCCCGCGGAGGTGCGACGGCGCTGCCCCGGGAGGAGGCCCTGGGCCATCTGGCGCTGATCGACTATCTGAACGGCTGGCTCGCCAGGGCCGAGCGCAAGGCCTTGGCGGCACTGACCGAGACGGAGCGGTTCAGCCTGCCCCAGCCGTCCGGCTCCGGCATCGAGCGGCTGGTCCTGGCTGCCGTGGCCGTCGACCGGAACGAACTGGGTCAGGCCAAGGCCCTCCTCGACGAGGCGGCCGCATCCCGCCCCGCGCTACGCGACCCCGTACCGGAGGCGTGCCGATCCATCGCGACGGCGCGCCTGCTGCTGGCCCGAGGCGACGTACAGGCCGCGCGGGCGGCAGCGGGCCCGGCCGTCTCCGCCGACGTGCCCTCGCCCTGGGCAGACGCCCACGCGGCTCTGGTCGCGTGCGCCGCCCACCTGGGCGACGGCCGCCCGGACATGGCCGCCAAGGTGCTGCGGCAGATGCCCGACGACCCGCCGGCGTGTGCCGTGGAGGTGGCGCGGGCCCAGCTCGCCGCGGGGGATCGCGTCGCGGCGATCGACAGGATCGACAGTCTCCGCACCGACGGCCGCACCGGTCCGGCGGTGGCCGTACGGGCCGCACTCGTGCGGGCGCAGGCCGCGGACGGCGCGGGGGACTTCGCCACCGCCCGCAGGCTCGTCGCCCACGCGCTCCTCGAAGCCCGGCGCGAGCGGCTGCGGCGTCCCTTCCTCGAAGCCGGACCGTGGATCCGGCCTCTCCTGGGCACGGCGCCCCTTCAGGGCTTGACCGAGGGCTGGCTCACGCCCGGCCCGCCGCGACACGGCGAGCCGCCTGGGCCCGAGGCCCGGCCCTCGTCGCTCGTCGTGGAGGAGCTGAGCGGGCGCGAGCGCGATGTGCTCCAGCGGCTGGCCCAGATGATGTCGACGGAAGAGATCGCCGCCGACCTCTTCGTGTCGGCGAACACGGTGAAGACGCACCTCAAGAGCGTCTACCGGAAGCTGGCGGTGAACCGGCGCAACGACGCGGTGCGCCGTGCGCGCGAGCTGGGGTTGCTGTGAACCTGTTGATCATCTCGTTCGTGATCGTCTTGCGTGTTGACGAGCCCTGAAGCGTTGCCCCAGGTAGTCGGCGTGCCCTGCGACGGCTCACCTGTTCAGGGTGAGGCCGGACGACGCGCCGAGGCGGAGGATCGCAGGGAAGGTGCAGTCCGCCTGTCCCCAGGGCGCCTCGGGAGAGCAGCTCATGCGCTACGAGATCCGCGTCGACGGTCACATGTCGGAGACGCTGGCCAAAGCCTTCCCGGAGCTGGACCACGTCGTGATGTCCGGTCAGACCGTGCTGTTCGGCCCGGTCGTCGACGAGGCGCACCTGTACGGGCTGCTGGCCCGCTGCCGGTCGCTGGGACTGCGCGTCGTGGAGATGCGCCAACTGCCGGAGTGACCGGGACCGGCGCCCGAGTGGTGGTCGGGCTCGCCTCGCCCGGCGGGCAAGGCCGACACTCACCCGCCTCGGGTGAGGCCGCCCCCTCGTTGCCGTGCGCATGCTGAGGGCGGCACAGAAAGGCCGCCGGGCGAAGGCTCGGGACGGAGGAGAGACATGAGCGCGCAGACCTACCTCGCGTACGACTATCCGCTGCTGAGCGCCTTCTGGACCCTGCTGTGGTTCTTCCTGTGGATCATGTGGTTCATCCTGCTCTTCCGCGTCGTCGTCGACATCTTCCGTGACGACGGCCAGGGCGGCTGGGCCAAGGCCGGCTGGCTGGCGCTCGTCATCCTGCTGCCCTTCCTGGGCGTCTTCATCTACGTGGTCGCGCGCGGCAAGGACATGGGCCGCCGGGAGACCGCGCTGGCGCGCGAGCAGCAGGAGGCCTTCGACCGGTACATCCGGGAGACCGCGGGTGCCAAGGCCGCGCCCAGCAGCGTCGACGAACTGGCCAAGCTGTCCGAGATCCGCGCCCGCGGCGACATCACGGACGAGGAGTTCCGCAGGGTGAAGGAACTGGTCCTGAGCGGCCACGGTCCCGCCGGCGGCTCCGGCACCTCCACCCCCAGCTCCGGCACCCCCAGCTCCGGCACCCCCACCTCCAGTCACTGAGTACACCGGACGACACGAAACGAGGCCGCACCATGACCGGGTCACACACCACGCACGTGCACGCCACGAAACAGCAATGGGCCGTGGGCCTGATGGCCTTCGCCGCAGTCATGCTCATGATTACCGGTGTGCTCGCCATCCTCCGGGGCATCAGCGCGATCGCCCAGGACGAGGTCTGGGTCACGACCGAGAACTACCTCTTCCAGTTCGACCTCACCGGCTGGGGCTGGCTCCACCTCTCCTTGGGTGTGGTCGCCGTGATCGTCAGCCTCGGGCTCTTCCAGTCGGCGATGTGGGCGCGCGTCCTCGGCGTGACCATCGCCGGACTCGTCATCATCGCCAACTTCCTCTCCCTGCCGTCCTACCCCGTCTGGTCGGTCGTGATGATCGCTCTCTCGGGGTTCGTCATCTGGGCTCTGTGCGTGGCACGGACCGAGGAGTCCTCCGAGTCGTACGAACCTGCGCCGCGCAGCGGGTGAAGGAGTCCCGGGCCGGGCATCGTCACGGACGAGCCGCGCGTTCTCAGACCGCGACGAGCTCGGCCCACCGGGTAATCCCGCCCGAGTGGACGTGTATGCCGTGCCGAGTCGCCAGCGCGTGGACGATTTCCATGCCCCGGCCGTGCTCGTCCGGGTCGATCCCGGCGGGGGACTGCCCCGCCGTGAGCGCGGGTCCCTCGTCGGTGACCTCGACGCGGAGGGTGCTCGGCCCGTCGCCCCTGACCCATGACAGCCGCAGTTCCGCCGGGGGCAGCGCGTGGACGATCGCGTTGGTGAGCAGCTCCGACACCACCAGGAGCGCGTCCTCGGCGATGTCCGGGGACACGTTCCAGTCGGAGAGGAGCGCCCCTACACGTCGGCGTAGGACCGAGACGGCTCCGGGGGTGTGCTGCAGCGGGCAGATGTATTCGGCCGCTTCCCGAAGCATCGTATTGAGCTGTGGCGCCATGTGCTCTCCTCCGGTGCTAGCCGTCCGGACGCCGGGCTGAGCCCACGTTTCCGGGCCTCAGCGCACGTTAGGTAGCGAAGCGAGGCCGGTCAATGAACGACGGTCGCCATTACCGAACGCAAGGGTCATTCGGTGCCACATGGGATGTCTGCGAGTAAAGCGGGCTGGCCATGGCGGCACTAGGATCGGTTCATGGCCGGCCCAGTCCAGTCGATCGAACGGGCGGCGGCGATCTTGCGTCTGCTCGCTGGTGGGCCCCGCCGACTCGGACTCGGCGAGGTTGCGGCGTCGCTCGGCCTGGCGAAGGGCACCGCCCACGGCATTCTGCGTACCCTGCAGCACGTGGATTTCGTGGAGCAGGACGAGGCGACCGGAAAGTACCAGCTCGGGGCCGCTCTCCTGCACCTCGGCACCAGCTACCTCGACGTCAACGAGCTGCGGTCGCGCTCCATCAACTGGGCCGATGCCCTGGCCGCCCGTAGTGGGGAAGCGGTCCGCCTGGGCACCCCTCTGGAGGGCAAGGTCCTCGTCGTCCACCACGTGTTCCGGCCGGACGACACCCTGCAGACCCTGGACGTGGGCGCGCTGCTGCCCCTGCACGCCTCCTCGCTCGGCAAGGTCCTGCTGGCCTTCGGGGTAACGCCCCTCGAGCCGGTCCTGGAGGCCGGACTGGAGGCGTACACCCGGCACACCCTGGTCGTCCCGGAGGAATTCGGCCGGGCGCTCGCGGAGGTCCGGGAACTCGGATGGGCCGCCGAGGTCCAGGAAATGAGCATGGGCGAAGCCGGCATCGCGGCGCCGATCCGAGGGCACGGCGGCCTCGTGGTGGGCGCGATTGGACTGTCCGGCCCGGTCGAGCGGGTCTGTGACGGCCAAGGCCGTCCCCGGCCGAGCCTGATCACCCTGCTCCGCGAGGCCGCACGGGCGATCTCCAGGGACTTGGGCGCATCTCGCTGGTAATCCCGCCGCCTCCACGACACATCGGAAGGCAGACCCGATCATGGTTGAACGGTATGTGATGTCCATCGATCAGGGCACCAACTCCACCCGATGCATTCTGTTCGACCACCATGGGCGGCTGGTGTCGGTCGCCCAGCGGGAGCATCAGCAGTACTTCCCCAAGCCCGGCTGGGTCGAGCACGACGCCGTCGAGATCTGGCGCAATCTGCGGCGCGTCGTGCCCGAGGCTCTGTCCGACGTCGACGTCGGCGCGGAAGAAATAGCCGCCATCGGTATGGCCAACCAGCGGGAGACGACGGTGCTCTGGGACCGGCGGACGGGTGCCCCGCTGAGCAGGGCGATCGTCTGGCAGGACACCCGCACGGCACCGCTCGTCGAGGAGCTGAGACACCAACCCGGAGATGAGTTCTTCCTCGAGCGCTGCTGCCTGCCCCCCTCGACCTATTTCTCGGCGCCGCGGATCCGCTGGCTGTTCGACCATGTCAATGGACTGGAGCAACGTGCCAAGGACGGCGAGGTGCTGTTCGGCACGATGGAGAGCTGGCTGATCTGGAACCTCACCGGGGGCACGGACGGCGGCCTGCACATCACCGACGCCACCAACGCCAGCCGCACCATGCTGATGAACATCCGCACGCTCACCTGGGACGAGGAGCTTCTGGCGTTCTTCGGGATTCCCCGCACCATGCTGCCCGAGATCCGGTCCTCGGCCGAGAGCTACGGCGAAGCCACCTCGGTCCTGCCAGGCGTCCGTATCACGGCCGCCC
The DNA here is from genome assembly GCF_002946835.1 of Streptomyces dengpaensis. Lineage (NCBI taxonomy): Bacteria > Bacillati > Actinomycetota > Actinomycetes > Kitasatosporales > Streptomycetaceae > Streptomyces > Streptomyces dengpaensis. The sequence goes on from NZ_CP026652.1 coordinate 7,635,161, forward strand.
TCGGTGACCAGCAGGCCGCCCTGTTCGGCCAGACCTGTTTCTCCCCGGGCGAGGCGAAGTGCACGTACGGAACGGGCAGCTTCCTGCTGCTCAACACCGGAACCGATGTCGTACGGTCCCGGCACGGACTCCTCACGACCGTCGCCTACAAGATCGGGGACCAGCGGCCGGTCTACGCCCTGGAAGGATCGATCGCCGTCACCGGCTCGCTCGTCCAGTGGTTCCGTGACCGTCTGGGACTGATCAGCAGAGCGCCGGAGATCGAGACGCTCGCGCGGACCGTCGAGGACAACGGCGGCTGCTACATCGTCCCCGCGTTCTCCGGTCTGTTCGCCCCCCACTGGCGCAGCGACGCACGCGGTGTCATCGTCGGCCTGACCTCGTACATCACCAAGGGACACCTGGCCCGAGCCGTCCTGGAGGCCACCGGCTGGCAGACGCGGGAGGTCGTCGACGCCATGAACGCCGACTCCTCGGTGGCCCTGAAGCAGCTCAAGGTGGACGGCGGCATGACAGCGGACAACCTGCTCATGCAGTTCGTGGCCGACGTCCTCGACGTGCCCGTGGTGCGGCCCATGGTCGCCGAGACGGTCTCCCTCGGCGCCGCCTACGCCGCCGGGCTCGCCGCCGGTTACTGGCCGGATCTGGAAGTCCTGCGCCGCAACTGGCACATGGCCGCCCAATGGCTGCCGGACATGGACCCCGAGCGGCGGGAGTCGGAATACGACAACTGGCAGCGGGCCGTCGAGCGATCGCTGGGGTGGATCACACCGCCCAGGTCCACCTGATTCCGGGCCGGACTCCAGGTCTCGGGTCGTGAACTCTCGGTCTCGGGTCGTCGTCGGTGCCGCTCCGGCATCGCACGGGCGGGCTCGCGGTCACGTTGCCGTGGCGAGGGGCTGCTCGGCCCAGATGACCTTGCCCCGGTCCTCGTAGCGGGTGCCCCATCGCTCGGCGAACTGGGAAACCAGAAGAAGGCCGCGGCCGCCCTCGTCGGTGGTCCGGGCGTGGCGCAGGTGTGGTGCGGCGCTGCTGCCGTCGGAGACTTCGCAGGTCAGCCGGCGATCATGGATCAGGCGCAGACGTATGGGTGGCTGGGCATACCGAATGGCATTGGTGACCAGCTCGCTGACGATGAGCTCGGTGGCAAAGGCCTCGTCGTCCAGCGCCCAGATCTGGAGCTGGCGGGCGGCGAGGGAGCGAGCCGTGGCGACGGCCGCGGGGTCGGAGGGCAGTTGCCAGTCGGCGACACGCGTGGGGTCCAGGGCCGGGGTGTCCGCGACCAGGACCGCGGCGTCTTCCGGCGGATCGACCGGAACCAGCTCCTCGGTGAGGCTCAGACACAGATCCTCAGGGGACTCGGCGGATGAGGCCAGCAGGCGGGCAAGCACCGTGTGCCCGACGTCCTCGGGGAAGGACTGCAGGAGGCCGGGCGTGAACAGCACCAGGCGGCTTCCCTCCGGCAGGTCCGCCTTGCTCTTGGCGAAGGGTGGCCCGGGCCGGCCAAGTGGTGCGCCGGCCGGGATCTCCGGGAAGGTCACCGTGCCGTCGGGCTGGACCACAGCCAGCCCGACCGGTCCGGCCGCGGTCATGGTGCACTGGCGGGTGATGGGGTCGTAGACCAGGTAGAGGCAGGCGGTTCCGGCGAGGGTGTCCGCTGTGGGGCCGGAGTCCTCCGCGTTCTCTGCGTCCATGTGCTGTACGAGATCGTCGAGGCGAGCCATGATCTCGTCCGGGGCCAGGTCCAGGCCGGCCAGCGTCTGAACTGCTGTGCGCAGCCGTCCCATCGTGGCTGCCGTGCGCATGCCCCGGCCTGGAGTGTGGCCGGTCACGAGGGCTACGCGGGCTCCGGGAAGGGCGAGGACATCGGTCCAGTCGCCTCCCGCGCCGGAGAGCACGATGTGGTGTGCCGCTTGGATCGTGCTGGGGGAGGGGAGGGTGTGGGGCAGCATGCCGCGCTGCAGCGTGAGTACGGCGTTGTGTTCGCGGACGTAGCGGCGGGCGTTGTCCAGGGCGACAGCGGTTCTTCCCGCCAGGTCCTGCGCCAGAGTGAGGTCGTCGTCGTCGAAGGCCCCGCGGGGCTTCCACCGGTAGAACGTCACCAGGCCCAGGGCGTGGTCGCGGACGACCAGGGGGACGACCATCAGCGAGTGGACCCCCTCTTGCAGCATGCGCCGGCCGCGGATGGGATCACTGCGTACCCATGCGCTGTCCGCATCGAGGCCGGCTACCAGGCGCGGCCGGTGGTCGGTGAGTGCCTGGACAGCCGGTGCGGCGTTGGGGTAGCCACTGACCTCACCGACTTCGTAGGCGCCGGGCTTGGCGTTCGTCCGGGTCGATCGCGATGTGGCGCGCAGGAGAGGCCAGCCCGCCTCGCCGGGGACGTGGGGTACGTCCTCTCCCGCAAGGACCGGCTCCAGAAGGTCGACGGCCACGCTGTCGGCCAGGTCAGGCACCACCAGCTCGGCCAGTTCCCCGGCGGTGTGCAGCGCGTCGAGGGTGGTGCCGATCCGGGCGCCGGCGTCGGCGGCCAGGGCAAGCCTCTGCTGAGCGCGGTGGCGGTCGGTGACGTCGACCACGGTGTCGGCCACGCCGAGAACGCGGCCGTTTTCGTCTTCCAGCCGGAATGCGGAGGCCGAGTACACGTGCTCATGCTCCAGGTCACCGGGAGGCCGGCCACGCTTTTCGAAGGCGAGTTCCGGCTCGCCGCTCTCCAGCACTTTGGTCATCATTTCTTCGGCGACGCGGGCGCTGAAGTGAGGCCACGCCTCGGTGGGGCGCAACCCCAGCGCCGGCTTTGATCCAAGCCCCGGCATGCCCGCGGCGGCGGTGTTGTACCGCATGAGGCGAAGCTGAGGATCGAGCACGAACAATCCGATCGGCGAGCGAGTGAAGAGGGCGTCCAGCAGAGCCCGGTCTATGGCCCGAGACGCTTCCTCCCCTGCCTGGGACGCTTCCTCCCCTGCCCGGGACGCTTCCTCCGCTGCCCGGTAAGCGCCCTCCGCTACCCGGGAAGTGACCTCCGCCGCCTGGGAGGCGTCCTCCGTGCTCGGGGTCAGTGCCACTCTCCAGCACGCCCCGGCGGGTCCTTCCTGCGCGCGGCGCACGCGGACCCGGCAGCCGATGAGGCTTCCGTCGCTGTGTTTGAGCATGGCGTCGGCAGGTGCGGGGGCCTCAGACGCGGTTTCGGCCAGCAGTTCCGTAACCGGCCGGCCGACCACGCGCTGTGCCGGATAGCCCAGGAGTCGTTCGGCGGCCGGGTCCCACCCGACGACCCTGCCCGCCTCGTCGACGAGGAGCGAGGCACAGCCCTCCGCACCTGGCGCTGTTTCCGCCGCGCGGCGCGTGTGGTCCGCCGATCGATCCATCATCGTCCGCCTGCTCCCGCGTCGCTCCTGTTCGGTCGCGCTTCCAGTCTCGCGTGGCTGACTCCGCTTCGCGCGGCCGGAGCGCACGGACACCCGGCTTCGTTCCTCGTGGACGAGCACACGGCGATGATGAAGCCGCTTGTGATCGAGGTCAGACCTGAACTCTGTTGGTGCCGGGTTCGTCTGAGATGTTCCTGCCCAGCACGGTCAGCGCGGCCGTGGTCAGCGCCGTTGTCGCCGAGGGCAGCGCGAGCGGCAGATGGGGGGCGAACTCGGGCGAGTGGTTGGCCGGCAGGGCCGCGAGGCGCTCCGCGGTGTTCGCGCCGGGAATCGCGTCGGCGTTCGCGGCCCATTGGCGCGGGCCCACCACCCCGACCATCCAGTATCCGAGCGGAACTCCCGCGCAGCCGTGGATCTCCCGCCCGGCATCCCCGTGCAGACCGAAGTCCTCGGTCGCCATGGACGGCGCCCACGGCACGATGCGCTCAATACCTAGCGCCTCACCATGTGCTTCTCGTACGGCCGCGGTCACCTCCCCGTCCGGCAGAGTGACCGGGGAGCGCGAGACCACCGTGATCTCGGGATCGCGTGGGCAGCCCGACGCGGCCGACTCGGCCCGTACGACCCGCTCGACGGCCGTCACGACGCGGTCCAGGGACGCCGGGGACAGCGCGCGCACGGTGATACCGAGTGAGGCGCTGTCCGGTACGACGCTGCTGTGCGTTCCGGCGTGGAGCGAACCGACCGTGAGGGCGGTCTGTTCCGCGGGCGCGCTCTCCCGCGACACGATTCCCTGCAGCCGCAGCACCACCGAGGCGGCGGCGAGCACGGGGTCCACCGTCAGGTGCGGCGCCCCGGCGTGCCCGCCCCGGCCGTGCAGCGTGACGTCCAGGCCGACACTGCCCGCCAGCACGGGCTGTCCGTAACCGTGCGCCACCATGCCGGCCAGCAGCGGCGCGGTGTGCTGGGCGAGGACCGCGTCGGGGCGGCCGAAACGGTCGTAGAGGCCGTCCTCCAGCATGGCGCGCGCGCCGGTCAGCGTCTCCTCGGCCGGCTGGCCGACGATCACCACCGTGCCGCGCCAGTGCGGCAGCGCGCGGGCCAGCAGCGTGGCGGCGCCGAGCAGGGCGGCGACATGCAGGTCGTGGCCGCAGGCGTGCATGAACAGCACCTCGCGCAGCCCCACGGCTTCCCGCCGTAGTCCGACTGCCTCCCGCCGCGGTCCCACTGCCTCCCGCCGCAGTCCTGAACCCGTCTCCCCCGACATCAGAACCCCCCGATTCGCCCGGACACACAGTCGTCGGTCCGACGGCTGCGCCTCGCGTGAATTACGGTACGGCGCTTGCCGGTTGGGCAGGAAGGACGAGGCGTGAGGCGGTGGACAAGCCGCGGACTGTGGATAACTCGGCCACCCGAAAGAGAGACTCGCCAGCCCAAAGGGGAGCCAGGTGTCCCAAGGCGCGGCCTTCTCGTCGTACGCGGACGCCCGCTACCGGGATTCATTCGCAGTGCATCGGCCTTCAGGCCGGTGGTGAAGCGAATCTGTGACTGTGGCGCGGAGCGTCACGGATGCTGTCCTGCGGAGCAGGAGAGCGCAGGCGCCACCACGGCCGGCGCGGAGCGTCACGGGGTCCGATCCGGAGAGGCCGGGCAACGCCTCCCCCGTTCGGCCCGCTCTGTCCTGCCTGGTTTCAAGGGAGTACCGACCGTTCATACGTTCCCTCTGGTAGCGGGCGGCGCTCGTTCGTACGATCACCGCATGCAGCTTCGGTACGCCTTCAGGCTGTACCCGGAACCTGGCCAACGCCTCGCGCTGGCCAGGGCGTTCGGGTGCGCCCGCGTCGTGTTCAACGATGCCGTGCGTGCTCGCGAGGACGCCCGCGGGGCGGGCGAACCCTTCCCGACGGCGGGTGTGCTGTCCCAGAAGCTGATCACCCAGGCCAAGCAGACACCCGAGCGGTCCTGGCTGGGCGAGGTCTCCGCGGTCGTCCTCCAGCAGTCCCTGCGCGACGCGGAGGCCGCCTACAAGAACTTCTTCGCCTCCCTCAAGGGCGAGCGTAAGGGCGCGAAGACCGGTGCGCCCCGCTTCAAGTCCCGCAAGGACAGCCGTCAGTCGATCCGGTTCACGGCCAATGCCCGCTGGTCGATCACTGGTTCCGGGAGGCTGAACCTCCCGAAGATCGGCGCGGTGAAGGTGAAGTGGTCGAGGACCTTGCCCGCGCGGCCCTCCTCGGTCACCGTGGTCAAGGACGCGGCCGGACGGTACTTCGCCTCGTTCGTCGTTGACACCGACCCGGGCGCGGACGCCGCCCGGATGCCCGGCACCGACCAGACGGTCGGCATCGACCTGGGCCTGACCCACTTCGCCGTCCTCTCCGACGGGACGAAGATCGACTCTCCTCGGTTTCTGCGCCGGGCGGAGAAGAAACTGAAGAAGGCCCAGCGGGAGCTGTCCCGCAAGCAGAAGGGATCGAAGAACCGGGCCAAGGCCCGTCTGAAGGTCGCCCGCGCCCACGCGAAGGTGGCCGATGCCCGCCGCGATTTTCACCACCGGCTCTCCACTCAGCTGATCCGCGACAACCAAGCGATCGGCGTGGAGGACCTGGCGGTCCAAGGACTCGCGCGCACCAGGCTGGCCAGGAGTGTCCATGACGCCGGATGGTCGGCGTTCGTGAACATGCTGGAGTACAAGGCGGCCCGGTACGGGCGGACCCTGGTCAAGATCGGCCGGTTCGAGCCGACCTCCCAGACCTGCTCGGCCTGCGGTATCAAAGACGGCCCCAAGCCCCTGAACGTCCGGGAATGGACCTGCACCGCCTGCGGCACCGTCCACGACCGGGACCACAATGCCGCGAAGAACGTCAAAACGGCCGCCGGACGGGCGGTGACAGCCTGCGGAGCGCCGGTAAGACCAGGACTCGTCCCGGCACAGCGCGAAGAAACAGGAAGCCACGGATTCCCGCCCGAACCCTGTGCCGCGTAGCGGCACAGCAACGGACGAGAAGGCCAGAATCCTCGGGCTTCAGCCCGAGGAGCAAGTCAAGACCGTCCCGACACCACGGCCGGATCGTCGAGTACCGCCCGCACCACCGAATGCGCCGCGCCCAGCAGCGGACCCTCGGGCCCCAGCCGCGAGACGGACACGGCACAGGCGGGACCCGCCGTGCGCCGTGCCAACTCACGTTCCAGCGACGGCAGCAGCCAGGGCGCGAGACCGGACAGCGCTCCCCCCAGCACGACAGTCTCCGGATCCAGCAGATTGACCGCCCCGGTCAGCGCGATGCCGAGCGCGGTTCCGGCTTCGCGCAGGGCACGCCGTACCTTCGTGTCGCCCTGGGCGGCGCGCTCCGCCAGCAGTCCGACCCGGTCTTCACCCTGCTCCAAGCCTGCCGCGCGCAGGACGGCTTCCTCACCGGCGTACTGTTCGAGGCACCCGCGTCCACCGCACGGGCACTCCGGTCCCTCCGGACGCACCGGCACATGGCCCAGCTCGCCCGCGAAGCCGCGCGTTCCGCGCAACAGCCGCCCGTCCACGAGCACCGCCGCGCCGATACCGATCTCGGCCGACACATGCAGAAAGTCACGCGGCGTCGCCTCGCCGAGCCAGAGTTCCGCGAGACCGCCGAAGTTGGCCTCGTTGCCGACGGTCAGCGGCAGTTCGCCGGGCAGCAGGGCGCCGAGGTCCGTGTCGTGCCAGTCGAGGTTGGGGGCGCGGACCACGGTCCGGGCGTCGCGTGCCACCAGGCCGGGCACGGCGACCGCGAGCCCCGCGGGCCACAGCCCCTCGCCCTCCGCCTCGGCGATGACCCGACGCACCAGCGCGGTCAGCTCCTCGATCACCGGCTCGGGCGCTCGGCCGCGGTTCGTGCCGTACCGCACGGCCCGGGCCCGCACCGCACCGCGCAGATCGACCGCGCACACGGCGAGATGGTCGACGCCCACCTCGGCGCCGATTCCGGCCGGACCGTGCCCGCTGACGGCGAGGGCCGAGCCCGGCCGCCCCACCCGGCCGGGCCGCTCGGGGCCCAGCTCTTCGAGGAGCCCCGAGCGGATCAGCTCGTCCACCAGCGTCGACACGGCAGCGCGAGTAAGGCCGATGTGCGAGGCGACGGCGGCACGCGACAGCGGCCCCTCGGCGCTGACGGTGTGCATGACCCGGGAGAGGTTGCGGCGGCGCATGCCCTGCTGGGTGTCCGGCAGCCGACGGCCGGAACCGGTCGGGTGAGCCTCGTGCAGTGGTGCGGTCATGCCTCCGTCAGTCCTCGTCCGGCCGGTCCATCGGGTCGGTCCTTGTCGGTGCCGCTCCTTGGGGCCGGCCCTCGTCCGTTCCGGTCCCCTCAGGGCCGCCGGCGCCGATCCCCTCAGGGCCGTCCTCGTCCGTGCCTGTCCGGCTCCCGCTCCAGCAGCGGGGCCGCGTCGGAGAGTACCCCGGTGATCCTCGCGAGCGTCTCCTCGTCCCGTTCCACGGCGTCGAGCACGGGCCCGTGGGCGGTGCCCCAGCGCCGGGCGACCGCGGCCGGGTCCTCTCCGGTCAGCAGGCCCGCCGCCTGCGCCGCGGCGCCCAGCGCGACCAGCTCCTTGGCCTCGGGCAACTGAACCGGCCGCCCCGACAGCCGGCGTACGGTCTGCTGCCAGGCCGTCCCCCGGGCGCCGCCGCCGATCAGCAGCAGCGGAGCGGAGCGGTCGGCGTCCTCATCGAGCACCAGGTCCAGGGCGCCCAGCAACGAGTGGACCGCGCCGTCGTACGCCGCCTGCAGCAGCTGCCCGCCCGTGGTGTCGTGCCGGAGTCCGTGCAACAGCCCCGAGGCGTGCGGCAGGTTCGGCGTGCGCTCACCGTCCAGGTAGGGGAGCAGCGTCACGCCCGCGCCCGGCTCGACGGCCTCGCGGTCGAGGCCCAGCAGCGCGGCGACACGGTCGACGGCGAGGGTGCAGTTCAGGGTGCAGGCCAGCGGCAGCCAGTCGCCCCGCGCGTCGGCGAAGCCCGCCACGGTGCCGGTCGGGTCGGCGGGGCGCCTCGCCGAGACGGCGTACACCGTGCCGGACGTACCGAGGCTCAGCACCGCGGTGCCGGGGCGCAGCCCGAGGCCGAGCGCCGCGGCCGCGTTGTCGCCGGTGCCGGCGGCGACCAGGGTGCCCCTGGAGAACGGCAGGTCGGCGTCGGCGTGCACGGTCCCGGCCACCTCGCCGGGGCGGACGACGCGGGGGAGCAGGGCAGGGGCGAGCCCGACATGCGCGAGGACCTCTTCGTCGTACGTCTCGGTCCCGGACGCCCACCAGCCCGTACCGGAGGCATCGCCGCGGTCGGTCGTGCCCTGTCCGGTGAGGCGTTCGGTGAGGTAGTCGTGGGGGAGGCGTACGGCCGCGGTGGCGCGGACGGCGTCCGGTTCGTTCTCGGCCAGCCAGGCCCATTTCGTGACGGTGAAGGACGGGCCCGGCACACTGCCGGTCCGGTCGGCCCAGGCCTTCGGGCCGCCCAGCTCCTCGACCAGCCGACGCGCCTGCGGCGCCGAGCGTACGTCGTTCCACAGCAGAGCCGGGCGTACGGGATCGCCCTGGGCGTCGAGCGTGACGAGCCCGTGCTGCTGGCCGCCGATCGACACCGCCGCGGCCTCGTGCGCCGCGTCACCGCACTGGTGCAGCGCCTCGCGGAGCGCGTCCCACCACTGTCGGGGGTCGCTCTCCCGGCCCGCTCCCGTGGAAACGGTGTGCGGCGCCTGCCCGCTCGCCACCACCTGACCGGTCGATGCGTCGACGACCAGGGCCTTGGTGGACTGGGTGGATGTGTCCACCCCGACGACGAGCGGACCCTCGGCTGCTGACATCGGGTTCTCCCTCTTCCGCGGCTCCGCGGGATCTGTCTGGTTGGGGGGCTCCCGGACCGGCGCGGCCCGGTTTTCGCACTTCGTCTCTTCCCAGAGACGTGTCCGCATACTAATTTGTTAACCGCCATGACGAAATAGTCGGAGCCAGCAAGGAGCCGCGGTATGAACTATCAGCCCACCCCCGAGGACAGGTTCACCTTCGGCCTGTGGACCGTCGGCTGGCAGGGAAGGGACCCGTTCGGCGACGCCACGCGGCGCGCCCTGGACCCCGTCGAGTCGGTGCAGCGCCTGGCCGAGCTCGGTGCCTACGGAGTGACCTTCCACGACGACGACCTCATCCCCTTCGGGTCCTCGGACAGTGAGCGCGAGTCGCACATCAAGCGCTTCAGGCAGGCCCTGGACGCGACGGGTCTGAAGGTGCCGATGGCCACCACCAACCTGTTCACGCACCCCGTCTTCAAGGACGGCGCGTTCACCGCGAACGACCGAGACGTACGCCGCTACGCGCTGCGCAAGACGATCCGCAACATCGACCTGGCGGTCGAGCTGGGCGCTCAGACGTACGTCGCCTGGGGTGGCCGGGAGGGCGCCGAGTCCGGCGCCGCCAAGGACGTACGCGTCGCCCTCGACCGCATGAAGGAGGCCTTCGACCTCCTCGGCGAGTACGTGACCTCCCAGGGTTACGACCTGAAGTTCGCCATCGAGCCGAAGCCGAACGAGCCGCGCGGCGACATCCTGCTGCCCACGGTCGGCCACGCGCTGGCGTTCATCGAGCGCCTGGAGCGCCCGGAGCTGTACGGCGTCAACCCCGAGGTGGGCCATGAGCAGATGGCCGGGCTGAACTTCCCGCACGGCATCGCGCAGGCCCTGTGGGCGGGCAAGCTCTTCCACATCGACCTCAACGGCCAGTCCGGCATCAAGTACGACCAGGACCTGCGCTTCGGGGCGGGCGATCTGCGCGCCGCGTTCTGGCTGGTCGACCTCCTGGAGAGCGCCGGTTACGCGGGGCCGAAGCACTTCGACTTCAAGCCGCCGCGGACCGAGGACCTCGACGGCGTGTGGGCGTCGGCGGCCGGCTGCATGCGCAACTACCTGATCCTGCGGGAGCGTTCCGCGGCCTTCCGCGCCGACCCCGAGGTCCAGGAGGCGCTTCGCGCCGCGCGCCTGCACGAGCTGGCGCAGCCCACCGCGGCGGACGGTCTGAAGGGGCTGCTCGCCGACCGTGCGGCTTTCGAGGACTTCGACGTGGAGGCGGCCGCCGCGCGCGGGATGGCCTTCGAGCGTCTGGACCAGCTGGCGATGGACCACCTGCTGGGCGCGCGGGGCTGATCACTTCTCCTTCCGCAGATCTCTGCGCCGAATCTTTGCGCCGAATCTCTTCGCGGGACCTCTGCGCGGAATACTCCGGAATCGTGCGATCCATGGCATGAGTCCGTATCAACTTCCGCGCAGGGGTCGCATCATGACCGGTTCGAGGCGACTCTTGACGGTATGGCCATGCCGCCCGTACCGCCCCAACCCCCTCGGCCGCCGGGAGACACGCCACCTCCTGGAGGCGGTGGCTTCGGCCCTCCGTCCGCAGGGTACGGACCCCCCTACGGAGGTTACGAACCCCCGTCCGGAGGCTACGGACCTCCACCAGGCGGCTATGGTCCGCCTCCTGATGGTTTCGGGCAGGGCGGCGGAGGCTGGCAGCCACCGCCGCCTCCTGGACCGCCCGGCGGACCCGGGGGCCATCGTGGTGGTGGACGGCGCCGCCCCACTCTGTTCCTCGTGCTCGCCGTGATCGTGGCCGTCGCCGCCATCGTCGCCGTGGCCGTCGTGGCCACCGGCGGTGACGGCGAACAGGACAAGAAGTCCCCCACTGAGAGCAGCGGGACCCCGCGCCGCTCGCCCAGCCCTTCGTTGAGCATCCCGTCCGAACTGCCGTCCCTGCCTTCGGAAGTACCCAGCGTCCTGCCCACGCTGCCGTCGGGGGTGCCCAGCGGACTCGTACCGAGCGACCTTCCCTCGCTCTTCCCTTCCGTCGCGAGCGACGAAGTGCCGTACTACATGCTGAAGAAGGGCGACTGTTTCGACACGAACGACGGCCAGCCCGGGCAGGCCGCCAAGCGGTCGTGCACCAAGCCGCACGACGCCGAAGTCGTGAAGGTGGCCGAACTCAACGGCAGTTACTCGACCGACGCCGCCCTCAAGAAGGCCGCTTCGACGCTGTGCGCGTCAACACTGGAACGCAAGGCGGCCAGGCAGCCCCCGGGGACCGTGCGCGGCACCCTCGTGCAGTACCCGGACTCCAGCGGCTACGAGATCGGCATCGACAAGGTCGCCTGCAGCCTGGCGGCGGACGTCGGCAGCGGCACTCACAAGCTCACCAAGCCACTGACGTGAGCGGCACGCGCGCGTGCCGTCCTGCGTCCTGAAGTGAATGCCGGGCGTCAACCATTCATCGGTTCTCCTGCCGCCGTCGCGAGCGCCGTGGCCGGGTCCCGTACCGCCGGTCCCGCAGGCGCCCAGCGGCCCCCTTCCTTGCGATACGGCCACCACCGGCCATCGCGGCCGAGACGCAGCTGGGTGGACGCGCCGACCGCCGTCCAGCGGTTGTGTGCGGCACGGAGCAGTGGCCGCTCGTCCTCTTCCCAGGCGGACTCCAGCGCGGCACGCGCGCGTGCCAGCGATTCGGCCTGCACGGGCCACTCGTCCTCAAGGACGGACAACGCGTCCACACCTCCGTACCGCCAGGCGCGTACCGCGAGTCGCAGCTCCTCGCCGTCGCGTCCCGACCCCTCGGCGAGCCGCTGCGTGATCGCCTGCTCCGGACTGCTCGCGGCGAGCCGAACCGAGTCTTGCGCGAGGGTCAACTCTGCCTCGACGGCCTGCTGTCCGTGCCCGGAACCGAGCGCTTCGGCGAGGAGCCGGTACGCCTCGCCCGCCGCCGCGGCCGCGAGGAACTCCACGGCGGCTGGGTCGAGTCCGGGTGCGGGCGTGGCCTCGGTGTCCAGGGAGGGCGGCTGCCCGGGCTCCTGAGGCAGCTCCGGAAGGGCCGGCAGCGGCGGAAGGATGTCCCCGGCCGCGTACGCCTCAGCGGCGTCCACGCCTTCCTGACCGGCGCCGGACGCGTCCGGCGGCTCTTCCGCGGAGGTGCTGCCGCGTTCCTGGAGCTCGTCCAGGAGGGCGCGTTCGCCGCGCCCTCGCATCAACAGCAGGACGAGCGGATCCTGGTCCAGCAACCGCGCCATCTGGTAGCAGAGGGCGGCCGTGTGCCCGCAGTGGTCCCAGGCGCCGCAGTCGCACTGCGCCTCCAGATCGCCGAGCCCCGGCAGGAGTTCGACTCCTGCGGCCGCCGCGTCCTCGACCAGGTGCGGCGGCATGTCGCGGTCGAGCAGCGCCGCGATGTGCCCGGCCCGCTCGACGGCCATGTCCAGGAAGCGGTCCCACTGGTCCTCGGAGAGTTCCTGAAGCAGGACATCCGCCCGGTGCGTCGTGCGGTCGCGGTCCTGGACGACGGCCGTGATGCGCCCCGGACGCACCGATACGGCCCCCACAGCCCCGGCGCGCGCGAGCCTGCGGCCCGTCTTCACCTGCTCCGAGTCCAACGCCGCGTCCTCCAGGGCCTTCAACCAGGCCCGGCCCCACCACGTCTGCGCGAAACCCCGCCCCCGCGCGGGCGGCAAAGCGGCAAACGTACGCTCCATGTTCCGATCCGTCATCGTGCTCCCCCTCGCAACTCCACCAGGTCGGCCAGTTCCGCGTCGGTCAGCTCCGTGAGTGCCGCCTCACCGGCGCCCAGGACGGCGTCCGCCAACCGCTGTTTGCGCCGCAGCATGTCGGCGATGCGGTCCTCGATGGTCCCCTCGGTGATGAGCCGGTGCACCTGGACGGGCCGGCTCTGTCCGATGCGGTACGCGCGGTCCGTCGCCTGGGCCTCGACGGCCGGGTTCCACCAGCGGTCGTAGTGCACGACATGTTCGGCCCGGGTCAGGTTCAGTCCTGTGCCGGCGGCCTTCAACGACAACAAGAAGACGGGGATTTCGCCCTCCTGGAATCGCTCCACCATCGCCTCACGCTCGTTGATGGGCGTCCCTCCGTGCAGGAACTGCGTCGACACGCCCCGGGCGGCCAGGTGACGCTCGATCAGGCGCGCCATCCCCACGTACTGCGTGAAGACCAGAACGCTCGCTCCCTCGGAGAGGATGGTGTCGAGCAGTTCATCCAGAAGCTCCAGCTTTCCGGACCTGCCGGCGATCTTCGGCCGGTCTTCCTTGAGGAACTGGGCGGGGTGGTTGCAGATCTGCTTCAGTCCGGTGAGGAGCTTCACGATCAGGCCGCGCCGCGCCATGCTGTCCGCGCCGGAGATCTCCGCGAGTGTTTCGCGCACCACGGCCTCGTACAGGCCCGCCTGTTCCTTGGTGAGCGCCACGGCGCGGTCTGTCTCCGTCTTCGGCGGCAGTTCGGGTGCGATGCCCGGGTCCGATTTGCGGCGGCGCAGCAGGAACGGTCGTACGAGACGGGCGAGCCGCTCGGCCGCCGCGGGATCCTGGCCGCCCTCGACCGCTTGCGCATAGTGCGTGCGGAAGGTGCCGAGCCTGCCGAGCAGCCCCGGTGTCGTCCAGTCGAGGATCGCCCACAGCTCCGAGAGGTTGTTCTCCACCGGGGTGCCGGTGAGTGCCACGCGCGCGCGTGCGCCGATGGTGCGCAGCGCCCGCGCCGTCGCCGAATAGGGGTTCTTCACGTGCTGGGCCTCGTCCGCGACCACCATGCCCCAGGGCATCTCGGCGAGCCGCGGCGGGTCGAGCCGCATCGTGCCGTACGTCGTGAGGACGAACTCGCCGTCGGCCAGGCCCTCCAGGCTGCGCCGAGAACCGTGGAAACGGCGGACGGCGGTGCCGGGAGCGAACTTCTCGATCTCGCGCTGCCAATTGCCCATCAAGGAGGCCGGGCAGACCACGAGTGTGGGGCCCGCGGCGGACTCGTCGGTCTGCCGGTGCAGATGCAGGGCGATGAGCGTGATCGTCTTGCCCAGGCCCATGTCGTCGGCCAGGCAGCCGCACAGTCCCAGAGAGGTCATCCGGGCCAGCCAGTTGAGACCCCGGGCCTGGTAGTCCCGCAGCGTCGCGTGGAGCGCGGCGGGCTGCCTGACCGGCTCCTGCCCCTCCGGGTCCGCCAGCCGCTCCCGCAGGGTCGCCAGCCATCCCGTGGCCCGTACGTCGACCCGTTGGCCGTCGACATCCGTGGAGCCCGTCAGAGCGGCACTCAGCGCGTCGATGGGCGTGACCTTGCGGTCCTGCTGTGCCTGGGCGCGGCGTACCTCTCGCGGGTCGACCAGGACCCACTGGTCGCGCAGCCGCACCATGGGCCGGTTCGCCTCGGCCAGCCGGTCCAGCTCCTGCCGGGTGAGCTGCTGATCGCCCAGCGCAAACCACCAGTTGAAGGCGAGCAGCGCGTCCGCGGACAGGAACGACGGCGCGTCGGAGGAAACCTTGCCGGGGCCTTTCCCTTCGTCCGGCGGGCCGATGACCGCGCGGGTCGTCAGCTTGCGTGCCAGCTCCTTCGGCCAGTGCACGTCGACACCGGCGAACGCCAGCATGCGGGCGCCTTCGCCGAGGAGCTCGGAGACTTCCTCGTCGGCTAGTTCGACGGCGTGCGGCACGGCTGCCGCGAGCAGAGGAGTCAGCGGTGCCCAGGCCCGGGCCGCTCGGCGCAGCGCGAGCAGGGCATCCATCCGCGCGCGCGGCCCGAAGCTCGAGGATCCGGCCCAGACGGCGGAGGCATCCACCACGAGGGCCGGATCGCTCACGCTGTGCAGCTGCAGCACCACGCGGAAGACAGGCCGGGTCTCGTCCGACACCGCCGACGCCAGCCCCGGCACCTCGACGCGCAGAGAGAGCCGTACGTCCGCGTCGTGCACCGCGGCGACGTCCGTGGCCCAGGCGCGCTGCTCGGGCACGTGCTGCGGCTCCGGCGCCGCGAAGGCCGGGCCGCCCGCCGCGAGCGCTGCCGCGGGCGAGCGGGGCAGTGCGTCGGCGACCGCGTCCAGGAAGGCGCGCAGCAGCCGCTCAGGGTCGGGCAGCCGCAGCGGATCGGCGCCGTCCACCGGCACCGCGTGCGCGTCGGGCGGCATCGCGGCGGCCAGCTCGCGGATCCGCTCCAGGTCCTCAGCGCGCAAGGGGCCCGCGCGCCACGCGTCGTGGTCACCGGCCGTCAGTCCCGGCAGCAGCAGTCCGCGCGCTGCGAACTGGAGGGCCAGCACGGCGGCCGCGCCCCAGAACGCGGTAGCCCGGTGCGCCTGCGCGCCGGCACGCGCGCGTGTGAGCACCGGCAGAGCGGCCCGCACCGGAAGCACCAGGGCGGGCACGGTCACGAGCTCCACGCCCTGGCCCGCGGGCAGCACGACGGTCAGGTCCTCGACGGAACCGGAAGCCACCACGGGAGGGGAGTGGCCTTCGGGATGCCAGAACGCGACGCTGCCGGTACGGGGCGGATCGGCGGGCACGAACACGGCACAGCAGCGGGCCAGTTCGGAGATCTCGGCGGGGGTTGCCGCGGGAAGCCTCTGCACAGCGATAGCGCATTCCTCAAATTTGACTACTGGGGGGTGGGTCGCCGAGAGTACAGCACTCCGGGGGCCAGGCGAGAACGACCGGGCATGACGTGGGTCACCGTGCGCGAGGTGTAGCCAACACCCCTACGCCCCACCGGGAAACCCCCGACCGTACACGGGTGGTGGCGCCATGGTCGCCGAAGGTCACCGATTTGTACGTTTCATCAGGTCAGCCCGTTCCCCTGAGAGACCGGAGACCGAGCATGTCCCAGACCGCCGCAGTCCTCGCGGAACACCCTCCAGGGGTGAGCGTCGGGCAGACCCCCGGAAGCGAGTTCGCGTCTCTCCTGCGTACCGTCAAAGACAAGGGACTCCTGCAGCGGCGCCACGGCTGGTACGCGCGCGAGATCGCCGTGAACGCGCTCGCCCTGGCCGGTGTCGTCACCGGCGTCGCCCTGATCGGCAACTCCTGGTGGACGCTGATTCTCACCCCGGTGCTCGCCGTCCTCGCGGCCCGGACCGCCTTCATAGGCCACGACGCGGGCCACTCCCAGATCACCGGCAACAAGTCCGTCAGCCGCCTGATCGGGCTCATCCACGGCAACCTGCTCCTGGGGAGGAGCTACTCCTGGTGGAACCACAAGCACAACCGCCACCACGCCAACCCGAACCACATCGACAAGGACCCCGACGTCGTCGCCGACGTCCTGGTGTTCACCTGTGAGCAGGCCAAGGGCCGGGCCGGCTTCCGGCGCTGGCTCACCCGCAATCAGGCCTGGCTCTTCTTCCCGCTCACCCTCCTCGAGGGCGTCGCCCTGAAGGTCCACGGTTTCCAGGACCTTCGCCGACAGCCGCCGCGTGAGCGGGCCGTGGAGGCCCTGCTGCTGGTGACCCACGTCGTCGCCTACGCGACCCTGCTGCTCACCTCCATGTCCCTCGGGAAGGCCCTGGCCTTCGCCGCCCTCCACCAGGCACTGTTCGGCCTGCATCTGGGCATGGCCTTCGCGCCCAACCACAAGGGCATGGACATGCCCGACCCGGGCGGCGAGCGCTGGGGCCATCTGCGCCGCCAGGTACTCACCTCGCGCAACGTGCGCGGCGCAGTTCTCACGGACTGGTTCCTCGGCGGCCTGAACTACCAGATCGAGCACCATGTGTTCCCCGGCATGCCCCGGCCTCATCTGCGACGCGCCCAGCCCCTGGTGCGCGCTCACTGCCAGGAGTTGGGTATCCCCTACACGGAGACCGGGCTCGTCGACTCCTACCGACAGGCCCTGCGCCACATGCATGAGGTCGGGGAGCCTCTCAGGGTTGAGTAGGGGGCGCGCCTCAGGGACGTATCAGGGTCGCGGTCCGGAACCGTGGGAAGCAAGGACCCGTTCTCAGGACAGAGAGCGGCAGCAGCCGCGAAGGAGGCGACACATGTCGAAGAACGCGAAGATCGCCGCAGGAGGTGTGGCGGTCGGCCTCATCCTGCTGATCTGGCTGCCCTGGTGGGCCGCACTCCTGATCGTGCTGGGAGTCCCGGCGGCGGCATACCTCGCACTGGACCCCTCACAGCGGCGCAGGCTGCGCCGCGCCACGCGCAAGGAGCTCGGCCGCTGAGGAGCCACAGCCCCGGTGCGGCCCCGTCCAGCCCCCGGGGGGCCACAGCACCGCTCGCGGGCCTGCCGCAGTCGGCGCGGTCCGCGAGCGGGGCCGCGTGCCCCGTTCCACTTCACGACGACGGGCGCATGCCGTGTTCCACTCCACGACGGCGGGCGCCAGCCCCGTCCCACTCCACGACCACGCGCGCGTGGCCCACGAAAACCCTTTGCGCACCTGACCGCCTGCCCCCGACGATGACCGCATGACCTTTGGAAAGGAGGCCCAGCGACTCCACGGTGAGCGCTGATGGCCGCATACGAGGCGTCGCAGACGCCGCAGTCCCCGTCCCGATCCGGACAGCCCCAGACCCCGCCGGCGCCGCTGACGCCCGCCTGGCTGAAGGCCCACTTCGACCCCTTGCCCTTCCCGGCACGGATGAGCGCCCTGGCACGTTACGCCCGCACGCTCACCCCGCACGCGTACGCATCCCTCCACGGTGCCCTCGACGCCGGTGACCCCGACGAACGGCACAGGGCGCTGTTCCTGGCCGTCGCCCGCCGCGACCTCGGCCGGGTGACCGAAGCCCTCACCGACCCTCTGCTGGGCCGCCGTGCACGCTCGGCCGCACTCCGGCTGCCGATCCCCGAACACGCCCTGGAACCTCTCGCGCTGAGCGACATCAGGGCGACGCGTCACGACACGTACCGCCTCCTGCGGCGCAGCCGCCGCCGTACCCTCGCTGCCCAACTGCTGCCTCAGGTGTACGAGCGTCATGGCGCCCAGGAAGCGGCGCGCCTGCTGGGCGCCTGCCCGGCGGAAACCGCGGAGGCATGGCTGCCTCGCCTCGACGTGCCCTTCGGGGCGCTGAACTCGCTGGCCCGTACGGCCCCTCGTGCGGTGGCGGAACATCTCGCCGCACGCCGTGAGGAGAGGGCACGCCAGGACGCGTACCGGTTCACGCGCCGCTACCGGGCCGTCGCCTCGGTCGCCGCCCAACGTGACGCACACGCGGCACTGGTCCTCCTGGAACGGGCACCCGACCTGCTCACCCCGCCCGGAGTCCTCGCGGCGCTCCGCCTGCCCGCCGAATCCCTCGCCGTCCTGCGCACGGCGAGGCCACACCTCGACGGCTGGCCCGAGGAACACCCCATCCCCGCGGGGCCCTTGCCGTCCTCCCAACGCCGCGCTCTGGCGGAACTGCCCGTCGAGGACCTCGTCGCTCTGGCCGAACGCTGTCCCTCCAGCGCCAGTCGTGACCGCACACCCGGCCGCCGTGAGGTGTCGCCCGACGGCCTGCTGCGGCTCCTGCCGCCCGCGGAGCGGCGGAGCATCGTCGAGAGCCGCACCGTGGGCCGGGGCCGGACACGCGGCGCCGCACTGACCATGCTCGCCGCACTGGACCCCGCAGATCGCGTGAACCTGCTCGCCCCCTGGCTGGAGCGACACGGCAGGCCCTCCTGGTCGACGGCGCGCCTGGCCGCGGCCCTGCCCCTCGCCCAAGGCGAGCCCCTGCTACACGGAACGCGGCCATGGCCTGCGTACGCCGGGGTGACTACGCAGCGCACCGGTGGGAACGGCTGCTCACGCTGTGCGAGGAGGCGCCGCAACGGCTTCAGTCCTTGGAGTACGCGACCGCGGATGTCGGCCGTCCCCCTGTGCGGACCGCTCTGCTCGCCGCGGCACGGGCACTGCGCCGCCACGAAACTCCCGCTTCCGGACTGCTCGCGCTGACCCTGGTCCGCATGGGCGGGCGGGGTACGGCCTGGGACGACCCCTGGCGGGCCGAACTGGACGCCTTGCGCGCACATCCGGACCACGACACCGCCATGGCGGCCCTGCTCATCGACGCGGACGCGATCCGCTGACAGGGGAGGGGGACCGGCAAGGGCCGTGCCACGGGGATCCCGCGTGGTGCGGCGGCTCAGCTCGGCCGCACCGCCATCTTGTCGAGGGCCTCCAGGAGACCCGGCAGTTCTGGTCCGCGGCCGACGGGCAGGACCTCTCCGGGCTCCTCGTCGAGGAGGACGAACGCGATGTCGTCGGTCCTGGCGACCAGGGACCAGCCGGGGCCGTCGGCGCGCAGGGTCCGGGCGTCGCCGGTGGCGAAGGCCGACCGGACACGGCCGAGCGGAGGCGGCGTGTCCACATAGGAGCGGGCCTCCGCGAGCACCCTGCGGACGCCGCTGCGCGGCTCGCCGTCGCCGCTCTCCTCCTGGGCCTTCTCCTCGGCCTGGGCCTCACCCTCCGACGTCATGAAGTCGCTGTCGTCGATCTGTTCCCGCCAGGTCGCCCACTGCAGCGCGATCTCGTCGGCGCCGAGGCGCCGCTGGGCAGGGCCCCAGGTGGCGGTGTCCGGCGGGCTGAGCGGGGGCTGCTCCGTGACTTCGGGCGCGGGATCGTGCGGGGCCGGCACCCCGGGGGCCGAGACGGCGACCTCGAGGGGCCAGCCGGGCAGCGCGGCGACGACCGTGCGGTCGTCCGGAGACAGTTCGTGCTCCATTCCGCAGTCCCAGGAGGCGATGGCGACGGCGACCAGCGAGACGTCGTCGATGGCGACCGTCCACCGCGCGCCCTCGCCGTCCTGGCCGAGCACGAGACCGTACCCGTCGGCGAGCGGCGCGAGACCGAGCGCCGCACAGGCCTCCGGGTAGTCGTCCCCCAGCACGCTGGGGAACTTCGCGGGTGTCAGCAACACCGCCGTCAGCACATACAGTGCGTCGTCGTCCCCGGTGGCGACGGCGTCACCGTCTGTCCCGGCCATCCCAGCCTCCCCATCGCTACGTTCGTCGGCGCACCCTAATGCGACCGTAAGGCGCTTGTCACGAGTCCGAAGCACACGCGGAGCTGCAGTTATCCGGCTGGACAGGGGCGAAACGACCGTCCCGGTCATCCAGGGTCAGGCCGCGGGCAGCCCGAGCAGTGTGCGGGCCACCGTCCGGGGCGACTCGTCGCGTTCCCGCGCGAGGGCGATCACGGCCCGGCAGGCCAACTCGTTCACTCCGAAGGACAGGGCCTCCGGCGACACCCATGCCGCTGCCTCGTCGATCTGGTCCTGGTCGTCCTCCGCGCACGCCGACACATACGCCGCGGCCGCCTCGAACAGGTTGTGCCCGCGCCTCTCCGTCCGTGGCGTCACGGTCGACCGCTCCTCGGTCCGCTCGACCGTCTTCTTGCGCCATATCTTGCGAATCCTTCCGAACATGCCGGACATCGGGCCACCTTCCCCCTGTGCGATGGTCATCCCTGATCGTTCATCTGCTCCTACACAACGTAGAGTTGGAGCTTCGGCGGCAGAAGGGGGACGACCCCGGTGAAACGGCCGTTCCCGGCATCGGGCCACCGGTCACCGCGGCGGCAGTGGCATCACCTCCTACGGAGGAGGACGTACGTCGAAAACGGCGGCCACGCGCGCGTCTGAAGAAGGCCGGCCCTCTGGAGGCTGAGGAGTCAGCCGCGGCGTACGGCCAGCGCGAGGAAGCGGGCGTCCTCGTCGACGTACGACGTCATGTCCCAGCCGGAACCGGCCAGCAGGGGGCGGAGGTTGGCCTCAGCGCGCAGGTCGGCCGGGGTGATCTGCCGGCCCTGCCGGGCCGCGAGTGCCGCCCGGCCGATCGGATGGAACAGCGCCAGAGTGCCGCCCGGCCGCACCACGCGTGCCAACTCCCGTAGGTTTTCCGCCGGGTCCGGCAGATGTGCGATCAGACCCGCCGCGAACACCGCGTCCAGCGACTCCGTACGCAACGGCAGCCCCGCGACATCGGCGACCAGCAACTGCGCGTCCTGGTCGCGCCCGGCCCGTACGGCGGCCTCCAGCATGGCCGGGGTCACATCGGCCCCGATGACCACTCCGGACGCCCCCACGGCCGCTCGCAGGGGCGGCAGGGCACGGCCGGTGCCGCAGCCCGCGTCGAGCACCCGGTCGCCCTCGCGCAGACCCAGCTCGCCGACCGCGGCCGCGTACGCGGGCCCGTCGTCGGGGAACCGGGTGTCCCAGTTTGCCGCGCGTGCCGAGAAGAACTCCTGGACGCGTGTGTGGTCGTTGCTCATGTTCCGCATGATCCCTCATCGACACGAAGAACGACGCGGTGCACATGTTCGAGCGTGACGCGATCGTTCAGGTACCTCTCTTCGTCATATTGCAACAGCTTTCGAAATGCGCCCCCTTTGCGCGCCCCTGCCCGGACTAGCGTCCCTTGGCCATGGGACACCTGGACCACGCCGCCTTCGGCTGGCTGACCCCCGTGCTGTCGTACGTGATGGCCTGTATAGGCGCCGCCCTGGGGCTGCGCTGCACCGTCCGCGCGCTCGGCGCCACCGGGCGGTCACGCCGCAACTGGCTCCTCACCGCGGCCTCCGCGATCGGCACCGGCATCTGGACGATGCACTTCGTGGCGATGCTCGGCTTCAGCGTCAGCGGCACCGAGATGCGCTACAACGTGCCGCTGACCATCCTCAGCCTGCTCGTCGCCATGGTCGTCGTCGGCGCGGGCGTCTTCGCCGTCGGCTACGGCCGCGACCGGGGCCGTGCGCTGGTCCTCGGCGGCCTCACCACCGGACTCGGCGTCGCGAGCATGCACTACCTGGGCATGGCCGCCCTGCGGCTGCACGGCCAGGTGCACTATGACCCCGCACTGGTCGCGCTCTCCGTCGTCATCGCCGTGGTCGCGGCGACCGCGGCCCTGTGGGCGGCGCTCAACATCAAGTCGCCGGTCGCGGTCGCCATCGCCTCCCTGGTCATGGGTGGCGCGGTGAGCAGCATGCACTACACCGGAATGATCGCGGTGAGCGTGCGCGTCAGCCCCTCCGGCGAGGCCCTGCCCGGGGCCACGGCGATGCAGTTCATCTTCCCCCTCGCCGTCGGCCTCGGGTCCTATCTCTTCCTGACATCGGCGTTCGTCGCGCTGTCGCCCACGGCCGGCGAGCGCGAGGCATCCGCGTCGGCCCAGCGGCCGGTCGAGAGCGTCGCCCGCTAGCGGCGAGCCTGGACCACGACGGCCCGGAAGGCACGCCCTGAACCTTTCCGAGCGAGGAGGCCATGCGTACACCCCGTAGGACCCCCACAGCCGGCGCCGAACCGCCGCCCCAGCCCTTGCCGCGCGGTCGCCGCGCGCACGCCGGCCCGCCGGCCGACGAGCGCGCGGACATCGACGAGACCGTCGCGGGGAGGCCGACAGAGGCGCCCGCGCGCGCGGGACGCCGGCGCATCCGGCCCCGCACCGTACGAGCCAAGATCGTCTGCCTGCTGATGGTGCCGGTCGTCTCCTTGCTCGCCCTATGGGCGTACGCCACGGTGAGCACCGCCCAGGACGTCGCGCGGCTACGGCAGTTGCAGCGCGTGGACCTGACGGTCCGAGCCCCGGTCGACGCAGCCGTCGCCGCCCTCCAGGCCGAACGCGCGGCCGCCGTCCGCTACGCGACCGACCCCACCGCCGAGCGGCCGGGCGACCTCAAGAACCTGGCGCGGCGCACCGACCGAGCGGTGGCGAAGCTGCGGCTGGGCGACCACAACACCGTCGCCGACGGCGCCGACCTGCCCGCGGGGGTGGCCGGGCGCCTCAACGCCTTTGTCACCGGAGTCGAGCGACTGCGGTCCCTGCGCACCGCTGTGCTCGACCGCCGTACCGGCTGGGACGAGACGTACGGGCAGTACACCAAGGCCATCTCGACGGCCTTCGGCGTGGGCGGCGCGCTCACCGGCATCCAAGACGCCGACCTCGGCTCCGACGCGCGCGTGCTGCTCGAATTCTCCCGGGCCGGGGAAGCGCTTGCCCAGGAGGACGCGGTGCTGTCCAGTGCCCGCCTCGCCGGGAGCCTCGACGGCGAGCGGCTGCGGCTGTTCACCGGCGCCGTCGACACCCGCCGCACTCTGAGCGATGCGGCCGTCGCCGATCTGAGCGGGCCTGAACGAGCCGCCTGGCACGACCTCGTGGAGGGGAGTGCGTACACCGACGTACGCGCCGTCGAGGACAAGGTGCTCGTCTCGCGCCCCGGCGCCAAGGCGATCGACGCCGCGCCGGAGAGCGACTGGAACACCGCCCACGCGCGCGTGCAGGACGGAATGCGCACGATCGAGGCGAACGCGCGACGTGGTGTCGCGGACCGTGCGGACCCGTTCACCCGCGGTCTGCTCACCCCCGCCGGTGCCGCGGTCCTGTTCGGACTCGCCGCCGTCGTCGCGTCGCTCGTCATCTCCGTGCGCATCGGACGCGGCCTCGTCGTCGAACTGGTGAGCCTGCGCAACAGCGCCCTCGAGATCGCGCGACGCAAACTGCCGCAGGCCATGCGCAAACTGCGCGCGGGAGAGGAGATCGACGTCCGTGCCGAGGCCCCGCCCGGGCCGCCCGCCGAGGACGAGACGGCACAGGTCGCGGAGGCCCTGGGCACCGTCCACCGAGCCGCCCTGCGCGCCGCCGTCGAACGCGCCGAACTCGCCAGCGGAATCTCCGGGGTCTTCGTCAATCTCGCCCGCCGCAGCCAGGTCCTCGTGCACCGCCAACTGAGCCTGCTGGACAGCATGGAGCGCAGGTCCGACGACCCGAACGAGCTGAGCGACCTGTTCCGCCTCGACCATCTCACCACACGGATGCGGCGCCACGCGGAAAGCCTGATCATCCTCTCCGGAGCCGCGCCCGGCCGGGCCTGGCGCATGCCGGTCTCGCTGACGAACGTGGTCCGCGCGGCCGTCTCCGAAGTCGAGGACTACGCGCGCGTGGAGGTACGGCAACTCCCCGAAGCATCGGTGGTCGGAGCCGCGGTAGCCGACCTCACGCACCTTCTGGCGGAAATCGTCGAGAACGCCGCACAGTTCTCGCCGCCGCACACCCGCGTGCGGATCACCGGCGAACCGGTCGGCAACGGGTACGCGGTCGAGGTCGAGGACCGGGGGCTCGGCATGGGCAAGGAGACGCTCGCCGAGGCCAACCGGCGCATCGAGCAGTCCGAGGCCCTCGACTTGTTCGACAGCGACCGGCTCGGCCTTTTCGTGGTCAGCAGGCTCGCGGCCCGGCACGGCATCAAGGTGCACCTGCGGACCTCGCCCTACGGCGGCACCACCGCGGTCGTCCTGCTTCCCACGGCCCTGCTGCACGGCGGCGCGGCGGAACGTTCCCCCCGTAGGGCCGACACCACAAGGCCCGAAGAGCGCAAGTACGCGCGCGTGCCCGCCGCCCCGGAACAGGACTCCGTCCAGGCCATCACCGAGCGGCCCGCACTGGTGCCCCCGGTGCAGACCGCCGCCGAAGCCCCCGTGAACGGCTCGCCGGAAAGCCCACCCCCTGGAGTCACCACGCTGCGGCTGCACCGGCCTCCGGACGACTCCGAAGGATCCGACGACCTCCCACGGCGTGTACGGCAGGCGAATCTCGCCCCCCAACTGCGCGAGCGGCGCTCCGAGGAACCGACACCTGCGCCGGGTCCCCAGAGCGACGACGAGCGCACCCCCGAACTCGTACGGGACCGCATGGCGGCCTACCGCAACGGCTGGGCACGCGGCGGCGGCAGGACACCCGGCCTCGGCGCCACCCCCGACCCCGAAGCGGGCAGCGACAGCAGCGAAGGAGACCCCGCATGATCCAGGACCCGAGCATGAGGGCCGCCCAGCGGTCCGGCGAACTCGACTGGCTGCTGGACGACTTGGTGCTGCGCGTGGCCGAAGTGCGACACGCCGTGGTGCTGTCGAACGACGGACTCGCCGTGGGCGCGTCCACCGGCCTGCGGCGCGAGGACGCCGAACACCTCGCCGCCGTCGCCTCCGGCTTCCACAGCCTGGCCAAGGGCGCAGGGCGCCACTTCGGTGCCGGCGGGGTACGGCAGACGATGGTGGAGATGGACGACGGCTTCCTTTTCGTCGCCGCGGCGGGGGACGGTTCGTGCCTCGCCCTCCTCACCGCCGTCACGGCCGACATCGGCCTGGTGGCGTACGAGATGGCACTGCTGGTCAAGCGCGTCGGCGAGCATCTCTACACGCCGCCGCGCGTCGGCGCACAGCCGCCCGCCGCCGGATGAGCGAGGACGGTCGGTACAGATGACCGAGGACACGCCGGGCATCCCGCCCCAGCCGGGCAGCCAGTGGTACGACAACGAGGCCGGACCGCTCGTCCGGCCCTACGCGATGACGGGCGGGCGCACCAAACCCGGCCCCACCGGGGTGCGCTTCGACCTCATCGCCCTGGTCACGCTCGACACCGGCGCACCCGGCGTCGACGACGACACCTCGCTCGGACCGGAACACCGGGCGCTGATCGAACTGTGCCGCATCGAAACACAATCGGTGGCCGAACTGGCCGCCGGCGCAGACCTGCCCGTAGGCGTGGTCAGGGTGCTCCTCGGCGACCTCCTGGAACTGGGCTGCGTCACCGTCAGCCGCCCCGTGCCGCCCGCACAACTGCCCGACGAGCGGATCCTCCGCGAGGTGATCGAGGGACTGAGGGCGCTCTAGATGAACCACGGCGGAGTGTCCTGCGCCTCTATGTGCCCACATCCGGGCACCGAATGGGCGCGAGGCGTTCACAACCGGCCCGTTGCGGTCCAATCCCTCGAAATTGAGCGGCAGTTGTCATGATGCTGACTTCGCACACCCGCACAGATGTACCGACGCGCGGCCCCTGCAGCCGCACCGGCAGACACCCCACACAGATGAACCGACGTCGACCGTAGTCGGCACTCCCGAGAGAAGTGATCGATGGTCTCCGAGAACTCCGACGCCTCGGGTGGCGAGATGGCCGCCCTGGCGTTGAAGATACTGGTCGCCGGCGGATTCGGCGTGGGCAAGACCACCCTGGTGGGCGCGGTCAGTGAGATCCGGCCGCTGCGCACCGAGGAACTGCTGAGCGAGGCGGGTCAGTCGGTGGACGACACCGACGGCGTGGATCAGAAGGTCACGACGACCGTGGCCATGGACTTCGGACGCATCACCATCAGGTCCGGCCTCTCGCTCTACCTCTTCGGAACCCCGGGCCAGGACCGGTTCTGGTTCCTGTGGGACGAGTTGTCGCAGGGCGCCCTCGGCGCTGTCGTCCTCGCGGACACCCGGCGACTCGAAGACTGCTTCCCCGCGGTGGATTACTTCGAGCACCGGCACATCCCGTTCGTGGTGGCCGTCAACTGCTTCACGGGCGCCCGCACCTACGGCGCTCAGGACGTGTCCCGCGCCCTCGACCTCGACCGGGGCACGCCCGTGGTGCTCTGCGACGCACGTGACCGCGACTCCGGGAAGGAGGTGCTGATTCGTCTCGTCGAGTACGCCGGGCGGGTGCACACCGCCCGGCTGCTCGACTCCGTCGGCTGAGAAGCGGAATTCCGTCGGCCCGGACGGCGGACAGTCATCCGGCGCGGGCGCCGCGCGTATCCGGTGCGGGTGCCGCGCGTATCCGGTGCGGGTGCCGCGCGTATCCGGTGCGGGTGCCGCGCGAGACGACCGCCCACCCCTGCTCGTCGGTCATCTTCTCTGCCATGCCGCCCGTCCTCCTTGCCCGGACGGCGGCTGTGGGGAAGGGTGGCTGGTCAGATCCTCCGGCCAGGGGGAGACGACACCACGGGGACGGGGAGACCGGATCATGGCGCAGAACACGGGACTTGGCTGGCTGCTGGACGACCTCACCGAGCGCGTCGAACACATACGGCACGCGCTGGTGCTGTCCAACGACGGCCTGGTGACGGGCGCGAGCACCGGACTCCGGCGCGACGACGCCGAACATCTCGCCGCGGTCTCATCAGGCCTGCACAGTCTGGCCAAGGGCTCCGGCCGTCACTTCGGCGCGGGTCAAGTGCGCCAGACCATGGTTGAGTTCGACGACGCGGTGCTCTTCGTCACCGCCGCGGGCGCCGGCAGCTGTCTGTGTGTCCTCAGCGCCGCGGAGGCCGACATCGGCCAGGTCGCGTACGAGATGACTCTGCTCGTGAACCGCGTCGGCGAACACCTTCGCGTCGACGCGCGAGAGCCGGAAAGCACGCCCGTCTCAGACGTGTGACCTGCGCATACGTCGCCGCGATCAAAGTTATCCACAGGCTCCCCGCGATGTCCGTCGAGCCGGATACGGTTTCCCGAGGGACTCCGTGACCAGCTGGGCGAAGGCCTGGACCTCCGCCCGCGCAACTGGCGGGGACGCCATCTGGGATTCCTGCTGCGGCAGACCGAGGACCCCTGGGCTCGGGCGGCGGTCGTGGCGTCCCTGCTCGACCCCGTCCAAGTGGCGGAGATCGTCAGGGATCCCTACGAACGCAACTATCTGAACCGCTTCCGACCCGAGCGAGCCGCCCACGGCGCACCGGATTCTCCCGCCGCACACATCGCCGCACGCATCATGACGGCCGACGACCCCGACGAGATCAGCTGGCTCAGGGCTGACCTCGCCCAGGCCCTCGTCGAAGCCCGAGAGCTCCGCCCGGCCCCGCGCCCGGCACACGAGCGACCTGACCGTGAGGGAACGCGCGGCGAGGGGCCTGACCGCGGCGGGCCCGAAGGCGCGGGGCCCGAAAGTGAGGGACCTGAAAGTGAACGGCCCCAAGACGAGGGGCCCGTTGGTGAGGGGCCCGAGCGGCCACGGAGGCTGCTCGGGTGGCTGCGCCGCAGAAGCCCCTGACGGTCCGGCGTCGTCTTACGGAGCCCTGTCCCACAGCGCCCTGAAGAGTCCCTCCTGGACGACCGAGACGAGCAGGCGTCCCTCCACGTCGTAGATGCGCCCGCGGGCCAGCCCGCGTCCGCCCGTCGCGATCGGGGACTCCTGGTCGTACAGGAACCACTCGTCCGCGCGGAACGGCCGGTGGAACCACATGGCGTGGTCCAGCGAGGCCATGTCGAAGCCCCGCGGACCCCACAGGGGTTCCACCGGGATGCGGACGGCGTCCAGGAGAGTCATGTCGCTCGCATACGTGAGGGCGCAGGTGTGCACGAGCGGGTCGTCGCCCAGCGGCCCGACGGCACGCATCCACACCGCGCTGCGCGGCTCGACGTCCTTGACCTCATCGGGAGTCCAGCGCAACCGGTCCACATAGCGGATGTCGAAGGGCTGGCGCCGCGCCATGTGCTCCAAGGCCGTGGGGAGCGCGCCCAGATGTTCCTTGATCTCCTGCGTCACCGTCGGCAGCGACTCCGGGTCCGGAACCTCGCGGGCCGGCGGCAGCTGATGCTCGAAGCTCCCTTCCTCAGGCTGGTGAAAGGAGGCGGTCAGATTGAAGATCGTGCGGCCCTGCTGTACGGCGGTGACGCGGCGGGTGGTGAACGACCGCCCGTCCCGGACCCGTTCGACCTGGTACACGATCGGCACGCCCGGCCGGCCAGGGCGCAGGAAGTACGCGTGCAGCGAGTGCACCGGCCGGTCGCCTTCGGTGGTGCGGCCGGCGGCGACCAGCGCCTGGCCCGCCACCTGGCCGCCGAACACCCGCTGCAGTGACTCCTGCGGGCTGCGGCCACGGAAGATGTTGACCTCGATCTGCTCCAGGTCGAGCAGATCGACGAGCCTCTCGGCCGGATTCGTCATGACTGGGATTCTCCTGTGCTCACAGCTGGCCGACGTCGGTGACCTTGACGACGGCGCGACCCTCCGCGTCGGAGGCCGCGAGGTCGACCTCCGCGCTGATGCCCCAGTCATGATCGCCGTTCGGGTCGGCGAAGGTCTGACGGACGCGCCACAGCCCGTTCTGCGGCTCCTCCTCGATCAGCAGCAGCTTGGGCCCACGGGCGTCCGGCCCGGTGCCGAGGTCCTCGTACTCGTCCCAGTACTTGTCCATCGCCTCGCCCCAGGCATCGGCGTCCCAGCCGGAGTCGGCATCCATCTCGCCGAGCTCGTCGATGTTGTCGAGAGCGGCGAGTTCGACCCGGCGGAACATCGCGTTGCGGACGAGGACACGGAAGGCGCGGGCGTTCGAGGTGACCGGCTTGACCTGGTCGGCCTTCTCCTGCGCCTCCTCGGCCGTCATCTCCTCCGGATTGGCGAGCTGCTCCCACTCGTCCAGGAGGCTGGAGTCGACCTGACGCACCATCTCGCCCAGCCAGGCGATCAGGTCCTCCAGGTCCTCCGACTTGAGGTCGTCCGGGACGGTGTGCTCAAGGGCCTTGTAGGCACTGGCGAGGTAACGCAGGACAATGCCCTCGGTGCGGGCGAGCTCGTAGAAGGAGACGAACTCGGTGAAGGACAGCGCGCGCTCGTACATATCGCGGATCACGGACTTCGGAGACAGCGGATGATCGCCGACCCACGGATGACTCTTGCGGTAGGTGTTGTACGCGTGGAAGAGCAGTTCCTCCAGCGGCTTGGGGTACGACACGTCCTGGAGCCGCTCCATGCGCTCCTCGTACTCGACGCCATCGGCCTTCATCGCGGCAACGGCCTCGCCGCGCGCCTTGTTCTGCTGGGCCGCGAGGATCTGCCGCGGATCGTCCAGCGTGGACTCGACGACGGACACCATGTCGAGGGCGTACGAGGGGGATTCGGGATCCAGCAGCTCGAACGCGGCGAGCGCGAACGTCGACAGCGGCTGGTTGAGCGCGAAGTCCTGCTGGAGGTCGACGGTGAGGCGTGCGATGCGGCCCGTCGGGTCCGGCTCGTCGAGCCTCTCCACGATGCCGCCGTCGAGGAGCGAGCGGTAGATCGCGATCGCCCGCCGGATGTGCCGCAACTGCTGCTTGCGCGGCTCGTGGTTGTCCTCCAGCAGGTGCCGCATCGCCTTGAAGGCGTCGCCGGGCCGGGCGATCACCGACAGCAGCATGGTGTGCGTCACGCGGAAGCGAGAGGTCAGCGGCTCGGGCTCGGAGGCGATGAGCTTCTCGAAGGTGTTGTCCGTCCAGCCGACGAAGCCCTCGGGAGCCTTCTTGCGCACCACCTTGCGGCGCTTCTTGGGGTCGTCGCCCGCCTTGGCGAGCGCCTTCTCGTTCTCGATGACGTGCTCGGGTGCCTGCGCCACGACGAAGCCGGCCGTGTCGAAACCCGCACGTCCGGCGCGGCCGGCGATCTGGTGGAACTCACGGGCGCGCAGCGTCCGGACCCGGTTGCCGTCGTACTTCGTCAGCGCCGTGAACAGCACGGTGCGGATGGGGACGTTGACACCGACACCGAGCGTGTCCGTGCCGCAGATGACCTTGAGGAGACCTGCCTGGGCCAGCTTCTCCACCAGTCGGCGGTACTTGGGCAGCATGCCCGCGTGGTGCACACCGATTCCGTGGCGTACGTAGCGGGAGAGGTTGCGGCCGAACTTGGTGGTGAAGCGGAAATTGCCGATCAGCTCGGCGATCTGGTCCTTCTCCTCACGCGTGCACATGTTGATGCTCATCAGCGCCTGCGCCCGCTCCACGGCCTGGGCCTGGGTGAAGTGCACGATGTAGACCGGAGCCTGCTTGGTCGCGAGCAGTTCGGTGAGCGTCTCCGTCAGCGGAGTCTGCACGTACTCGTAGGACAGCGGGACGGGACGGGTGGCGGAACGGACCACCGCCGTGGGGCGGCCGGTGCGCCGGGTGAGGTCCTTCTCGAACATCGAGACGTCGCCGAGCGTCGCCGACATCAGGATGAACTGCGCCTGCGGCAGTTCCAGGATCGGGATCTGCCACGCCCAGCCGCGGTCGCCCTCCGCGTAGAAATGGAACTCGTCCATGACGACCTGGCCGACATCGGCGTTCTTGCCGTCGCGCAGCGCGATGGACGCCAGCACCTCGGCCGTGCAGCAGATGACGGGGGCGTCGGCGTTCACGGAGGCGTCGCCGGTGAGCATGCCGACGTTCTCGGTGCCGAAGAGCTTGCACAGCTCGAAGAACTTCTCCGAGACGAGCGCCTTGATCGGCGCGGTGTAGAAGGTGACCTCGTCCCGGGCGAGCGCCGCGAAGTGCGCGCCCGCGGCGATCATGCTCTTGCCCGAGCCGGTGGGCGTCGAGACGATCACGTTCGCACCCGAAACCACCTCGATCAGCGCCTCCTCCTGATGGGGGTAGAGCGTGAGACCGCGTTCCCCGGCCCACGACTCGAAGGCTTCGTAGAGGGCGTCGGGATCTGCGGTCTGCGGGAGCTGATCGATGAGGGTCACGCCCCCATCTTGCCTGTCAACCCGCTCGATGGGGGAATCGGATGCTCGTCCGATGATCACGAACGCTACGCTGTGGCGCCGACAGAGCGTCAACGCACCTGGGCAACTGGACAGCGGCACAAGAGGAATGGGGCGGGGTACGGCCATGATGGGACCAGCACACTCACTGTCGGGAGCCGCGGCCTGGCTCGGTGTCGGAGCGGCGGCCGCTGCGACCGGCCATACGATGCCCTGGCCGGTCGTGCTGGTCGGCGCGCTGATCTGCGCCGGCGCCGCGCTCGCCCCCGATCTGGACCACAAGGCGGCCACCATCTCGCGGGCCTTCGGGCCCGTCTCGCGGAGCTTGTGCGAGATCGTCGACAAGCTCTCGTACGCCGTCTACAAGGGGACGAGGAAGCCGGGCGACCCCCGGCGCTCCGGTGGCCACCGTACGCTGACGCACACCTGGCTGTGGGCGGTGCTGATCGGCGCGGGCACCTCGGCCCTGGCGATCACCGGCGGACGCTGGGCGGTCCTGGCCATCCTCTTCGTCCACATGGTGCTCGCCATCGAGGGGTTGCTGTGGCGGGCCGCGCGTGGTTCCAGCAGCGACATCCTGGTATGGCTGCTGGCCGCGACGAGCGCCTGGATCCTTGCCGGAGTCCTGGACAAACCGGGCAACGGCTCGGACTGGCTGTTCACCGCGCCGGGGCAGGAATACCTGTGGCTCGGGCTCCCGATCGTCCTGGGTGCCCTGGTGCACGACATCGGGGACGCGCTGACGGTGTCCGGCTGCCCGATACTGTGGCCGATACCCGTCGGCCGCAAGCGCTGGTACCCCATCGGCCCGCCCAAGGCGATGCGCTTCCGTGCCGGCAGCTGGGTGGAGCTCAAGGTGCTGATGCCGGCGTTCATGCTGCTGGGCGGGGTGGGGTGCGCTGCCGCGCTCAACGTCATCTGAGGTCAGTGGACCGTGGAGGGTGGGGTGCTCACCAGCGCGTTCGTCGAGCGTGGGACGTGCAGCAGTCTGCTCTCAGCGGCCGCCTTGCACAGCAGGTCGATCGGATAGTGGTGCGGGATCTTGATCCCGCTGCGAGGCCCGCCTTCCCGGACTGCGAGGCGCTCCCTCCTGGGCTGGGACCCCGCCCCCTCAGGCGGTGTCGCCCCCGCCGGACCCCTGCCCTCCGCTCCCGTACCGCCGCTCGAACTGGGCGACCCGTCCCTCCGTGTCCACGGTCCGGGCCTTGCCCGTGTAGAACGGGTGGCTCTCCGAGGAGATCTCGACGTCCACGACCGGATAGGTCTCGCCGTCGTCCCATTCGATGGTCTGGTCGCTCGTCGCGGTGGACCGGGTGAGGAAGGCATAGCCGGCGGCGCGGTCGCGGAAGACGACGGGGTGGTAGTCGGGCTGCTTGTCCTGCTGCATGGTTGCTCCTTGAGGGAGGGGGCGGGTGGCCGGTCAGCCGGACAGGGTGTCCTCGTCGACGATGTGCATCGCGGCCTCCTCGGCCGAGGCCGCCGCGCCGTCGATGCCCACGTCCATGGCGATGAGCCCGCTCTCCTCGTCCTCGTGCGCGCCTTCGTCGGGTGCCACGAGACGGCCGGAGCGCGAGGCGCCCACCTCGTTGTCGAGGGGTTCGCCGTCGGTGCCCTGGCAGTCGCCGATGCCGTCTCCGTCGGGCTCGGCGATGTCGGGCAGTTCCTCGGCGAGGCGCTGGTCCAGGGTCTCGCCCTCGTGGCCCTCCGCGGCGGTCACCCCGGCGTGCTCCACCGCCCACGGCCGCTCCGGCGGGGACCAGCCGCGGTCGAGGGGATCGCCCACGCCGTCGGCGAGCAGTGTGTCCTCAGCGTCGAGCAGCCCCGCGTCGTCCTGTACCTCGGATCCGTCGGGCTGGTAGACGTCGTCTCCCCATCCGTCGGCGCTGTCCACGGGTACCTCCAGGTGGGTCGGGCCGGCCCGGTGCCGTCGTACGCGACGGCCGGCGCGCGGGCCACCGGACACAGGCGGTGCCCCCGTGAACCAGGTGGTTCCCGGAGTCCCCGAGCCGGTGTCCACATCCAGCCTTCCACCCCCCTTCGGCACCGCGCAACGCCACGCGGTCCGACCATGGGACCCGGGGGCGGCCGGGCCCGTGGGCCCGGCCCGCTCACCCGTGCCAGGACCGCCACAGCGCCGCGTAGGCGCCGTCCGCGGCGACCAGCTGGTCGTGGCTGCCCAGCTCACTGATCCGGCCGTTCTCCACGACGGCGATGACATCCGCGTCGTGCGCGGTGTGCAGCCGGTGCGCGATGGCGACCACGGTGCGGCCGTCGAGGACGCGGGCCAGCGAGCGTTCCAGATGGCGGGCCGCCCTCGGGTCGAGGAGCGAGGTCGCCTCGTCCAGGACCAGGGTGTGCGGATCGGCCAGCACCAGCCGGGCCAGCGCGATCTGCTGGGCCTGGGCCGGAGTGAGCGCGAGCCCGCCCGAGCCGACCTCGGTGTCCAGGCCGTCGTCCAGGGCCCGAGCCCAGCCGTCCGCGTCGACCGCGCCGAGCGCCGCCCAGAGCTCCGCGTCGACGGCGCCGGTCCGGGCGAGCAGCAGATTGTCGCGCAGGGGGCCCACGAAGACGTGGTGCTCCTGATTGACCAGGGCCACGTGGGAGCGGACCTCCTCGGCGGGCATCCGGGACAGTTCGGCGCCGCCGAGCGTGATCCGGCCGTCCCGGGGCGCGTAGATCCCGGCGAGTAGCCTGCCCAGTGTGGACTTCCCCGCGCCGGACGGGCCGACCAGGGCGAGCCGGGTGCCCGGCGCGACCTCCAGGGACACCTCGCGCAGCACGTCCACGCCCGCGCGGTAGCCGAAGTGGACCTGGTCCGCGTGGACGTCGCGCCCGTCCGGGGCCACGGCCGGGTCGCCCGCGTCCGGCTCGATGTCCCGGACACCGACGAGGCGGGCCAGGGAGACCTGGGCGACCTGCAGTTCGTCGTACCAGCGCAGGATCAGCCCCACCGGGTCGACAAGCATCTGCGCGATGAGCGCGCCCGTCGTCAGCTGGCCCACTCCGATCCAGCCCTGCAGGACGAAGACCCCACCGATCATCAGGACCGAGCACAGCACCGTCACATGCGTGACGTTGATGACCGGGAAGAGGACCGACCGCAGCCAGAGCGTGTACCGCTCCCATGCCGTCCACTCCTCGACCCGGCGGTCCGACAGTTCGATGCGGCGCTCGCCCAGGCGGTGCGCCTCGACGGTGCGCCCCGCGTCGACCGTTTCGGCGAGCACGGCGGCCACAGCGGCGTAACCGGCGGCCTCCGAGCGGTACGCCGACGGCGCGCGCTTGAAATACCAGCGGCAGCCGACCACCAGCACCGGCACGGCGACCAGCACGGCGGGGGCGAGCGGCGGCGCGGTCACGGCGAGTCCGCCGAGCAGCAGCGCCGCCCACACCACACCGATGGCCAGCTGCGGCACGGCCTCGCGCATCGCGTTGGCGAGCCGGTCGATGTCCGTGGTGATACGGGACAGGAGGTCACCCGTCCCGGCCCGCTCCAGGACG
The DNA here is from genome assembly GCF_002946835.1 of Streptomyces dengpaensis. Classification (NCBI taxonomy): domain Bacteria; kingdom Bacillati; phylum Actinomycetota; class Actinomycetes; order Kitasatosporales; family Streptomycetaceae; genus Streptomyces; species Streptomyces dengpaensis. The sequence goes on from NZ_CP026652.1 coordinate 7,670,005, forward strand.
CCGGGCGGCAACCCGACCGACCGTACGAGGAAGTCCTCGCGCAGATCGGCCAGCATCCGCTCGCCGAGCATGGCGCCGCGCAGCCGTACCTGTCGTACGAACACGGCCTGGACGACGAGCGCGACGACGAACAGCGCGGCGATCCGTTCCAGATGGAGTTCGCGCGCGGGGTCCGCGACCCGTTCGACGACCGAGCCCAGCAGATAGGGCCCGGCCATCGAGGCGACGACGGCCACGGTGTTGACGGTGATCAGGAGCAGGAAGGCCTTGCGGTGCCGTTGGAACAGTTCGGCCACATAGGCGCGTACGGTCGTGGGCGCGCCGACGGGCAGGGTGTTCGCCGCCGTCGGGGCGGCCGGGTCGTACGCCGGTGGCGCCACGCCGATCATGCGGTCTCCTCGATCTCTTCCAGTACGCCGTCCAGAACGACGTCATCCGCTTCCAGTACGGCTTCACTCACGCCGCTCAGTGCGGCCTCTTCATCCGTCTCCCGGGTCACCACGGCCCGGTACCGCGGCTCGCTGTGCACGAGTTCGCGGTGTACGCCGACCGCCGCTACCTCGCCCTCGTGCACCAGCACAACCCGGTCCGCGTGGTCCAGGAGCAGCGGCGAGGAGGTGAACACGACCGTCGTGCGCCCGGTGCGCAGGGAGCGCACGCCGTCGGCGATCCGGGCCTCGGTGTGCGAGTCGACGGCGGACGTCGGTTCGTCCAGGACCAGCACCTCGGGGTCCGTGATCAGCGACCGGGCCAGCGCGAGACGCTGGCGCTGGCCGCCCGAGAGGGAGCGTCCGCGTTCGGTGATGCGGGCGTCCATCGGGTCCTCGGCGTCCAACGACCCCTGGGCGAGCGCGTCCAGGACGTCGCCGCACTGCGCGGCGGACAGCGCGGCCTCGGCGGTGACGCAACCCGACGCCGGCACGTCGAGCAGCTCGCGCAGCGAGCCGGACAGCAGCACCGGGTCCTTGTCCTGGACGAGGACGGCGGTACGGGCGCAGTCGAGCGGCAGTTCGTCCAGCGGTACGCCCCCGAGGAGCACCGAGGTGCCCTCTTCGGAAGGGTGTCCGCCGAGCCGCTCCGCCAGCAGGCCCGCCGCGTCCGGATCGCCGCACACCACGGCGGTGAGCCGTCCGGCGGGCGCGAGCAGCCCGGTCGTGGGGTCGTACAGATCGCCGCCCGGCACCTGTGCGGAACGGGTTCCGTCGCTGTCCATGGCCCGTTCGAGAGACAGCACGCGGGCCGCCCGCCCGGCGGACGGACGCGAGAAGGAGTAGGCCATCGCGATCTCTTCGAAGTGCCGCAAGGGATAGGTGAGCAGCATGACCGCGCTGTACACGGTGACCAGTTCGCCGACGGAGATCCGGCCGTCGCGGGCCAGATGCACGCCGTGCCAGACGACGGCGATCATCAGCAGACCGGGCAGCAGCACCTGGATGGCCGAGATCAGCGACCACATGCGAGCGCTGCGCACGGCCGCCCGGCGGACCTCCTGGGAGGCGCGGCGGTACCGGTCGAGGAACAGTTCCTCGCCGCCGATGCCGCGCAGTACGCGCAGGCCCGCGACGGTGTCCGAGGCCAGCTCGGTGGCGCGTCCGGCCTTCTCGCGCTGGAAGTCGGCGCGGCGGGTGGCGCGGGGCAGCAGGGGCAGCACGGCGAGCGCCAGGACGGGCACGCCCACGGCGACGATCACGCCGAGCGCCGGCTGGTAGACGACCAGGCCGGCACAGACCAGCACTACGGTCAGGGCGGCCGCCGCGAACCGCGACACGGCCTCCACGAACCAGCCGATCTTCTCGACGTCGCCGGTGGACACCGCGACGACCTCACCGGCCGAGACACGCCGGGTCAGGGCGGAGCCCAGTTGGGCGGTCTTGCGGGCCAGCAGCTGCTGGACACGCGCGGCGGCCGTGATCCAGTTGGTGACCGCGGTGCGGTGCAGCATGGTGTCGCCCAGCGCGATGCCCGCCCCGCACAGCACCATCAGCCCGCCCGTCACCGCGAGCCGGGTGCCGGAGCGGTCGACAACGGCCTGGATGGCGAGGCCGACGCAGAACGGCAGCCCGGAGACGGCCACGAAGTGCAGCAGCCCCCAGGCCAGGGCCTTGAACTGCCCGCCGAGCTGATTCCGGCCGAGCCACCACAGGAATCGGGGACCCGAGCGCGCGTCCGGCGTACCCGGGTCGAAGTACGGAAGGTCTTGGATCTGCATGACGTCCCAGTGGCTCGTGTCAGGGATGGAGGGAGCCGCGAATTCGGCAACCGGCCGACCGCGAAGGCCGGCAACAAGCCGTGAAAGGTTCGCGCCGCAGCGTGGTCGGCGGCAAACTATTTTTCGCCCCGCGGCAAGGAATCGGCCCCGACCGACCGCGACGGCACGGAAGCCGACCGCGACTGGAGAGGAAGACGACTGGGGACGGGGCCAGGAATCCGACCGCGACTGGCCGGAACGCGTCGTTAGACCGATTAGTCCGATAAGTGGTGTAACGATGGGCGGCATGCGAAAGAACGGTGCGATGCGCGCGGGGTTCGCCGCGGCGGCTTGTGGTGTCCTGATTGTCACCCTGTCGGCCTGTGGTGGCTTGGGCGGCGGCAGTAAGAGCGGGAGCGGGGCGGCGGGCGACGGAGGACCCGGCGGCAAGGTCAGCCCATCGCCGGCACGCACGGTCGACCTGAAACGTATCCCTGGCGTCGGCGACCGGATTACGCAATGGATCCCGTCAGACTCCCGCCAGGTCGTGGCGGTCTACGGCGAGGGCAAGGACTCCGCGCACTCCACGGCCGTCCTGTACACGAAGTCCGGTTCGACGTGGGACGAGACCGGCCGCTGGGTCGCGCACAACGGGAAGAAGGGCTGGACCACCGACCATCGCGAGGGCGACAACCGCAGCCCCGTGGGCGTGTTCACGCTCAGCGACGCGGGAGGGTTCCTCGACGATCCGGGCGCGCGACTCCCGTACTCCCAGTCGGAGTACTTCCAGTCGCCGTACGACTGGGAGCAGTCGCACCTGCACGACTTCGACTACGTCATCGCCATCGACTACAACCGCATCAGAGGCACCTCGCCGATCGACCCGACCCGCCCGTGGGGCGATGCGAAGGGCGGCGGCATCTGGATGCACCTGGACCACGGCGGCGGTACGTCGGCGTGTGTGAGCCTGCCCAAGGCGGCCATGAAGTATCTGCTGCGCACGCTCGACCCGCAGCAGAGCCCTGTCGTGGTGATGGGGGACAAGGCGGAGCTGAACGCCTGACTCCGGGAGCCGGTGTCCTGAAGTGCCCATTGCGGGGCGGGTCAACTGCCCCGTAGAACACCGCACATGAGACGACGGATCACCATGTCCATGCTCGCCGGGGGTGACCCTCATGGCGAGCGCCTTCCTCGGGAAAGCCGGTCGCCGCCGCCCAACTCCCGGACCCGCCAGCTGAGTTCGGCACGGCCCAACTCACGGACCGGCCCGCCGAGTTCGGCACCGACTGGCACGACCCGCTGACCGCCGCTCCGCCGGTCGGCAAGCCCGCCACCACGTCCTGCGAAGTCATCGTCGCCGAGGCGCAGTTCCGCGTGCGGACGACCGGCTGCGGACCGTCCTGGCGCTCGGCGACCGGGCGGCCGTCGTGGAGACGAGCGGCGGCCGGCGCACCGCGGGGTCACGGCTCGACGACAGCTACATGGGCGACGCCACGTATACGGCGAACGTGCCGCGCGATCAGCGTCATGCGGTCGCCACGACGAGCGAGCGCTACCGGCTGTACGGCTCGGCCGGGTGTTACGACCGCAAGATCGTCACGGTGCAGGGGGTGCTCACGGAGGACCGTGACGGCTGCTGAGACAGGTGGTGCCGCGATCGCCGGCGCCCAGGGCCGGTTCGGCGTGCGCCGGTCCTGGGCGCCGGCCGGCTCCAGAGGTTTCGGCGTACGCCGGCCGGCTCCAGCAACGGCATCGCGCACCACGCCTACCGATGCAGCAGCGGCGCTTCCTGCCGACTCAGCAGCGGTGCTCCACCCCGGTCACGCCATCCACCAAGGTGTCCAGCAGCCCGCCGAGCACCTCGCGCTGCTCGTCCGTCAGCGGGGCCAGGATCTCCTCCGCGGCGGATCGGCGCGCACGGCGCAGCTCCTGCAGCGCCGTGCGCCCCTCGTCCGTGACCTCGATGCGGATGACCCGCCGGTTGGCGGGGTCGGGGACCCGGCGCACCTTGCCGCTCGCCTCCAGGCCGTCGACCAGGGTGGTCACGGCGCGGGGCACCACTTCCAGCCGCTCGGCGAGATCGGCCATACGGGGCGGTGAGCTGTAGTGCGCGAGGGTGCGCAGCAGCCGGGACTGGGCCGGAGTGATGCCCAGCTCGCGCTGCTCCAGATGGCGCTTCTGGATGCGGTGCACGCGGCGCGTCAGCCGCAGCAGCTGCTCGGCGAGCAGACCGTCGGCATCGGGGGTGGTCATGCGGGAACAATATCAGGATGCCGTTCATTGTGAGCATAGGTAACAATGAGCTAGGCTCCGTCAGTCGTCACTTTCAGGCTCGCCGTACGTCATGCCTCTGGCTTCGACGTCATGCCCCTGGTTTCGCAGTTGCGCAGTCGCTCAGTTCCGCCGTTTCCGTCACCGTCGCCTCACCTCCCGTAGGAGCCCATGCGTCCCGACCAACCCACCTGGACCCCGCCACCCGTCGACGCCGGACAGCCGCGACAGGTGCGCCGCATCCTGAAGCTCTTCCGGCCCTACCGCGGCCGCCTCGCGATCGTCGGCCTGCTGGTCGGCGCCGCGTCCCTCGTTTCCGTCGCCACCCCCTTCCTGCTGAAGGAGATCCTGGACGTCGCGATCCCGCAGGGCCGCACCGGCCTGCTGAGCCTGCTCGCGCTCGGCATGATCCTCAGCGCCGTTCTCACCAGCGTCTTCGGCGTGCTGCAGACGCTGATCTCCACGACCGTCGGCCAGCGCGTCATGCACGACCTGCGCACCGCCGTCTACGGACGGCTCCAGCGCATGTCACTCGCCTTCTTCACCAGAACGCGCACGGGCGAGGTCCAGTCCCGCATCGCCAACGACATCGGCGGGATGCAGGCGACCGTCACCTCCACCGCCACCTCGCTGGTCTCCAACCTCACCAGCGTGGTCGCCACCATCGTCGCGATGGTCGCACTGGACTGGCGCCTCACCGCGGTCTCGCTGCTCCTGCTGCCGGTGTTCGTATGGATCAGCCGCCGGGTCGGCAACGAACGCAAGAAGATCACTACCCAGCGCCAGAAGCAGATGGCCGTGATGGCCGCCACGGTCACCGAGTCCCTCTCCGTCAGCGGCATCCTGCTCGGCCGCACCATGGGCCGCGCCGACTCCCTCACGAAGTCCTTCGCGGAGGAGTCCGAGAGCCTGGTCGATCTCGAAGTGAGGTCGAGCATGGCGGGACGCTGGCGCATGGCCGTCATCGGCATCGTCATGGCCGCCATGCCCGCCGTCATCTACTGGACCGCGGGCCTCGCCTTCCAGCTGGGCGGTTCCGCCATCTCGATCGGCACGCTCGTCGCCTTCGTCTCGCTCCAGCAGGGCCTGTTCCGGCCGACGGTCAGTCTGCTGTCCACCGGCGTCCAGATCCAGACCTCGCTCGCCCTCTTCCAGCGCATCTTCGAGTACCTCGACCTGCCCATCGACATCACGGAGCCGGAGCACCCGGTCCATCTCGACCAGGTCAAGGGCGACATCCGCTTCGAGGACGTCACCTTCCACTACGACGACAAGAGCCGCCCGATCCTCGACGGCATCGACATCACTGTCCCCGCGGGCGGCAGCCTCGCCGTCGTCGGCCCGACCGGCTCCGGCAAGTCCACGCTGAGCCATCTGGTGCCCCGGCTGTACGACGTCACGGGCGGCCGCGTCACGCTGGACGGCGTCGACGTACGCGACCTGGACTTCGACACTCTTGCGCGCGCGGTCGGCGTCGTCTCCCAGGAGACGTACCTCTTCCACGCCTCGGTCGCCGAGAACCTGCGGTTCGCCAAGCCGGACGCCACAGACGACGAGCTGTACGCGGCAGCGTGCGCGGCCCAGATCCACGACCACATCGCGTCCCTGCCGGACGGGTACGACACGGTCGTCGGCGAGCGCGGCCACCGGTTCTCCGGTGGCGAGAAGCAGCGCCTCGCCATCGCCCGTACGATCCTGCGCGATCCGCCGGTGCTCATCCTCGACGAGGCGACCAGCGCCCTCGACACCCGTACGGAGCATGCCGTCCAGGAGGCCATCGACGCCCTGTCGGCCAACCGCACCACGCTCACCATCGCGCACCGGCTGTCCACCATCCGGGGTGCCGACCAGATCGTGGTCCTCGACTCCGGGCGCACGGTCGAACGCGGCACGCACGAGGAGCTGTTGGAGCGGGAGGGGCGCTATGCCGGCCTTGTCCGCCGGGACGCCCAACTGGAGCCGACAAGATGACGATATGCCGGGTTTGTTGGCTTTAGCGCGTTAACGTGCCCGCATGCAGATGAACACTCCGCCACGGAGCACGATTCGACTGACGCGCCGGGGATGGGTCGCCCTCATTGCGACCGGAGCCGTCGTGGCGGCCACCGCCGTGGCGGTGCCGCTGCTGCTCAGCCTGGGAGGCGAGGACAAACCGGCGACGTCCCTCGTCATCCCGGTGGGCTGGCGCGCCGGCCAGGTCTACGAGGCCGTCGACAAAGCCCTCCAGATGCCCCCGGGCACCACCATGAAGTCCCTCGTCAAGGCCGACCTGAAGCTGCCGAACGACGCCGAGGGCAACCCCGAGGGGTACCTCTTCCCGACGACGTATCCGATCGACGAGAAGACGACTCCGGAGTCGCTGCTGGCGAAAATGGTCACCACCGCGAACCAGAAGTTCAACGGGGCTCCCGTCGCCGCCGGGGCGCAGCGCAACGCGATGAACGTCTATCAGGCGGTCACCATCGCGAGCCTCGTCCAGGCCGAGGCGGCGACCAAGGCGGACATGGGCAAGGTGGCCCGGGTCATCTTCAACCGCCTGGAGCGGGGCATGCCGCTGCAGATGGACTCCACCATGAACTACGCGCTGAACGGTTCCACCGTGGACGCGGGCCAGAACGACACGAGGCTCAACAACCCCTACAACTCGTACCAGCGGATGGGCCTGCCGCCCACGCCGATCGCCAACCCCGGTGAGGATGCGATGCGCGCCGCGACCGACCCGCCCGCGGGGGACTGGCTGTACTTCATGACGGTCAAGCCAGGTGACACCCGCTTCACGGCGAGTTACGCGGAACACCAGAAGAACGTCGCCGAGTTCAACCAGAACCGCAAGAGCGCGTCCCAGGCCGTCACCACACCGGCCGTCACCGCTCCCGCGGCCGCTGCCCCCAGCAACTGAGCCGCCGTACGGGGCGTCAAGCGGCGACCGGCGCCTCCGCCAGCAGCCGGCGGATGTCCCGTACGGCGGCCCGTCCTGCCCGGTTGGCGCCGATGGTGCTGGCCGACGGGCCGTACCCGACCAGATGGATCCGCGGGTCGGCGACCGCGCGCGTCCCCTCGACGCGGATGCCGCCGCCAGGCTCGCGCAGCCGCAGCGGTGCCAGATGGTCGATGGCGGCCCGGAAGCCGGTCGCCCACAGGATGATGTCGGCGTCCACGTGACGACCGTCGTCCCATGCGACGCCGTCGGGTGTGATCCGGTCGAACATCGGCTGCCGGTCGAGGACGCCGTCGTCCAGGGCCTGCCGGATCGCGTCGCTGAGCGGCAGCCCGGTCACCGAGACGACGCTCTGGGGCGGCAGCCCCTGGCGTACCCGTTCCTCGACGAGCGCGACGGCGGCCCGGCCGAACTCCTCGGTGAACGGACCGTCGCGAAAGACGGGCGGACGCCGGGTCACCCATGTGGTCTCGGCCGCGTACGGGGCGATCTCCATCAGATGCTGGGTGCCGGACGCGCCACCGCCCACGACGACCACGCGCTGTCCCGCGAACGGCTCGGGACCGGGGTACCGCGCCGTGTGCAACTGCCGCCCCAGGAAGGTCTCCTGGCCCGGATAGCGCGGCCAGAAGGGCCGGTCCCAGGTGCCGGTGGCATTGATGAGCGCGCGCGTCGACCACGTTCCGGCCGAGGTCTCCACGAGCAGCCGGCCGTCGGAGCCCTCGCGTACGGCGCGTACGTCGACCGGCCGCCGTACCCGCAGGCCGAAGGTGCGCTCGTACGTGTCGAAGTACTCCGCGATGACCTCGGAGGAGGGGCGCGCCGGGTCCGCGTCCGTCAGTTCCATGCCGGGCAGCGAGTGCATTCCGTGCACTTTGCCGTACGTCAGCGACGGCCAGCGGAACTGCCAGGCGCCGCCGGGACGCGGCGCGTGGTCGAGCACGACGAAGTCCCGCTCGGGCTCGAATCCCGTGCGCCGCAGGTGATAGGCGCTGGACAGTCCGGCCTGTCCAGCGCCTATGACGACGACATCGACTTCGCGCGCTGCTTCCCCTGTGTTTTTCACGCACCTACCAACCGGACCGGGATCCGGTATCTTCCCGAAGGGCGCCTCCCTGTGAGCCACCCGACGTGAGCCACCGGCGAGACTCCCTCAGCGGCCGCTCGCGACGAGCAGAGGCGCACCACCTCCCGCGCCGGCGCGGGCCAGCAGTCCCCGGGCGGCCAGATCCGGGATCACGCCTTCCCGAACCAGTACGCCTCCTCCAGGTGCGGATACCCGGAGAGGACGAAATGCTCGATGCCCAGCGCGTGGTGGGCCGGGGGTGCGACGCAGCCAACGGGGCACACGGGTGCGGCGAGTGGAAGCGGGGACGATGGGTGCGAGCTCGGGCGGCGGCGCCTGTTCGGACGCGTCGGTCTGGGGACTGGCCGGCTTGCATATATCAGAGATTTCGGGCTCTGATGAGCCCGGCGGGGCACGACCGGTTGGAGGGCTCGACGTGTGGGACGTCGGTCGGGTGCGGAACCCGGTGCATGGACGAGGATGGAGGCATGTCCGATGCCTTCACCACTCGTGTCCTGAACGTCGCCACCGGTTCGTCGGAGACGGTCTTCGACCTCACCCACGACTGCGAGGCCTTCCTCCGGGAGGTGGCGGCCGGCCGCGACGGCCTGCTGAATATTTTCGTGCCCCACGCCACCGCCGGCATCGCGATCATCGAAACCGGAGCCGGCAGCGACGAGGACCTGCTCACCGCCCTCCACTCCCTGCTCCCGGCGGACGACCGCTGGCAGCACCGCCATGGCAGCCCCGGGCACGGTCGCGACCACGTGATCCCCGCCATCGTCGCGCCCCACGCGACCCTGCCGGTGCTGGGCGGGCGGCTGGAGTTGGGGACGTGGCAGTCGGTGTGTCTGGTGGATACGAATCGCGATAATCCGAACCGTCAGGTTCGTCTGAGCTTCGTCGGCTGACGATGTGTGCGTGGTGAGACGGTGCCCGGCTCACCGCCGTCGACCTGCTCAAGAGCCATCTGCTGTCCCACGTGGGCGCGAGCGAGGAATACGTCAATTCTCAATGGCAAGAAATGCTCAGGGAGTTGACCACCGACCGTGAAGACCCGGGGACACCGTCACGTTTCATCAAGGCATCCCCGCTGGCTCGCCACGCGCGGCTGGGCAACGCCGACGACCGACGCGAGATCGATACGAACCTGAACATGTGGGTCGGCGGAGTGCCGTACGCATGGGGCTGGTCTCGGACCGTCCCGATCACTTCCTGCGGTTCGTGAAGGACCTGCTGGAGGCGGCACGGCTCTTCAGGCCCTTCCTAGGACGGCGGCATCGTGCTCAGCGCGACCGGTGGCACTCCGTACGGCAGGGTGCACGAAGCCGGTGCCTTCGGGCGCGGCACCAAGATCTGCCAGGGCATGAACGAGTGGCACGTCGAAGACGAGAATGGCGTAAGCGTCAGCCTTCGCGTCGTTCGGGATCGCGCAGTAGCGTTCGGCGTCATGTAGCAACCTCCCTTTCATCGCCTCAGCAGGGTCCCCGGGAGGCATGAGCGGTTGCTTTGGCGAACAGAAATCGGGACGATCCGAGCTGTAGGCCTGTGCTAAACTTGACGTAAGTTGCAGTTGTGGTTCCCGAAACTTCAAGCGCCTTGGCGGCTGTATGTTGTCGGGCGCTTTTGTGTCTCCGGTGCTCATCCGGACGGGGTTCATTGTGGCAACGCAGGGGTTCGCACGGTGTGGGCCCCCGGGTAGTGCCCCGAAGGGGTTGTGGCATGGCTACTGGCACCGTCAAGTGGTTCAACGCGGAAAAGGGCTTCGGCTTCATCGAGCAGGACGGCGGAGGCCCGGACGTCTTCGCTCACTATTCCAACATCGCCGCCCAGGGCTTTCGTGAGCTCCAGGAAGGCCAGAAGGTGAACTTCGACGTCACCCAGGGCCCGAAGGGTCCGCAGGCGGAGAACATCACTCCCGCCTGACGTAGCGTATGAGGGTTACTGGGGTCCTCACCTCCGGGTAGGGCCCCAGCTTAGTCGTTATTTTGTATTCCGATGGAATTCTCTAGGTCTTGACATTCGGCTCGTTCTTGCAATTCATCCGGCTTGCTTCTGGCGGGAATTCCTCGATGCGCGCCCTATCGAGGAAGGTTCTCCATGAGCCGTTCAGCTCGCGCGAACGACCGTTTTCGCCCACAGGGTGAGGCGCGCCCCGGCGACAGTTCAGGCGGCAGCGGACGCCGTCCCTCCACACCACAGGGGGAGTTCGCGCTGCCGGCCACCGTCACGCCGGCCCTCCCCGCGGTTGCGGCCTTCGGTGAACTGGACATGCCTGCTGAGCTGTTGAAGATGCTCGCCGGTCTCGGCCTGCACGAGCCGTTCCCGATCCAGGCCGCCACGTTGCCGAACTCCCTCGCAGGGCGCGACGTTCTGGGGCGCGGGCGCACCGGATCGGGCAAGACGCTCGCCTTCGGCTTGGCGCTCCTCGTGCGCACGGCCGGGCAGCGTGCCGAGTCACGGAGGCCGCTGGCCCTTGTCCTCGTCCCCACGCGCGAGCTGGCCCAACAGGTCACCGATGCGCTTGCCCCGTACGCCCGGTTGCTGAAGTTGCGGCTGGCCACGGTGGTCGGTGGCATGTCCATCGGCAGGCAGGCCGGCGCATTGCGTGCCGGAGCCGAGGTGGTCGTCGCGACTCCCGGTCGCCTCATGGATCTCGTCGAGCGCAGGGACTGCCGCCTGGACCGGGTGAACATCACCGTCCTGGACGAGGCCGACCAGATGGCCGACATGGGCTTCATGCCGCAGGTCACCGAACTGCTGGACCAGGTACGCCCCGACGGCCAGCGCATGCTGTTCTCGGCCACGCTGGACCGCGACATCGACCTCCTGGTCCGTCGTTATCTCCACGATCCGGTGGTCCACTCGGTCGACCCGTCGGCGGGCGCGGTCGCCACGATGGAACATCACCTGCTGCAGGTGCACGGCGCCGACAAGTACGCCACCGCCACCGAGATCGCCGCCCGCGACGGACGCGTGATCATGTTCTTGGACACCAAGCACGCTGTCGACCGATTCACCAAGCACCTGCTGAGCAGCGGGGTAAAGGCCGCGGCACTGCACGGGGGCAAGTCGCAGCCCCAACGCACGCGCACCCTGGCGCAGTTCAAGACCGGTCACGTCACGACGCTGGTGGCCACCAACGTCGCGGCCCGGGGCATCCACGTCGACGACCTCGACCTCGTCGTCAACGTCGACCCACCCAGTGACCACAAGGACTACCTGCACCGCGGCGGCCGTACCGCCCGGGCCGGCGCGTCCGGCAGTGTCGTGACGCTGGTCCTGCCCGAGCAGCGCCGGGACATGGCCCGCCTCATGTCCGACGCGGGCATCAGGGCGCAGATCACGCGGGTCCGCTCCGGCGAGGCCGAGCTGAGCCGCATCACGGGCGCCCAGGCTCCCTCGAACGTCCCGGTCAGCGGCAGCGAGCCGATTGCGGAGCGCCCCAAGCGCGGTGGTGCCCCCTTCCGCGGTCTGGGCACCCGCCCGGGGCAGGCCGGTCGCGGCGGTGGCGAGTCCCGCCGGGCTGCTGAGGCTCGCCAGACCGCCGAGGCCCGCAAGGCCGCCCGGGTACGTCGTGGCGCGTAGGCCGAGCGCGGACTGACCACCCCGTGCGGGCACTGCCAGTCCGACGCCCGCAGGATGCCGAGGGATCGGCGCCGCGGCGGGCGTACTGATGCCGGCAGGACTCGGGCCGGCCTGGAGTCTGTGGCGGAATGGCACTGGGGGAGTGGTCCGGTTCACATGGCGCCGCAGGGTCGTCACCGACACGATGGTGCTCGTCACCGGCAGGCTGAAGGGATCATGAATGTTCCGCAAGGTGCTGGTCGCCAACCGTGGCGAGATCGCGATCCGCGCGTTCCGCGCAGGCTATGAACTGGGTGCGCGAACCGTCGCCGTCTTCCCGCACGAGGACCGCAATTCGCTGCACCGGCTGAAGGCGGACGAGGCTTACGAGATCGGTCAGCCGGGGCATCCGGTGCGGGCCTACCTCTCCGTCGAGGAGATCGTCCGTGCGGCGCGCAGGGCCGGCGCGGACGCGGTGTACCCGGGCTACGGGTTCCTGTCCGAGAACCCCGACCTGGCGCGCGCGTGCGAGCAGGCGGGCATCACGTTCGTGGGGCCGAGCGCGGAAACCCTCGAGCTGACCGGGAACAAGGCGCGCGCGGTGGCCGCCGCGCGCGCGGCCGGCGTACCGGTGCTCGGCTCCTCGGTGCCCTCCACCGACGTGGACGAACTGGTCCGTGCCGCCGAGGACATCGGCTTTCCCGTGTTCGTCAAGGCGGTCGCCGGCGGCGGAGGGCGCGGCATGCGCCGCGTCGAGGACCCCGCCCTGCTGCGCGAGTCCATCGAAGCGGCGGCCCGCGAGGCCGCGTCCGCGTTCGGCGACCCGACCGTCTTCCTGGAGAAGGCCGTCATCGACCCGCGCCATATCGAGGTGCAGATCCTCGCCGACGGACACGGCAATGTCATCCACCTCTTCGAACGTGACTGCTCGGTGCAGCGCCGCCACCAGAAGGTGATCGAGCTGGCGCCCGCGCCGAACCTGGACCCGGAGCTGCGCGACCGGATGTGCGCGGACGCGGTGCGGTTCGCCCGCGAGATCGGCTACCGCAACGCCGGCACCGTGGAGTTCCTGCTCGACCGCGACGGGAACCACGTCTTCATCGAGATGAACCCGCGCATCCAGGTCGAGCACACGGTGACCGAGGAGGTCACCGACGTCGACCTCGTGCAGGCGCAGCTGCGCATCGCCGCCGGGGAGACACTGGGCGATCTGAGCCTCGCGCAGGAGACCGTCACCGTGCGCGGCGCCGCACTGCAATGCCGGATCACCACCGAGGACCCGGCCAACGGCTTCCGCCCGGACACCGGCAGGATCAGCGCCTACCGCTCTCCGGGCGGGTCGGGCATCCGGCTGGACGGCGGGACCACCCACGCCGGTACGGAGATCAGCGCGCACTTCGACTCCATGCTCGTCAAACTCACCTGCCGGGGGCGGGACTTCACGGCCGCGATCGGCCGCGCCCGGCGTGCCGTGGCCGAGTTCCGCATCCGCGGTGTGGCCACGAACATCCCGTTCCTGCAAGCCGTCCTCGACGATCCGGACTTCCAGGCCGGACGGGTCACGACGTCGTTCATCGAGGAGCGGCCGCACCTGCTCACCGCGCGGCACTCCGCCGACCGCGGCACGAAGCTGCTCACCTACCTCGCCGACGTGACGGTGAACAAGCCGCACGGCGAGCGGCCCGACCTGATCGAGCCGACCACCAAACTACCGCCCGTGCCCGCCGCCGAACCGCCCGCCGGTTCCCGGCAGCGGCTCGCCCACCTCGGCCCGGAGGGGTTCGCCCGATGGCTGCGCGAGGCACCGACCATCGGCGTCACCGACACCACATTCCGGGACGCCCACCAGTCGTTGCTCGCCACCCGGGTGCGCACCAAGGACATGCTCGCCGTCGCCCCCGTGGTGGCACGGACGCTGCCGCAACTGCTGTCCCTGGAGTGCTGGGGCGGTGCCACGTACGACGTCGCTCTGCGTTTCCTCGCGGAGGACCCCTGGGAGCGGCTCGCGGCACTCCGCGAAGCCGTGCCCAACATCTGTCTGCAGATGCTGCTGCGCGGCCGCAATACAGTGGGCTACACGCCGTACCCGACCGAGGTGACCGACACCTTCGTGCAGGAGGCGGCGGCCACCGGCATCGACATCTTCCGCATCTTCGACGCCCTCAACGACGTCGAGCAGTTGCGGCCCGCCATCGACGCCGTACGCGGGACCGGAACGGCCGTCGCCGAGGTCGCCCTCTGCTACACCTCCGACCTGTCCGACCCGTCCGAGCGGCTGTACACCCTGGACTACTACCTCCGGCTGGCCGAACGGATCGTGGCCGCCGGCGCCCACATCCTGGCCGTCAAGGACATGGCGGGGCTGCTGCGCGCCCCGGCCGCCGCGACCCTCGTATCGGCCCTGCGCCGTGAGTTCGACCTGCCGGTGCACGTCCACACCCACGACACCGCGGGAGGCCAGCTCGCCACGTACCTCGCCGCGATCCAGGCCGGCGCGGACGCGGTGGACGGCGCGGTGGCTTCCATGGCGGGCACCACCTCGCAGCCGTCGCTGTCGGCGATCGTGGCCGCGACCGACCACTCCGCACGGCCGACCGGGCTCGATCTGAAGGCGGTCGGAGACCTGGAACCGTACTGGGAGAGCGTCCGCAAGATCTACGCACCGTTCGAGGCGGGCCTGGCCTCGCCGACCGGACGCGTCTACCACCACGAGATCCCCGGCGGGCAGCTGTCCAATCTGCGCACCCAGGCGATCGCACTCGGCCTCGGCGACCGCTTCGAGGAGATCGAGGCGATGTACGCCGCCGCCGACCGGATCCTCGGGCATCTGGTGAAGGTCACCCCGTCGTCCAAGGTGGTCGGCGACCTGGCCCTGCATCTGGTCGGCGCCGGGGTGACGCCGGAGGACTTCGAGGCGACGCCGGACAGGTTCGACATCCCCGACTCCGTCATCGGTTTCCTGCGGGGTGAGCTGGGCAATCCGCCCGGCGGGTGGCCGGAGCCGTTCCGCACCAAGGCGCTGGCGGGCCGCGCCGACCCCAAGCCCGTGCGGGAGCTGACCTCGGACGACCATACGGGACTGGCGAAGGAACGGCGCGCGACGCTCAACCGCCTGCTGTTCCCCGGGCCGACGCGCGACTACGAAGCACACCGTCAGACCTATGGCGACACCAGCGTGCTGGACAGCAAGGACTTCTTCTACGGGCTGCGCCCCGCGAAGGAGTACGCCGTCGACCTCGAGCCCGGCGTACGGCTCCTGATCGAACTGCAGGCCGTCGGCGAGGCCGACGAACGCGGCATGCGGACCGTGATGTCCACCCTGAACGGCCAGCTGCGGCCGATCCAGGTACGCGACACCGCGGCGGCCTCCGACGTCCCGCCGACCGAGAAGGCCGACCGGACCAACCCCGGCCACGTGGCCGCGCCGTTCGCCGGAGTGGTGACGCTCGCGGCGGCCGAGGGCGACGAGGTGGCGGCGGGCGCCGTGGTGGCCACCATCGAGGCGATGAAGATGGAGGCCGCGATCACCGCCCCGAAGGCGGGGAAGGTGTCCCGGCTCGCCATCAACAGGATCCAGCAGGTGGAGGGCGGCGATCTCCTGGTCGAGATCGCGTGAGCCGTCGCTTGCGTCACTCACCTTGTACATCACCTTGTACAGTGCGCGGTCCGCAGGTGTGATGTCCGGGCCGCCTGGTCCGGTGTCCGGGCCTCGTGCTGTACTGGCGCTGGCGCTGGCGCTGGCGTGTGGCGTGAAGAGGGCTCGTCTGTCTTCGGGCCTCTGAAGAGGCCGTACAGCCTCTTCAGAGGTGCTCGCCCGCAGTGGGCGGAGGCCGCGGAGCCGGAGACGCGGGTTCCCGGCGGGTCTCACCCGTGCCGGCGGTACGGCCGGATCGAGGCGGCCGCTGACTCATAAGGCGGCCTTATGGGGTCATAGATCCACCCCGACTACTAACTTAGGTTTGCCTTAGTTTAGGCTTCCTGCGACTACTTCTGTTACCGCTCGAAGGGAACCTGAACATGCCTCGCCCCCTGCGGGTAGCCATTGTCGGAGCCGGCCCCGCCGGGATCTACGCCGCCGACGCGTTGCTGAAATCCGCAGCGGCCGCCGAGCCGGGCGTTTCCATCGACCTCTTCGAGCGGATGCCGGCCCCCTTCGGCCTGATCCGCTACGGCGTCGCCCCCGACCACCCCCGCATCAAGGGCATCGTCACGGCGCTGCACCAGGTGCTCGACAAGCCGCAGATCCGCCTCTTCGGCAACGTCGACTATCCCGGGGACATCAACCTGGACGACCTGCGCGCCTTCTACGACGCGGTGATCTTCTCCACGGGCGCGACGGCCGACCGGGCGCTCGACATACCCGGCATCGACCTCGACGGCTCGTACGGCGCGGCGGACTTCGTCTCCTGGTACGACGGGCACCCGGACGTGCCGCGGACCTGGCCGCTCGAAGCGGAGAAGGTCGCCGTCCTCGGCGTCGGCAACGTTGCGCTCGACGTGGCGCGCATCCTCGCCAAGACCGCGGACGAACTGCTGTCGACCGAGATCCCGCCGAACGTCTACGACGGACTCAAGGCCAACAAGGCCCTGGAGGTCCATGTCTTCGGCCGCCGTGGCCCGGCGCAGGCGAAGTTCAGCCCGATGGAGCTGCGGGAGCTGGACCACTCCCCGAACATCGAGGTCATCGTCGACCCCGAGGACATCGACTACGACGAGGGCTCGATCACGACCCGGCGCGGCAACAAGCAGGCCGACATGGTCGCCAAGACGCTGGAGAACTGGGCCATCCGCGACATCGGCGACAGGCCGCACAAGCTCTTCCTGCACTTCTTCGAGTCGCCGACCGAGATCATCGGCGAGGACGGCAAGGTCGTCGGCCTGCGCACCGAGCGCACCGCCCTCGACGGCACCGGCAACGTCAAGGGCACCGGCGAGTTCAAGGACTGGGACGTCACCGCGGTCTACCGCGCCGTGGGTTACCTCTCCGACGAACTGCCCAAGCTGCCCTGGGACGTCGCGTCGGGCACGGTCCCCGACCAGGGCGGCCGGGTGATCGAGGAGAACGGCGAACACCTGCGGTCGACGTACGTCACCGGCTGGATCCGGCGCGGCCCCGTGGGTCTGATCGGCCACACCAAGGGCGACGCCAACGAGACGGTCGCCAGCCTGCTGGACGACCACGCGAACGGCCGCCTGAACACGCCCACTTCGCCCGACCCGGAGGCCGTGGACGCGTTCCTCGGCGAGCGGAACGTCCGCTCCACCACCTGGGAGTGCTGGTACCGGCTGGACGCCGCGGAGAAGGCACTCGGCGAACCGCAGGGCCGCGAGCGCGTGAAGATCGTCGAGCGCGAGGACATGCTCGACGCGAGTGGCGCGTAACCGCGTAACCGCGTAACCGCGTACCCGCGTACCCGCGTACCCGCGTAGACCTGACCCTTCCTCGCGGCAGCAGGGACGGATCAGTGACTGACGGCTTGTCCGTCACTGATCCGCGACCAGCCCGGCGGTCACCGTAAAACCCACCTGACCTCGCCGCCGAACTCGCCTATCGTCAACGTGATTTCCGGCGGAAGCCCCGGCTTCCCGCCCGGGACGAGGGCGATGACGTGGAGGGTGATCGTGCGCTACCGAGAACTGGGACGCGGTGGGATGCCGGTGTCCGAGATCGGCTATGGGGCGTGGAGGATCGGTGCGTCCGGGTGGGTGGGAGCCGCGGAGGACGAATCCGTACGCGCTCTGCACCGGGCCATCGATCGCGGCGTGAACTTCATCGACACCGCGCGCGGTTACGGCGAGAGCGAGCGGATCGTCGGCCGGGTGGTCCGTGAGCGGGCCGGTGACGAGGTGCGCGTCGCGACCAAGGTGCCGCCGAAGAACCGCATATGGCCGGCGCCCGACGGGCTCGACCCGGCCGAGGCGTTCCCGGGCGAGCACATCCGCGTGAGCCTGGAAACCAGTCTGCGCGCGAGCGGCCTGGACCACTTCGACGTGCTGCAGTTCCACGTCTGGAGCGACGACTGGCTCGGCCGGGGCGACTGGCTGGAGACCATCGCCCAGCTCAAGCAGGAGGGCAAGATCCGCCTGTTCGGTGTGTCCGTCAACGACCACCAGCCGGACAACGCCCTCGCACTCGTCCGCAGCGGCGCCGCGGACTGCGTTCAGGTCATCTACAACGTCTTCGACCAGGCTCCGGCCGACGCGCTGCTGCCGGCCTGCGAGGAGTACGGCGTCGGAGTCATCGTGCGGGTGGCGCTGGACGAGGGCGGTCTCACGGGGCGGATCACCGCCGGTACGACGTTCCCCGAGGGCGACTGGCGCAACCGGTACTTCCGCGGTGACCGCCCGGCACAGGTGGAACAGCGGGTGGCCGCGATCGTCGCCGACCTCGGCATCGCCCCGGACGAGATCGCCGAGACCGCGCTGCGGTTCGTGCTGAGTTCACCGGCGGTCTCCACCGTCATCCCTGGCATGCGGACCGTACGCAACGTCGAACGCAACACGGCGGTGAGTGACGGACGGCCGCTCGCTGCCGACCAGCTCGCCGTGCTGGCCAAGCACCGGTGGCAGCGCAACTTCTACACGTGACCAAGATCCTTGGGTGACGTTGTCGATCCAGGTGCCTCCCATTCGACGCACGGGTGAGAGCGCGGCTCGACCGACGGGTGGGACCGCGACTCGACGCACGGATCAGAGCGCGACATCACGAACCGAAGGAGCACGGCCATGCCCCAGCTGCGCGTACACAACCTCACGATCTCCCTGGACGGCTACGCCGCCGGTCCCCGTCAGCGACTGGAGCACCCGCTCGGCGAGGGCTTCGAGGGAATGCACGAGTGGATGTTCGCGGCGATGCGGGACCGCGCCGACGGCAAGCCGGGGATCGACGTCGAGTACGTCGAACACAGCGAGGAGAACATCGGCGCCACCATCATGGGGCGCAACATGTTCGGGCCCCAGCGCGGACCGTGGCAGGACGAGGCGTGGAAGGGGTGGTGGGGCGACAACCCGCCCTACCACAACGACGTGTTCGTGCACACGCATCACCTGCGGCCGTCACTGACCATGGAGGGCGACACCACGTTCCACTTCACCGACGAACCCATCGAGACGGTGCTCGACCGGGCGTTCGAGGCGGCGGCGGGCAAGGACGTGCGTCTCGGCGGAGGGCCGGCCACTGTTCAGCAGTATCTGCGCGCAGGGCTGGTCGACGAGCTGCACCTGGCGATCGTCCCGGAACTGATCGGCAGCGGTGAGCGCCTGCTCGACAACCTGGGGGAGGGGATCGCGGGCTACCGTGTCGCCGAGCTGGTCAACTCGCCGGCCGTCGCGCATGCCCGGCTGGTACGTCGCTGAAGCCTGCCGGCGGGCGTGGTTCAGTCTTCTCCGGTGGAACCGGGCCCTTCTCCGGTGGAACCGGGCCGCGTCCCGCCCGGCCTCGGCGCGCCCGCGCGCAGGCCGTCCATCACCAGGTCCAGGAGGCGTCCGGCGCGCGACTGCCAGTCCCCGTGCGGGTCGAGCTGCCAGAGCCCGGCGATGGCGAGGACGAAGTCGTCGGGGGTGACGCCCGGGCGGATGGTGCCCGCCTCCTCGTTGGCCGTCAGCAGGAGCTCGATGGCCGAGGCCAGCGGGCCGTGTCCCAGCTTGGCCAGGGCGCCGCGCGGAGTGCTGGTGGCCGTGCGCAACGCGTCGGCCAGGCCCGCCTTGGCCATCGCGTACTGGGCGATGCGGTCCATCCACTCCCGCAGGGCCTGTTCCGGCCGGCGGGTTTCGAGTAGCCGGGCCGCGGTGTCGGCGACCTGCTGCATCTCGTAGCGGTAGATCTCCAGGACGAGTGCTTCGCGGTTGGGGAAGTTACGGTAGAAGGTCCCCTGCCCGACGCCCGCCTTCTTCGCGATCGCGCTCAGCGGGGCGTCCGCCGAGCGGGTCAGCTCCACCAGGGCCACTTCCAGGATGCGCTGGCGATTCCGCTGCGCGTCCGAGCGCAGCGGCGCGTCCTTTCCGGTCTTGGGGTGCACTCGTCCTCCTTCCGGCACGACGGCAATCGGCCCAGCGCGACGGCCGTCGACCGCCGCGCGACGGCAATCGACGGCGGATCGCCCTTGCTAACCGGACAGCTGTCCGCTAGGTTCATTGGTACCGGACAGTTGTCCGGTTAGAGCTCACTCTAGTGGCTGACTCGCTCCGTGTGCATGGCCGGAACCGATCGCCGACCAGCATTCTCGCGCAGCGAGCAGGATTTCGAGTCGCCCAGGTCCTCCCGTTCGACCCCCTCATTTCGACTTCGACGCGCACCGCAAACGCGAAAGAAGGCTGATCATGGCCCCATCGACGTCCAGCGCCATCACCCTGAACATCAACGGCGAGAAGTACACGCTGCCCGTCGACCACCGCACCACCCTGCTCGACGCCCTGCGCGAGCATCTCGACCTGACCGGCACCAAAAAGGGCTGTGACCACGGTCAATGCGGCGCCTGTACGGTCCTGCTCGACGGCCGCAGGGCGGTGTCCTGTCTGCAGCTCGCGGTCGCCGCCGAGGGGCGCGCCATCACCACCATCGAAGGCGTGGCGGACGGTGAGCGGCTCCATCCGGTGCAGCAGGCGTTCCTCGACTTCGACGGCTACCAGTGCGGATACTGCACGCCGGGGCAGATCTGTTCGGCCCTCGGGGTGATCGAGGAGCACGCGGCGGGCTGGCCGAGTGCCGTCACCGCCGATGTGCGGCCCGAAGCGGGCGCTCCACCACTCACCCCCGAGGAGATCCGCGAGCGGATGAGCGGCAACCTGTGCCGCTGTGGCGCATATGTGTCCATCGTCGAGGCGGTCGCGCGGGCGGCGGAAACCCAGCGGACCGGCGTGACGGAGAACCCGGCAGCCGAGGACTCGGCGACCGAGCCCCGCGCGGCCGGCGCCGAGGCCGGCGCCAAGGAGGTGGCAGCATGAGGGAATTCGGCTACGAGCGCGTCCTCGACGTCTCCGGTGCGGTCGCCCTGCTCGGCGACGACCCCGACGCGCGCTTCCTCGGCGGCGGCACCAACCTCGTCGACCTGATGAAGGCCGGCGTGGAACGGCCCGCCCGGCTCATCGACGTACGCGAACTGCCCCTTGACCGCGTCGAGTTCACGGCGGACGGCGGTCTGCGCATCGGCGCGACCGTCACCAACAGTGATCTCGCCGCCCATCCCGAAGTGCGGCGCCACTACCCGGCGTTGGCGCAGGCGGTCCTGGCCGGAGCGTCGGGGCAGCTGCGCAACATGGCCACGGTCGGCGGGAATCTGCTCCAGCGCACCCGCTGCGGCTACTTCACCGACCTGACGAAACCGTGCAACAAGCGTGTCCCCGGCAGCGGTTGCCCCGCCATCGAGGGCGAGCACCACAACCACGCGATCCTCGGCGCCTCCGAGCACTGCGTGGCCACCCATCCCTCGGACATGGCGGTGGCACTCGCCGCCTTCGACGCCGTGGTGTCGTACGAAACGGCGGACGGTCCGGTCGAGTTGCCGCTCGCCGACTTCTATCGGCCCGTCGGCGACACTCCGCACCTGGAGACCGCGCTGCCGCCCGGCGCGCTGATCACCGGCATCACGCTGCCGCCGTCGCCGGTCGCCGCCCGCTCGCGCTACCGGAAGGTGCGCGAGCGTGCCTCGTACGCGTTCGCGATCGGCTCGGTCGCCGCCGCGCTCGACGTCCAGGACGACGTCGTACGCGAAGTGCGGCTCGCCTTCGGGGCGGTTGCGTCCCTGCCATGGCGGGCCCGGGAGGCCGAGCGGGTGCTGACCGGGGGTCCGGCGAGCGCCGAGGCCTTCGCCGCCGCCGCGGACGCCGAACTGGCGGCCGCCGAACCCCTGCCCCACAACGGATACAAGGTGCAGCTGCTGCGCAACCTCGTCGTGGCCGAGCTGACCGAACTCACCGAGGAGGCCGCCCGATGACCACCGCGACGAGCGTGAAGGGCTCCGTCGGGACCGCGCACACCCGCGTCGAGGGCCGGGACAAGGTCACCGGAGCGGCCCGCTACGCCGGCGAGATCCCCTTCGCCGAACTCGCCCACGGCTGGCTCGTGTTGTCCACCGTGGCCCGCGGCCGCATCCGCTCGGTGGAGACCGCCGCCGTCCTCGGGATGCCCGGCGTGCTCACCGTCCTGCACCACGGCAACGCCCCGCACGTCGACAGGGACTACATCGGCCTGCTGGGGGTCAAGCCCGACCCGACCGTCGCCCCCTTCCAGGACGACCGTGTGCCGCACATGGGCTGGCCGGTGGCCCTGGTCGTCGCCGAGACGTCCGAGCAGGCCAGAGAGGCCGCCGAGGCCCTGGTCGTCCAGTACGACCAGGAGGCGCACGACGTCGCGTTCTCCACCGGACGCCCGGACGCGTACTCGCCGGACGGCGGCTTTGTGCAGGCGGTGGCGGAGAAGGGGGACCTGGAGTCCGAACTCGCGCGCGCCGCCGTCGTGTTGGATGCCGAGTACACCACGCCAGAAGAGCACCACAGCATGATGGAGCCGCATGCGGCGACGGCTCGCTGGGACGGCGGCCGGCTCGAAGTCGTCGACTCCAACCAGGGCGCCATCTGGGTCGCGGACGAACTCGCGAAGCTGTTCTCGCTCGAACCCGCCGCGGTGCGGGTGCGGTCGGAACACGTCGGCGGTGGCTTCGGCTCGAAGGGAGTCCGTGTCCACCAGGTGGCCGCCGTGATGGCCTCGACCGTCCTCCAGCGCCCGGTCAGGGTCGTCCTGACCCGCCGTCAGATGTTCTCGCTGACCGGCTACCGCAGCCCCACGACGCAGCGGATCAGGCTCGGCGCCGACGCCGACGGACGCCTGCGCGCGCTGGAGCACCGCTCCCTGAGCCTCACCTCGACCGTGCACGAATTCGTGGAGCCGAGCGCCGGGGTGGCGCGGGCGCTGTACGACGCCGACGCACACCACACCCTGAACGAGGTCGTACGACTCGACGTGCCGACCCCGACCTGGATGCGCGCGCCGGGCGAGGCACCGGGCTCGTTCGCGCTGGAGGCGGCGTTCGACGAACTCGCCGAGAAGTGCGGCATCGACCCGATCGAGCTGCGCGCCCGCAACGAGCCCGAGACGGGGCCCGTCTCCGGGCTGCCGTTCGCCGGCCGCCATCTGCTCGCCTGTTTCCAGGAGGGCGCCCGCAGGTTCGGCTGGGCGGACCGGGATCCGCGTCCCGGCCTGCGCCGCGAAGGACGCTGGCTGCTCGGGACCGGTACGGCGGCGGCCTCCTTCCCCGCCGGAGCGGCACCGTCCACGGCGTCCGTGACGGCGGAGGCGGACGGCACCTTCACCGTGCGCATCGCCGCTTCGGACATCGGAACCGGGGCGCGGACCGCGCTCACGCTCATCGCCGCCGACGAGCTGGAGGTGGCACCGGACCGCGTCCGTGTGCTGATCGGGGACAGCGACTTCGGCCCGGCGATGATCGCCGGGGGCTCGATGGGCACCCGCTCCTGGGCATGGGCGGTCATGGCCGCCGTACGCGAGCTGCGGGAGCAACTGGCCCTGGGCGACGGCATCCCGCCGGAGGGAATCACGGCGCGCTCGGACACCGCCGCGCTCCTGGGCACTCTCGAGCCCAAGGAACGGCACTCCTTCGGAGCGCAGTTCGCCGAGGTCGCCGTGGACGTCACCACCGGCGAGGTGCGCGTGCGGCGCATGCTCGGCATCTTCTCGGCGGGCCGGATCGTCAACCCGCTGACCGCCCGCAGCCAGCTCGTCGGCGGCATGACCTGGGGCATCTCCATGGCCCTGCACGAGGAGGCGGTCAGGGACGACGCCTCGGGCGGTCTTGTCGGAGCCGACCTCGCGGGCTACCACGTCGCCGCGCACGCCGACGTACCGCACATCGAGGCGGACTGGATCCACGGCCACGCCGACGATTCAGACGACGACGATCCCGTCGGCATCAAGGGCATCGGTGAGATCGGCATCGTGGGCGCCGCGGCGGCGATCGCCAACGCGGTCTGGCACGCGACCGGCGTACGCCACCGGAACCTGCCGATCCGGCCCGACCGCGTGCTCCGGGCGACCGAGGGAGCCCCGGGTGCTTGACATCGCCGGCGCGCTGAACCGGTGGGTCGAGGAGGGCCGGGACTTCGCCGTCGCCACCGTCGTGACCGTCGGCGGCAGCGCGCCGCGCGGTCCCGGCGCGGCCCTCGCCGTCGACAGCCGGGGCACGGCCATCGGCTCGGTCTCCGGCGGCTGTGTCGAGGGGGCGGTGTACGAACTGTGCGTCCAGGCACTCGACGACGGCCGGACCATCCTCGAACGGTTCGGCTACAGCGACGAGGACGCCTTCGCGGTGGGCCTGACCTGCGGCGGGATCATCGAGGTGCTGGTCACCCCGGTGCGCGCGAACGCGCCGGGGTACGCGGCCTGGCTGTCGGCCGCCGCCCGGGGAGAGACGGTGGCCCTCGCCCGGGTGGCCCGGGGGCCGGCGGAACTGCTGGGCAGGGCGCTGCTCGTGCACGCCGACGGGTCGTACGACGGCGGCGTCGGTGACGCACGGGGCCTGGGCGGCTCGTACGACGGCGGCCTCGGCGATCGTCCCGAACTGGAGCGGAACGCCGCGGCGGAGGCCCGCGCGATGCTGGACGCGGGCCGTACCGGCACCGTCGAGATCTCCGAGGACGGATCGCACTGTCCGGGCGGCGTGACGCTGTTCGTCGAGTCGAGCGTGCCGCCGCCCCGGATGATTGTCTTCGGCGCCGTGGACTTCGCGGCGGCGCTGGTACGGGCGGGCAGGTTCCTCGGCTACCACGTGACCGTGTGCGATGCCCGCCCCGTCTTCGCCACGCGCGTCCGCTTCCCCGAGGCCGACGACATCGTGGTCGACTGGCCGCACCGCTACCTCCGGCGCACCGAGACCGACCACCGCACCGTGCTGTGCGTGCTCACCCACGACGCCAAGTTCGACGTCCCCCTCCTGGAGACGGCCCTGCGCCTGCCGGTCGCCTTCGTCGGAGCGATGGGCTCCCGCCGCACCCACGAGGACCGTGACCACCGCCTGCGTGAAGTCGGCCTCACCGACCGGGAGTTGGCCCGCCTGCACTCACCGATCGGCCTCGATCTCGGCGCCCGTACCCCTGAGGAGACCGCCCTGTCGATCGCGGCGGAGATCGTGGCGGCTCGCCGGGGCGGATCGGGCGTTCCGCTGACGGGCTCAGGGACGCCGATCCACCATGACGCGGACGGACGGGCCACCGGTGTGGTCCGGCCCGGCGTGGCCGCGTGACGCGGGTGAGAATCCGTCAGGACGCCGCTGCCGAGCCCGTGAGCCAGGCGTACGCGGACTGGGCCGTGAACTCGGCCTGGCCGCCGCGCAACAGGACTCCGGCCGTCGCGAAGGCGGGGTCGTCGGCCTGGGCGGCGACGTACGGGATCGCGATGCAGCGCATCCCGGCCGCGTGCGCGGCGGCGGCGCCCGGCGCGGCGTCCTCCAGGACCACGCAGTCCGCCGGGGTGGCCCCCAGCCGGCGTGCCGCCTCCAGGAAGACGTCGGGGGCGGGTTTGCCGTGCGCGACCTCGTCGGCCGAGACGACGGTCGTCAGATGGGAGGCGAGGCCCGTGCCCGCCAGGATCGCCTCGATGGCTTCCGGCGAGGAACCCGAGGCGACGGCCAGCGGGACGCCCTCGGCGGCCAGCAGCTCCACGAACGTCCGCATCTGCGGGTACACGGGCGTGGAGACGCGGGCCAGCTCCAGATAGCGGCGGTTCTTGTCGGCGAGCAAGGTGTCGAGCGGGGCGGTCAGGCCGTAGCGCTCCTTCCAGAGCGCGAGCGTCTCCTGGGTGCTGATGCCGACGTACCGCTCGTGGTCGGCCCAGGTGAAGTCAGTGATGCCCTGCCCGGCGAGCGTCTGGCGCCCGGCCTCGAAGTAGTTGGGCTCGCTGTCCACGAGCGTTCCGTCGAGATCGAAGATGACCGAAGTGCTGCCGAGCGTGCTCATGCGGTCAAGGATGCCAATGATCAGCCAGGTGCCAGGTGCCAGGTGCCAGGTGCCAGGTGCCAGGTGCCAGGTGTCCGGGGCCGGGGGTCAGCTCTTCGCGGCGCGGCCGATCGACTCGACCAGCGGCAGCAGCCGGTGCGGGACGCGCTCGCGCAGGGCCACCTCGGTGCGGGTACGGACGACGCCCGGGAGGCTGATCAGGGCCTGGATCACGTCCTCCAGGTGCGCGTTGTCGCGGGCCACGACCCGGGTGAGCAGATCGCCGCCGCCGGTGATCGAGAACGCTTCGATGATCTCCGGGACGGCGGCGAGCGCGTCGCCCACGTCGTCGAGATGGCCCTGCGTGACCTCGATGTGCACAAAGGCGAGGACAGGGTGGCCGAGGGCCGCGGGCGACAGGGACGGACCCGTCCCGGTGATAACTCCGTCCCGCTCCAGCCGGTCCAGACGGGCCTGCAGCGTGCCGCGGGCGACACCGAGAATGCGGGCGTACTCCCGCACGCTGGTGCGCGGCTGCTCCAGGAGCATCCGCAGAATGCGGGTGTCGAGCTCGTCCACGGCCATGGTCCGTCGGCCTCCTTGCGGCCTGAGGTGATCATTTTCGACAGTACCCATGGCCCAATGGTCCAGCCTGGACGGAGCCTGCTGGGCCAGTTACCGGGCGGCGCCGGGCGCCTTGCCGGCGGTCACGACTGAGTCGGTCAGCGGGATGCGGGCGAGCGTCACCACGCCCGTGGCGATCAGCCCGAGGCCGAGCAGTTCCGGCAGCAGCCACCAGCCGGAGCGCACATGCTCCTCGTACAGCGCGACGCCGAGCGCGAGGCTCACCATCGCGTCGCCGAGCGTGATCGCGGGCTGGGAGGCGACCAGAGGGCCCGCCTGCAGCGCGTTCTCCAGCAGGAAGAGGGCGGTGCCGCCGGTCACGGCGAAGGCGTACGTCTGCCAGGTGGTGAAGAACGCCGTCACACCGTGGTCGTCCAGGGTGTGCATCGCCGCCTTGATCAGCGCCGCGGTCATCGCGTAGCTGACCGCGCAGGCCGCACCCAGGCAGGCCGCGCGGACCCGGCCCTGGGGGCGGCGCAGTGCCGCGGCGCAGAGCGCGACGATCACGCCGGCGCCGACGGCGAGGGCGGCGATCCAGCGGCCGGTCGGCACATACGTGCGGTCACCGCTGGGGGCAGCGGCGGCGAGCGCCACACCGAGGCCCACCACCACGAGGGCGACGGCCACCCACCCGACGCGGGGCAGCGGCCGGTGCAGGACGATCCAGGCGACGATCAGCGCGAGCGGCAGCTCGAGGACGAAGAGCGGCTGGACGATCACCATCGGCCCGGTGCTCAGGGCCAGCGCCTGGCACACAGCGGCGGCGATGACCGCCCCGATGCCGAGCAGCCACAGCGGACGCCGCAGCAGATCGAGCATCAGCCCTGGACGCAAGCCGGCCGAGCTGGGCACGGAGAGGGCCTCCCGGCGCTGCAGCACCGTCCCGATGGCGTTGCTCAGCGCCGCGGCGACGGCGAAGAGGACCGGGACGATGGTGTGCACCGTACGACCTCCCGCCTCCGGTCGGCACCTTCTGCCATGGTGGCCCCGGCTCTTGGTCCGCGCGATCCGTACGGGCTGCGTGCCGTGGGGGACCGTTTCCGTACGGGCTGAGGGCTGCGGGGCACCGTTTCCGTACCGGCTGAGGGCTTCGGGACACCGCTCCCGTACGCGCTGCGTGCCGTACGGCGCCGTTCGACAATGGGAGCAGGTCGCCGGCCCCGACCCACTCACCGCGTCGTCGAGACGGCGTCGGTCTCACCCCGTTGAGACGGCGTCGGCCGAGAGGACAGTGCCCATGCGCGAGCCCGGCCCGGAACCCGCAACAGGCCCTGAGGGCAGGCAGTGACCGGCGGGCCGGAGCGGACGGCAGTCCTCCGCCGGGGCATCCGGGTGACCGTCGCCGCGAGCGCCGGGTTCTATGCCTTTCTGTACGGGCTCGACAGGCCCGAAGCGGCCCTGTACGCGCTGTTCGGACCCGTGTCGCTCGGCCTGCTGTCCTCGATCCCCGGCTCGGGGCGGCAGCGCGCGACCGTCATGCTGAAGGCGCTGCCCGTCGGTCTGCTGCTGGTCACGCTGGGGACCGCGCTGGCGGTCCGGACCTGGGCGGCGGTGCTCGGCATGCTGGTCGTCGGCTTCCTGCTCGCCTTCGCGGCGGTCGCGGGTCCCCGGGCGGCCGGGGCGGGCCCCGGCCTCCAGCTCTTCTACATCCTGGCGTGCGTTCCGCCGTACGCCCCGGACACCCTGGGGCTGCGCCTGACGGGCCTCACCACAGGGATCCTGCTCCTCGCGGCCTGCGAGGTCCTGGTGCTGCCGGCCCCGCCCGCCGCCCCGTACCGGACCCGGCTGGCGGAGGCGCTCACCGTCGCGGCCGACGCCGCGGCGGACCCGGCCGGCGCCGACCCCGCAGGCCTCCGGGAGGCCGGCCGGCGGCTGCGGCTGTCCGCCGTCCCGGAGGCCGAGCGACCGGCGGGCCCCGCGCGCAGGGACCGGGCGCTGGCGCAGGCGGGCAAGGCCACCCGCCGTCTGCTGGACCTGCTGGCCCATTTCACCGAGGTGATCCCGGCCGCGCCTTCGCCACGGTTGAGCGGCAGGGGCGCGGCCGCCGAGGGCACAGAGCTCGCGCAAGCTGCCTGCGATGCGCTGCTGGACCGGGTCGCCACGCTCTGCAACGTCACCGCGGGCGCTCTGCGCGTGGGCCGTCCGCCGCCGCGGCCCGGCACGCTGGAGGAGGGGATTCTCGACTTCCAGGCCCTGCGGACGAACCAGGCGACAGGGCCGCCCGATGCCGCACCGCCGGTGCCGGTGCTGAGGCGGCAGTCGGCCGTGCTGGGGATCGCCGAGTCGGCCCGCATGGTGGAGGCCGCCGCACGGATCGCCGTGTACGGCCGGCGGACGCCGCCGATTCCGCCCCGGGAGCTGTTCTGGTACGCCGACACGAGCACCGCCGGGCTGTGGGTGAAGCGGCTCTTCGGCCATGTGACGCTGCGGTCGGTGCAGTTCCAGAACGCCGTGCGCATCGCCCTGGGGCTCGGCGCGGCGCGGCTGGTGGCGGGGTCGCTCGATCTCCCGCACGGCTTCTGGGTGATGCTCGCCGTGCTGACGCTGAGCAGGACCACCGTCGCGCAGACCTGGGCGGCGGTCCCCAAGGTGCTTGCCGGGAACCTCGTGGGCGCCGTGGCCGCCGGGGCGCTGCTCGTCGGCTTCGGGCGGCAGACCGAGGCATACGCGGCGGTGCTCGCGCCGGGCATGCTGGCCGCGTTCGCGCTGGGGCCGCTGCTCGGCATCGCCTGGGCGCAGGCGCTGTTCACCCTCGTCGTCGCGTCGGCGTTCGCGCAGATCGCCCCGGCCTCCTGGCAGCTCGCCGGGGCACGCGTCATCGATGTGGTGACGGGCAGCGTGATCGGTCTGCTCTGCGGGCTGATCGCCTGGCCCGCGGGTGCCCGGCGCGAGGTGCGCAGAACCATGGCCGCGCTGCTCCGCTCCTGCGGTCCGCTCGTCACGCACACCGTGGACGTGGTCACCGCCTCACCGGGCGCGGCACGCTCCCCGTCCACGCTGCCCACCGAGCACCGGCTGCGGCTCGCGGAGGCCGCGTACGCCCAGTACCGCAGCGAGCCCTCGGGAACGCCGGCGGAGGCCCGCGCCGACTGGCAGGCCGTGCTCATGTCCGCCAGCCACGTGTTGCTCGGCGCCCACTGGCTGCCCCGCTTCGACCTGCCCGTGACCACCATTCCGCCCGGCGCCGCGGCGTGGGCCCGTACGGCGGCCGGCCATGTGGCCGCCGCCACGACACGGATCGCCGCGCTCGCCACCGGTGACCAGCGGCAGCCGGGTGCGCCCGGCGCTCCGCTCACGCCGCCGGAGAACTCCCCGCCGCTGCCCGTGCTGATCGACCTGGAGACATGGCTGAGCAGCCTCAACGCCGAGCTGTCGCGGATCGAGGGCTCGCTCCGCGACACGGAACACACCGTGACCGGTCGCGGCCGACCGGGCTCTTAGGGTGCGCCTTATGCCTCACAGCAGTACGTGTCCGGAACGTCGCCCGCGTTTCCTGGGCCAGGACTGGGTCTGGTGGCTGCCGTTCGTCGTGGTGCTGCTCGATATCGCCCTGGAGATCGTCGTACGCGGGCAGGAACCCGTCAGCTTCCTGCTCACCGGCGTACCGCCGCTGACCGCGGCGACGCGCGGGCCCCGGGGGACGGCGCTGTCCACTGTCGTCTGCCTGGGGCTGGAGATGCTGATGGCGTCGCTCCGTCCCGGGCACTTCGGGGAGCAGCACCACGCGGCGCTGTACGTGGCCACGGCGCTCATCGGGGCCGCCAGCACGGCCCTGGCCGCGGAGCGGGAGAGCACCACGCGGCACCTGATCCGGGCGAACTCGGTGGCGGAGGCCATGCAGCGGACTCTGTTGCGGCCGGTGCCCCGCAGGGTGGGTCCGCTGCGCGCCGCCGCGTCCTACACGGCCGGTGAAGGCGGGATGCTCGTCGGCGGCGATCTGTACGACCTGTGCCGGACGCCGTTCGGCGTGCGGGTCATCATCGGCGACGTCCGGGGCAAGGGCATCGGCGCCGTCCAGACGGTCGCCTCGGTCCTGGCCGGTTTCCGGGTGTCCGCCTACGACGTGCCGAGCCTGAGCACGCTCGCCGAGCGCTTGGAGCTCAGCATCGCCCGTAACAGCCCGGTGGGCGAGGACGGCGACCCGGAACTGTTCGTGACCGCGCTGCTGCTCGAGTTCCCGTCCTCCGGCGGGGAGGTGCGCATCGTCGACCGGGGTCATCCGCCGCCCGCCGTCATCGGCCCGCGGGGCGCCCGGCGGCTGGTCACCGAACCGGCGCTGCCCCTGGGGCTCGGAGGCATGTGTCCGGGCCGCCCGGCGAAGACCACGGTGCATCTGTTCGAGCCCGGCGAGGTACTCCTCGTCTACACGGACGGGGTGAGCGAGACGCGTGATGCGTCGGGGGCCTTCTATCCGGTCGTGGAGCGGCTCGCGCGGCGGTTCGGGCCGGGCGCGGCGCCGGATCCGGAGTCCGTGGTGGCTTTCGTGCGGGAGGACACGGAGCGCTGGTCGGCGGGTGCACCGGGGACGGACGCCGACGACCGCGCCGTACTCGCGCTGGCGCCGGACGGGCCGTCGTAGCGAGGGAGGTGCGTTCACATCGCGGACGGGCGGCGCCACGTCTCGATCGGCTGCGCGGCGCCCCCGGCCCGCGCTGGGCGAGCGAGCGGCGCCCCCGGCCCGCGCAAGGCGAGCGAAAAGGGCGCGCACCCATTGCCTGGGCGGTGGTTGGTCCGTTGGCCCTTCTCCGGCCGGTACGCGCTCCCTTGGATGGGCCAATGGCCCAGTCGACCGATGGGCTGTTGAGCCATTGGGGTAAGAGTGGTTACCTCTTGCCATCCACGTACTTACGGCGCCGCGCAGCGCCGGGCGGCGACGAGGCCGGACCCGGACCGCGGCGCCTTCGTTGTGCCTGCTGTTCGCCTACCACCCCAGGCGGTCGCTGGTACGGCGTGCTTCATTGCAAGGGGGGCGGCGAACGGCCGTGAAGAGGATCTTCATAGCTCCTGATCCTGGACGCTTGAGACTGCGGAACGCGACCCGCGCCGTCATCGGCATCGGCGTCGCGGTCGCCGTGTCCGAGCTGTACGGGCTCTCCCTCGTCGCGTCGATCACCGGGGGGCTCGCGGCGCTCCTCGCCCTCTTCACCGTTGCCGATGCGAGCGTGCGCGCCCAGCGAATCACCACCGCACTGCTGCCCGTCGCGGGATTCCCGGTGCTGGCGTTCGCCACCGCCCTGCACGACGTCCCGGCAGCCCGCGATGCCGCCTTCGTGGCCGTTGTCTTCTGCGGGGTCTACGCCCGCCGCTGGGGCGCGCGCGGTAACGCGCTCGGCATCTTCGCGTTCATGAGCCTCTTCGTGACGCAGTTCCTGCACGCCGTTCCCGCGCAGCTGCCCGAGCTGTACGCCGCCATCGGCTTGTCCCTGCTGGCGGCCGGCGCCGTGCGCTTCCTGCTCTGGCCCATCGAGCGCCGCATCCCGCCTGCCGCGGCTCCGACGGGCTTGCCCGGCACGGGCTTGGCGCGGCCCACCACCCGGCAGGCATTCCAGGCCGCTGCCGCCTGTTCTCTGGCGCTCGCCGTCGGCCAGGTGCTTTCCGAGGAGCGCTGGTACTGGGCCGTTGGCACTGTTTGGTGGATCTTCGTCAACACGGCCTCCCGCGGCGAGACTCTGGTCCGCGGTTTCCGCCGTGTCCTCGGCACGGTGACCGGTGTCGTCGTCGGCTTTCTCGTCGCGATTCCGCTGCAGGGCGCGCCCGTGCCATCGGCGGCCCTGATCGCGGTCTGTGTCTTCGGGATCTTCTACACCGCCGCCGTCTCTTACTCCTGGATGATGCTCGCGGTGACGGTCCTGGCCAGCCTGCTCTACGGCCTGCTGGGTGTTTTGGACCTCTCCCTGCTCGTGCTGCGTCTCGCGGAGACGGGCGTGGGCGCGGTGTGTGCCGCGCTGACCGTGGCCCTCGTGCTGCCGGTGACGACGCATGCGACGAACGATGCGTGGATTCAGCGGGCCCTGCAGTGTGTTCACGCGGCCACGGCCGAGGCTGCCGCTCGCCTCGCCGGCGATGTCGAGGCCGACCCGGCCCCGCATGCCGCCGAGCTGGAGCTGCTGTTCGGCCGGGCGAAGGTGGCCCTCGCTCCGCTCGTACACCCTTTGAGTCCCTTCCGGGCTCGCATGGCCCGCGCCCGTCAGGTCATCGAGTTGCTCGAAGCCTGCGTCGGTGAGGTGCGCGGTCTGGTCTCTGTCGCCGCCGATCCGGCCGCGTCGCGTGATGCCGCCCTGGCCGATGCCTGTTGGCGCGTGACGGCAGCAGTGGAAGCCCTCACCGCCGGCGAGCGCCGGTTGGCGGCCGTTGCCCACGAGACGCCTCGTCCCATGGACGGCGGGGAGCCTCTTATGTATCTGTACAACCTGGAGAAGAAGCTGACGGAGCTGGCGTCGCCGCTCGGGAGACCTCTGCGTTCTCAGTCGGCCGATTCTTGAACGCCTGCGCCCGCGAAGTACGCGCTCTCGCGGGCATCGCCGCCGACCCGGACGCTAAGCGACCCCGGGGAAGTTCAGGCACGCCCCCACGCCGCCCGGCACGCTCCCCCACTGCCTCAAGGGCGTGGGAGGTGCCCCCACTCGCCGCACCGGCCAAAGGCCCAAGTAGCACTGCTACGAGGACCTTCGTCCGGCACACCGAGAGCACGCACCGAACGACGCGGGAACGCACCCGCACTTCCCCGGAGCCGCTTAGACGCCCGGCACGACGCGGGCGTCCGACCTCGGCCCCTGGACACCGGGCGCCCGAATGAGGAACTTTCACCGGCCATCTAGAGGGTGGATCACCGCACCGGCCGGGTAACCCCGCGGCTATCAGACGCACAGAGCCCGCGAGCCGTGCGGGAGCGGCCCGCGGGCGGAGTCGCTTGGGGGTGGCATCATGCGGGACTTCACTCGCGGAACCGGACGGGCGGAGCGCTACGCCGACGACGGGAGCGGGGGGAGCCCGGCGCCGTGGGCCACCGAGCCGGGCGGGTGGCTGGACCGGGTCCCGGCAGGCCGAAGGCGAGACGGTACGGCCCCGCACGCGTCGTCCGCGCGGCTCGGCACCGACGGCGCCTCCCGGATCCCCGGCCTCAGGGGACAGCTGATCGCCCGTGGCTTCGGCACCGGCGCCCCCGCCGCCGACCCCAGGCCGGAACCGTACGAACTCCTGTGCGCCGCCACGGAGTTCCTCACCCTCCACCACACCGAGAAACGGCTCGGCGACCCCGCCCGCCGGATCGCCGCCGTGCGCGCGGAGATCGCGGACACGGGGACGTACCGGCACACCACGGAAGAGCTCGCCTTCGGCGCGCGCGTCGCCTGGCGCAATGCCAACCGGTGCATAGGGCGCCTGTACTGGCACTCCCTGCGCGTCCGGGACCGCAGGGACCTGCGGGATGCCCACGACGTCGCCGCGGCGTCGGTGGACCATCTGCGGGAGGCGACCCACGACGGCCGGATCCGGGCGCTCATCACGGTCTTCGCCCCCGACGAGCCGGGGCGCCCCGGCCCCCGGATCTGGAACGAACAGCTCATCCGGTACGCGGGCTACACACGCCCGGACGGCCGCGTGACCGGCGACCCGCGCAACGCGGGCCTGACCGCGCTCGCCCGGCGGCTCGGCTGGCCCGGCGGCCACGGCACCCCCTTCGACGTACTGCCGTTGGTGATCCAGGGCACCGACGACAAGCCCAGCTGGTTCGCGGTGCCGGACGACGCGGTGCTCGAAGTGGAACTCGCCCACCCCGAGTACACCTGGTGGCGCACGCTCGGACTGCGCTGGCACGCGGTGCCCGCGCTCGCCAACATGTGCCTGGAGATCGGCGGCATCTGCTACCCGGCAGCCCCCTTCAACGGCTGGTACATGGGCACGGAGATCGGCGCCCGCAACCTCGCCGACACCGACCGCTACGACCTCCTGCCGCTCATCGCGGACCGTCTGGGCCTCGACACACGCACCGACCGCTCGCTGTGGAAGGACCGCGCGCTCATCGAACTCAACCGCGCCGTCCTGCACTCCTACGACCGCGCGGGCGTCACGGTCACCGACCACCACACCGAGTCCCGGCGCTTCCTCGCCCACCTCGGGCGCGAGGAGCGCAAGGGCCGCCGGGTCGGCGCGGACTGGTCGTGGATCGTGCCGCCCATCTCCGGCAGCGCCACGCCCGTCTTCCACCGCACGTACGAGACCGTGGAGCTGCGCCCCGCCTACGTCCACCACCCGGAGGCACTCGAAAGGGCGAGGGGCTCGGCCCCGCTCTAGCTCTACTCCGCCGTCACCCCTACGCCGTCACCGCGACGTCGCCGCCCCCCGGATTCACCCTCTTGGAATAGACCGTTGATCGTCGGCTGCTACCGTCGCCCCGGACGACGCGGTACCGAAAGGGGACAGCGGTGGCAGACGGCGGCAGGCGGCAACAACGGGCGTTCATCGGCTCGTTCACGGCGGCGGGAGGCCTCGGCGTCCTCACCGCGTCCATGGACCCGGACAGCGGTGCGCTGACCGTCCTGAGCACGGTGGACGGCGTCCCCGACCCCGCGTACCTCGCCCTGTCGCCCGAGCGGGACATGCTCTACGCCGTCAGCGAGACGGCCGACGGCGCGGTGGCCGCGTACCGCGTGCACGGCGACAAGCCGGAACTCACCGGGCCGCTGGTGCCGGTCGGCGGTAGCGGCCCCACGTACCTCAGCGTGTTCGCGGGACACGTCCTGACCGCCAACTACGGCTCCGGCAGCGTCACCGCCGTACCCGTCCGCCCCGACGGCGGGCTCGCGTACGCCGCCTCCAGCGTGCTCCAGCACAGCGGCTCGGGCCCGCACACCCCGCGCCAGCAGGGCCCGCACGCCCACCAGGTGCAGCCCGACCCGAGCGGACGCTGGGCGGTGAGCGTCGACCTCGGCACGGACTCCGTACGGGTGTGCGGGCTGGACGGCGGAACGCTCACGCTGCACCGCGAAATCGCGCTGCGCCCCGGCTCCGGGCCCCGCCACCTCGTCTTCCACCCGCGCGGCGAACACGCGTACGTCCTCAACGAACTCGCGCCCACCGTCACCGTCTGCCGCTGGGACGCCGCCGAAGGCGCGCTGCGGCCGGTCGGCGAGACGCCGGTGCTGCCGGGCGTCCCGGACGGTGACGCGTACCCGTCGGGCATCGTCGTGTCGCCCGACGGCCGCTTCGTGTGGACCGCCACCCGCGGCCAGGACGTCGTCTCCCTGCTCACCCCCGACACGGTCGGCGAGGGCCTGCGCCTGGTCGCCACGGTGCCCTGCGGCGGCACCTGGCCGCGCGCGCTGGCCCTCGACCCCTCCGGCGGCTTCCTGTACGTCGCCAACGAGCGTTCCGGCGACGTGACCTGGTTCGCGGTCCACCCGGACACGGGCGTGCCGCGCCGGGCCGGCTCGATCGAAGCCCCGGCGGCCTCCTGCGTGGTCTTCGACTGACCGCGGCGGGCGTACGCGCAAGAAACCGTGCGCACGCAGCGGCAAGGGCCCGCTCCTGCGAGAGGAGCGGGCCCTTTGCGCGACTGATGGGCCTGGAGGCCGGTGTTCCGGTCGGCTAGCGGACCGGAGCGCCCTGCGGCTGCTGCGGGGCGATGCCCAACGCCGTTGTGTACTGGGCCAGCGCGAGCTTGCCGATCGCCGGGTACGGGCCGAGCGCCTCGGCGGCGGAGCAGCCCACCTCCTTGGCGGCCGCGTCGAGCAGACCCGCGTCGAGCTCCGGGCCGATCAGATACGGCGCGAGCGCGAGCTGCTGGGAGCCCGAGCCGCGCAGCTGCTCGGCGGTGGCCGCGATCGCGCCGTCCACGTCGAGCGCCGCCGCCATCACCGGCACGGCGAGCCGCGCGGCGAGCAGCATGCCGGTGATCCCGGCCGCCTGCACGGCCTCCTCGCCGCCCACGGTGGCGAGGATGATGCCGTCGGCCGCGGTGGCCACGGTGAACAGCCGGGCGCGGTCGGCACGGGCCAGACCCGCCTCGGACAGGCGCACGTGCAGCGCCTCGGCGAGCAGCGGGTGCGGGCCGAGCACATCGGTCAGTTCGGCAGCGACCCGGCTGTCCATGACGGCCTGGCGGACCCGGCGCAGCAGCGCGTTGTCCGGGCCGGCGAGCAGCGGCACGACGATGGCGACGGGGCCGTCGGGCTGGGTCACGTCGGCACCGGCGGCGCGGGCCTGCTCGAAGCGCGCGACCCGCTCCTCGGCGGCGTGCGCCAGCACGGACTGCAGCGTGGGGAACTCATCGTTCCCGTCGAGGTACCCGATCCGGGCGTCGAGGCCGGGCAGCTCGGAGCGCGCGATGCTCACGACCTCCTCGGCGAGGCCGCGCGTGGCGGCGCTGGGGGTGCCCGGCACCGCGAGGACGAACGCGGGCGCGCCCTCGGGAGCCGCCAGGGGTTCCGGGCGGCGGTGCCGCCCGGACTGGCGGGGTCGCGGCATTCGTACGGGCAGGCCGGACGCGGGCCCAGTGGGGGAGCTCATGGCGCCGCATGTTACTGGTTTCTTGGGTTCCCCTGTTCGGGGAGGGTGCAGGTGAGCGGTATCCGTCCGCTTTTGTCTGATGAGTTACGTACGGATCAGAAGTGATCAGTAACAACCCGCTTGCCCGGCATGTGATGTGTGCCGACGTCCGATGCGGGCATCGGCCTCACTTGTCCGGCAGGGGCGTATCTATCCGCTATTTCGGGCGCGTCGGGGTTATGTCTTGTTCACGTCTTTTCGGTTACCACGTACAGCATTTGCTGGTCGTGAGGCAGGGCGAGCTCGTCGTTCGCCAGGTCGACGGCGATCCCCAGGGCGCCTCGCAGCGGGTCGCCCGCGGCCGGTATCTGCCGGGCGTGCGGCAGGCGCACCGCCAACTCCCCACGCAGCGGTACGAGGAGGGGGTCGCCCATTTTGAACAGGCCGCCGGCGAGGGCGACATGGGGCTCTCCCGAGGGCGGGCACACGGCGGCTGCCGACTCGGCCATGTTCCGCGCCGCCGCGCGCAGGATGCCCGCCGCCACGGGGTCGCTCTCGGCGCAGGTGGCTACCTCGGGCGCGAAAGCGGCGAGTACGGCCGGCCGGTCGGCGCGCGGGTACAGCCTGCCCGGCAACCCTGGTACCGGGCCGAACATCCTCTCGGCACGCGCCAGCAGCCCCGCCGAGCCACCCGGGCGCCCGTCGAAGGCCCGCGCGGCCGCTTCGAGGCCCGCGCGGCCGATCCAGGCCCCGCCGCCGCAGTCGCCGAGCAGATGGCCCCACCCGTCGGCCCTGCGCCAGCTCTTCAGGTCGGTGCCGACCGCGATCATGCCGGTGCCGGCGGCGATCACCGCGCCCGGCCGCTGACCGAGCGCACCCGTGTACGCGGTCACGGCGTCGGCGGCCAACGCGAGTCGGCGCACGCCGAGTTCACGCTCCAGTGCCGACGGCAGCTCGGCGCGCAGGTCTTCGCCGAGCGTGGCCAGGCCCGCCGCTCCGATGGCGACGGAGGCGAGCCCGTCGACCCCGGAGTCAGCCATCAACTGCCGGACCATCGGCAGCAGTTGCTCCAGCAGATGTCCGGCGTCGATGCCGCGCGGGCCCGTGCGGACCGGTTCCTTCGAGGCCAGGGGAGCCCCTGAGGCCTCCCCGCGCACGGCGAGCACCGCGCGCAGCCCCGAGCCCCCCGAGTCCACGGCCAGTACACCGGGCAGCGTGCCGCCGGGCGTCACGGCAGGCGCCAGTCCACCGGCTCGGCTCCCTGCCTGGCCAGCAGGTCATTGGCGCGGCTGAAGGGGCGGGAGCCGAAGAAGCCGCGGTCCGCCGACATGGGGGAGGGGTGGGCGGACTCCACCGAGGGCAGGTCGCCGAGGAGCGGACGCAGGTTGCGGGCGTCGCGGCCCCACAGGATCGACACCAGCGGCCCGCCTCGCTCGGCCAGCGCCCGTATCGCCTGCTCGGTGACCTCCTCCCAGCCCTTGCCGCGATGGGCGGCCGGGCTGCGCGGGGCCGTGGTGAGCGCCCTGTTGAGCAGGAGCACACCCTGCTTGCTCCACGGCGTGAGGTCGCCGTTGGACGGCTGGGGCAGCCCCAGGTCGGTGTTGAGCTCGCGGAAGATGTTGATCAGGCTGCCGGGCAGCGGACGGACGTCCGGCGCGACGGAGAACGACAGCCCCACCGCGTGTCCCGGCGTCGGGTACGGGTCCTGGCCGACGATCAGGACCCGTACGTCGTCGAAGGGCTGCTGGAAGGCCCGCAGGACATTCGCCCCCGCCGGGAGATAGGTGCGCCCCGCGGCGATCTCCGCGCGCAGGAAGTCGCCCATCTCGGCGATCCGTCCGGCGACGGGTTCCAGGGCTTTCGCCCAGCCGGGTTCAACGATTTCACGCAACGGTCGTGGTGCCACGGGCGTCACCCTACTGCCGTACAGGCGGCGGAGATCAACCGGTGGCCGTGGGGCGACCGAGGATGACCGATCCGTTGACGATATGGGCGCCCTGGAGACAAGGTGCGCGTTTTCATGGTCCGGTGGGGTCTCCCGGTTCTCGGTCGGGCTCAGGACAGTTGGGCAGGCTCGGGGCTGCCGGTCAGGCTCAGGCGACGACCGCGGCGCGTACGCAGAGCACGTCCGGCAGATGCGAGGCCAACTGCCGCCAGCTGTCGCCGTCGTCGGCCGACGCGTACACCTCGCCGTTGCGGTTGCCGAAGTACACGCCTGCCGGGTCCGCGCCGTCCGTGCACAGCGCGTCGCGCAGCACCGTGCCGTAGTGGTCCTCGGCGGGCAGCCCGGCCGACAGCGGCTCCCAGCTCTTGCCCGCGTCCGCCGTACGGTAGACGCGGCATCGCCGGCCGGCCGGGACACGGTCCGCGTCGGCGTTGATGGGGAATACGTACGCCGTGTCGCCGCGGTGCGGATGCGCGGCCGCCGCGAAGCCGAACGTGGACGGCAGGCCGTCGCCGATGTCGGTCCAGTGCTTGCCCGCGTCGTCGCTGCGGTACACCCCCCAGTGGTTCTGCAGATACAGCCGGTCCGGAGTCACCGCGTCCTGGGCGATCTTGTGCACGCACTGGCCGAATTCCGGGTTCGGATCCGGCAGGAACACCGCGGAGACACCGGAGTTGGAGGGCGCCCAGCTCACGCCGCCGTCCTCGGTGCGGAACACCCCGGCCGTGGAGACGGCGACCGTCACGGCACGCGGGTCGCGGTGGTCGGTGAGGATGGTGTGCAGCCCTTCCCCGCCGCCGCCCGGCACCCACTTCGAGCGCGTGGGGTGCTCCCACAGCGGACGGACGAGCTCGAAGGACTCGCCCCGGTCCTCCGAGCGGTACAGCGCGGCCGGCTCCGTGCCCGCGTACACCACGTCCGGTTCGGCGGCTGCCGGGTGCAACTGCCACACCCGCTCCAGCGAAGCGCCGGTGTCCTTGGGGAACTTGACGGCGGGCTGAGCCGGTTCGGCCCATGTCCGGCCCAGGTCGTCGGAGTGGAAGACGGACGGGCCCCAGTGCGAGCTGTCCCCTCCGGCCAGCAGCCTCGGGCGCTCGCCCCGGGTGTCGATCGCGATCGAGTACACGGCCTGCGCGTTGAAGTACGGACTCTCGTCGAACTCCCAGGCGCCGCCGCGCCGTCGGCCGATGAAGAGCCCCTTGCGCGTGCCTACGCTGAGCAGTACGTCGGTCATGCAGACCACCTCCGCCACGTCGTTGTCTCAGACACGGGCCAGTCTGCACCCAGCCACTGACAGTCACCTCAGGATGTGACATTTCCGCAGGTCAGGGCGGTGGTTTCGCTGTCCGGCCGAGGCTTTCGCCAGTGATGACCGGGCGTGGCCGGGGGGTGCCGGGACGCCTGGGACGGAGGAGAGCCGAGGGACTTGGCGTGAGCGGCGAGCGGACCGAGCGCGTATGGGAGGGAGATGTGGCGGGTCCGCGCGGTCGTGAGGAGGATGCCATTGATGGCGGCATTCCGTGGTCCGAAGGTGCGGCTGTGGCTGTGGCGGTGGCGACGCAATCCGCTGCGGCGGCGCAGTGATGCCGTGGAGGCCTGGATCGTGTTCGTCGCCTGGGTGTTCACCGTGCTCGGCGGCGTGATCACCGGCCTGGCTGCCGGG
The DNA here is from genome assembly GCF_002946835.1 of Streptomyces dengpaensis. Lineage (NCBI taxonomy): Bacteria > Bacillati > Actinomycetota > Actinomycetes > Kitasatosporales > Streptomycetaceae > Streptomyces > Streptomyces dengpaensis. The sequence continues at coordinate 7,710,696 of NZ_CP026652.1, forward strand.
CACACCGTGGAGCACGGGCTCGCCCAGCAGCGCGCCGAGCGGCGCTCCGTCCCGGCCCTCCTCACCGAGAACGCGCCGACTGCGCGCGCCGCGGAGTCCGGCACCTTCGTCTGGGCGAAGGTGCGCTGGACCGCGGCAGACGGCTCGCAGCGCGCGGGCCGGACGCGGGTGCACGCCGGCACCGGCGCGGGCACCCCGGTCACCGTCTGGACCGACCCCGCTGGCCGCCTTGTCACCGAGCCCGCCTCTGCGTCCCAGGCCCGCCTGCGCGCCTCCCTGGTCGGCGTCCTGGCCGGCGTCAGCGGCGCGGGCGTGCCGTTCGTCTGCGGACGGCTCGTGCGAGGCCGCCTTGAACGGCGGCGCATGGCGCAGTGGGACCAGGAGTGGGAGCGGATTGGGCCACTGTGGGGGCGGAAGACGAGCTGAGGGGGTAGGGCCGTCTCGTCTGTGGGCGTGTCACAGCTCTGGACGCGCCGGGCAGGGCTTTCCGCCGTCGTCGGCCGAGCGGTCGCGCGTCGCCGCCCGCCACAGGAGATCGCCGAGGGCCGCTCCCGCCGTCACGACGGCCATGATCACGCCCGCCATGGTCAGCCCGTCGTCGAGATGCGGGCGACCGTGCACGGCGTGCAGGTCGAACCCGCACAGGTGATACACGCCCACCGCTGCGACCCCGAGGCTCGGCACGAGCAGGGCCAGTACGGGTGCCGGTCCGCGTCCCGGTCGCCCGGCGTCACGTTCCTTCACGGGGCCTCCATCACGTAAGAGGTACACGACGGAGAAACCTACAACACGTAGGGTCTTCGCCGTTCGAGAATGCCGCGCGCCACGCGGCGGCCCGCGCAACTCCCTTCCCTGCCTGCGGCTATGACCGTACGAGTGTGACTACGGCCGGTACGGCCGCGGCTATGACGGAGAGGTCGGTCGGTAAGTGCGGTGAGTTGTCGCGCGTTTCGTGTCCTGGATCACACGTTCGCGATTGACCGCACGCCGAGCGGTCTTCCGTACCTACACCTGACGACCGAACCGCGGATGCAAGGATGAGGGCCGTCATGACTGCTGGGTGGTGTTCTCGCACAGTACGGGCCGCGATGTTCGCGGCCGTCTGTGTGCTGCTCGCCGCCCTGGGGCACGTGATGATGTCCGGTTCCCCGGTGGCCTGGTGGGCCATGGCCGGCGGAGTCGTGGCCATGGGCGGCGTGGGGTGGTCCCTGGCCGGCCGTGAGCGCGGGCAGCCGTTGATCGTGTCCGTGGTGGTCGTCGCCCAAGGGCTGCTCCACTCGGCGTTCTCGGTCGCGCAGTCGGTGGCCTCGGGTTCGGGGCTGGGCTCGATGGGCGTGGGCGCTCTGCCATGGGGCTCCACGGGGCACGACATGAGCTCCATGCACATGGAGTCCATGCACATGGAGTCCATGCACATGAGCTCCGCGCACATGAGTCCCGCGCACATGGAATCCATGCATATGGGCTCTATGGACTCCATGTCCGCGGACGCCATGGACATGGGGCACATGGGGCACATGGACTCGGGCGGTACGTCCTCGTTCGGCATGCTCGCCGCCCACCTGCTGGCCGCGCTGCTCTGCGGCCTCTGGCTGGCGTACGGCGAGCGCGCCGTTTTCCGCATCCTGCGGGCGGTGGCGGGCTGGCTGGCCGCGCCCCTGCGACTGCCGCTCGCCCTGCCCGCGCCCCCGCACTGTCCGCGGTTCCGCGTACGCCGTGGCTCCTCGGACCGCGCGCCGCGGCACCTCCTTCTCGTTCACGCGATCACTTCTCGGGGTCCGCCCGTGGGGACCGCTGTCGTCTGAGACAGCAGGTTCCCCGAAGCGCCTCCGCGCGCTTCGGGCATCGGCCGTACTCGCCGTACGGCCCTACCCCACACCCGGACCACCGCGCCCGCGCCCGGCGGTCCGGATCACGGATGACCGAGAAGGACACCTGGTGATCACTTCTGCCGTACCCGCCTTGCGCGACGAATCCGACCCAAGAGAGAGGAGCGAGAGGAGCGGGAGGAGCGAGAAAACGGCATCGATCGACGAGTCGATAACCGCCTGGGCGCTGGCCGCCCGCGGCGGCGACGCGGCTGCCGTCGAACGTTTCGTACGCGCCCTGCATCGCGACGTCGTCCGGTACGTCGCCCATCTCTCCGCGGACCCCCAGGCCGCCGATGACCTCGCCCAGGACACGTTCCTGCGGGCGCTCGGCAGCCTGCACCGGTTCGAGGGGCGTTCCTCGGCCCGCGCCTGGCTGCTGTCCATCGCACGCCGTGCGGTGATCGACAGCTTCCGGCATACCGCCGCCCGGCCGCGGCTGAGCGACAGCGGCGACTGGCAGGTGGCCGCGGAGCTGGCCCAGCCGCGCGACGTGCCCGGCTTCGACGACGGCATCGCGCTGCTCGACCTGCTGGCCGCGCTGCCCGACGACCGGCGCGAGGCGTTCGTCCTCACCCAGCTGATGGGCATGCCGTACGCGGAGGCCGCCGAGGTCAGTGGCTGCCCCATCGGGACGCTCCGCTCCCGTGTGGCACGCGCCCGCGCGACCCTGGTCGCACTGCTCGCCCAGGCCGAATCGCCGACGGCGCCGAGTGCGACGGCTGCGCCGCCTGCGCCGTGCGCGCCGCCTGCGCCGTGCGCGCCGTGCGCGCCGTGCGCGCCGTGCGCGCCGTGCGCGCCGTGCGCGCCGTGCGCGCCGAGTGCGCCGGCTGTGCTGGCCGCCTGACGGGCTGACAGGGAGGGTGCCGATGTCCGGCTGGACGCACCCGACACCGGCACCCTTTCCCAGGAACCCACCCGTGATCCGCGCCGACTGGACCACGCTCGCCGGGCGCGGTCGCCGCGATCGTGCCCGGCGCCGGGGCGGGCGGGGCGCTCGGCCTCGGGAACTCCCCCAACCTTTCCCCGGCGTTCGACTCGTGGTCGGCCTGACCGGCGGCGCGGTCGCCGTGGAGCAGGTCTACGACATCCCGGGGTTCGGCCGGACCACCCTCCAGGCCGCACTGGCCCAGGACCTGCCCGTTCTCCAGGCCGGAACGCTGGCCCTCGTCCTGCTCGCCGCGGCCGCCGCGCTCCTCATGCGCCTCGCGAGCCGGTTCCTGCTCCTCGCCGAGAACCAGCCGTACGCCGAACGCGCCCCCTGGGCCGTCAGACCCGGGTGTCGTTCCAGATGCCGAGGTCGTACGGGCTGATGCGGCCCTCGGGGGAGGCGGCGGTCGCCTCGACGATGATCAGGCCGGTTCCGCCGGTGGCACGGGCCATCACGCAGGGTGTAGGGCTCGAAGAGCGCGCTCACGGCGGACTCCATTCGTCGCGGGACCGGTGTACGCCTCATACGATAGGCATCGTAGTACGGCGAATATCAAACTACGAAAGGTCTCGTACAATGGAGTTCCCTGATGGACTCAGGGGTGATTCAGGGATGAGTTCCCGGATGAAGTGGAGCCGCCATGAGGACCGCCGTCCCCGCCGCCGGCAGCCGTGATCTGCCGCACCCCGCGCGCGAGGAGATCCGGCTCGAGTCGGTCCTGCACGCCCTCTCCGACCCCATGCGGCTCCAGATCGTGTGCGAGCTCGCCGCCGACGGCGGCGAGCTCGCGTGTTCGCATTTCGACCTGCCGGTCACCAAGTCCACGACCACGCACCACTTCCGGGTGCTGCGCGAGAGCGGAATGATCCGGCAGGTCTACCGGGGCACGGCCAAGATGAGCGTCCTGCGCAACGACGAGCTAGACGGCCTCTTCCCGGGCCTTCTCGGCAGCGTCCTCGCCGCTGCCGCCCGCCAGGCCGTCCGCCTCGGCTGAACTCGCCTTCCCCGGCAGGTGGTTGAAGAGCAGGTTCAGCACGATCGCCGTCAGGCAGCCCGCGCTGATCCCGCTGTTCATCACCGTCTGGAACCAGTCGGGGAACTTCTCGTAGACCGTCGGCACCCCGACCGGCAGCATGCCCACGGCGACCGAAACGGCCACCACCGTCAGGTTGTTGTTGCCCTTGAAGTCGACCGCGGCGAGGGTGCGCAGGCCGCTCGCGGCGACCGTTCCGAACATCACCAGGCCCGCGCCGCCCAGCACCGGCGCCGGAATAGCCGCCACAACCGCGCCCAGCTTGGGCAGCAGGCCGAGCAGGACGAGGATGCCGCCGGCGGCGGCGACAACCCAGCGGCTGCGCACCCGGGTCATGCCGACAAGGCCCACGTTCTGCGCGAACGCCGTGTAGGGGAAGGTGTTGAAGACGCCGCCGAGGACGGTCGAGAGGCCGTCGGCGCGCAGACCGTCCGCGAGCGAACGCGGCTGAACCGGCCGGTCGGTCATCTCGCCCACCGCGATGAAGTCACCGGTCGTCTCGGTCATGGTCACCAAAGCCACAACCAGCATCGAGATGATCGCGGAGGCGTGGAACGTCGGTGCGCCGAAGTGGAACGGCGTACTGATCCCGACCCAGTCGGCGTCCCCGACCCCGCCGAAGTCCGTGAACCCGAAGGGCACCGCGACGGCGAGACCCACGGCGATACCGATCAGCACCGCGATCCGGCTCAGGAAGGCCGGCGCGAACCGCTGCACGCCCAGCACCACGGCCAGCACGAAGCCCGCGAGCGCCAGGTTCTCCGGCTCCCCGAAGTCCTTCGCGCCCACGCCGCCGGCCGCCCAGTTGCCCGCCACCGGCAGCAGCGAGACACCGATGATCAGAATGACCGTGCCCGTGACGAGTGGCGGGAAGAACCGGAGCAGCTTCCCGAAGACCGGGGCGAGCAGGACGATCGCGAGGCCCGCGACGATCACCGACCCGTAGATCGCGGGCAGTCCGCCGCCCGTCGTCCCGATGAGCACCATCGGCGAGACGGCCGCGAAGGTGCAGCCCTGCATGATCGGCAGCCGCACCCCGAAGCGCCAGAAACCCACGCACTGGATCAGCGTCGCGATCCCGCACACCAGCAGATCCGCGGTGATCAGATACGCCAGATCGGCGGGCGACAGCTTCATCGCACCGCCCACGATCAGCGGAACGGCCACCGCGCCCGCGTACATCGCGAGTACGTGCTGCAGCCCGAAGGCGGCCAGTTGGCGTACGGGTGGGACCTCGTCGACGGGATGCACGGGTGCGGGCGTTGCCATGGGCACTCCAGGAGCGGCGGGGGAGCGGGGGACCGTCCGAACGATACGAGCAGGTCCGGACAGCACGAGACCGTAAGGGGGTTGAACAGTTTGTTGATTTCCGGCCTGTTGCCGCCACGTGTCCTGCCCACGGAGCCGCCGCCGACTCTGCTGGGAACCCCTCGGCTCTGCTGGCACCCCCTCGGTCCTGCTAGGGACACCTCGGCTCGCTGCTCAGCACCTGCCGTCCGCGCCGCCGCTGCTCAGGAACCCGCCGTCCGCGCAGCCGTCAGCAGTGAATCCCAGTCGGGAAGCTTGACCACGCTCCGGCCGAGCGAGGCTCCGAGGTCCGCCTCGGCCCGCTCGATCGCCTGCCATCCGGCCCACTCGACCGGCCGCAGCCCCTCCGCCCGCAGTGCCGCGAGCGGGTCCTCGGGCAGGTCCCGCTGTGCGAGCAGCGGGGCGTCCTCCAGCAGCGAGGCCACCGTCTCCTTGGCGCACGGCCGGTTGGTGCCGATGACGCCCGTCGGGCCGCGCTTGATCCAGCCCGCCACGTACTCGCCCGGGGTGATCGCGCCGTCCCGCAGTATCCGTCCCGCCCGATGCGGCACCGTGCCATGGTCGGCGTCGAACGGCAGCCCTTCGATCGGCACCCCGCGATAGCCGACCGAGCGCAGCACCAACTGCGCCTCGATGTCCTCGTACTGTCCGGTCCCCGTCACCCCGCCCTTCCCGTCCGGCAGCGTCCGCTCGAAACGCACCGCACCCACGCGCCCTTTGTCGGCGAGCAGTTCGACCGGGCGCAGGAAGAAACGCAGCCGGATCCGGCGGGCACGGCCCTGTGGCGGCGTGGCGGCCCAGCCGCGCAGCACCTCCACATTGCGGCGCTGCGCCGCGGGCAGCCCCGACGGATCGACGTACGCCGGATCGAGCGCCAACTCCTCGGGATCCACGATGACTTCGGTGTCCGGCAGTGAGCCCAGCTCGCGCAGCTCCTTGGTGGTGAAGCGGGCCTGCGACGGGCCGCGCCGCCCGACCATGCTGATGTCCGTCACCTTGCTCGCGGCCAGGGCGGTGAGCGCCGCCTGCGGCATGTCGGTGGGGCTCAGCTCGGCCGCGCCGCGGGCCAGCATCCGGGTCACGTCGACGGCCACATTGCCGACGCCGATGACCGCGGCCGACCGCGCGCCGAGGGTGAAGCCGTCGGACACGGAGTCGGGGTGCGCGCTGTACCAGGACACGAACTCGGTCGCCGACCAGCTGCCGGGCAGCTCCTCGCCGGGCACCCCGAGGTGGCGGTCGGTGGCGGCGCCCACGCAGTAGATCACCGCGTGGTACATCTCCCGCAGCCGGGTCACCGGCACCCCGCCCGGGCCGACCTGGACGCCGCCCAGGAACCGCACCCGCTCGTCCTCCAGCACCGTCCGCAGATTGTTCTGCAGGCTCTTGATCTTCTCGTGGTCGGGCGCGACGCCGTAGCGCACCAGGCCGTACGGGCACGGCAGCCGGTCCAGGACGTCCACCCGGACTCCCGGGATCTGGCTCTGGAGGAGGCTCTGGGCGCTGTAAACCCCGCTGGGCCCCGAGCCGACGACGGCGACATGCAGCACGGCGGAACTCCTTACCCGAGTACCCGAGGGACCAGGGAGGTCGCTGACGGTTCCAGCATCGCACCGCACATGCTCCGCAAACAGGGTGCGGCGCGCGGCGCGCGTGCGCGTGTCAGCTCGTATGGAGTGTGCGCAGGCGGTCGCGGTCCGTATGTGCCGGAAGCATCCTTCCTCTCCGTCGACGACCTCGCGGCCTGCGCCGACCGGATCGAGGAACCGCTCTTCGAGGCGTGCGGCGGACCTGCCTGCGCCGCCCTCCGGGCCGCCCTTCCGCGCCGCCCGAAGCGCCGCCGCGCCCGACCCGTGGCCGTTACGACATGTCGCGCATCCGCGTGATCTCGCTCGTCTGCTGCGCGATCACGTCGTCGGCCATCTCGTCGATCTGGACGTTGTTGCCCTGCGCCTTCACGTCCGTGGCCATCGTGATCGCCCCCTCGTGATGGGTGATCATCAGCTTCAGGAAGAGTTCGTCGAACGCCTTGCCCTCGGCGGCGCGCAACTTCGTGAGCTGCGCCTCGGTCGCCATCCCGGGCATCGTGGCGTGCTCGTGCCCGCTGCTCTTGCCTTTGCCGTGCGTTTTCAGCCAGCTCTTCATGGCGGCGATCTCCGGTCCCTGCGCGGCGGAGATCCGCTCCGCGAGCCGCTTCACCTTCGTCGACTCGGCGTGCTTCGGGGCGAGTTCGGTCATCTCCAGCGCCTGGGTGTGGTGCTCGATCATCATCCGTGCGTACGACAGGTCCGCCGAGTTGGGGGAGTCGTCGTCCGCGTGTTGCTCGGCGGCGTCCTGAGCGGACAGCGTCCGGTTCGCCTCACCGGGCTTGCCCGGCGCGATGACCGAAGGCCCGCTCGCCGCGGCGGACTTGGCGTCGGAGCCGGAGTCGCAGCCCCCGACCGCGAGCACGGCCAGGACGGCCGACGAGGCCATGGCGATGGACGCGCGGGACGCACGGCGGAAGAGCACAACGACCTCCTGTGACAGGCGAGCTGAGGCACGGCACCTCGTGAGTGCCGATGACCGTCCTAGCACTCTTTCGCGTGTGATCGATCGAAAACCTTCATCACGAGTGTGTTGCCCCCTGTTGATCTGTGCATGATGCAGACGATACTGCGGGGATCCGTGAACCGTTCCCACGCGAACGGCACAAGGGAGGAAGCAGTGACCCTGTTGAACAATCCCCGAACGCGGCACAGACGCCTGGGAGTTGCCGCGGCCGCGGCAGGACTCCTGGCCGCGCTGCTCACGGCCGGTCCGGCGGTGGCGACCCCCGACCCCGGGGACAGCCCGGCCGCGCAGGAGAAGGTCTCCAAGAGCGACGCCGCCGATGTGAAGGCGGCGATAGCCGACGGCGAGATACCCGGCCGGGACGAGATCGTCCACTCCGACAACATCGAGCACCTCGCCAACGTCCCCAAGGAGGCCGTCACCGGCCTCAATTCGGACCTGGCCTTCCAGGGCAAGTACGCGTACGCCGGCAACTACGACGGCTTCCGCATCTTCGACATCAGCAACCCGAAGGCGCCCAAGTCGGTTGCCCAAGTGCTGTGTCCCGGATCGCAGAACGACGTCTCCGTCTCCGGCGACCTGCTCTTCCTGTCCACCGACTCCTCGCGCAGCGACAACTCCTGCACCAGCACCTCGCAGCCCGCGACGGAGAAGTCGTCGTGGGAGGGCATGAAGATCTTCGACATCAGCGACAAGACGAACCCGAGGTACGTCGCCGCCGTCGAGACCGCGTGCGGCTCGCACACGCACACGCTGGTGCCCGAGCGCAAGAACGTCTACGTCTACGTCTCCTCGTACTCGCCGAGCGCCACCTTCCCCGACTGCCAGCCGCCGCACGACGGCATCTCGGTCATCAAGGTGCCGCGCAACGCGCCGGAGAAGGCCGCCGTGGTGGGCTTCCCCGTCCTCTTCCCCGGTGAGGGACCGGACGGCGGCGGCAACCCGGGCGGGCCCACCAACCCGGGCGTGTCCAAGACCACCGGCTGCCACGACATCACCGTCCTGCCGTCGAAGGACCTGGCCGCGGGCGCCTGCATGGGCGACGGCATCCTGTTCTCCATCGAGGACCCGGAGCACCCGAAGGTCATCGACCAGGTCCAGGACAATGTGAACTTCGCGTTCTGGCACTCGGCGACCTTCAACCAGAAGGCCAACAAGGTCGTGTTCACCGATGAGCTGGGCGGTGGTGTCGCGCCCACCTGCAACGCGGAGATCGGTCCCAACCGCGGCGCCGACGGCATCTACGACATCGTCGGCAAGGGCGACGACCGGAAACTGGTCTTCAAGAGCTACTTCAAGATCTCCCGCCACCAGGCGGACACCGAGAACTGCGTGGCCCACAACGGCTCGCTGATCCCCGTCAAGGGCAAGGACCTCATGGTCCAGGCGTGGTACCAGGGCGGCGTCTCCGTCTGGGACTTCACCGACTCGGCCAACCCGAAGGAGATCGCCTACTTCGAGCGAGGCCCGCTGACCACCGACACCATCCAGATCGGCGGCTCGTGGTCGGCGTACTACTACAACGGCCACATCTACTCGAACGACATAGCCAAGGGCTTCGACGTACTGAAGCTCAGCGACCGGCGCACGGACCCGGCGAAGTGGGTCCAACTGCGCGAGCTCAACGTCCAGACGCAGCCGGACTACTTCGACTGATCCCCGGATCGGTGACGGGGGCGGTCGTCCGTCGCGAAGAACCGTGACACATCGGTCTCGTACGTCCCGCCGGGCACCACGGTGTCCGGCGGGACACCGTGCTCGCCGTCGAGGCGGTAGCGCTCGAACAACTCGGCACGCAGCGTCGGGACCGGCATCGGAACGCCCGGCACCAGGGCCGAGTACACCGCGCCCATGAGCAGCGCGCGCAGCATCGGGTAGTCGCGGGCGGGGTCAGGCGAGCCGTACCGGGCGACGGTGTCCAGCAGGAGCTGCGCGAGCCGTTGCTGCTCCGGGCACTGCACGAACCCCTCCGCGTGCAGAATCCCGGCCATGTGCTGGCGCATCAGCACGGGGTGGTCCCGGGCGAGGCCCAGGATCGCGTCGATGGCCCGTGCCATCTGCTCCCGGCCGTCCTCCGTACGCGGCTCGCGCTCCAGCGCCTCCTCCAGCGTGCCGTGCATCAGCCGGTGCACGGCGGACTGCACGAGCTGGCGTTTGCCGGGGAAGTAGTACGACACCAGTCCGCGCGCCGATCCCGCGCGATCCGCGATGTCGCCGAGCGTCGTCGCCTCATAGCCGCGCTCGCTCACCAGCTCCACCGCGGCCTGCAGCAACCGCTCCCGTGAACGTCGCCGCAACTCTTCATTGACCGAGGCGCTGCGCGGGGACATGCTGTAACTCCTGCGTTGACTGGCTGTCAGCCAACTATACTCAGGGCTTCCGGGCCGAGACCCTTCGAGGCCCGGTACTGCCGTCCGTCTCGGGTGACACGGGGGATCATCCGAGACGGACGTGCGGGGGCTGAGCGTGCATCAGCCGTCCTTGGATCTGATCCCGCCCGTGGCGAGCGTGGTCCAGACGCGAGCGAGGCTCAGCAGGACGCCGCGGACCAGCCCGACCGTCTTCGGAAGTTGGTCCATCACGTCAGTGTCGGACACCGCGGACTGAGCCGGCGTCACCACGTCAGGGTCAGCGAACCTCCGACCGGCAGCGTGTGCCAGCGGTCGGCGTAGTCGTCGAACCGGGACACGATCCGGTCGACCACCGGGGGGATCTCCCCCGCCAACACATACGCCGGCAGCTCCCGCGCGTGGCCGTGCCGCACCTCCCACACGGGGACGGCGATGCCCGCCAGCTCCTCCGACCTGGCCATGTCGGCCTTCGCCTGGGAGGACGACTTCACTCGCTTCGACTTGCGGCGCCGGGCGGCCTTGGCGCGCTCCGCGGGGTCGGCGGGCCAGAACAGGCCGTTGTCACCGGCGGCCAGCCGCCCGTAGACCCCGAGCTTGATGCCCGCCTCGACCTCGACGAGCAAGTGCACCAGGTCGTGCGGGAGATACGGATGCCCGCCGGGCCCGTTGCGCGGAGCGAGCGCGGCACCGGTCTCGCGGTGCACGGCGATGTCGTAGCTCGTACCGGGACCTTTGGTGAAAACGACGCGCATGCCCGGCACGGTAGGTGACGGTCGCGGCCACACGCACCTGGTTTTCCGGCGCGCGCGGCAACACGGCCCCGACCCCGCGCTCGCGGGCTTCCTCTTCCGCACTGGCTCAGCGCCTGCGGGAACTGATGTCCTGGTCCGAGCCGACCGTCCGCCTGGCGGCCGAGCTGCAGACGGCCGAGGACGTGTGGCGGATGGCGGGCGTACTGCCGAACGCGCTTTACGAGTGCGCGCCGTTCGATCCCGAACGGCTGAGCCATGAGTACCGGGCGGACACGTTGCCGACAACCCGCGGAGAACTTGAGGCGCACCTTCCGATTTTCGTGGACGTCGATGTGCCGGCTGATGGCGTGGAGCAGTCCTTTGTGCGTGCCCTCGGCACCGGGCCCGCCACCATCGACTGGCACGGCGTGTGGCCGGACGTTCCGGAACTCGACCTCCTGGCGAACCCGAAGTACGAGGGGGTGCAGGCCGTGGTCAACACGGATGACGTGGAGTGGGAGCGGCCTGCTGAAGACCACACGGTCTTTGTGCACATGAGCAACTTTGGCGATCTTCCCCGAGCGCAGTGGCTCGCGGGTCGGGTCGGTGCGCGAGTGCTGGGGGCCAGGATGGTGAACGAAAAACTGGCAGGACCGGCAGGGCCTCCTCATCAATCTGCAGGACCCGGGGCCGCTTCAAGCCGCCCCGAACCGCGCCGGCGCGGACGTCAGCCGAGCAGGTCGAGGACGGGCCGCAGCCCGTCCGGGCGGTGCGTCACCGGCAGATGGTCGACGAAGTGCACCCGGCAGCCCAGGGCCGCCGCACCGCCGTCCGCGCGGCGGTCGTCGCCGACCATCAGGGTGTCCTCGGGTGCGATGCCGAGCGCGTCGCAGGCGGCCGCGAACAGCCGGGGATCCGGCTTCTGGATGCCGTGTTCGTACGACAGGACGTACGCGCCGACGTACGGGTCGAGGCCGTGCTCGCGGAAGACGGGCCGAAGATCCCAGCCGATGTTGCTGACCACCCCGACCGCGATCCCGTGCTCGCGCAGCGCGCTCAGTACGCCGTGCGCGTCCGGGTAGGGGTTCCAGGCGTCCGGGACCATGTGGCGGTCGTACAGCGCGTCGTGGAGGGGACCAGGCAGTAGTACCTGCCGGGAGATTCCGGTATACGCGGCCCGGTGCAGCTCGGCGCTCGCGTCGCGGGTGCGCCACACCTCGTCGAACCCCTCGGGCAGCCGAGGCGGCCGGCCGCCGCCGGGCAGTGCGCCCACGCTCTCCAGAGCGTGCGCGGCCTCGGCCAACTTCCCTTCCGGCAGGGTGAGACCGGCTGCCCGGAGCGCGCCGCGCAGCCAGGACTCGGTCGACTCGGCACGGAAGAGGGTTCCGGAGAAGTCGAAGAGCACGCCTTTGATCGTCATGAGGGGGATCCTTCGTGGCGCGGTCGGCGTGGGTCAAGGGCGAGTCGGCTCGTGCGGCTCATGGGCGGGCGGTCTCCTGCGGCTCATGATTGCGCGGTCTCGTGCGGGTCAGGGGTCGGTTGATTCGCGCGGGTCGAGTCGTCCTGTGCCGGGGGCAATCCACCGTTCGTACGAGGCCACCGCCAGGGCCACCAGCAGCGCGCCGATGAGCCAGCCGCCCACGACGTCCGACGGCCAGTGCACGCCGAGCCAGACGCGGGTGAGTCCGACGCCCACGGCGGAGACCACGGCCAGGGCCGACGCCGTACGCCGCAGGGCGCGTCCGGCGCCGTAGAGGTGGAGCAGCCAGAGCAGCAGCCCGCACACCACCATGGCCGTCAGGGCGTGGCCGGAGGGGAAGGCCTCGTAGTCGGCGGAGTCCACGGGGTCGGGCCAGACAGGGCGCTCGCGGCCGACCGCCGACTTCAGTCCCTGCTGCGCCAGTGTGCCCAGCGCACATGTGGCCGCCACCCATAGGGCGAGCCACCATGCCGAGTGGATCCACACCAGCCAGACCACGGCGACCGCGCACACCACCCGCATTGTCCAGGGATCCCACACCCAGTCCGTCAGAATCCGGGACGCCTGGGTGACGCCGGGTTCCTCGACGGCCCAAGTGTGCGTGGTGCGCGCGATGTCGCCGTCGACGGCGAGCAAAGGATGCCAGGAGAACGCGACCAGCAGAAGCAGCAGCAGGGCGGGCACGGCCAGAGCCGCCGCGGTGAGCGCCGCCGTGCGAGGGCCCGGCCGCTGGGACGGTGAGTCGACGGGCGGGGAGTGCATGGGGTGATCCTTGCCGACTTGAGGGGCCCAAGGCCAACCTCGGGGGCGCGCGGCCGCCGTCCCGGGAACGTCCGGTGCCCGAGGCCCCGCTACCCCAGCGCCCGCAACCCCGGCACGAACGTCACCAGCACCGGAATCACCGGCACCAGCGCAGCCGCTGCCGTCAGGCGGAGGCGGCGGCCCGCCGTGAGGCGGTCCGGGGCGGTGAGGAGGCGGTGGACGCGTCGGGGAACGTGGGCGTCGGGGGTGGGGCAGGGGCCGAACACGCCCCGGTCCTCGTTGAGTTCCACTAGGGCGAGGGCGATGGTGAGGCGGCCGAAGCGGCGCGATGCCACATCGTCGGCTGCGAGTTCGACCAGCCGGTGCATCTCGTCGCGGAACGCGGCGAACACCGGCACCCGCGGAAAGCCGGTTGCCAGCGCGGCCGAACAGTGCAGCAGCCAGTTGTGCCGAGCCCGCGCATGCCCCTGCTCATGGGCGAGTACGGCATCCAGCTGGCGCCCCTTCAGGCGGCGCAACGCGGCCGTGGTGATGACGAGTCGGGGTGCGGTTCCGGGCAGCCACCAGGCGTCGGGGCGTTCGCCCTCCAGGACCACCAGACGGTCGGCTCCGGGCTCCTCGCCGGGCAACAGCGGGGCCCGTAGGCGGAGTTCGGTCCGTCGCCGTCGGCAGCGCGTCCGGGCCCGTACGATCTCGCGGACCAGCATCGCCGCGGTCCAGACGCCGCCACACGCGAGCGCCACGGCGGTCGTCGCCGCCCAACTGCCGCCCGTGCTCAACGCGTACGCGTCCACGACCGAACGCGGAGCCGAACTGAACACATGGCCACGCACCGCCACCCAAGCGGCGGCAGCGCTCAGCGTCATCGACAGCACGCAGCACAGCAGAACGGCCGCCACCACGCACTGCCACACCCACAGGGCGACCACCGGTTCACGGTCCGGCCAGTCCGCCCGGGCGAGCAGCCGTGGAGCAACCACGGCGGCCAGGGCGCCGAGCAGCAACAGTGCCGCGGGGACCATCATGGGGTGAAGCCTATGAGCGGGGCGTCGCCGATGCCTACGGGCTGCGACGGCAAGTGACGTACGCCACGGCTTCGTACAGGCCTCATGCTCGTACGCCCGCCCGTTTCCTTGCTCGTACTTGTACTCGTACGCCCGCCCGTCCCAACGCGCGTACCCCCGTGGACCGTTCTCAGAGCGTGACCAGCATCGCCAGCATCGCGATTCCCATGGAAAGGCGGCACGCCTGGGACAGTTCGGGGCGGTCGCCCCACGCGAGGGTGCGGGTGCTCGCGGACAGGGCGGTCACCGGCAGGAGGCGGACGCCGGAGCGCAGGACATAACCGGTGAAGTAGAGCAGGAGAAGGCCGGTGATCAGGGGGATGCCGGAGGTGGCGTGGTCGTGGTGTCCGGGGGAGGCGGCCATGACGGCCGCCATGTAGACCATCGCGAAGGCGCCCATCAGGTGGTGCAGGTGGTGCGGGCTCGTGCGGGCGGTCCAGAGAGCGCGCAGGGCGGTGGCGCCGAAGACGGCGGTGTAGGCGAGCCAGGCCCAGCGTGGCGGGGTGGCCACCGCGGCGGGTACGGCCATCGCCGCCATGCCGAAGCCCATGAGCGCCTCACTGCCCGCCGTGCGGCGCTGTTCCTCGACGCGGCTGCGCATCCGCAGCAGGCAGTAGGCCCCGGTCGCCGCGCACAGCACGACGAGCAGCCAGCCGGGCGAAGCAGGTCCGTGCACCGCGTACCTCCCCGCTCGACGATGACTGACAGTCCGTGAAGTCGCTCGGTCGGTCAAGTCCTGCCCGGTACGGGCGGGGCGCAAGCAGGCGCAAGGGTGTACGCGCGGGGGCGTGCGGGGGTTCACCGCAGGTGGGAGGTGTGACGGTGGATATATTTCACTAGTAAAACATCTGTTCAGGTTATGGGTATGACGCCCACGGCGAACGGCCGTTGCCGCGCCGCCTCGGCCACCGCGCCCCCATCGCTCTGCGCACCGCCCTCGGCTGCGCCGCCGGGCTCGCCGTCACCAACCGGCGGGCCGGCGACCGCATCGAGCACGCCCTCTGGGCGGTGGAGCACGCTCAGCAGCGCGCCGCCATGCTGCTGGCCGAGGAGCGCCCCGAGCCCGGCGCCCTTGAGTCCGCTCGCCGCGGCCTGGCGGCCGCCGTCGTCGACCTGCGCGCCACGGCCGACGCCGCCGCCGGCGAATGGTGGCAGCGAGCCCTGCCCGAAGAGCGGGTCATGCGGGCTGAGCAGGCCGGACACCGTACGCTCGCGGCGACGGTACGACGACAGGGACTGCACTGCTTGGAGGGCATACGGGCATGACGACAGGGGACCGGCGGGCGGAGACGGAGGGTGGCCCCGACGTACGGGCCGAGGGCGTGAGCACCCCCGCCGGACGGACGGATCACGAGAGTGCTTCCGCCGTATGGACGGATCACGAGCGTCCGTCCGCCGGACGGGCGGAGTCCGAGGGCGCCCCCGACGCACGGGCGGCGGCTGTGGGTACGACGGGACCCTCGCCGACCCCCGCCGGACAGGCGGACGCCGCGGGTACCCCCGCCGGACACCCGGACGCCGCGGGTACCCCCGCCGGACAGGATGACGCGGCGGGCGCCCTCGCAGGACGGGCGGCCGTGCCCGCTGACACCGTGGCGGCCGTCGTGCGGCAGTGGCGGACGGTGCGGCCCGATCTCGACACCGGGCCCATGGAGGTCATCGGCCGCGTCAACCGCTGTGCCGCGCTCCTTCAACAGGCCGAGGACGCCCCGCTGCGCCGGGCCGGCCTCACCCGGCCCGAGTTCGACGTCCTCGGCACCCTGCGGCGCACCGGACACGAGCTGACGCCCAGCGAGATCGCCCGCGAGACCTTCTCCTCGGGTGCCGCCGTCACCAAGCGGCTCAAGCAGCTGACCGAGCGCGGTCTGGTCGAGCGGCGCGGTGACACCCGTGACCGCCGCGTCGCGCACGTCCGGCTCACCGACGAGGGACGCGAACTCGTCGACGGCGTCCTGCCCGAGCAGCTCGCATACGAGACGACGGTCCTGTCCGGGGTCGACCTTGGCCGACAGCGTGAACTGGCCGATCTGCTGGGCGAGTTGCTCGGTCAGCTGGAAGGCCGGCTGAGGCTGCCGCGCGCCTGACACGGCAGCGTGCGGCGACGAACCGGCGGCCGGCGAGGAGGGATCGCTGCCGCCGGCGAGGCGATCGTCACGGTCGGGCAACTGGGCCGCGGTGAGGTCAGACCTAGCTTTCCTCGCCCGCCACATGGACGCCGAAGGCGGCACCCTGCGGGTCCCGCAGGACGGCGATGCGCGGGCCCTCCGGTACGGATGTGGGCTCCATGAGCATGCTGCCGCCCGCCCCTACGGCGGCGTTCGCCGTGGAGTCCACGTCCTCGACGGCGAAGTACGGCAGCCAGTGCGACGGCACCTCGTGCGGGAACTTCTCGCCCATCGTGAGCATGCCGCCGAAGTCGGCGCCCTCGATGCCCCATTGGGTGTAGTTCTCCGAGGCGTTCACGGTCCAGCCGAACACCTGGGTGTAGAACTCGGTGACCCGATCGGGCGCACGGGTCAGCAGCTCCACCCAGCCGAGCGAGCCCGGGGAGTTGAACAGCCCCGCGCCCGGGAAGGTCTTCGCCTGCCACATCTGGAAAGACGCGCCACCCGGGTCGAGGGCGACCGCGAACCGCCCGATGTCGAACACGTCCATCGGGCCGAGGGTCGGCGTGCCTCCGGCGGCCCGAACCGCCTCCGCGGCGGCGTCCGCGTCGGCCACGGCGAACGACACGTTCCAGGCGACGGGCTGCGACTCCTGGAACTGCGGGGTGATCGCCGAGACCGGGGCGTCACCGAGGTACGCGATCGTGTAGCCGCCCGCCTCCGGGCGCGGATCCGTCTCCGGGCGCCAGCCGAAGAGATCGGCGTAGAAGCGCTTGGCCGCGTCCACATTGTTGGTTGCGAGATCGGTCCAGCAGGGTCCGCCGGTCACCGGCCTGTCGAGCTTCATGAGGTTCCTTCCGCAGCGATCACGACGTTCCCGCGCAACAAGACCCCCTCAGCACGCTAAGCCCGGGCCACCGCATCGGCCATCCGGGCGCCGAGCCCGGCCGAAGGCACCGGCCTGCCCGCCGTGCGGGCCTCGCCTTCGCGTTGCGCACGCCCCCGGACAACGACACGATCGAGAAGCTCGCGAGGGCACTCGACGCGACGGAACAAGAGCCGCGACGGAACAAGAGCCGCGACAGAACGAGAGACGACGGGACGAACGACGATGACGACAGTTGCCGCCGCGCTGCCCTCGACAGAGGTCGGGATCGACGTAGAGCGGGTCATGGAGCGGCACCGCATTCCGGGTGCGGCCATCGCCCTCCTGCGGGACGGCGAACCCGTCGGCGTCCACGCCCACGGCGTCCGCTCCGCCGAGACGGGCGCACCGGTGACCCTGCGCACCCGGTTCCAGGCGGGCTCGATCAGCAAGCAGATCACCGCGTACGCCGCGCTGCGGCTCGTCGACCGCGGAGTCCTCGACCTCGACGCGGACCTGGACGGCCTCCTCATCGGCCGTACGCTGCCCAGGGCGGCCGGCGGCAGCCCGGTCACGCTGCGCCAGTGCCTGTCCAACACCTCCGGCCTCGCGGGCACGCAGGCCACCTGGTGGCGCCCCGACGAGGCCATGCCACACCTCTCCGACATCCTGGACGGGATCCGCGCGGAGCACGAGCCGGGCTCCCTGTTCCGCAAGGAGGGCGCCCAGTGGGCGGTCGTGGAACAGCTGCTGGCCGACGTCACCGGGCGGGACTTCGGCAAGACCGTCCGGGAGCTGGTGTTCGAGCCGCTGGGTATGCGCGACAGCGCCTTCGGGGAGCCCGGAGCCGCCGACGCCGCCGCGGGGCACGACCAGTACGGACATGAACTGTCCGGCGGCCACCGGGTGCGTCCGGTGCGCGCGGGCAGCGGTCTGTGGTCCACGCCCGCCGACCTGGCCGTCTTCGCCGGGGCGCTGCGCCGCGCGCACCAGGGCCTGTCCGACCTGCTGTCCGCGCGGCTCGCGGGCGTCATGCTCACGGAGGCGTTTCCGGGCAGTTTCTACGGCTTGGGCACGGTGGTCGAGGGCACGCCCGGGGAGCCCGAGTTCGGCCACGACGGGCAGAGCGCGGGCTTCCGCGCGCTGACCTCCGTACGGCTCAGGTCCGGCACGGGCCTTGTGGTGATGACGAATTCGGACAACGGCGAGGAGCTCCACCGGGCCGAGGAATGGGAAGCGCCGCAGCACGTGATGTGACGGTGGGCGCCGACGCCTCAGGGCCGGTAGCGCAGCGGATGGTCATCGGGGACCTCCACGATCGCGATCTCGGTGCCGTCCGGATCCGCGATCCACATTTCGATCAGCCCCCACGGCTCCTTCACCGGAGGCCGCAGCACCTCGACTCCCGCGGCCGTCAGCTCCTTGTGTGCCGCCGACACGTCCGCGACCTGGAGCCACAGCTTGAGCGCGGGGGAGGGTGGCGTCTCGGAGCGACCGGAGACCTCCAGGAAGCCGCCGCCGAGGAAGTAGACGGTCCCGCGCTCGGGGCCCGTGCCGAACTCGCGGTAGACGGCCAGGCCCAGCTGCCGGCCGTAGAAGGTCCGGGAGCGCTCCGGGTCGGTGGGACGCAGAAGGGTCCGGCTGCTCAGTACATGCACCATGCACCCGGAGCCTAGGGGAGGGATACCCTCGTCGGTGCCCGAGCCGCGCCAGCGAACGGAGAACCGCGCCATGGACACCGCCGCCCCCACCGGACTGACTTTCCGCGACGCCACCGACGGCGACGTGGACGTCCTGGTCGCGCTGATCCAGTCGGCGTACCGCGGGGACGCCAGCAGGACCGGCTGGACCACGGAGGCGGACATCCTCGAAGGGCAGCGGACCGACCCCGAGGGCGTCCTCGCGGTCATCAAGGCGCCCGACAGCCGGCTGCTGACCGTCGAGCGGGACGGCACGGTCGTCGCCTGCTGCCAGCTCGAACACCGTGGCGACCACGCCTACTTCGGCATGTTCGCGGTGAGCCCCGCGCTCCAGGGCGAGGGGCTCGGCAAGGTGATCATCGCGGAGGCGGAGCGGGCCGCCCGCCAGGCCTGGGGCGTCACGGATATGCACATGACGGTGATCTCCGTACGCGACGACCTCATCGCCTGGTACGAGCGGCGCGGCTACCGCCGTACGGGAGAGATGACGCCCTTCCCGTACGGCGACGAGCGCTTCGGTATTCCGCAGCGCGACGACCTGCAGTTCGAACTGCTGGTCAAGTTGCTGGTGTGAGGTTCATGCCGGCGTCGACGCCGGCGTTCACGCGGTGAAGCGGCCGGTGCGTTTGATCTCGGGGTAGTCGGTGGTCGCTCCGTCCAGCTCCAGTGCGCGCACCAGCCGCAGCTGGTCCTGGGTGTTCACCACCCAGCCGATGATCCGCAGGTCGGCCTTGCGGGCGTGCTCGACGACCTCCAGGGTCAGCCGGCGGATGTTGAGGCAGACGGTCGCCGCTCCGACCTTCGTGGCGCGGTCCGCGACATCGATGCCATAGCGGCTCGCGATGAGCGCGGTGCGTACGCCCGGTACGAGCCGGGCGATCTCCGCGATCGCCTCGTCGTGGAACGACGACACCTCGACGCGCCCGACCAGGTCCCGCCGGTGCATGACATCGGCGAGCGCCCTGGCCGCCGCGACATCCTTGATCTCCGCCTGGAGCGGCGTCCTGACGGCGTCCAGGACCTCCTCGAAGACGGGGACGCGCTCACCGTGTCCGGCGTCCAGCGTGCGCAGCTCGGCGAGGGTCTTCTCGGCGATCGGCCCCGAGCCGTCGGTCGTACGGTCCACTTCGGTGTCGTGCATGACGACGAGGGCGCCGTCCTTGCTCAGATGCAGATCGAGTTCGATCAGGTCCAGGCCCGCGTGCTGGGCGGCGATGAAGGAACGGAGGGTGTTCTCGGGCTCTACACCCATGACTCCGCGATGACCGATGGTGACGAAGTTCAAGATGCGACTCGCTTCCGTCGACGGCGGCTCGGCTCGCGCGTGGTTCCGACGGGGGCGTCCACGCGGCAAGGTCGCAGCCTAATAGCCCCGCTGTGCGATGGACCCGGTCGTACGCGGGGCAACCGGGGCACCCTGGCAGGGGAGTCCCGCGTCGGGGCGCCGGGACGCGTCACTCTGGGGTGGGCGAGTCCCCTTGCGGTTGACCGGGCGGGGGCCCTTGCCACGTGCTGGGCCGGCGTCTAGTCATGTCTCTGTTCTGCAAGGAGTTGTTCCGATCGCCCCGGAGAGGTGCCGCATGCCCACCGAACCCGCGCCCGAGGTCCTCGCCCTTATCGACACCATCAGAGGCCATTTCCCGGACCTCGGGGGCACCGTCACCGACGCGGCCGAGGCCCGCCGCATCCTCGCCGCCGCGCCCGCGTGGCCCTTCGCCCCGCCGGCTGTGGGCTGCGTCGAGGACCGCGCGGTACCGGGGCCGGAAGGGGCGCCGGAGATTCCCGTACGCGTCTATCTGCCCGCGCCGGCTCCGCCATCCGGGCCCTGCCCCACGGTCGTCTTCTTTCACGGTGGCGGATGGGTCATCGGCGGGCTGGACACGTACGACCCCATCGCGCGTGCCCTGTGCCGGGACGCCGGCGCGGCCGTCGTGTCGGTCGACTACCGGCTCGCGCCGGAGGCGCGCTTCCCCGCGGCAGTCGACGACGCGTACGCCGCGCTGTGCTGGGCCGCGGAGCACATCGGCGAACTGGGCGGGGATCCGGGCGCGTTGGTGGTAGCGGGCGACAGCGCGGGCGGGAACCTCGCGGCCGTCGCGGCGCTGATCGCCCGCGACCGGGGCGGCCCGGCGCTCGCGCTCCAGGTGCTTGTCTACCCGGCCACCGACGTACGGCCGCGGGGCGGAGCGTCCGGCCGGGACGGCGCGGCCGGCCGGAGCGACTCCCCAGACCGCTTTTCCGGCGTGGGGCACTTCCTCACTCCGGCCCACGGCCGCTGGTTCATCGATCAGTACTTCGGACCTGACGGCGACCGGTTCCACCCGTACGCCTCGCCTCTGGTGGCCGATCTCCATGGTCTGCCGCCCGCCCACGTGGTCACCGCGGGCTTCGATCTGCTCCGCGAGGAGGGCCGCGCCTACGCCGCGAAGCTGCGGACGTCCGGTGTGCGGGTCACGGAGAACCACTATCCGGGCATGTTCCACGGCTTCTTCGGCTACCCCGAGCTTCTCACGGATGCCCGCGCCGCCCAGGGGCGCGTGGCGGAAGTAGTGGCCTCCACCGTGTCCGGCAGGAAAAAGAGCGGTGAAGGTGGGGGTAGCGCAGGATAATTTCCCGAGCCTCCTCTTGCGAGAAGGAACCTCGCATACATACGGTGTCCATACGCGAGGTTCTCCCGTGGAGGATGGGACATGACGGAAATTCTTGAGCAGGTGGGTTCGGAGGAACGGGTTCCTCCCGTGGCCAGGGTGGTGGAGCACCCGGCATGGCCTGTGCTCAAGGGTGCCGTGGAGGAGATCCGGCCCTGGCAGTCCAAGGACGGCTCCATCGACTTCGAGGCGGAGGTCGCCCCGGACGTCTCCGACGCCGAGCTGGCCGTACGGCGTGCCATAGACGCGATCGAGCAGCTCGCCCCGCTGCTGCCGCACGACGCCGCCTACCACGAGGCGCTCGTGAAGGACCTGCGGCGCTGGGCCGACGGCGGCTTCCAGGTGCCGGATTTCCTCGACTCGCTGCTGGCCTTCCAGCCCGCCGCGCACCGCGAGGACGGCCTCCAGCACCTGGTGGTCTTCCCGATGTACACGCAGAACGGCAATCCGGACCGCAACTTCGAAGCGGTGGTGCTGCGCATGGTGTGGCCGGACTGGCTGGCCGAACTGGAGCGCACCCGTTACGACAACCCGCTCTTTTGCGGCATCACTTTCGAGGACTTCACCGCGGGCTACGACACCAATGCGGCCGTCCTCTTCCCGGAGACCATAGCCGTGCGCGAGGCGCCCGAGCGCTTCTCCTGGGGCGGCATCTTCTGCGACCGCGAGGCCGCCCGCTTCCGCGCCGTCACCGCAGCCGCCGTGGACATCCTGGGCCTGGAGCTGCCCGAGGACATCGCCGCCATGGTCCACGACCAGCAGCGCTGCGAGCAGGCCTTCGTGCTCTGGGACATGGTCCACGACCGCACCCACAGCCACGGCGATCTGCCCTTCGACCCGTTCATGATCAAGCAGCGCCAGCCGTTCTGGATGTACGGCCTCGAAGAACTGCGCTGCGACCTCACCGCCTTCAAGGAGGCCGTGAAGCTGGAGGCCGACGGCTTCCCGCAGGGCCGTGACGTGCAGTACGCGGTGCTCTTCGACCGCATGTTCCGCTTCCCGATCACCGGCGAGCGCGTCCGCAACTACGACGGCCTCGGCGGCCAGCTGCTCTTCGCGTACCTGCACCAGCACGACGTCGTCCGCTGGACCGACAACACGCTGCACATCGACTGGCAGCGCGCCCCGCAGGTCACCAACCAGCTGTGCGCCGAGATCGAGGACCTCTACCGGGCCGGCATCGACCGCCCCAAGCTCGTCCACTGGTTCAAGGCGTACGAGCTGGTCTCCACCTACCTCGCCCCGCACCCCGGCTCCCACTGGGCCAAGGGTCCGGACGCCCTCGATCTGACCCAGCCCCCGCGTAAGCTCGTGGACGACGTGCTTCCGGACGAGTTTCCGCTGAGCATGTTCTATGAGGCGCTCTCGAAGAAGCTGAAGAACGTGATCGCCTCCACCAAGGGCATCACGGCGGCGAGCGCCGAGCGGGCCGCCGCATGAGCGCCCGTGGCACCCAGGACACGGCTCAGGAGGCGAAGATCATGGGGAACGGGGCTCTCAGCGGTGCGGTGATCGCGGTGGCGGGCGCGGGCGGACCCGCGGGCAGGGCGGCACTGCTGCGGCTCGCCGAAGCGGGCGCGATCGTCGTCGGCGCGGACAACGACCCGGAGAGGCTGGCGGAGGCCGTGGACGCGGCCAGCTACGCGCACGGCGGCGCCACCGTCGTCGGGGACACGGTCGACCTGCTCGACCTGAATTCGACCCGTGAGTGGGCCTCGCGCATCGAGAAGGACTTCGGCAAGGTCGACGGTCTCGTCCACCTCGTCGGCGGCTGGCGCGGCAGCGAGACCTTCACCAAGACGGTTCTCGACGACTGGGACCTGCTCGAACTGCTGCTCATCCGCACCGTGCAGCACACCTCCCTCGCCTTCCACGAGGCGCTGCAGCGCAGCGAGCGCGGCCGGTACGTCCTGATCAGCGCCGCCGGCGCGAGCAAGCCCACGGCGGGCAACGCGGCGTACGCCGCCGCCAAGGCCGCCGCCGAGGCGTGGACGCTGGCCATGGCCGACTACTTCAACAAGGCCGGGATCGCCGAGGGCGCTGAGGGCCCGACGTCGGCGGCTGCGATCCTGGTGGTGAAGGCGTTGGTCCACGACGCGATGCGCGCCGAACGGCCCAACGCGAAGTTCGCGGGCTTCACGGACGTCAAGGACCTGGCCGAGGCCATCGCCGGCGTCTGGGAGAAGCCCGCCGCCGAAGTGAACGGAAACCGTCTGTGGCTGACCGAGAAGCCGTGAACCCCCCGAAGACCGACGCGCGTCGTCATCACGACCCGGAGGTCCGCGGTTTCGCCAGTGACAACTACGCCGGAGCCCACCCGGAGGTGCTCGCCGCCCTGGCGCTGGCCAACGGCGGCCATCAGGTCGCGTACGGGGAGGACGCGTACACCGAGAACCTCCAGCGGATCATCCGCAGCCACTTCGGTGCCACGGCCGAGGCCTTCCCGGTCTTCAACGGCACCGGCGCGAACGTGGTCGCCCTCCAGGCGGTCACCGACCGCTGGGGCGCGGTGATCTGCGCGGAGAGCGCGCACATCAACGTCGACGAGGGCGGCGCCCCCGAGCGCATGGGCGGCCTCAAGCTGCTCACCGTGCCCACACCCGACGGCAAGCTCACCCCCGAGCTGATCGACCGGCAGGCGTACGGCTGGGACGACGAGCACCGCGCGATGCCGCAGGTCGTCTCGATCGCCCAGAACACCGAACTCGGCACCGTCTACACGCCCGGTGAGATCCGCGCGATCTGCGACCACGCCCACGCGTACGGCATGAAGGTGCACCTCGACGGCGCCCGGATAGCCAACGCGGCCGCCTCCCTGGATGTCCCGATGCGGACGTTCACCAACGCGGTCGGCGTCGACATCCTGAGCCTGGGCGGCACGAAGAACGGCGCGCTGTTCGGCGAGGCCGTCGTCGTCCTCAACCAGGACGCCGTCAGCCACATGAAGCATCTGCGCAAGCTGTCGATGCAGCTCGCCTCCAAGATGCGCTTCGTCTCCGTACAGCTGGAGGCGCTGCTCGCCAAGGATCTGTGGCTGCGCAACGCCCGCCACGCCAACGAGATGGCCCAGCGCCTCGCGGAGGGCGTGCGCGCGGTGCACGGCGTGGAGATCCTCTACCCGGTCCAGGCCAACGCGGTCTTCGCCCGCCTGCCGCACGACGTGAGCGAGCGCCTGCAGAAGCGCTATCGCTTCTACTTCTGGGACGAGGCCGTGGGCGACGTCCGCTGGATGTGCGCCTTCGACACCACCGCGGAGGACGTCGACGGGTTCGTGGCGGCACTCAAGGAGGAGATGGCCCGCCAGTAGGCCAGGGGCTTCCTTGGCGCCACCTAGCGCATAGGTATGCGGTCGCCTGAAAAGTCATTGAGTCTCGCTGATCGCATTCCTATGCTCTCCGGGCATGGAGCTGATCCAGAACGCCACCGATCTGTCCGCTTACTTGGCCGCCGATGAGGTAGTCGACCACCATCATGCGGTGGTACACGAGACGGCCGCGCGTCTCGCCAAGGGGGCGGCCGACTCGTATGCCTATGCGCGGGCGGCGTTCGAGTTCGTGCGCGACACCATTCCGCACTCGCAGGACTCCGGAGATCTGCGCGTCACCTGGCGCGCCTCCGACGTGCTGGAGCAGCGCACCGGCATCTGCTACGCCAAGGCGCATGCCCTGGCCGCGCTGCTGCGGGCCGAGGACATCCCGACGGCGTTCTGCTATCAGAAGTTCGACGAGGTGCACGGGCTCGTCGCCGTACGGTTCAACGGCGCTTGGCATCGGCAGGACCCCCGTGGCAACAAGCCGGGAGTGGACGCGCAGTTCTCGCTCGACGGTGAGCGGCTGGCCTTCACGCCCGATCCCGAGTCCAATGAGCTGGACTACCCAGTGCTGTACGCTGAACCGCACCCGGTCGTGCTGAGCGCCCTGAAGGCCGCCCCCGACCGGCCGTACCTCTGGAAAACGCTCCCCACCGCACTCTGAGGCAGCCCATGACTCTCACGCTCACCGTTTCCGACGAGGTGCGCGCCCTCGCACCCGGTTTCACCCACCTCGCCGTCGAGGCGCACGGACTGGTCAACGGGCCGAGCACGGAGGGGACTTCGGCGCTGCTCGACGACGCGGCGCGACGGCTGGCCGTACGACTGGACGGCCGCGCCCCGCACGAGGACCCGCACATGACAGCCTGGCGGGAGGTGTACACGGCGTTCGGCTCCAAGCCGTCGCGCACCCGCAACTCCGCGGAGGCGCTGGCCAAGCGTGCCCTCTCGGACGCCGGACTGCCCCGGATCAATGTCCTCGTGGACGTCTACAACGCGATCAGCGTCGCCCATCTGATCCCGGTCGGCGGTGAGGACACCGGCCACATCCAGGGCGGGATGCGGCTCGTACGCGCCAGGGGCGACGAGGACTTCGTGACCGTCGCGGGCGGCGAGGAGGTCGTCGAGCACCCCGACGCGGGCGAGGTGGTGTGGCGCGACGACGCGGGCGTGACCTGCCGGCGCTGGAACTGGCGCCAGGGCCCGCGCACACGGCTCACCGAGGAGTCCGCCTCCGCGGTCTTCCTCCTGGAGAGCCTGGCGCCGATGCCGGTCGCCGACGTCGAGGCGGCGGGCGCCGAACTCGCCGAGCTGCTGGAGAAGTTCAGCCCCGGGGCGCAGATCACCGTCCACGCCCCGGAGTGACGCGTCGGCGGGCCGCGGTCTCCCCGGAGTGACGCATCGGCGCGCCGCGGTCGCCCCGGGGTGACGATTCACCACGCCCGCCCGCGGCGGACGGGACGATTCAGCGGGCCTCGGCCGCGCGCACCTCTTCGGGGGTCGGTGCCGTGCCGCCGAGATGGGCGGGCATCCACCAGGTGTCGTCCGCGCCCTTGGGCCGTACGGGATAGGCGCGCTGCGCGGCCTCCAGGAGCTCCTGGACGCGCTCGCGCAGCCGGCGCGTGAGCGCACCCGCGTACTGGTCCTGCGAGGCCTCCACCTGCTCACCGACCCGGATGCTGATCGGAGTGTGGCTGCGCTTGAAGTTGCGCGGGTGCCCCTTGGTCCACAGCCGCTGGGTGCCCCATAGGGCCATCGGGATGAGCGGGACGCCGGCCTCCTGGGCCATGCGCGCGGCACCCGACTTGAAGCTCTTCAGGGTGAACGACTGCGAGATGGTGGCCTCCGGGAAGACGCCCACGATCTCGCCCGAACGCAGCGACTCCAGCGCGTGCTGGTACGCCGTCTCGCCCTGCTTGCGGTCGACCGGGATGTGCTTCATGCCGCGCATCAGCGGACCGGAGATCTTGTGCCGGAAGACCGACTCCTTCGCCATGAAGCGCACCAGGCGCTTCTGCGGCAGGGCGGCCAGACCATCGAAGATGAAGTCCAGATAGCTGATGTGATTGCTCACCAGCACGGCGCCGCCCGAGCGCGGAATGTTCTCCGATCCCTGGCAGTCGATCTTGAGGTCCCACACCTTGAACAGCGTTTGGGCGAGGCCGACGACGGGACGGTAGACAAGCTCTGCCATGGACGGGGTGGACCCTTCTCTCTGCTCGGGAAGGGGTCTCCCGGCGGGAAAGTTACGCAGCCGTAGGTATACGGCAATGCGCAGATCGTGCCCGAAGAACGAACGAGTAGCCAGTCCTGGTGCCACGGAACGGCGAGATCCTCGTCACGTCCGTCAAGTGATCCACCTCGGAGTTTTAATCGGCCTTTACTCCGCACGTACCGTCATGCGGCGTACGACCAGGTACATCTCGCACCCCAAGCAATACCCGAACGCCGCATTGAGGAACGCCGCCGCGAGCGCGCATCCGGTCGCCGCGAGCCCCAGCCACTGCGGCCCCGCCGTGTACCCGATCAGCGCCACGACCGCGAACGCGAGCCCCACCGCCTGCGCGAACCGCGGCGGTTCGGGCGCCTCGAACTCCGTGGGCGGCCCGATCCGGGGACGTACGGCCTTCTTGAACAGCCAGCCGTACGGGGAGCGCGCCACGCCGCCCGCGGTGCCCAGCGCGAAAGCCAGCGTCTGCCAGGCCAGCAGCCAGGCGCTCCCGGTGATCAGCACCAGCGCCAGCACGACCGTCGTCACGGCCGCACCGAACCGCGGCCCCCTCACATCGATGTCCATGAATCAAGCATTCCGCACGGTGCCGGATGCTGGGGGTCGGGAATCTTTGCGGTCTTGTGAATGCTTGTGCAGGGGATGACCGGACTTGTGGTGTGCGTGGCCGTGCTCGTGCTGGCGAGTGCCTACGGAGTGCTGCATCGGCGGCGGAGCGGGAGGGTGAGAGTGCGCGGGCGCGACGGCGGAAAGCGGCTCGGCGCGGCGGAGTTGGGCGAGGGGCTCGGCGAACGGGCCACGCTCGTGCAGTTCTCGAGCGCCTTCTGCGCGCCCTGCCGGGCGACCCGGCGGGTGCTCACCGAGGTGGCCGACATGGTCCCCGGGGTGTCCCACGTGGAGATCGACGCCGAGGACCACCTGGACCTCGTCCGTGACCTCGGCATCCTCAAGACCCCGACCGTGCTCGTGCTCGACGCGGACGGGCGGATCATACGGCGGGCAACGGGGCAGCCCCGCAAGGCGGATGTGATCGCGGCGCTGGGGGAGGCTGTCTGACGCGTGGCGATCATGGTGAGGGATCTCCCAGATGCCGGAACACGCTTGACTGCACGCGCCACCTATCGTCAGCCTGACCCTATGCCCCCGGAACTCCTTCTCTTCGAGCGTGTCCACGTGGACCTCGCCCGCACCGCGAGTGCGCGCTGTCCGGGCTGTTGAGCACCCACGGACCCCGCTCGTCCCCCTCGCAGAAGGACAGCTCCATGACGGCCATGCCCGGCCTCGGCACATCCCGACTCGCATCTCCCGACCTGCTGCGCTGCGTCTTCCGGCGGCACGCTGCCGGTGTCGCCGTGATCACGGCCGGTGGCCCCGGAGGCCCCGTCGGCTTCACCGCCACCTCGCTCACCTCGGTCTCCGCCGAGCCCCCTGTCGTCTCCTTCGGCATCGGCATCGGCGCCTCCAGCTGGCCCGCGATCTCCGAGTCCGACCACGTCGGCGTCCACATACTCGGCGAACACCAGCAGGAGTTGGCCGCCACCTTCGCCCGGAGCGGCGCCGACCGCTTCGGCGCGCCCACCCGTTGGCGTAACGGCCCCGAGGGAGTTCCCGTCCTCGACGACGTCCTCGCCTGGCTCGTCTGCCGCGTCGTCGCGCGCGTGCCCGCGGGGGACCACCGCATCGTTCTGGCCGAGGTCGTCCTCGGTGATCCCTCGGGCGCGGGCCGCCCCCTCCTGTACCACCAGGGGCGTTTCAACGGCCTGCGCGACTGAGGCTACTGGCCGGTCCTACTCGGCGGTCCTACTCTCCGGTTACACAGCGTTGCCAAGGTCACAGTTCAAAGCGCTTGCTTAGTGGGCAGTCAGCGGGTGTACTGACGAGTAATATTTCGTTCGGAGCGCGGGTCGCCCCGACCGGGATCGGCCGCTTCAGGCGCCTATGCTGCCTGAAAGAAGGCAGCCCAGAAAAGACGATGCAGTAGGAGAGCCGGCGTGAGCTTGAGGATCGTTGTCACTGTGAAGTACGTGCCCGACGCCACTGGCGACCGGCACTTCGCCGATGACCTGACCGTCGACCGTGACGACGTGGACGGTCTGCTCTCGGAGCTCGACGAGTACGCCGTCGAACAGGCGCTGCAGATCGCCGAGGACGCCGACGACGCCGAGATCACCGTGCTGACCGTCGGCCCCGAGGACGCCAAGGACGCGCTGCGCAAGGCGCTTTCCATGGGCGCCGACAAGGCGATCCACGTCGAGGACGACGACCTGCACGGCACGGACGTCATCGGTACGTCGCTGGTGCTGGCCAAGGCGATCGAGAAGGCCGGTTACGACCTGGTCATCTCCGGCATGGCTTCCACCGACGGCACCGCCGGTGTGGTCCCCGCCCTGCTGGCCGAGCGCCTGGGCGTCCCGCAGGTCACGCTGCTCTCCGAGGTCTCCGTCGAGGACGGCACCGTCAAGGGCCGCCGCGACGGCGACTCCGCCTCCGAGCAGCTCGAGGCCTCCCTCCCGGCCGTCGTGTCGGTCACCGACCAGTCGGGCGAGGCGCGTTACCCGTCCTTCAAGGGCATCATGGCCGCCAAGAAGAAGCCCGTGGAGTCCTGGGACCTCGAGGACCTGGAGATCGAGGCGGACGAGGTCGGCCTCGAAGGCGCCTGGACCAAGGTCGACTCCGCGGCCGAGCGCCCGGCGCGCACCGCCGGCACGATCGTCAAGGACGAGGGCGAGGGCGGCAAGCAGCTCGCCGAGTTCCTCGCGGGCCAGAAGTTCATCTAAGGCCCGTTCGAGGCTCGTCGAGCCCCGACCGACTGACCGTCCCTCATCTTTCGTAAGCAGGAGAGAAGAAGTCCCATGGCTGAAGTTCTCGTCTACGTCGACCACGTGGACGGTGCCGTCCGCAAGCCCACCCTGGAGCTGCTGACGCTGGCCCGCCGCATCGGTGAGCCCGTCGCCGTCGCCGTCGGCTCCGGCGCCGAGAACACCGCCGCCGCGCTCGCCGAGCACGGCGCGGTGAAGGTCCTCACGCACGACGCCGCCGAGTACGCCGACTACCTGGTCGTCCCGAAGGTGGACGCGCTGCAGGCCGCGTACGAGGCCGTCTCCCCGGCCGCCGTGCTCGTCCCGTCCTCCGCCGAGGGCAAGGAGATCGCGGCCCGCCTCGCGGTCCGCATCGGCTCCGGCATCATCACCGACGCCGTCGACCTGGAGGCCGGCGACGAGGGTCCGGTGGCCACACAGTCCGCGTTCGCCGCCTCCTTCACCACCAAGTCCCGTGTCTCCAAGGGCACTCCGGTCATCACGGTCAAGCCGAACTCGGCTCCCGTGGAGGCCGCCCCGGCCGCCGGCGCCGTCGAGGCCCTCGCGGTCTCCTTCTCCGAGAAGGCCACCGGCACCAAGGTCACCGCGCGTACCCCGCGCGAGTCGACCGGCCGCCCCGAGCTGACCGAGGCCGCGATCGTGGTTTCCGGCGGCCGTGGCGTCAACGGTGCGGAGAACTTCGCGATCATCGAGGCGCTCGCCGACTCCCTCGGCGCGGCCGTCGGTGCCTCGCGTGCCGCCGTCGACGCCGGCTGGTACCCGCACACCAACCAGGTCGGCCAGACCGGCAAGTCCGTGTCTCCGCAGCTGTACATCGCCTCCGGCATCTCCGGTGCGATCCAGCACCGGGCCGGTATGCAGACGTCGAAGACGATCGTGGCGATCAACAAGGATGCCGAGGCTCCGATCTTCGACCTGGTCGACTACGGCGTGGTCGGCGACCTCTTCGACGTCGTCCCGCAGCTGACCGAGGAGATCAAGACCCGCAAGGGCTGAGCACCGCCAGGCTGTACGAGGCCCCCGTGACCGCTCGCCGGTCGCGGGGGCCTCGGTCCGTCCCAGGGCCGGTGAGGCTCATCCCAGGGTCAGTGAGGCCTGCACGGGCAGGTGGTCGCTCGGGAACTGGCCGTCCCGCGCGAAGGTGTTGATCGACGCCCGGTGCACCGTAACGCCCGTGGTGGCGAGGATCCAGTCGATGCGGTCGCCGTCCGGCGTCAGCGGCTGGTAGCCGTGGAAGGTCGCGTACAGCTTGCCGCGCCTGGCGGCCGTGTCCCAGCTGTCGGCAAGGCCGGCGCCCAGCAGGATGTCGTAGACCGGGTTCATGTGGGCCACCGCGTTGAAGTCGCCGGTCACCAGGACCGGCAGGGACCGGTCGAGCTCCGCGATCCTCTCCCCGATGAGCGAGGCGGCACGCGCGCGTGCGTACTGGCTCGCGTGGTCCAGGTGGGTGTTGAGGACGTAGAACTCCCGCCCGCCGCCCCGCAGATCGCGGAAACGCACCCAGGTGGCGATGCGCGGGAGCTGAGCGCCCCAGGTGTTCGAGCCGATCACCCTGGGTGTGTCGGAGAGCCAGAAGGTGTCGTGCTCGACCGGGGCCAGGCGGCGCGTGTCGTAGAAGATCGCCGTGGACTCGTCGCGGCTGCCGCCCTCGCGGCCGGTGCCGATCCAGTCGTAGTGCGGTCCGAGGTCGGACTCGATGTCGAGCAGTTGCTGGTAGAGGCCCTCCTGGGTGGCGATGACGTCGGGCGCCTCACCGCGCAACAGCTCGCGCATCACCGGACGGCGTACCGCCCAGCTGTTGGGCTCCGTGGTGCTCGCGAAGCGCAGGTTGAAGGTCATGACGTCCAGGGGGCGGTCGGCGCGCCGGGTGGCGGAGGCCTGCGCCGTGGTGAGCAGGGGCAGGGCGATCGCGACGGCCAGTGCCGTTCTCCGGCCCATACGACGGGTCCTTCTGTGGGTGTCCGACATGTGATTCCCTCCCGGCGAGTCAGGATGAAGGGGCGGACCGAAGTGCGAAAGGGGGTGCAGAGGTACTTGGCGGCGGGAGTGAACGCGACGGCTCAGGCTGTGGACAGGGCGTTGACCAGCTGGAAGCCGTACAGATAACTTCGTTCAACGGATTGTTGATTCCGTAGTGCGGAAAACAGGAGTGTGCGGGATGGGGCAGGGACAGCAGGAGACGGTGGCGACGAGCCTCGCGGGCGCCGTCAGCGAGGAGATCAGCGCCTCCCTCGCCCCGGTCGACGCCGAGCTGGAGCGCCGCTACCCCGGAGACCCCGGCACCCGGCAGCCCGTCCACACCGTGTACGTCCCCGGCGACGTCTTCGCCGCCGACACCATCCGCTCCTGGGGCGACCGGGCCCTCGCCGCCCTCGACGAACACGCCCCCGACGCCGCCTCCTTCGCCGCCGTCCTCGGCCTCTCCGACGAACTCGCCGAGCCCGTGTACGACCGCGTACGCGCCAAACTGGAGCGCGAACCCATCGAAGACCTGCGCGTCGACTTCGAGGACGGCTACGGCCCGCGCCCGGACGCCGAGGAGGACGCGGCGGCGGCCCGCGCGGCCCGCCTGATCGCGGAGGCGTACGAGAACGGCACGGCGGCCCCGTACATGGGCATCCGCATGAAGTGCATGGAGGCGCCGGTACGCGACCGGGGCATCCGCACGCTCGACATCTTCCTCACGGGCCTGATGGAGGCCGGGGGTCTGCCCGGGGGGCTGGTCCTGACGCTCCCCAAGGTCACCTACGCCGAGCAGGTCACCGCGATGGTCCGGCTCCTGGCGGAGTTCGAGAAGGCGCGCGGCCTGGAGCCCGGGCGGATCGGCTTCGAGATCCAGATCGAGACCAGCCAGTCGATCCTCGCGGCCGACGGCACCGCGACCGTCGCCCGCATGATCCAGGCCGCCGAGGGCCGGGCCACCGGTCTGCACTACGGCACCTTCGACTACAGCGCCTGCCTCGGCGTCTCCGCCGCCTACCAGGCCAGCGACCACCCCGCCGCCGACCACGCCAAGGCGATCATGCAGGTAGCGGCCGCGGGCACCGGCGTACGCGTCTCGGACGGCTCCACCAACGTCCTGCCGGTCGGCCCGACCGAGAAGGTTCACGACGCCTGGCGGCTGCACTACGGCCTCACCCGCCGCGCCCTGGCCCGCGCCTACTACCAGGGCTGGGACATGCACCCCGGCCACATCCCCACCCGCTACGCGGCCGTCTTCGCCTTCTACCGCGAAGGCTTCGAACAGGCCGCGTCCCGCCTCACCCGCTACGCCAACCACGCCACCGGCGACGTCATGGACGAGCCCGCCACCGCCAAGGCCCTCAGCGGCTACCTGCTGCGCGGCCTGGACTGCGGCGCCCTCGACATCGCCCAGGTCGCCCGGCTGACGGGGCTGACCCGCACGGACCTGGAGGGCTTCGCTTCGCCGCGGCGGGGGATCTGACGATCGCGGGGCGGTAGCGCCCGGCGGCCTCCGGCGCGCTCGATGGGCCGACTACGTCCGCCGGGGCCGTGCGTACCTTTCGGGCTGTGCGTACCTTTCCAGTCCGGAAGCTGTGGTCATCCGTTCCTCGGCGAACAGCCGGGTTCCCCGTTCGCAGAGCGCTCGGTCGAAGCGGGCGCGGGCGCAGAACTCCTCGGGTGTGTCCCCGAACAACCGGCGCAGGCGCGGTGATCCGCTGAGGAGCGAGGCGAGCAGCGGGCGCTCGCCCGGGTGGGCGCGGGGCGTCCCGGAACCGTCGTGGAGGACACCACGGCGGTTGACGTAGAGGTACGCGCCGGGCAGGAGCTCGCCGGAATCCAGCTCGATCCGGATGTCGGAGGAGGGCAGCCAGGCGCGGTCGTACGCCCCCGTGGCCGCCGGGACTCCCTCGCTCGCGTCGACCACCGCCAGCTGGGCGGCGTCGAGCCAGGTGAGGAACAACTCGCCGACCGCGCCTGGCGCGTGGAACGGAGACGCGGACACGTAGCCCAGGAGGCTCACATGGGCCGAGACACCGATGCCGATGCCGGTGACCCGCGCCTTCACCATCGGGATCGTGCCGGACACCTCGTACTCGGCCATCTTGTGGCGCAGTTGGGCGGGGCAGGCGTTGGAGCCGACCGCGACGACCGGGACACGGTCCTCGTACACCCGGCGGGTCAGGGGCAAAAGCCGGTCCCCGTCCAGGAGTCCGGACTCCCCGGGCCAGGCGCCCGGATAGGTCAGCGGATGGTCGCGCGGCGCCTCGGCGAGGCCGAGCGCGTCGAGCGTGCGGGGGTCAGGGTCGCCCATCGCTCAGTCCGTCGGCGGCAGTTCCCCCGAGCCGCGGGTGATCAGGCGGGTCGGGAGTTCGATGCGTTCCGGGGTGACGAGGGTGCCGTCGAGTTGGCGGAAGAGGCGTTCGGCGGCGGTGCGGCCGAGGGCGGCGGCGTCCTGGGCGACGACGGTGACGCCGGGCTTGAGGAGGTCGGCGAGCTCGATGTCGTCGAAGCCGACGAGGGCGACCGGGCGGCCGCACTCGGCGATGACGCGGACGACCGTGACGGTGACGCGGTTGTTGCCGGCGAAGATCGCGGTGACGGGGGAGGGGCCGGACAGCATGTCCTCGGCCGCCTTCCGTACCCGCTGCGGGTCGGTGACGCCGAGGGACATCCACGCGTCCTCGACCGGTATGCCCGCCTCCTCCATGGCGGCGCGGTAGCCGCGCAGCCGCTCGGCGGCCGTGTGGATGCGGGGCATGTCGCCGATGAAGCCGATCCGGCGGTGGCCGTGGGCGATGAGGTGCGCGACACCGTCGCGGGCGCCGCCGAAGCTGTCCGACAGGACGGCGTCGGCGTCGATCTTCCCGGCCGGGCGGTCCACGAAGACCGTGGCGACGCCCGCCTTGATCTCGGGCTCGAGGTAGCGGTGGTCGTCGCCGGCCGGGATGACGACGAGCCCGTCCACGCGGCGCGCGCACAGGGCGAGGACCAGCTCCTGCTCGCGGTCCGGGTCCTCGGCGCTGGAGCCGTTGATCAGCAGGGCGCCATGGGCCCGCGCCACCTCCTCCACCGCGCGGCTCAGCGGCCCGTAGAACGGGTCCGCGAGGTCCTCCAGGACGAGGCCGATGCTCGCCGTACGGCCCTTGCGCAGCACCCGCGCGCTGTCGTTGCGGCGAAAGCCCAGTGCTTCGATGGCCTCCTGGACGCGGCGCTCGGTGTCCGGAGTGACCCCCGGCTCGCCGTTGACCACCCGCGAGACCGTCTTGAGGCCGACTCCGGCACGCGCTGCCACGTCCTTCATGGTGGGACGGTTTCCGTAGCGGGTTCCGGAGTGGCGGTCTGCTCGTCGGGCGGTCTCGGCCACGATGCGCTGTCCTGTCCTGTCGTCAACGGGGATGCGTCGGTCCATGGGGTTGTATGAGGATGTGGCGTCGAGCATAGGGCCTGGACAACGTTGTCAGATGCGGGAGAGACTGTCCACCGCAACTCCGGCCTGCGCCTTCCCCCCAGGGGTGCGTCGTCCTGCACATGATGGCCGGGGACCTGGACCCGCGGCGCTGCGCGGCGGGTCCGACACGACACCGCCTTGGGAGATCTGACTCTGATGCACACCGACCTCGTGGCCGCGCTCGACATCGGCGGCAGCAAGATCGCCGGGGCGCTGGTGGACGACCACGGCCGGATCCTGCTGCGCGCGCAGCGTGCGACGCCCGCGCGGGAGGACGGCGACACCGTGATGCGGGCCGTCGAGGCCGTGATCGGCGAGCTGACCGTCTCCCCGCTGTGGGGCAGGGTGCGCGCCGTGGGCATCGGCAGCGCGGGCCCGGTGGACCGCGCCGCGGGCACCGTGAGCCCCGTGAACGTGCCCGGCTGGCGGGGCTACCCGCTGGTCGAGCGGGTCCGTGCGGCCACGGGCGTGCCCGTCGAGCTCATCGGCGACGGCGTCGCCATCACGGCGGCCGAGCACTGGCAGGGTGCCGCCCGCGGCCACGACAACGCGCTGTGCATGGTCGTGTCGACGGGCGTCGGCGGCGGGCTCGTCCTGAACGGGCAGTTGCACCCCGGCCCCACCGGCAACGTGGGCCACATCGGGCACATCAGCGTCGACCTCGACGGCGATCCCTGCCCGTGCGGTTCACGCGGCTGCGTCGAGCGCATCGCGAGCGGCCCGAACATCGCACGCCGCGCGCTGGAGGGCGGCTGGCGGCCCGGCCCCGACGGCGACACCTCGGCCGCCGCGGTGGCCGAGGCCGCCCGCGCGGGCGACCCGGTGGCCGTGGCCTCCTTCCAGCGCGCCGCGCAGGCCCTCGCGGCGGGCATCGCGGCGACCGCGACCCTCGTCGAGATCGACATCGCCGTCATCGGCGGGGGAGTGGCCAAGGCGGGGGATGTCCTGTTCACGCCGCTGCGCAGGGCGCTGGCCGACTACGCGACGCTGTCCTTCGTGCAGCGGCTGACCGTGGTGCCCGCGCTGATGGGCACGGACGCCGGCCTCGTCGGCGCGGCCGCGGCCGCGCTCAACGTGAACCCGAGCGCGACAGCGGCCGGGGTGTGACCGCGGACCGGGTCTGACCGGAATCGGGGTCCGATCCGGGGGTCTCCCCCCTCGGAGACGTGCCGCGGCAGTCGACGATGAACGGCTGGGGGCCGGTCCGCGGTGACATACCTACCACCTGCGTCAGATCTTCCAGGCCCTGTCGATGCGCTCGCGGACCGACCTGGTCCGCATCACCCACAACGCTTGGTCAGCGGCGGCCCAGTAGGGGCGGCCGTGACGGCCGGGGGCCGGGCCGAGGCAGCCCCCCGCAGTACGAGGAATCTTCACCCCGTGACCCGTCGCGCACTTCGTAGTTTAACCGGGCATGAAGAAGCGCAGCATGCTCGCCATCGCCTCCCTCGCCACCGGGTTCGTCGTCGCGGCGATCACCCCGTCGCACGCCCTCGACCACGACGTCCTCGGTGATCTCCCCATCGAGGACACACACACCACGCTCGATCAAACGGTCAGCAGCGGCAGCATGGCCGTGGACGAGAGCCCGCTGGGCGGTCAGAACGGCTGAGCCGAGAAGTGCGGCGCCGGTGCCCTTGGGAGGGGACCGGCGCCGCGCTGTCGGCGCCCTCATCAGGGCCTGGTTTCCGTGGCAGGGTTGAGCGGGCAAGCCTCTGGGGGCCAACAGAAGAGGGGGAACCGTGATCATCTGGATCAACGGTGCGATCGGTGCGGGGAAGACCACCACCGCACGGGAACTGATCGAGCTGATCCCGAACAGCACGCTCTTCGACCCCGAGGTCATCGGCGGCACACTCACGCAGCTGCTGCCGCCCAAACGCCTCGCCGAGGTCGGCGACTTCCAGGACCTGCGCATCTGGCGACGCCTCGTGGTCGACACCGCGGCCGCCATGCTCGCGGAACTCGGCGGTGTTCTCGTGGTCCCGATGACCCTGCTCCGCCAGGAGTACCGCGACGAGATCTTCGGCGGCCTCGCCGCGCGCCGGATCCCCGTACGGCATGTGCTGCTCGCCCCGGCGGAAACGATCCTGCGCGAGCGAATAGCCAGGCGCGCGGTGCCCTCGGACCCGCCGGACGGCGACATGAGCGTGCGCAAGTGGTCCTACGACCACATCGAGCCCTACCGCACCGCGCTCGCCTCCTGGCTCACCGCCGACGCCCACCCCGTGGACACCAGCGCGCTCACCCCGTACGACACCGCCCTGCGCATCGCCGACGCCGTACGCACCGGGGACGTGCCCGTGTGCGACATCGTGCAAACGCCCGAACCCACCGCGGAGACCGTCGCCGCGGGGGTGCTCCTCTTCGACGAACAGGACCGGGTGCTGCTCGTCGACCCGACGTACAAGGCTGGCTGGGAATTCCCCGGAGGTGTCGTCGAACCCGGCGAGGCGCCCGCGCGCGCGGGCATGCGCGAGGTCAAGGAGGAGACCGGCCTCACGCTCGACGACGTGCCCCTTCTCCTTGTCGTCGACTGGGAGTCGCCCGCGCCTCCCGGCTTCGGCGGCCTGCGGCTCCTCTTCGACGGCGGCCAGCTCGACGCGACGGCCGCCCGGCAACTGCTGCTGCCCGGCCCCGAGCTACGCGACTGGCGCTTCGTCACCGAGGAGGAGGCCGCCGGCCTGCTGCCGCCCGTGCGCTACGAACGACTGCGCTGGGCCCTGCGGGCGCGCGAGCGCGGGGCGGCGCTCTATCTGGAGGCCGGGGTCCCGGTCGGCTGACGCCCGGACCGCGCTCGGCGGGTGAGCCGCGCCCCACTCGGAGTCCCACCGGCAGGCGCCGCGTCGCATCACGGACAGCCCGACCGGGAAGCTCAACATGCGGAGTCCGGGAAGGACTTCGGCGACATCCATGAGCCGGACGCGGAGAGGGCCCGCGCCTGATGGCGAGGGCCCTCCGCTGTGGGCGGAGTGATCAGCTCGCCGCGTAATTGCGCAGGAACAGCGCCTCCGCGACCGACAGACGCTCCAGCTCGTCCGGCGAGACACCCTCGTTCACCGCGTGGATCTGCGCCTCCGGCTCGCTCAGGCCGATGAGCAGGATCTCCGCCTGCGGGTACAGCGAGGCAAGGGTGTTGCACAGCGGGATGGAGCCGCCCAGGCCCGCGTACTGCATCTCCTGGCCGGCGTAGGCGACCGACATCGCCTCGGTCATCGCCGCGTACGCCGGGCTGGAGGTGTCGGCGCGGAACGGCTGGCCCCCGCCGACCTGCTCGGTGCTCACCCGTGCGCCCCACGGCGTGTGCGCCTCGAGGTGGGCCCGCAGCAGCTTGGTCGCCTCGACCGTGTCCGCGCCCGGCGGCACCCGCAGGCTGATCAGCGCGCGGGCGCCCGCCTGCACGGACGCGGTCGCGCCGACCACCGGCGGGACGTCGATGCCGAGGACGGTGACGGCCGGACGCGCCCAGATGCGGTCGGCGACCGTGCCGGAGCCGATGAGCTCCACGCCGTCGAGCACCTTCGCGTCCTTGCGGAACGACTCCTCGTCGTACTGCAGGCCGTTCCACGTGGCGTCGCCCGTCAGCCCGTCGACGGTCGTCGAACCGTCCTTTGCCCGCAGCGAGTCCAGTACGCGGATCAGCGCGGCGAGCGCGTCGGGCGCCGCTCCGCCGAACTGCCCCGAGTGCAGGTTGCCTTCGAGGGTGTCCACTTGAACGCGTACGAGGGTCATGCCGCGCAGCGTCGCGGTGACCGTCGGCAGACCGGCCCGGAAGTTGCCGGCGTCACCGATGACGATGGTGTCGGCGGTCAGCAGCTCCGGGTGCGCCTCGGCGTACCGCTCGAGCCCGCCCGTGCCCTGCTCCTCCGAACCCTCGACGATCACCTTGATGTGCACCGGAATGCCGCCGTTCGCCTTGAGCGCACGCAGGGCCAGCAGGTGCATGATGACGCCGCCCTTGCAGTCCGCGCTGCCGCGCCCGTACCAGCGGCCGTCGCGCTCGGTCAGCTCGAACGGCGGCGTCAGCCAGGCCGCTTCGTCCAGCGGCGGCTGCACGTCGTAGTGCGCGTACAGCAGGACCGTCTTCGCGCCCTCGGGCCCGGGCAGGAAGCCGTACACCGACTGCGTGCCGTCGGGGGTGTCGAGCAGTGCCACGTCCTGGAAGCCCTCGGCGCGCAGCGCGTCGGCGATCCAGTTCGCGGCGCCCTGGCTCTCGCTCTTGGGGAACTGGTCGAAGTCCGCCACCGACTTGAAGGCCACCAGCTCGGTGAGCTCCGCCTTAGCCCGGGGCATGAGCGAGGCGACGGTCTCGGCGACCGGATTCGACGACATGGGCACGCTCCTTGTGGGTGCGACGTTTTACTGACGTTGTACTTCTGTGTACATGTGATCGTGCGGTGCGTATGCGCGTACTGGTGTGCGGGGCGCATACGCTGCCGATCCTCCCACAGCGGCCTGCGGCGATGCCCGCCGTAGGATGCGGGGGACAAGTGCGGCAGACGGTTGGACTGGGAGCAATAGACCATCGTGAGCAGCGAGAACTCTTCGACGGACGACGGGCAGCGGGTGTGGGACGTCGTCGTGGTCGGCGCGGGGCCGGCGGGTGCCTCCGCCGCCTATGCGGCAGCGGTCGCGGGACGTAGCGTCCTGCTGCTGGAGAAGGCGGAGCTGCCCCGCTACAAGACGTGCGGCGGCGGCATCATCGGCCCCTCGCGCGACGCGCTGCCGCCCGGCTTCGAGCTGCCGTTCCAGGACCGGGTGCACGCGGTCACGTTCTCGCTCGACGGCCGGTTCACCCGTACCCGCCGCTCCAAGCAGATGCTGTTCGGGCTGATCAACCGGCCCGAGTTCGACCAGCAGCTCGTCGAACACGCCCAGAAGGCGGGCGCCGAACTGCGCACGGGCGTCACGGTGTCGCGCGTCGAACAGCACGGCTCAGCCGTGCCGGACCGGCGCACCGTGGCCGTCGTGCTGCAGGGCGGCGAGACGGTGCTGGCGCGGGCGGTCGTCGGCGCCGACGGCAGCGCCAGCCGGATAGGGGCGCACGTCGGCGTGAAGCTCGACCAGGTCGACCTCGGCCTGGAGGCGGAGATCCCGGTACCGGAGACCGTCGCCGAGGACTGGCAGGGACGGGTACTGATCGACTGGGGACCGCTGCCCGGCAGTTACGGGTGGGTCTTCCCGAAGGGGGACACGCTCACCGTCGGCGTGATCTCCGCACGCGGTGAAGGCGCCGCCACCAAGCGGTACTTGGAGGACTTCATCGCCCGCCTCGGGCTCGCGGGGTTCGAACCGGCCATTTCCTCGGGCCACTTGACGCGCTGCCGCGCCGACGACTCGCCGCTGTCGCGGGGTCGGGTGCTGGTGTGCGGCGACGCGGCGGGACTCCTCGAGCCCTGGACCCGCGAGGGCATCTCCTTCGCACTGCGCTCCGGGCGGCTCGCGGGGGAGTGGGCGGTACGGATCGCCGAGGCGCACGACGCGGTGGACACCCGGCGCCAGGCGCTGAACTACGCCTTCGCGATCAAGGCGGGGCTCGGCGTCGAGATGAGCGTCGGCAAGCGCCTGCTGACCGTCTTCGAGCGCCGGCCGGGCATGTTCCACGCGGCGATCACGGGCTTCCGGCCCGCGTGGAAGGCCTTCACCGGGATAACGCGCGGCTCGACGTCGCTGGGCGAAATCGTCCGTACCCATCCGCTGGCCGGCCGCGCCCTGACCGCGCTCGATCGGTGACCCAAGGGGGCCGGGGGCCGGGGCCCGCGGCCGAGGGCTCAGCTCTTTTCGAGGTGGACGTGCATGGACATGTGCGGACATGCGGTGACGTGTGTGGACAGGATGCCTGCGCCTTGGGGGCGAAAAGCGTGAGCACTGCTCTCGCTTGAGGGCAGTGTGAATGAGGTCGGCTACCCGAAGCAAGAGCACCGCTCTCTTTTTTGTGCGTCGCTCTCAATTGCGTGCACTGCTCTGAAAACGGTGGGACACTGCCCGGCATGAGTACCGCACAAGGCGCCCGCGCCCGAGCCAGGATCGAGGTCACCGCCGCCATCAAGGACGCGGCGCGCAGACAGCTCGCGGCAGAAGGCGCCGCCAAGCTCTCGCTGCGGGCCGTGGCCCGCGAGCTCGGCATGGCCTCCTCCGCGCTCTACCGCTACTTCCCCAGCCGCGACGACCTGCTCACGGCCCTCATCATCGACGCCTTCAACTCCCTGGGCGAGAGCGCGGAGGCGGCCCACGACAACGCCGCCGAGGCCGGGCCGGCGCAGCGCTGGATCGCGGTGTGCGAGGCCGTGCGCGGCTGGGCGCTCGGGCATCCGCACGAGTACGCGCTGATCTACGGATCGCCTGTCCCCGGCTACACCGCGCCGGAGGACACCGTTCCGGCCGCCTCCCGTGTCGGCCTCGTCCTCATCGACATCGTCCGCGACGCGCACCAGGGCCTCGGCTTGGCCAAGCCGCCGCTGCCCGCCGAGCTGGCCCCCGAGGCCGTGCGGATGGCAGCCGACTTCGCGCCCGATCTCACCCCCGAGACGGTGACGGCGCTCGTCGCGGCCTGGGCGCAGCTGTACGGGCTGGTCGGGTTCGAGCTGTTCGGTCAGTTCAACGGAGTCGTGGAGGACCGCGAAACGTTCTTCCGCCATGCGGTGACCCAACTCGCCCACGGCGTGGGCCTGGTGTACCCGCAACAGGGACGGGCCACCGCGCGCTAGCAGCTCAGGGCACCGGCATCGCCGGCAGCGGCAGCAACGTCGGGTCCTGCCGCAGGATCCGCTCGTGCAGGGACTGGAGCGCAGGCCCCGGGTCGGCGCCCATCGCCTCGGCGAGCCGCTGCCGCGCCCCTTCGTACGCGGCCAGCGCGTCCGTGGGCCGGCCGGTGTGGCACAGCGCCAGCATCAGCAGCTCGGGCGCGCGAACTGGTGGGCGCCGAAGCCGCTGCGCCGGCTGAAGGTGCGGGAGAGCAGCGAGGACGTACTCCGCGGGGAGTATGTGTGATCACCTCGTCCGGCTGACGTCAGCGGTGGCCCGTGGCGTCTAGCGTGGCGGACATGGACAAGCAGCTCGGACGCGGGGAAGACCCGCCGCAACGGTGGCGGCACGGGCCACCGTGGTGGCGGCACGGTCCGCCGTGGGTGCACCGCTGGGACGACGAGGAGCGGGCCCCCCGGTGGCCGTGGCGTTCCACCCTGGTGCTTGCCGTGTTCGTGCTGGCCGGGTCGCGCTTGGCGGCTCAGGAACAGATGGGCGAACGCGCGGCGCTCGACCCCTTCGCGCGGGTGCTGCTGCTCGTGGCCTGCGTCCTGCTGCTGTGGCGGCAGCGGTATCCGGTGGCCGTCGTGTTCGGCACGGCGACGGCCGCGATGATCTACTTCGGCGCCGGGTATCCGTACGGGCCGGTCTTCATCGCCGTGGCCCTGGGCTGCTTCAGCGCCATCGTCGCGGGGCACCGCTGGGCCGCCTGGTCGGCCGTCGGAATGCTCTGGGCGGGGCATGTGCTGATCGCGCACTGGCTGTACCGCTGGCTGCCGCCGTCCGGGGACGGGCCCCAGGCCTGGGGGCAGGAGCTGGTCGTCGCCGCCTGGGTGGTCGCCATCGTGGCGGTGGCCGAGCTGGTCCGGGTACGGCGTGAGCAGTGGGCCCGGGAGCGGGCCGAGCGCGCGCAGGCCGCGCGACGGCGCGCCGACGAGGAACGGCTGCGGATCGCGCGCGAGCTGCACGACGTCCTCGCGCACAGCATCTCCGTGATCAACGTCCAGGCGGGCGTCGGCCTCGCGCTCCTCGACACCGACCCCGAGCAGGCGCGCACGGCGCTCACCACCATCAAGGCCGCGAGCAAGGAGGCCCTCGGCGAAGTCCGCCAGGTGCTCAACACGCTGCGCACGCCCGGAGACGCGCCGCGCGCACCGGCGCCGGGTCTGGACCGGCTGCCCGAACTCGTGGAGCAGGCGGCGAGCGCGGGCCTCACGGTCGAGGTCGAGGGCGCGCCTCCGCCGCTTCCGCCCGGCACGGATCTCGCCGCCTTCCGCATCGTCCAGGAAGCCCTCACCAATGTCGTACGGCATTCGGGCTCGCGGCACGCGCGCGTGCACCTCGATCACGACGACGGCGCGCTGCGGCTGCGCATCGACGACGACGGGCCCGCGACCGGTGCCGACGCGGGCGGCAGCGGCAGCGGCCTGGCCGGAATGCGGGAGCGGGCCGCCGCTCTGGGTGGCACGATCGAAGCGGGCCCGCGCCCCGACGGCGGCTTCCGGGTGCTCGCCGTTCTGCCCTTGACGGTCAAGGAGGACCGGTGATCCGCGTACTGCTCGCCGACGACCAGTCGCTGGTCCGGGCCGGCTTCAAGGCACTGCTCGACGCGCAGCCGGACATCGAGGTGGCCGACGAGGCGGCGGACGGCGAGGAGGCGGTGCGCAAGGTGCGCGAACTGCGCCCCGATGTCGTCCTGATGGACATCCGGATGCCCCTGCTTGACGGCCTCGCGGCGACCCGCCGGGTCACCGACGACGCGGACCTGAAGGACGTCAAGGTGGTCATGCTCACCACCTTCGAGCTCGACGAGTA
Organism: Streptomyces dengpaensis; assembly: GCF_002946835.1. Taxonomy (NCBI): domain Bacteria; kingdom Bacillati; phylum Actinomycetota; class Actinomycetes; order Kitasatosporales; family Streptomycetaceae; genus Streptomyces; species Streptomyces dengpaensis. The sequence goes on from NZ_CP026652.1 coordinate 7,754,426, forward strand.
CGTCTTCGAGGCGATCCGCTCGGGTGCCTCCGGCTTCCTGGTCAAGGACACGGAACCGGACGAACTCCTGCGCGCCGTACGGGCGGTGGTCGGGGGCGACGCGCTGCTCTCGCCGGGCGTGACGCGCAGGCTGATCGCCGAGTTCGCGGCCCGCTCCAAGGAGCCCGCCGCCGCCGACGCCCTCGCCGAACTCACCGAACGGGAACGGGAGGTGATGGCCCTGGTCGGCATCGGCCTGTCCAACGAGGAGATCGCCCGCCGCCTGGTCGTCAGCCCGCTCACCGCGAAGACCCACGTCAGCCGCACCATGGTCAAGCTGGGCGCCCGCGACCGCGCCCAACTCGTCGTGCTCGCCTACGAGTCGGGCCTGGTGCGGCCGGGCTGGCTGGGCTGACCGACACCCGCACGCCCGAAGCGGAACAGCACGGTGACGGTGCCGACGATCCGCGCTCGCAGAGCGAGCCCCTGCGAGGTCCTGCGGCGCTTGACCCAGTTGTTCAAAACCTGCCGCTCGGTCTCACTCAGCACCAGCGGCTCCAGCCTGCTGTCACCCACAACCGACAGCAGACCGAAGCCGACCGGCATCCGTCAGCCGAACCTATGAATCAGTACGGAAAGCGACTCATGTGGTGCCGAACCAACTCACAACCACGTCACTAGTCGCGGACCGGCACGCGTTCCGCTTCCGCCTCCTTCTGGAGGGACTTGGCGACGACGACGGACTGTCGCGGACGCCGTGTCCGCAGTCCGGGCAGGGTGATCAGCAGGCCCACGAGGGCGATGCCGGTCACCACGATCAGGCCGGGCCGGTAACTGTCGAGGACGGCCTGGGGCGAGGAACCCTCGGAGGAGTTGGCGGTCACCACCGCCGTCACTACGGCCAGGAAGATCGCACCGCCCACCTGGACCGAGGTGTTGAGCAGCCCCGAGACCATGCCCTGCTCATGGTCGTCCACGCCGTTGGTGGCCTGGATGTTGAGCGAGGGGAAGACCAGCGCGCAGGCGGCGCCGATCAGCAGCATGGTCGGCAGGATGGCCGCCGCGTACACGGGGTCGAGGTCGACGCGCAGGAAGAGGGCGTACCCGGCGACCATCAGGGCGAAGCCCACCGGGATGAGCCGCGGGGTCCCGAACCGGTCCACCACGGCCCCCACCTTCGTGGCGGACAGCGCCACCAGCGCACCGGCCGGCAGGAAGGCGAGCGCGGTGTGCAGGGCCGACCAGCCCAGCAGCGACTGCATGTACAGCGTCACCAGGAACTGGAAACCGACGTACGAGCCGAAGAACGCCATCGCGCCGAGCTGGGCCCGGATCTGGCTGCCGGAGCGCAGGACGCCGAGCCGGATCAGCGGGCTCGGGCTGCGTCGCTCGACGCTCACGAAGACGGTGAGCAGCACGGCGGCGGCGACGAAGGACAGCAGAGTGCGGGCGGAACCCCAGCCCACCTCGGGCGCCTGCACGACGGTGAAGACGAGCAGCAGCATCGAGGCGGTGCCGATGATGGCGCCCGGGATGTCGTAGCCGCGGTGGTCCTTCTCGCGCTCGCTGCGCGGGATGAGCTTCAGCCCGGCCAGCAGCGCGATGACGGCGATGGGCGCGGGCAGCAGCATGGTCAGCCGCCAGCTCGCCTCGGTGAGCAGACCGGACAGGACGAGACCCATGGAGAAACCGGTGGCCGCGCAGGTGGTGTAGATCGAGAGCGCGCGATTGCGCAGCGGGCCCTCGGCGAAGGTCGTGGTGATGATCGACAGGCCTGCGGGCGCGGTGAACGCCGCGCTCAGGCCCTTGATGAAGCGGCTGGCGATCAGCAGCGGGCCGGAGTCGACGAGCCCGCCGATCAGCGAGGCGAGCGCGAAGACGCCGAGGGCCACGAGGAAGACCTGACGGCGGCCGAGCAGGTCGGCCGTGCGTCCGCCGAGGAGCAGCAGTCCGCCGTATCCCAGGATGTAGCCGCTGACGATCCATTGGAGCGTCGAGGTGGAGAGATCGAGTTCGGAGCCGATGGACGGCAGGGCGACGCCGACCATCGACACGTCCAGCGCGTCCAGGAACATCGCGGCGCAGAGCACCAGCAGGGTGCCCCACAGCCGAGGGGTCCAGCGTTCCTGGGCCGCGGGGTGGGTGAGCGGAGAGGTCATGACCCCGACACTACATGCGCATGCATTCAATGCAAGCGCATTTAATTCCGGCGCAACAAAGTCGATTCTTTGCTACCGTGCGCCCATGGCGGCGAAGAAGGCCGAGCAAGGGCTCGTGAACCAGTGGCGCGACATCCTCGGGGTGCATGCGCGCACCCTCTGCGAGCTCGACCGCGAACTGCACCGACACGGCCTCGGCGCCAGCGACTTCGAAGTGCTCGACGTACTGGCCGAGACCACCGCGTCGGACGGCGGCGCCTCCTACCGGGTCCAGGAGATCTCCGAGCGCGTCCACTTGAGTCAGAGCGCACTGTCCCGCCTGATCGCCCGCCTAGAGAAGGACGGTCTGGTGACGCGCGGGATGTGCGAGGAGGACCGGCGGGGCGTACGCGTCTGCCTCACGCCGAAGGGGCGCGCGCTGCACGGCGAGGTGCTGCCCGTGCAGCGCGCGGTGCTGACGCGCATGCTGGCGGGCGACCCGGCCGCCCCGGCAGCCTGCGATTGACCGGGGCCGGCCCGCTCAGCCCCAGGTGACCGCGGACTTCTCCCGCCACAGCTCGGCGAGCGAGGCGTCACCCGTCACACTCGGGAACGGCAGCCGGTTCCACAACGACAGGTAGAGCCGCGCGGCCGGTCCGGCCAGCTCACAGTCCGCGTCTCCGCCCGCATCCCGGTCACTGACCAGCGGCTGCGGCGACAGCCGTACGGTCCACACCGCGTCCGCGTCCACATCCGTGGCCCGTACCCGCAGCACGCGCGGCTCCTCCGTCCGCACCTTGCTCTTCGCGCGTACGTGGAACCCGCGCAGCAACTCGTCGATTCCGTCCAGGGCGAAGTCCGTGGCCACGGGGGTCGGTTCCCCGCCGAGCGCCGACTCGGCGTCGACCCGGTGCACGGTCGTCTCGTGCGCCTGCCGCCGCGCCCAGAAGGCGAGCGGCGACGGCGCCGGCATAAAACTCCAGCACCGTACGTCGGGCGAGGCGTCGGCCAGCGTGTCGACGAGCCGCCGGTGGCCCGCCCGGAACCAGGCCTGGAGTTCATCGCCGTCGAGATCCGGCAGCCCGCCGTCGCGCTGGTACGAGGTGTGCCCCTCGGCGACGAACGCCGTGGCCCACCGGTGCACCATCCCGGTGTGCCGCACCAGATCCCCCACCTGCCAGCCCGGGCAGGTCGCGACCTTGGCGTCGGTCCCCGCCTCCTCGGCCGTCGCGGCCAGCAACTGGCCCTCCCTGTCCAGGGCTTCCACGAACTCCGTAATCTCCATGCGGCGAGTGTGACGGATGGAGTGCGGTCGAGGCGTCAGGTTAGGGGGGTGAAGGGGGTCGGGCAAGGGGAGTCGCGCAGGCTCACGGCGGGATGCGCGCGCACCAGGAGTCCCGGGCGAGACCGCGAGTGGAGGCCACTGTCGCCTCGGCCATCCGATCCTCACTCTTTCCGTTGCGGCGGACACCTTGACAACGTGCGTACTGTTTCGCGACGTTTGAGCCCCGCCCAACGGTGCGAGTCTCGGTCGTCGACCGTGGAGTGGGCATGCGTGCGGCGGAACGGCATGTGCACGGCGGAACGACATGTACACGGCGTGGATGTGCGGACAGCCAGAGAAGTGGCAGGACGGGGCGCGGACAGCGCGTCACGGGGGGAACTGGGGGGAGCGGTCGCCCATGCGATCCATGAAGACTGATCAACTCGCCTTACGGGCCGGGCCTGCGCCGCGACCGGTACATCCCTCGCTGAGCCTGCGGAAGGGCGGTTGATCCGAAGTGGACATCACCATCCACAGACCCGACGACCTGAGCGCCTCGATTCAAGACGCCTGGCACCGGGCGATGGACGAATCGCCCGAGTACGCCAACCCTTTCCTGGCACCGGAGTTCGCGGCCGGGATCGGCAGGTACCGCGGTGGCACACAGGTGGCGGTACTGCGTGAGAACGGGGAACCCGTCGGCTTCTTCCCGTACGAGCGCAATGTCGTCGGCGCCGGCCGGGCCATCGGTCTCGGTCTCTCCGACTGCCAGGCCCTCGTGCACTGCCCCGGGGTCACCTGGGACGCACAGGAGCTGTTGCGGGCCTGCGGGCTGTCCATCCTCGAGTTCGACCATCTCGTCGAGGAGCAGAAGCCGTTCGGGAGATACGTCACGGGGACGTTCGCCTCACCTGTGGTCGACCTGAAGCCCGGCGACAGCGGCTACGCGGAGTGGCTGCGCGCCGCGTACCCGGGGCAGGCCAAGACGACGCTGAAGAAGGAACGCCGCCTGGGGCGCGACGTGGGCGACGTGCGGTTCGTTTTCGACGAGCGCGACCCTCGGTTGCTGCGCACGCTCATGCAGTGGAAGTCCGCCCAGTACCGCAGGACGGGGCGCATGGACCGGTTCGCGCGGCCGTGGATCGTCGACCTGGTGGACCACCTGTTCCAGGTCCGCGAAGAGCACTTCACCGGCGTGCTGTCCGTGCTGTACGCCGGCGACCGGCCGGTGGCCGCGCACTTCGGGCCGAGATCGCGTACGGTGCTCGCGGCCTGGTTCACGGCGTACGACCCCGAGTTCCACCGCTACTCGCCGGGGCTGATGATGCACCTGCGGATCGCCGAGGCGGCAGCCCGGCACGGCGTGAGCATGCTGGATCTGGGACGCGGCGACAAGGAGTACAAGGACTGGCTCAAGACCCGCGAGCTGCGCGTGGGTGAAGGTTTCGCGACCCGCCCCCACCCGGTGGCCGCGGCGCACCGGCTGTGGCGCAGACCGGTGCGCGGCCTGCGGAACCTGGTCCTGGCCCATCCCACGCTGCGGGAACCGGCCGACCGGCTGCTGAAGACGGTCGGCACGCTGCGCACGTCGGGCCGCGCGGACTCCGAGAGGGCAGGACCCCACGCACGCTGAACAGGCGTCCCGCGCTCCCGGCTCTCGGGTTCCCCACTCCTGGCTCTCGCGTCCCTGACTCGGCGGCTCGCGTTCCCCACTCCCGGCTTTCGCACCGCGTTGCCGTCGTCTCCACCGCGCCTCGCGGCCTCCCCCACGCGGCGGACGAGGGCCCGCCCTGCGGGAATGCGGGAAGGCCGGAACGCGGGCACCGCGTCCCTCCGACGACTCTTCGACGGCCCTTCGACGGAAGAGATGACGATGCCGTACGGATCGCGGCTCGCTACGACGATGACGCGGCGACTCGGACGCGAATGCGTCTACACGCCCTCGGCGCGGCTGGCTCTGTACCTGGCACTGCGGCGCTGGTGCCGGCCGGGCGCACGGGTGCTCATGTCGCCGGTGAACGACGATGTGATTCTTTTCGTGGTCCTCGCGGCCGGGCTGCGCCCGGTACAGGCGCCCGTGTCCGTGGCGGACGGCAACATCGACCCGGCCGCCGTACCGGAATCGACCTGGCGGAGCGTGGACGCCGTCCTGACCACGAATCTGTACGGGATACCCGACCGCATCGTCGAACTGCGGCGTCGCTGCGAGCAGTTGGGGATCCCCCTGTTCGAGGACGCGGCGCACGCGATCGGCTCGCACGTGGACGGGCAGCCGATCGGGACCTTCGGGAAGGCGGCGGCCTTCAGCCTGTCCAAGCACGTGGCGGCGATGGCCGGCGGGTTCCTCGCCGTCGAGGACGCGCGTACCCGGCGGGAGTTGGAGCTGCTGCGCGACGATCTCCTGGTGCCGGGCCGCCTGAGCGGCGACCTGTCCGCCACCCTGCGGCCGCTGGCGCGTTCAGCCGTACGAACCCTCCACCTGGTGCGTCCCGTGTGGCGGACGATGCAGCGCCTCGGGCTGCTGGAACGCGACGACTTCCGCATGGCCCTGCACGCGCCGCGGCTCGCGGGCTGTGCGCGCCAGGCGCCGAGCCTGGCCGCGTACGAGCCGTGGGTGCGCGTCGACCTGCACGGCTTCCGGTCCCGCCACGGGGCCCTGGTCCGCGGGCAGTTGAGGCTGCGGATGGCTCGGCTCGACGGCGACCTTGCCCGGCGCAGGGCCGGTGTCTCGCTGCTGTCGGGCACCGCCTGGGCCTCCCCGGCCCTGAGCGCCCGTGTGGCGCACGACGGCCCTCTGCCCCTCTTCCGGGTTCCCCTCCTGGTCCAGGACCGCGACGCACTCATAGACCGGCTGGTGCGACACGGCGTGGTCGCCGGGTACGTCTACGATCCCCCGCTCGACGACTACGCGGGCGCGGAGTTCGTCGAACCGTCCCCCGACCCTTCGGCGGCCCGCTGGTTCGCCTCCCACGTGCTGCCGGCCGATCCGCTCCTGGCCCACGCGATCACCAACGCCCTGACGCGCGAACGGGCGACAACCGCGCACCCGTCGATCCCCAGCCCCGTCCCGGACACGATGCCACCGACACCGAGGGGCGAACCGAACTCGGCGATCACGGCGACTCAGGCGGCCGACAACCCTACCCGGCAGTAACCGGATCAAGACCACCAGGGACACTGCGCCCCCCACGCGCCGGGTCATACGGGATCGACCGAGCGCATGTCTCCGGGCCTCATGTCCGCGGTCCCCGGCATCGAGGCCGTCGCCAGCCCGGCCCAGCCCGGCCCAGCCCGCCACGCCGCGGCCCGGACCGCCGATCGGTACTGTCGGAAGTGAGCGCCGCTCGCGTCTCTCCCCCCGGTGCCTGGACTCGGGCGGCCGAGCGAAGGAGGCAGGGTGCCGTGACCGTGATCTCCCTGAGGTCCGCGCCGGTACGCAGAGGGCTCACGCTCCCGTACGCCGAAGCGGGCTGCCCCAGTGGCACGCCGGTCGTCTTCATGCACGGTCTCGCCGACTCGTGGTGGTCCTTCGAGCCCCTCCTGAGACGCCTCCCCGCGTCCTTGCACGGCTACGCCCCCACCCAGCGTGGCCACGGCGACGCCGACCGCCCTCGCGACGGCTACGCCCCCGACGACTTCGCCTCCGACCTCGTGGCCTTCCTCGACGCCGTCGACATCGACCACACCCTCCTGGTCGGAGCCTCCAGCGGCGGAGTGCCCGCCCGCATCGTCGCGGGCGGCTACCCGGACCGGGTCTCGGGGCTGGTACTGATCGGCGTCCCCAGCACCCTCGCGGACAAGCCGGCGCTGACCAAAATGCGGGAGACCGTCGAAGTCTTTGCCGACCCCGTCCCCCGTGAGTTCGTCGAGGACTTCATGGCCGTCATGGCGTCCCGGCAGGTCGCCAGGGGCCTCCTGGAGACCATGATCGACGAAAGCCTCAAACTCCCCTCGTACGTCTGGAGGGAGACGGTGCGCGGTCTGATGGAGACCGATCTCCGCGCGACCCTGGCAGGCATCCTGGTGCCCACGCTCGTCATCTGGGGCGACCAGGACGACATACTGCCGCGCGGCGACCAGCAGATCATCCTGGACGCCATCCATGGATCGCGCCTGCACGTCTACGAGGGTGCGGGCCATGCCGTCCACTGGGAACAGCCCGAACGCGTGGTCGCCGACATCGCCGCCTTCGAGAACCACATCGAGCACCCGGCCGATCCCGACATACCGTGAAGCCCCCGGTCAGTCGGCCGTACCGTGAAGCCCCCGGTCAGCCCGCGAAGCCGAACAGAGTTTTCACCCGTCGGGCGATGTGGGGCCATGACCGGCCGCCCCGCCCGTGACCACCGCAATCCAAGCGCTGGGCTGTGAACCGAGTTATCAGCCGTCACACGTGAGAACCCGCACGCCCGCCTCCTCGAACACGCGGACCGTTTCCGGCCCCGCCCCCGCGTCCGTGACCAGCGTGTCCACCGCCTCGGCCGAGCAGATCCGGGCGAACGCGCGCTGCCCCAGCTTGCTGGAGTCGGCGGCGACGATCACGCGCCCGGCGCGCTCACACAGCAAGCGGTTGATCGCGGCCTCCGCCTCGTCGTGGGCGGCCGCGCCGTGCGTGGCGTCGAAGGCCACCACGCCGAGCACGGCGACATCGATGGTGATCTGGCCGAGCACACCGTCCGCCAGGGGGCCGATGAGCTCGTACGACTGCGGGCGCGCGACCCCGCCGGTCACCACGATCTTGAACTGCGGGCGAACGGCGAGCTCGTTGGCGATGTTCAGCGCGTTCGTGACGACGGTCAGCGCGGGGGACCCGGTCGCGAGGTCGGGGCGTACAGCCAGGGCGCGGGCCACCTCGGTGGTCGTGGTGCCGCCGGTCAGGCCCACCGCCTCGCCGGGCGCGATGAGGTCGGCCACCGCCTTGGCGATGCGCTGTTTCTCGGAGGCGTGGCGGGCGGTCTTGTAACGCAGGGGAAGTTCGTACGAGACGCCGTGGACGACCGCGCCGCCCCGCGTGCGGACGAGCATCTGCTGCTCGGCGAGCTGGTCGAAGTCGCGCCGGATCGTCGCGGCCGACACCGCCAGTTGGGCCGCGGCCTCCTCGACGTCCAACCGGCCCCGCTCCACGAGCAGTTCCAGCAGCGCCTTCCAGCGGGCGTCGCGCGACATCCGCACCCTCCGTTCCTCGATCTTCCGCGACTTTAACGCACCCCGGTCGCGCTTGAATGCTTGATTGTGCTTGAAAACGCGCTCTATCTTGCATGTACAAGCACGATTGGGAGGGTTACGGCATGACACATGTCGAAAACGAGCTGAGCAGTCAGCCCGAGTGCTGGATCCGCGCGGCCGAGCAGGCCGCCGCGCACGGTGCCGCGCTGCCCGCGGCCGGGGAGCGGGTCGCGATCGTGGGGTGCGGGACCTCGTACTTCATGGCCCAGGCCGCGGCCGCGCTGCGCGAACACGCCGGGCAGGGCGAGACGGACGCCTTCGCCGCGTCGGAGTTCCCACACGGGCGTCCGTACGACCGCGTCGTCGCCCTCACCCGCTCCGGCACCACCACCGAGGTGCTCGAACTCCTCGGGCGCCTTCGGGGGCGTACCCGGACGACGGCCGTCACCGCCGACCCCAAGACCCCCGTGATGGAGTCCGCGGACGACCTCGTCCTGCTCGACTTCGCCGACGAGCGGTCCGTGGTGCAGACACGCTTCGCGACCACCGCGCTCACCCTGCTCCGGGCCCATCTCGGGCTGCACTCCGACGCCGTCGTCGCCGACGCGCGCAGCGCGCTCACGGCCCCGCTGCCCGAAGGGCTCGTCGACTGCGCGCAGTTCACCTTCCTCGGCCGCGGCTGGACCGTCGGGCTCGCCAACGAGGCCGGGCTCAAAATGCGGGAGGCCTCGCTCGCCTGGACCGAGGCCTACCCGGCGATGGAGTACCGGCACGGCCCCATCAGCATCACCACCCAGGGCACCGCCACCTGGATCTTCGGCGAGGCGCCGGACGGACTGGCCGAACAGGTGCGGGGGACCGGCGGGTTGTGGGTGGCCGGAGATCTCGACCCGCTCGCCGAACTCGTCCGCGCCCAGCGGCTGGCGGTCGCCGTAGCCGCCGTCCGTGGACTGGACCCCGACCAGCCGCGTCACCTCACCCGCTCGGTGATCCTGAGCCATTGAGTCGGCTCAACCATCCACTGAGAAGGAGGAGTTGTGCCCCTCGCAGCAACCGAGGACCTGGTCTTCGCGGCCACCGGGGCGCGGACCGCCGTCGCCGCGTTCAACGTCATCACCCTGGAACACGTCGAGGCCGTCATCGCGGGAGCCGAGTCCGTCGACGCGCCTGTCGTCCTCCAAGTCAGCGAGAACGCGGTGAAGTTCCGCTACGGACGGCTGCTCCCGCTGGCCCGCGCCGCGACCGCGGCGGCCGAACGCGCCTCGGTGCCGGTCGCGTTGCACCTCGACCACGTCCAGAGCGACGAACTGCTGCGGCAGGCGCCCGGCGCCGGGTTCAGCTCCGTGATGTACGACGCGGCACGACTGCCGTACGAGGAGAATCTCGCCGCCACCCGCGCCGCCGCCGACTGGGCCCATGCCCAAGGCCTGTGGATCGAGGCCGAGTTGGGGGAGGTCGGCGGCAAGCCCGGGTCGGGCGGGCGGGGGAGTGCGGCCGTGCCGCCGCTCGACGCGCACGCCCCCGGCGCCCGCACCGACCCCGGCGAGGCCCGCGCCTTCGTGGCCGACTCCGGCGTGGACGCCCTCGCCGTCGCCATCGGCAGCTCGCACGCGATGACCACGCGCACCGCCACCCTCGACCACGGCCTCCTCAAACGCCTGACGGCCGCGCTCGGTGTGCCCCTCGTCCTGCACGGCTCCTCCGGAGTGCCGGACGACGAGCTGGCGGCGGCCGTCGCGGGAGGCATCGCCAAGGTCAACGTCGGTACGGCGCTGAACCTCGCGATGACCGGCGCCATCAGGGAGTTCCTCGCCGCCCACCCCGAAGCGGTGGACTCACGGAAGTACCTCGGCGTGGGACGGGAGGCGATGGCGCGCATGGTGGCGCGCTTCATCGGCGTACTCCGCGGATGATCTCAGGAGGCCTTGGCGGGCCCGCCCACCCGGCCCCCAGGGCCCGCACCGCCCGAGCTGCGCGGAGTTACTTCTTGACGGCCCGCAGAATCACGAACTTCGCGTCACCGGCGACGAGTTCGCTGTTGCCGAAGAGGCGGCGCAGCTTCAGATGATAGCCGAGGTGGCGATTGCCGATCACCCACAGCTCGCCGCCCGGCCGCAGCGCGCGCCGGGCCCCCGAGAACATCCGCCAGGCCGTCGTGTCCGTCGTCGCCTGGTGCGAGTGGAACGGCGGATTGTTGAGTACGAGGTCGACGCTTCCGGCGGGGACGCCCGCCAGCCCGTCACCGACGCGGAACTCCGCGCTCCCGTCGGCGTTCGCCCGGTAGGTCGCCTCCGCCGAGGCCACCGCCTGGAACGACTCGTCCACGAACAGCACCTCGGCCTCCGGATTGGCCAGCGCGATCGCCGTACCGAGGACGCCATTGCCGCATCCCAGGTCCACGACCCGCTCGGCACCCCGGCTGCGCGGCAGGTGCTGGAGGAAGAACCGGGTGCCGATGTCGAGACGGTCGGCACAGAAGACACCGGCGTGATTGACGACGGTGCGGCCGGAGACCGGCCCGATGCCGTCTTCGAGCTCGTAGCTGTACGGCCACGGATTGGCGTCCCGTGCGATGTCCGGGTACGGGGTGCAGAAGATGAGCCGGGCCTTCTTCTCGGCCAGCGAGGTGCGGGTCGGGCCGAGGATCCGTTCGAAGAGCTGCAGCGTCGAGGTGTGGATCTCCTTGACCATCCCGGTGCCGACGACGACCGTCCCCTCGTGCACACCCGGAGCCAGCCGGTGCAACTGGTCCTCCAGGAGAGCCAGGCTCTTCGGCACCCGTACGAGCAGCACATCGATACGGTCGGGCGGCGGGTCCTGCGTGGTCAGCAGCCGTACCGCACCTTCCTCGGCACCAGCCCGCGCCAGATTCGCCCGGGTCGCCTCCAGCGCGAGGAACGAGTCGGTGATCTGCGTCGGCCGGTGCGCCGACAGCGCCGTGGCGAGCGCGCCCCACCGGTCGCCGACGATCACGACCGCACCCGTCAGCGGGGTCTCGCTCTCCGCGAGGTGCCGCAGCAGATAGGTGTCGGCGGCGTCCCAGGCACGCAGCCGCTCACGCGGGTCCTCGGGGAAGCGGGCGAGCGCGTACTCGCCCCAGGGTGTGGTCATCCGGTCGTTCATCGTGGCTCAAGGCTAGCCGAGCCGCAGCTCAGCGCCGGTCGGCCCAGGTGCGCGAGGCTTGGCTGCGCGACGCCCGGGTGCGCGAGGATGGAGCCATGTCCATGGACGCCGAGCTGTTCCCCCGGAGCCGGACGGAGATCGCGCCCGGCGCGGTGCACCTGCCGGACTGGCTGGACGCCGACCGCCAGCGGCAGCTCCTCGAGGCCTGCCGTGTCTGGGCCCGCCCACCGGCAGGTCTGCGCACGGTCCGCACCCCCGGCGGCGGCACGATGACCTCCCGGCAGGTCTGCCTCGGCTGGCACTGGTATCCGTACGGGTACGCGCGCACGGTCGTCGACGGCGACGGCTCCCCGGTGAAACCCTTCCCGGCCTGGCTGGCCGACCTGGGCCGCGACGCTGTGACCGAGGCCCTCGGCCCGGATGCCGCCGCGACCGCCCCGTACGACATCGCACTGATCAACTTCTATGACGCCGACGCCCGCATGGGCATGCACCGCGACAGCGACGAGAAGTCGGACGCACCGGTGGTGTCGCTGAGCGTCGGCGACACCTGCGTCTTCCGGTTCGGGAACACGGAGTCCCGCGCGCGTCCGTACACGGACGTCGAGCTGCGCAGCGGCGACCTCTTCGTCTTCGGCGGGGCGTCGCGGCTCGCGTATCACGGGGTTCCGCGGGTGCACGCGGGCACGGCGCCGTCGGAGTTGGGGCTGACAGGACGGCTGAACGTCACGTTGCGGGTGAGTGGCTTCTAGCCGATACGAACCTGTCCGGGCGGAGGTTTCCCGTCGGCCGGACAGGCCACCGGACGAGCGGATCATGGGAGACTCCCCCTCATGAACGGCAAGGCGGGCCCCCGGGCGGCGGGGGAAGGGAACACGCGGACGCGGCTGGACCGGGGGCGCGGAGCGCTCGGGCCGGCGCTGGAGCTCGTGCACACCGGGCGTGCGCCGACGCGTGCCGTGCTCACCGCCGAGCTGGGGGTCACCCGGGCGACCGCGGGCGCGGTGGCCGCGGAGCTAGAGGCGCTCGGACTGATCCGGGTCGACGCACGGCCCGGAGCCGCGCTCGGTTCGCAGGGCCGGCCCTCGCACCGCCTCGAAGTCGCCGAGGACGGGCCCGTCGTGCTCGCCGCGCAGGTGCACGCCGACGGGTTCCGCGCCGCGCTGGTGGGTCTCGGCGGCCGGATCGTGGCCACCGCGCCCGGCTGCGAGACCGTCGACGCCGATCCGGCGAAGGTGCTCGGGTCGGTCGTCGAAGCGGGCGCCGAGCTGTTGCGGCAGACCGGGCGGCGTTGTGTGGGTGCCGGCCTCGCGGTGCCGTCCGCCGTCGCCGAACCCGAGGGGCTCGCCCTCAACCCGCTGCACCTGGCATGGCCCGCGGGCTCTCCGGTGCGCCGGATCTTCGCCGAGCGGGTGCGCGCGGCCGGCATCCGGGGACCCGCGTTCGCGGCCAACGACGTCAACCTCGCCGCCCTCGCCGAGCACCGCCACGGCGCGGGCCGGGGCGCCCGCGACCTGCTGTGCGTGGCCACCGGACACCGAGGCGTCGGCGGGGCGCTGGTGCTCGACGGGCGGCTGCACACGGGCAGTTCGGGGCTCGCCCTCGAAGTCGGCCATCTCACCGTCAACGCCGAGGGCCGCCCCTGCTACTGCGGCAGCCGCGGCTGTCTCGACGTCGAGGCGGACCCGCTGGCCTTCCTCACGGCCGCGGGCCGTGACCCCGGCCCCGAGGTGTCGCTGCTCCAGCAGGCCAACGACCTGATCCGCGGCCACTACGCCGACCCGGCCATCCGCACGGCCACCGAGGAGCTGATCGACCGGCTGGGCCTCGGACTCGCCGGCCTCGTCAACATCCTCAACCCGGACCGCATCATCCTCGGCGGGCTGCACCGCACCCTCCTCGACGCCGACCCGGAGCGACTGCGCGCCGTCGTGGCCGACCGCAGCCTGTGGGGGCAGAGCGGCGGCGTACCGATCCTCGCCTGCACGCTGCACCACAACAGCCTGGTGGGGGCTGCCGAGTTGGCGTGGCAGCCGGTGCTCGACGACCCGCTGGCGGCGCTGGCCGCGGCCTGAGGGGCCACGCACCGGCCGGACTCCGCGAAAAGACCTGAGCGGTCTCGGGGAAGTGGGGTGCGTTCCCACGCCCGCCGCGGCAGCGGCTGTTGTCACAGCCGGTGCGTGCTCTCGGCGTGCCGGGCGAAGGCCCTCGTACTGGATGTACTGGGGTCTTCGCCCGGTGCGGCGAGTGGGGGCACCTCCCACGCCCTTAAGGCAGTGGGGGAGCGTGCCGGGCGGCGTGGGGGCGTGCCTCATTTCCCCGAGACCGCTTAGCGCCACTCCACCGCGAAAGCGCGCCCGGCGTTCTCGGTGAGGATGCGGTCCACCAGCTCCTTGCCCAGGGCGACTTCGAGCCGCGGGCGCACCCGCCGCAGCAGATACGGCATCCCGGGGCCGCCGTCGACCGAGCGGGCGGCGGCGGTCGTCGTGTCGCCGCCGAGCAGCAGGCGACGGCCGAAACCGGCGTCCGCGAGGGCGCGTACGGCGTCGGGCATGCGCCAGTCGGTGGCGTGGTGCGCCCGGGAGGGCCCGTCGAAGGCGAGGTACGCGCCCGCCTCGGCGGCCACGCGCTGCACCACGAAGTCCGGTGAACGGTTGAGGTGGCCCAGGATCACCCGGTGCGGCGGCACGCCCAACTCGCCGCACAGAAGGTCGAGTACGTCCAGCGCGCCTGTGCTCAGCTCCAGGTGGACGGCGATCGGCGCACCCGTGGCGTGGTGCGCCTCGGCCGCAGCGGTCATCGTCCAGCGGGCGTGCGCGTCGAGGGCGTGGAAGCCGCCCGCGACCTTGATCAGCCCGGCCCTCACCCCTGACGTACCGATGCCCGTGGTCAGCTCGGACACGAACACCTCGGCCAGCCTGCCGCGCAGCTCGGTCAGCGACTCCGGGGTGTAGTGCGCCGCTTGGTGCAGCCCGGTCGCGGCGACCACGTGTACGCCGGTGTCGCGGGTGAGCGGCGGCAGGTCCGCGGCGCGCCGGCCCAGGCCGTACGGCGTCCACTGCACCACGCCTCCGCCGCCCTGCGCGCGGAACGCGGCCAGCTCGGCCCGTGCGGCGAACGCGTCGCGCAGTTCCTGGCCGGGGAGTTGGGGGCTCTTGAAGAAGAGGTGGTCGTGCGCGTCGCACACGCCCAGGTCCTCGGGGCGTATGTCCCCGAGGACCGTGCGGACCGTGCCCGCGAGGCCGGTCGGGGGCGTGCTCACCGCCGCCGTGCTCACCACTGCCCGCCCCGCGGCAGCCGGTCCCGTTCCGGCGCCGACATGTGCAGCACGCGGAAGATCTCCCCCGGTGCCTTGGGGGAGTCGTGGTCCCAGAGCGAGAAGTGCACGAGCTCCCAGTGCCGCGGATCGACGGCCGCCGCGGCGCAGACCGCGCCGTCCAGCGCGGCCAGCCGCCCCGCCTCGCGCACGGCCTCCTCCATCACCTCGGACAGCTCCACACCTTCCGGTACACGCTCCCGCCGCCGCACCGCGACCTTGGCGGGCGAACCGGCGGCGCCGCCCTCCTCGTACGCGAGACCGGTCCAGTGCTGCACCACGGGGCGCCCGAAGTCGTTGACGAGCCCCTGGAACGCGCCGCCCCAGAGGAAGCGGTTCATGCCCTCGGCGCCGTTCCACAGGTAGAACGGCGCGTACTGGTTGACCGGCGAGCCGTCCACCCCGCGCTCGCGTATCAGATACGTCTTGAATCCGAGCCCGTCCCAGTCGTCGAGCAGATGCCCGATGCGGGAGACACGGCCGCGGATGATGTCCATGTCGTAGTCGGCGGGGAAGGTGAGCTCGTACTGCAGGGCGTGCATACGTGACTCCTATCGCGGCGAGAGAAGGGAGAGCAGTCCCCGGACGCCGGCGTCGAAGGCGGCGGGCGAACCGGACGCGCGGGCGAGGACGTAACCGCCCTGGACGGTGGCGACGATCGTCGCCGCGATCTCCTCGCCGTCCAGGGAGGGCGCGAACTGGCCCTGTTCCTGGCCCTCTTCGACGATCCCGGCCAGCCGCTCGCGGATCCAGTCGAGCGTCTCGTCGACGGGCGCGCGCAGCTCGTCGCTCGCGAAGACCTCCGGATCCATCGTGAGCCGTCCGATCGGGCAACCGCGCAACACGTCACGCTCGCGCCGCAGATAGGCCTCGATGCGCTCGTACGGTGTTCCCGGCCCGTCGAGTACTCCCTCGGCGGTAGCGCGCATGTCTTCGGCTGTCCGCCGGATCGCCGCCAGGGCGAGATCGGCCTTGCCCTTGAAGTGGTGGTACATGCTGCCCTGCCCGGCGCCCGCGCGCTCCAGGATCGCCTTGGGGCTGGTGCCCACGTAGCCGCGCTCCCACAACAGCTCGCGGGTGGACTCGATCAATCGCTCCGGGGTGCTCATGACGCCACTGTACCTACCGGTAGGTACATAAGTGCATCCTGGTAGGTACAGAAGTACACACCAGTAGGTACAGAGGTCGGGAACTCCAGGAAGCAGCCGGGACGGGCCCGCGTACTCCCCGTGAAGTACGCCCACTGCCGCTGGCCGTACGACGACCCGGACCCCTCCCCGGAGCCAGTCTCGAGGCATCACCGGAAGACCCATCGAGGAGATGACTCGAGATGCAAACCCTGGCGAACTGGGACGGCGGCGGCCCCGGCCCGTGGATCCTGTTCTTCCCGCTGATCTGGGCGGCCGTCGTGATCGGCGTCGTGACCGTCCTGCGCCGCACCGTCTGGCGCGGCCGCGGCGGACCGTGGCGCGCGATGACCGACTCCCGCCCGTCCGGCGACTCGCCGATCGCAGTGCTCGGCCGCCGCTTCGCCTCCGGAGAGATCGACGAGGACGAGTACTGGCGCCGGCTCTCCGTCCTGGACGAGCAGTTCGGGCGTACGGGCAAGGGAGGTGCGGCGTGACGACCGCGACCACGACGCGTCATGCCGCGGGTGTCACCGACGCCGTCAAGGTGTACGGCAGCGGAGACACCGCCGTGAGGGCCCTGGACAGGGTGAGCGTCGGCTTTCCGGCCGGGCGCTTCACCGCGATCATGGGGCCCTCGGGCTCCGGCAAGTCCACCCTGATGCACTGCGCGGCCGGCCTGGACACGCTCACCTCGGGAGCCGCGTTCATCGGCGACACCGAGCTGGGGACGCTCGACGACCGCCGTCTGACGCTGCTGCGCCGCGACCGCATCGGCTTCGTCTTCCAGGCGTTCAACCTGGTCCCGACGCTGACCGTCGCGGAGAACATCACCCTGCCGCTGGACCTTGCCGGGTCCAAGGGCTCGCGCGCATGGATCGACACGCTCGTCGACGTCGTCGGCCTGCGTGACCGGCTCCACCATCGCCCGAGCGAACTCTCCGGCGGACAGCAGCAACGCGTCGCCGTGGCACGGGCGTTCGCCGGACAGCCCGACGTCGTCTTCGCCGACGAACCCACCGGCAACCTCGACTCCCGCTCCGGCGAGGAGGTGCTGAACCTTCTCGGCCGCGCGGTGCGCCAGATGGACCGCACGGTCGTCATGGTGACGCACGACCCGGTGGCGGCCGCACACGCCGACGAAGTCGTCTTCCTCGCGGACGGACGCCTCGTCGACCGCATGGAATCCCCGACCGCCGACAAGGTCCTGGACCGCATGAAAGCCTTCGAGGTGCCGTCATGAACGCCTCCGTGCGCCTGAGCGTGTCCTCCCTGCGCGCCCACAAACGACGCTTCGCCGGTACGTTCCTGGCGGTGCTCCTCGGCGTCGCCTTCCTGGCCGGTACGCTGGTCATGGGCGACACGCTGCGGGCGAGCTTCGACTCGATGTTCGGCAACGCGACGAGCGGCACCGACGCCGTCGTCCGCAGCGCCGACACCATCACTACGCCCGGCGAGAGTGAGGGCGTCCGCGCGCCCGTCGACACCGGCCTGGTGAAGACCGTCGAGCAGACCCATGGTGTGGCGGCCGCCGTGCCCGACATCCAGGGAGCGGGCCAACTCGTCGGCTCCGACGGCAAGCCCATCGGCGGCCAGGGTCCGCCCACGCTCGCGGGCAACTGGATCGACGACCCGAAGCTCAACGCGTACCAGCTCGCCGAAGGCCGTGCCCCGGAGAAGTCCGGCGAGGTCGTCGTCAACCGGGGCGCCGCCGAGCAGGGCGACCTCAGGATCGGAGACACGACGACCCTGCGCACACCCGATCCCGTCCAGGTGACCATCGTGGGCCTCGCGACCTTCGGCGGCGAGGACGGCATGGCGCAGGTGACGTTCACCGGAATGACGCAGGCCGACGCCGAGAAGTACCTCACCGCGCAGCCCGGCGAGGCCGCGGGCATCCGGGTGCGGGCCGGCCCCGGTGTCAGTCAGCGGCAGCTCGTCTCCGACCTGACTCCCGTGCTGCCCAAGGGAGTTGAGGCCATCACCGGCCAGGAGTCGGCCCAGGAGAACACCGACATGATCTCCAGCCAGTTCCTGACCATCTTCACGACCTTCCTCCTCGTGTTCTCCGGCGTCGCGCTGCTCGTCGCGACCTTCTCCATCCACAACACCTTCGCGATCGTGGTCGCTCAACGCACCCGCGAGAACGCCCTGTTGCGCGCGCTCGGTGCATCCACCTCGCAGGTCACGGTCTCGACCCTGGTCGAGGCGAGCGTCGTCGCGGTGGCGGCGTCGGCCGTGGGTCTCGCGGGCGGAATCGGCATCGCGGCGGGACTGCAGGCGCTTTTCCCGGCCATCGGATTCCCGTTCCCCGACGGCGACTTGGTGATCGGCGACGTGTCCATGCTGCTCCCGCTCGCGGTCGGCATCGTCGTCTGCCTCGGGTCCGCGCTGCTGCCCGCCGTACGCGCCGGACGCACCGCCCCGCTGGCCGCGCTGCGCGAGACGGCCGTCGACCAGTCCGGTGCCTCGCGCCCGCGCGCGGTCGTCGGCGGCGCTCTGGCGGCACTGGCGGTCGGGACCACCCTGACCGGCGTCCTCGCGAATCCGTCGCTGTGGCTCGCGGGCCTGGGTGCCGTACTGGCCCTCGCCGCCTTCGTGGTCCTCGGCCCCGTCGCGTCCTCGACAGCGGTACGGGTCCTTGGCAGTCCCCTCGACAGACTGCGCGGCGTGACCGGCGGACTCGCCCGGCGCAACGCGTTGCGCAGCCCGAAGCGGACCGCCGCCACCGCCAGCGCCCTGATGATCGGCGTCGCCGTCGTCTCGCTGTTCACCGTCTTCGGCGCCTCGCTCAAGGCCACCATGGACCAGACGGTCTCCCGGTCCTTCGCGGGCGACGTCGCCGTCAGCACCCCGTCGTTCGGCGCCGGCGGCAGCGGACTCAGCCCGAAACTGGCTGGCGAGATCACGCGGCAGCCGGTGGTCGAGCACGCCGTCGGGCTGGGCCGCGGTGTCGCCGAAGTCGATGGCAAGGGGCGCGCGCTGACCGTCACGGACCCGGTCACGCTCGGCAAGGTCTTCGACCTCGGCGACGTGCGCGGCTCGCTGGACGACCTGGGCACCGACGGCATCGCCATCACCGAGACGGAGGCCGACAAGCAGCACCTGACGACCGGCGACACGGTCCAACTCGCCTTCACCGACGGCAAGAAGGAGACTTTCACCGTCCGCGCGGTCTACGGCCGGTCGGAACTCGCGGGCGACTACGTCATCACCCGCGCCGCCTGGGCCCCGCACCGCACCCAGGACTCCGACACGCTCGTCGCCGTCTCCTTCAAGGACGGCGTGAGCACGGCCGACGGCAAGGCCGCGGTGGAGAAGGTCGCGGAACAGTACGGCAACCCCGAGGTGCAGACCCGCGACGCATACGCGCAGTCCTCGGCCGGTGGCATCGACATGATGCTGACTCTGGTGTACGCGCTGCTCGCCCTCGCGGTGCTCATCGCCCTGCTCGGCATCGCCAACACGCTCACCCTCGCGATCCACGAGCGCACCCGCGAACTGGGTCTGCTGCGGGCCGTCGGACAGACCCGGGCGCAGCTGCGCGCCATGGTCCGCTGGGAGTCGGTGCTGGTGGCCGCCTTCGGCACGGCGGGTGGCCTCACCCTCGGCGTCTTCCTCGGCTGGGTGCTCGTCACGGCCTCCGACGGCGCGTCGGACAGCACCTTCGCCTTCGCGATCCCACCCGTACAGCTCGTCGTCGTGGCGCTCGTGGGCCTCGCGGCCGGAGCCCTCGCGGGCCTGCGCCCGGCCCGGCGGGCGGCACGCCTGGACGTGCTGCGCGCCATCGCCACCGAGTGAGCCACAGGGGGACGGACGGCCGCTGAGGGGCGTACGGGCTCCGTCGTCGAGTGGTGAACGAGCTCCGTCGTCGACCGCTGTACGAGACGGAGGTCACCGCCCGGTCAGCCGACAACGGCGGACCGGGCGGGAGCGTGTTCCGGCCTGCGCTCGTCGACGGCGTGCCTGCGGGTGGTGTCGCGGGCCGCGACGTACGACGGACGGGCGGACGCCACCACGGCCGTCGGCGCCGGAAGCGTGAACCACACGACCTTGCCCGCGTCGCCGTCGGGACGCACTCCCCAGCTCTCGCTCACCGCGGCGACCATCGCGAGGCCGCGTCCGCAGGTGGCGGTGGGGTCGACGTCGTCCCGTATCTCGGGAAGGCGGGGGTCGTGGTCGTGCACCGAGACCGTGAGCCGGTCGAGCAGCAGCTCGATCTCCACGGTGCACAGTTTGTCGGGCTGAGCGTGCCGGTGGACGTTGGTCAGCAGCTCGGTCACGCAGAGCGCGGCCCGGTCGATCAAGGCGTCCAGATGCCAGTAGCGCAACTGCGCAGAGACGATTCTGCGGACCTGGCCGATCCGCGACGGCAGGGCTTGGAGCTCCACCGTGCAATGCCTGCTTGGCTGGCTGATCACGGCTGCGACTCCCCGAATTGAGGTCCGGAAGAAGAAGACGGAGATCGGATCCAGCAGTGTGGCTGAGTGGAACGGCCGCCTGCTGTGGTGGCCGGCGGGCTGGTTCGCAGCGTTATCGCCGGTAAACCCAGAGTGATGTGAGACCAGAGTGACTCAGGGGGTGCCGTCCTGCAACTCGCGGCACTCTCTGCTGGTGCGGGCCCGCGTGAGCCGTCGCGGGGTTGCCCGTGCGGGGCGTCGGCTGCTCGGCTGGTGGTGCCCGCCTCGGGCGTCGGGGATCCGGGGCGGTGTGGTGCCCGCTCGGGCGTCGCGGGTTCCGGAACCGGCCCGGTTCCCGTCTCGGCCGTCGCGGGTCCGGAACCGGCGCGGCTCCCGCTTCGGTCACGGGCCCCCGCTTCAGCCGGCGTGCGGCTCCCGCTTCAGCCGCTGCGCCCCGCCGCCTTGCGTACCGCCTCGATGAACCGGCGCGCCGAGGGCGGCCCCGGTTTGCCGGGCGCGGGGTCGTGTTCGCCGAGGGTGAGGGAGTAACGCGTGCCATTGACGTCCGCCAACGCCCGGTCCTCGTGTGCGAACCAGGGCCTCGACGCGCGCACCGCCTGTACCGGCGCGCTGTCGATCTCGCTGCCGTAACTGGTGAGCAACTGCAGCCTGCCGTCGCTGATCCGGACCTGCCCGGCCCGGGTGAGCGAGCGCAGCCTCTTCCCGATCCGCACGCCCGTGGCCGTGAACTCCGGCTCCGCCATGATGTCCCGCCCCCTAGTGCGCTTCGGCTGTGCTCCGTCGTGATCCCGTGTCGGGCCGTGATCGAGTGTGCACCCGCTCCGATCGCCGCCCCGCGCGATGTGGCCGCCGCACGGAAACCGTCCCGTGCGGTGCAGTCTGCCCGCAGGCAGCCACGAGCACCAGTGCGCATGACGAGGTGGCCGCCCCGGCGGGAGCACACGCCGGGATGCGCCCCCGCCGCCTCGCAACGCCGCCCCCCGGGGTGCCTTTGAGCTGCTCAAAGGTCTGTTTATGCAGGTCCGAAGCGTGCGGAAGGTGCTTATGATCGAGGCGTCCGACCAGCTGAACCGGCGTCGGCGCGATGCGTAAGGAGCCCGCCGTGAGCACCCCACAGCAGACCCGGACCGGCACCCCCCTCGGCACCCTGGACGTCGACCACAGCGACGCGGAGTACCGGATCTGGCTCAAAGAAGCCGTCCGCAAGGTCCAGGCCGACGCCAACCGTTCGGCCGACACGCATCTGCTGCGCTTCCCCCTGCCCGAGAAATGGGGCATCGATCTGTACCTCAAGGACGAGTCGACCCACCCCACCGGCAGCCTCAAGCACCGCCTGGCCCGCTCACTTTTCCTGTACGGCCTGTGCAATGGCTGGATCCGGCCCGGCTGCCCCGTCATCGAGGCGTCCAGTGGCTCGACAGCCGTCTCCGAGGCCTACTTCGCGAAGCTCATCGGCGTCCCCTTCATCGCGGTCATGCCGCGCACGACGAGCGCCGAGAAGTGCCGTCTGATCCAGTTCCACGGCGGGCAGTGCCACTTCGTGGACGACTCGCGCAAGATGTACGAGGAGTCCGCCGCCCTCGCGGTCGAGACCGGCGGCCACTACATGGACCAGTTCACCTACGCCGAACGGGCCACGGACTGGCGCGGAAACAACAACATCGCCGAATCCATCTTCCGCCAGTTGGAGTTGGAACGTTTCCCCGAACCCGCGTGGATCGTCGCCACGGCCGGCACCGGCGGCACCTCGGCGACCCTCGCGCGCTACGTCCACTACATGCAGTGCGACACCCGCATCTGTGTCGCCGACCCGGAGAACTCCTGTTTCTTCGAGGGCTGGACCACCGGCGATCCGGACGTCACCTGCGACTGGGGCTCGCGTATCGAGGGCATCGGCCGGCCGCGCATGGAGCCGAGCTTCGTGCCCGGCGCCATCGACCGGATGATGAAGGTGCCGGACGGGGCGAGCGTCGCGGCCGTACGTGCCCTGGAGCAGGCCATCGGCCGCAAGGCGGGCGGCTCGACCGGCACCGGCCTGTGGAGCGCGCTGAAGATCGTCGCCGAGATGGTGGCGGACGGGCGTACGGGCAGCGTGGTGACGCTCCTGTGCGACCCCGGGGACCGCTATCTCGACAAGTACTACTCGGACACGTGGCTGACCGAGCAGGGGCTGGACATCGCGCCCTACACGGCGGCGATCACGTCGCTGCTGGAGACGGGCGTCTGGCCGGAGTGACCTCGGTCCGGCGTACGCCGGCCTGATCCCGGTCGGGCGTATGACCGTCGCCGGTGGTGACGTCAGTCGTGCGTCGACGCCAGTCGCCGGTCCAGCGCCGTCACCGCGTCGCGGAACGCGCGGCCCAAGCCTGCCCGGCCCAGACGGAGAGCCATTCGGAAGAAAGCCGTCCCGTCGGCGGCGAAGGTCCACCGCACCCGGGTGCCCGTCCCGGCGGGCGTGAGCCGCCACTCCTCGACCAGGGCGCGGGCCCCGGGCGCGTTCGTGACGTCCACCCGGTACGCGTACACCTTGGGGGCCTCGGCCACGAGGACCGTCTCCTCGAAACGCGTGCCGCCCCTGAGCCGGACCTCGCGCCCGGAGCCGTCGGCGGTAGGCCGGGCGGACGTCACCGCCGAGAACCACTCGCTCCAGCCGGGCACGTCCTCGGCCAGCGCACGGAAGACCGCCTCCGGAGGGGCGGCCACTTCCCGGGCGAACACCAGACGCAGCGGAGCGGTCTCGACGAAGTCGAGTCCCACCGGACGCAGACGGCGTGCCATGGACAAAACCCCCTGGCGTGATCGGAGTTCCGGGCGGCGACGGGCATGACGTGGGCGCGCCCGCTGCGCGAGCGGCGTCGAGTGCGTCGCGGGCAGCGTCACCATAGCTGGCGGACCGTCAGATGTCTGTACGGTCTTCGGGTTCACCGGCGACCACCAGGCGCCGCAGGTGTTCCGCTATCTCCGCGCGTGCCTCGGCGGGCAGCCCGGCATCGGTGACCAGTGTGTCGATCTGCTCGAGCGCGGCGAACGAACTCAGGCCCACCGTGCCCCACTTGGTGTGGTCGGCGACCACGATGACACGCCGCGCGGACTGCACGAGTCGCCGGTTGGTCTCGGCCTCGGCCAGGTTCGGCGTCGACAGGCCCGCCTCGACCGATATGCCGTGCACGCCGAGGAACAGCACATCGAAGTGGAGCGCCGCGATGGCCTGGTCGGCCACGGGCCCGACGAGGGAGTCGGAGGGCGTACGCACCCCACCGGTCAGGACGACCGTGGCGGCGCCCTGCCGCTGACCCGAGGTGCGCTGCGCCGAGTGGAACACGTCCGCCACGCGCACCGAGTTGGTGACCACGGTCAGGTCGGGGACGTCCAGAAGCTGGTGGGCCAGCGCGTACGTCGTCGTACCGCCCGAGAGCGCGATCGCCGAGCCCGGCGCGACCAACTCGGCCGCGGCGCGCGCGATGTCCTCCTTGGCGGTCAGCTCCAGAGCCGACTTGGCCTCGAACCCCGGCTCGTGCGTGCTCGCCTCGACGACCGGCACCGCGCCGCCGTGCACCTTCTCCAGGACGCCCTGACGGGCGAGAGCGTCGAGGTCGCGGCGGACCGTCATGTCGGAGACGCCGAGCTTCCGCGTCAGCTCGTTCACACGGACGCCACCGCGGCGACGCACCTCGTCGATGATCAGGGCGCGACGCTGCTCCGCGAGGAGGTTCTGATTCTCACTCACGCCCGCTCCGGTCCTTTCGCCACTGGCTGCCCGACACTTCGCCCAAACCCGCTCCCACGTGGACATTCTCCGTTCCCGAGGCCGGGAGGGCGTTCCATCCTCGCACGGCCCGCCGACAGTGGCGCGACTGCCCGTACCGACACCGGATCCCCTCTCGTTTCGGCGCTGTCACACGTATCGGGGAGATTCCGTGAGTTCGGGTGTGCGCACTTCCCGGAGCGGAGATCCTTGTGCCTGCTCATGACACGCCATACGCGCGGCACGGGGGAAGTGCAGAACAGTGGAACG
The DNA here is from genome assembly GCF_002946835.1 of Streptomyces dengpaensis. Classification (NCBI taxonomy): domain Bacteria; kingdom Bacillati; phylum Actinomycetota; class Actinomycetes; order Kitasatosporales; family Streptomycetaceae; genus Streptomyces; species Streptomyces dengpaensis. The sequence continues at coordinate 7,778,975 of NZ_CP026652.1, forward strand.
TGTACGACGAGAACGCGCCTCGACGGGGGAGCTCGACACCCCCGCACAGCGGCCCGAAGGGTCCGAGACCGACCTGGAACTCCTGGTCCACGGCGTCGGCGGTACCACACCAGAGGAGATGCTGAACGATCCGCGGACGGTCAGGATCACCGGCGACACGACAGCGGCCGTCTACCGGCGCGCCGACGACGTCCACGCGGAGACGCGCCCCGACGACTACCGCGGCGGACCGGTGCGCGAGGCCTACGTGTGGTCCAACCTCACCTCGGGCAACGGCACCCGCGCCCTGTGGCTGTTGCTGCTGCCCTTCATGGTGGTCAACCTCGCGCACTGGATGCGCCCCACCACCCGCGGCCGCAAGCGGACGATCCGCCTGTACGGCCTGCTCGTCCGCCTCGCCGGAGTCACCCTCACGGTGCTGCTGGTCGCCGCCGTCTGCGAGGTCGCCCTCGACCTGGCCGCCTGGCAGTGCGCGGGCACGCGCGCGTGCGCCCGCGAGCACACCTGGCTGAGCTTCCTCTCACCGTCCGGCTCCGACGACGGCTGGTGGAGCCAGCCGGGCCGCCGCCTCGCCCTGGCCTGCCTGGTGCCCGCCGCGCTGACCGGCCTCCTGTGGTACCTGTCCCACCGCACCTGGAGCGCGTACGAGTCGCAGCAGCCGATGTCCCGCGGGGCCGAACCCGACGACGAGACCGGCCGCACCGGGCTCGGCCGACCCGGTTTCTGGTACGGGCGCCGCCTGGTGGCCCGGCTGCGCGCCGCGCACACCGCCGCGGGCTTCCTGACGGTCGCCGCGGCGGTCGGCACCTCTGCGGCCCGCTACGACCGCGCCCCCGGCGGTCCCGCCGTACTCGACGCACTGGGGTGGCTCCTGGACGCAACCCTCGTTGTGGGAGCGGCCGTTGTGCTCTGGGTCGTCTGCCGTCGCGGGCGCAGCGAGAACCGGCTGGACCAGGAACTGGACCGCACCCTCGTGCGCTGGCTGCCCTTGGGCGCGATCGTGCTGCTCATCCTGACGCTGGTGTACGCCGGGTGGTCACGGCCGGACTGGCACTCGGCCGGGCGACTGCCCGGCGACATGACCTTCGGTGGCATCGCCCTCGTCCAGGGGCTGCTTGTCATCGCGCTCGGCGTGGTGGCCCACATCCTGTACCGCGCCCTCCCCAACACGCGCACCGCGCTGCGCGGCCTCGCCGGACCCGCCGTCGCGATGCTCGCCTGCGCGCTGGGCGGCGTGATGTCCGGCGGAGTGTCGCAGCGCGTCGCCGACTGGCTGGACGGCACCCGGCAGTCGATCCCGGGCCCGCCCGTCCTGCTGACCTGGCAGGCCTCGGCGATCCCGCCGCTGCTCCTCGTGCTCGTCGTCCTCATCGGCCGGCTGGCCTGGCGCACCTGGAATCTCCGGCGCCGGGAGATGAGCACCGTGAAGGCCGACTACAAGGGAGAGGCCAAGGACACCGCCCGCACCCGCCGCATCGCGAGCACGCGCGCGGTGGCCGCGCTCACGGACCGGGCGCCCCTCATGGTCGGCGTCATCTCGTCCGTGACGCTGCTCCTGGGCACCGGAGCCCTGGCGGGCGCCCTGGCGACCGAGGACCCTCCGGGCGAGGCCGCGCGGGGGACGTACGCCTTCGTCCGGGGCGCCGCCGAGACCGCGGAGGCGCTGGGCTCCTGGCTGATCGGCTTCGGCTTCATACTGTTCGTCACCTGGGGCCGCCGCGCCTACAAAGATCCCGCCGCCCGTCGCACCATCGGCATCCTGTGGGACGTCGGCACGTTCTGGCCGCGCGCCGCCCACCCCTTCGCACCGCCCTGCTACGCCGAGCGCGCCGTGCCCGACCTGACCTGGCGCATGGCCACCTGGACCCGTGCCACCGGCGGACGTCTCGTGGTGTCCGGGCACTCCCAGGGCAGCGTGCTGGCGGCCGCCGCGGCCTGGCAGCTGAAGCCCTCGGAACGCAAACGGGTCGCCCTGCTCACCTACGGCTCACCGCTGGAGCGCCTGTACGGGCGCTGGTTCCCGGCCCACTTCGGCACGGCCGCCCTGACCTCGCTGCACCGCGAGGTCGCCTGCTGGCGCAATCTGTACCGCCTGACCGACCCCATCGGGGGACCCGTCCGGCTGCCCGGCGACTGCGGTCCCCAGGTCGACAGCGAGCCCTTCAAGGACCCGCTCGCCCATGGACGCACCGAACGGCAGCCGCTGCCCGCGCCGATCCTCGGGCACTCCGACTACCAGGCGGACCCGGCCTTCGCCGAGGAACGGGAACGGCTGCTGTCGCGGCTGCGGCCGGACGTGCCGGGCCCACGTCCCGAAGGGGACGCTCAGGGCAGCTCCGGCAGGTCTTCCGGATAGAGCAGCGTGAGGTCGTCCGTGCTCGGCTCGTCGAGTTGGGCGACCCGCCCCGCGTGCCGCTCCACCATCGCCTCGAAGGTCTGCCGCGCGGTGCGGCCGTTGCCGAACGCGGGTCCCTTCGGGATGGCCGTGAAGTACTTCAGCAGGGCCTCGGCCGCGCCCGGGGCAAGCCGGTACTCGTGTTCCTCGGCCTGCTGCTCCACGATCCGCAGCAGTTCCTCGGGGATGTAGTCGCTGAAGGTGATGGTCCGTGAGAAGCGGGATGCCACACCGGGGTTGACGGTGAGGAACCGCTCCATCTCGGCCGTGTAGCCCGCGACGATCACGACCACCGCCTCCCGGTGGTCCTCCATCAGCTTCACGAGCGTGTCGATGGCCTCGCGCCCGAAGTCGCGGCCGGAGTCCTCAGGCGACAGCGCGTACGCCTCGTCGATGAACAGCACGCCGCCGCGCGCCCGGTCGAACGCCTCCTGGGTACGGATCGCCGTGGAGCCGATGTGCTCGCCGACCAGGTCCACCCGGGACACCTCGACGAGATGGCCCTTCTCCAGGACGCCGAGCGAGGCGAGGATCTCGCCGTACAGCCGGGCGACCGTCGTCTTGCCGGTGCCTGGGGAGCCCGTGAAGACCAGGTGGCGGCGGACGGATGCCGCCTTGAGGCCCGCCTCCTGCCGTCGGCGCCCCACCTCGATCATGTCGGTGAGGGCCCGCACCTCGCGCTTGACGCTCTCCAGGCCCACCAGCGCGTCGAGTTCACCGAGAACGGCCTTCGACGTGCGCGCCGGCTCCACGGGCTCCGCGGCGGGGACGAGAGGTTCCTGCTCGGTGGTGCGCTGGCCGGGGATCGCACCCAGCAGACTCGGCGACGGGCCAGACGTCTGTACGGCTGTCTCGTGCATCGGGGGCCTGAGGCCGGCGCTCTCGTCGCTCGTGCAGTCCTCGACGACCGGGCCGCCGCCCGCGCCCTGCGCCGCGCCGTCGGCGAACTCGTAACCGCCGCGCGCACATCGCTCCGTACGGCACTTCTTCAGCGTCGCACGGCAGCCGTCGATCACATGGAAGCCATAGCCTCCGCTGTCCGTCACACGGCAGTTGAGGAAACTGCCCCGGCCACCCGCCGACACATAGAAACCCGCCTCGGCCGGTGAGGTGACCGTGCAGCGCTCGATGGTGGGATCGGCGCCCTTGGTGACGATCACGCCGGTCTGCGTGCCGTCCACGGTGCATCCGGACAGCGTGCCCCCGCTGCCGTGGTCACGGAACCAGGCGCCCGTCGCGGCGTCCCGGATACGGCAGTCGTCGAGCTGCGCGGTCGCGCCGTCGCTCACCGAGACGGCCGTGTTGCGCACCTGCGAGAGGTCGCTGTCGACGACGTCCGCGCGCGAACCGCGGTCGAGGACGAACAGGGCGTCCGGCACGTCGTGCACCCGGCACGAGTCGAGCACCGCGGTCGCGCCGTCGCTGACCCACACCGCGGGGTAGTCGCCCGTACTGTCGAAGATCTCGCACTGGTTGGCGTCCACGCGCGTGCCCGGGTCCCACACCGACAGGCCGTTGCGCCCGAACTGCCGCACGCTCGTGCGCGTCAGCGTGAGGACCGAGCGCGAACGCAGATCCACCGCGTTCTCCGGGATGTCGTGGATGCGGCAGTCGGCGAGGGTGAGCACCGCGTCCGTGTCGAGGGTGACGCCGTCGGCAGTCGTACGGTGCACATCGCAGTCGGTGAGATGAGCCGTGGCCCGCCCGGTGACCTGCACCCCGGAACCCTTGACCTCGTACACCTCGCAACCGACCGCCTCCAGCGAGGAGTTCTCACCGGTGGCCGACAGGCCCGCTCCGGAGGCGTGGTGAACCCGGCAGCGCTCCAGGCGCGGTCGGGCACCCCCGCGGACCGCGACGCCGGACTGACCGGCCGCGACGACCTCGCACTCCTCGAACACCCCACCGCCGCCGTCGAGTACGGCGATGCCCATTCCGGCCGGATTGTCGACCGTGCAGCGGCGCACGGTCGGGCGGGCGCCGCCGCGCACCTCGATCCCGGCAGCGGACCGCGTGACGATCCGCACGTCCAGGAGCTCGGGAGTGCCCTCCTCGACGAGCAGCGCGGGCGCCGCCGAGTCCTGGCCCTCCACATGCAGGTCCTGGATCACGGCGGAGGCACGCACGGTCAGCGGCACCCCGTCCAGCGGCGCGATGCGCACGGAGCCGGGGGAGCCCTCGGGGCCGCGCAGCGTCACCGCGCGCTGCACCAGCAGGTTCTCCCGGTAGGTACCGGGGGCTACGGTGAGCACGTCGCCGTCTGCCGCGGCCTCCAAGGCGGCGGCCAGCGATGCGTACTCTCCCGTGCGGCGCCGCCACCGCGAGGTGCCGGTGTGCGTCACCTGGACCGTGCCCTGTGCCATGGCGTTGTCGTGCCCCCACCTCGTCGTACGCGGGTCCTGCGAGGCCGTACTGAAACCCCGTCGGGATCAAGGACAGCCTCTCACGACGGTGCCGAACAGTTCGGCCGGTCCACCGTAGCGTGCGCGGGGACGCCGGGTTGACCGGAGCCGCAAGGCGGTCAGCTGCCGGTACCGGTCCTGCCCCAGTCGGGGCCCGCCTTGTCCCAGGCCTGGTCCCAACGGGCGTACCGGCGCCGGACCATGCGCCAGACGATCAGCCGTCTGCCGGCCTCGACGAGCCCTGCCGTCATCAGGGCCGCGCCGCATCCGGCCAGTACGGCGTGCGTCGTCGCGGTGGCACTGTCCAGTGGGCGGCTGACTATTCGGCCGTGGGAATCGGTCCATAACGTGAAGTCGTCCCCGGGGCGGGGGGACTTGAGGGCGGCGATCACCGTGCCGTGACGTGCGGTGCCGTCCGGCGCCGTCCAGTCGGCCAGGACACGGCTGTGGGCGTTCCGTGCCGACGATGATTCGGGGTCGGCCTCCAGCGGGCCGCGGGACAGTTTCCTGACGACGGTGGCCCGCACCTCGTGGCGGTGGTGACGCTGGTCCCGCACGGACTGCTGCAGGGCGTCCTGGGCGGTGGCCGCGACGACGGCGCCGACGAGGGGCGCGGCGACGAGGGCGATCATGACGGCCGCCAGGGCCAGCCCGGCCTCGGCGAGATCGGTCGTGCGGCGCAGTGGATTGTGCCGCCAGCGCCAGAGCCCGCTGATAGCTCGCACCGTCCCGCACCCCCCTTCCGCGTCCGTGATAACCCGCAGCCGAGCCGTTCACGCGAGAGCCCCGGGAAGAGAGAGTGAAATCACCTCGGCCATGGGTCTCTCATGAACTTCTCATAAAGTCTCAACGTCTCAACGACCGTGACCGGGGCCCGGGTTCCCTTCGCGGGCCCTCATTCGCCGACGCCGATCGCGCGGGCTATTCGAGGACGGTGACCGGATCGCCGACACGCACCGTGCCGGTGGACTCGGGGACCAGGTTCTGCCCGAAGACCAACTTGCCGCCGAAACGGCGGTGCCGGCCGAGGGTGCGCAGCGGCTCCTTGCCGCGCTCGGCCGTGCTCTGGTCGGTGGTGGTGACGACGCATCGGCCGCACATCTTGGCGATCCGGAAGATGACCTCACCGATGGCGATCCGGGACCAGTCGTCCTCGGCCCAGGCTTCCGTGCCCGAAACCACCACGTTCGGGCGGAACCGGTTCATCGGGAGTGGACCCTCATGGGCCTGATCGCCCAGCGCGATCGAGGAGTTGAGGGCGTCCAGTGAGGCCAGCGTGGTGACGAGCAGGGGATAACCGTCGGCGAAGCTCACGGTCTCGCCCGGGTGTGCGAAGTCCGGATCGATGGGGCGGCGGGTGGCGGGATCGTCCATGTGGACGAGGCGCACCTCGGTGCCCAGATAGTCGCTGCACCAGACGTGCGCGGCGGCTTCGGCCAGGACGGCTTCCACCTTGTCCCCGAAGATGTCCACCGTCGTCGTGCCGATCGGCTCCGGCACGGCGACGCTCACCGCATCACGACCCTGTGCGGACAGCCGTATGCCGCCGCCGGGCAGTAGCTCGGCGGCGGCCAGCGCCAGACGCGCGTGCTGGCGCTGGGTGACGACCTTTCCCCCGTCGTCGATCAGGACCCAGCGCCGGTCCCCGGCCAGACCCCAGGGCTCCACGACAGCCTCCCGGAGCGACTGGCCCCGGAACGCCTTGGCCGGATGGATGTGGATTGAGTGCAGCTCCGCGTTCCCCATGACTTCCATGGTGCCAGCAGGCACTGACAATCCCGAACGAATGCCTCAGTAGCCGCGGTACTGCTGACCGTTGTACGGATCTTGGTAGGGAGCCGGAGCGGGACGGGGAGCCGCGGGGCGCATGGCCTCGTAGCCCGTGCCGGCCGCCATCGGGCGCGGCTGCTGCGGCGGCTGGGCGCCCGGGTAACCGCGCGGTCCCGCCGCCTGCTGCGGAATGTACGGCGCGGGGGCCTGTTGCAGCGGCGCGGGATGCTGGGCCTGCGGGTAGCCGTAGGAGGGAGCCTGATGGGAGGGTCCGGCGGGCAGGGCGGGCAGCGCCGACGGAAGGGCAGGCAGATGGCTGCCCGTGTCGTAGGCGGCGGGAACCCGGATCGGAGCGATCTGGGGGGTACCCCGTTCGGCGACGAGGGAGTCGTAGATCGGGGTGTCCTGGAAGGCGGAGTAGTAACCGCCGCCATAGGTGGAGCGGGGGGAGGTCATGGCACATAAGTTAAGCCCACGATGTGCTGGTTGGGGAGACCGATAAGAGGGTTCTTTTCCGTGTCGGCAGTGACTCGGGATCCCCAATGCGAGCGAACTCGGCGAAAAAGGGCGCCAAACGGGGTTTGGGTCGCGTAAAGGCCGAGTTCCTGGCGGGTTACCGGCGGTTGGCCATGGAGTGTTCCTGTGCGAGGCATGGGAGTTCGATGGGTCGGGGGATTAGGTTTGGCGGGAAACGGGGCCGGCGCACCGCCCGAGGCGCGGACCGGCGCGGAGACACGCGATGGGGGCGTACATGTCCATGCCTAAGGGATCGAATGTTGCCGTCCCGACGACCGCACTACGCGTCGAATTGGGATGGCGTTCAGGACCCGGAGTGCCCGACGCGGATGCCTCCGCGCTGTTGCTGGTGTCCGGAAAGGTGCGTTCGGACGGCGACTTCGTCTTCTACAACCAGCCGGCGCACGCCTCCGGCGCCGTGCGGCACGAGGGCAAGCGGGACGCGGGGGGCCAGGTGACCGACGCGCTGGTCGTCGACCTCACGCGCGTGGAGCCCGCGATCGAGACCGTGGTGCTGGCCGCCTCGACGGACGGCGGCAGCTTCGGACAGGTTCCGGGCCTGCACATCCGGGTGCTCGACACGCAGGGGGGCACGGAGGTCGCGCGTTTCGACAGCGCCGACGCGACCGTTGAGACCGCCTTCGTGCTCGGCGAGTTCTACCGGCGTCAGGGCGCCTGGAAGTTCCGTGCCGTCGGGCAGGGCTACGGCAGCGGACTCGAAGGACTGGCCACGGACTACGGGATCACGGTGGACGAGCCGCAGCACGCCGCACCACCCGTGCCCGGCACGCGGGTGCAGGGTCCGCCGCCCGTGGCTCCACCGATGACCCCGCCTCCACCGATGACCCCGCCTCCGGCGGTGGCCCCGCCCGTGACCCCGCCGCCGCCCCTGATGGTTCCGCCGCCCGCCTCTCCCGCGGCCCCGGTGCGCCTGACCAAGGTCACGCTCACGAAGGAGGCTCCTTCGGTCTCGCTGACCAAGCAGGGCGGTACGTCCGGTGCCCTGCGCGTGAACCTCAACTGGCAGGTGCGCAAACAGTTCTCCGGGTGGGGCAGCAAACTGGGCCGGGCCGTCGCGATGCACGCCGACCTCGACCTCGACCTGTGCGCCCTGTACGAGTTGTCCGACGGCAGCAAGGGTGTGGTCCAAGCACTCGGCAACGCCTTCGGGGCGCTGCACCAGCCGCCGTACATCCATCTCGACGGCGACGACCGCACCGGCGCCGTGGCCAGTGGCGAGAACCTGTCGATCAACCTCGACCACACACGGAGCTTCCGGCGCATCCTCATCTTCGTGACCATCTACGAAGGAGCGCGATCCTTCGCCGACCTGCACGCCACGGTCACCCTCCAGCCGCTGAACGGAGCTCCGGTCGACTTCTCGCTCGACGAGTGCACGGTGCCCTCGACCGTCTGCGCCCTCGCCCTCATCACCAACCACGGCGGCGACCTGGTCGTCCAGCGCGAGGCCCGCTATCTGGTCCCCGAGCGCGGCGTGAGCCCGCAGCGCACCGTCGACTACGCCTACGGGTGGGGCATGAACTGGACTCCCGGCAGGAAGTGAGCCGTCAGCTCTCGTCGAGGGCGGTGTCGGGGCGCGCGTAGGTGCGGCCCTTCCAGGCCGCGCCGCGCCCCCTGTAGTGCTGCACCGCGGAATCGACCGTCATGAGGAGGTACAAAAACGCGGTGACCGGCAGCAGCGGAGCAAGCCACAGCGGCTGCCGGTAGTAGCGGAGCATCGGCACATACGTCGCCGTCATCAACAGCCACGCGAGCCCTCCGGCCGTCGCCACCCCCGCATTCCCCGTGGCCAGACCGACGCCGAGAGCGGCCGGCGGCACCAGGTAGACCACGGCAAGACCGGCGACCGTACCGGCGAGCAGCAGCGGGTTGTGCCGCAGCTGGGCGTACGCGCTGCGCGAGACCATCCGCCACAGGTCGTGCAGGCGCGGATACGGCCGCACGCTGTCCACCCGCTCGGCGAGCCCCAGCCAGATGTGACCCCCGCCGCGCTTGACCGCCCGGGCGAGCGCCACGTCGTCGATGACGGCATGCCGGATCGCCTCCGGAATCCGCGCCCGCTCCGCGGCGTCCGCGCGCAGCAGCACGCATCCGCCCGCCGCGGCCGCCGTCCGCGAGCCGGCCACCGCGATGCGGCGGAAGGGGTAGAGCTGCGCGAAGAAGTAGACGAAGGCGGGCACGACGAGCCTCTCCCACACGCTCTCCACGCGCAGCCGCGCCATCTGCGAGACGAGGTCGTAGCCACCGGTGCGCGCCGCCGCCACCAATTGGCGCAGGCTGTCCGGGGCGTGGGCGATGTCCGCGTCCGTCAGCAGCAGATATTCGGGTGCACGCGCGCGTGCCAGGCCGATGCCGTGACGCACCGCCCAGAGCTTGCCCGTCCAGCCCGCGGGCGGCTCCCCGGGCGAGCCGACGGTCAGCGGCAGCCCGCCGTGCGTGCGCGCGAGCTCATGGGCGAGCTGCCCGGTGCCGTCCGAACTGCCGTCGTCGACAAGGAAGACCTCGGCCCGCCCCGGATAGTCCTGCGCGAGCAGCGACGGCAGGCTCTCGGGCAGGACGGTGGCCTCGTCCCGCGCAGGGACGACGACACAGACCGACGGCCAGTCGTCCGGCTCTCCGAGCGGTGGCAGCCGTACATCCGTACGCCAGAAAAGGCCCTGGCCGAGCAGCAGCCACAGCCACGCGGCCAGTGATCCCACAGCGGTCCACACAACGGCGCTCACCCGCCGCAGTCTGCCCCACCCCAGCCGCCCGTTGAGGCGCATCGTCTAAGGTGACCGGGTGAAGATCGCGCTCATGGACTCCGGTATCGGACTGCTCGCTGCTGCCGCCGCGGTACGTCGACTGCGGCCCGACGCCGATCTCGTGCTCTCCTCGGACCCCGGCAGCATGCCCTGGGGACCCCGCACGCCCGAAGACGTGACCGCACGAGCCCTGGCCGTCGCCGAGGCCGCCGCGCAGCACCGGCCGGACGCGCTGATCGTCGCCTGCAACACCGCCTCCGTGCGCGCCCTGCCCGCGCTGCGCGCCCGCCTGGAGCCGGAGGTGCCCGTCATCGGCACGGTCCCGGCGATCAAGCCGGCCGCGGCCGGTGGCGGCCCTGTCGCGATCTGGGCCACGCCCGCCACCACCGGCAGCCCTTACCAGCGGGGACTCATCCGCGAGTTCGCGGATGGAGTAACCGTCACCGAAGTGGCCTGCCCCGGGCTCGCCGACGCGGTGGAACACGCGGATCAGGCGGCCATCGACGCCGCGATCGCCGCGGCCGCGGCGCGCACTCACGAGGATGTGAGGGCCGTCGTCCTGGGCTGCACCCATTACGAGCTGGTCGCCGAGCGCATCCGCGCGGCCGTACAGCAGCCCGGCCGCCCGCCGCTCGTGCTGCATGGCTCCGCCGGGGCGGTCGCCGCCCAGGCGCTGCGCAGGATCGGTGAGCTCCCGGACGCCGAGGCCATCGCCGACTCCGTCGTCACGGTGCTCCGCAGCGGCCGCGAGGGCGCGCTGCCCGCGACCGCGCTGGAGTACGAGGAAGGCCGCCTGCTGACCTCGGTCAGCCCCGCACGCTGACCGACGGTCACCGGCCGAAACCCTCCGTACGGCGATCGTCCACCCGGAGCAGTAACACTCCGCAACCCGGTGCCGTCGCAGCGGAAGCTGAGTAGTCTCAAGGCCATGAGGGACCATCCCCACGGCGAAAACTCCGCGAACCCGGAGATCTGGACCGGGCGCGCGACCAACCGCGTCCAGTGGCTGCCCGCGCTCGCCGGTGCCGCCTGCCTGGCCCTCGGCATCGAGCTGGCCGTCAACTCCGCGTGGGCGCCGGACACCGCCCCGCTCGCCATGTCCGTCGTCGGATGCATCGCGGCGGGACTGCTCATCCTCTTCGGCACGCTCGCTTTCGTGCACGTCTCCGTGAAGGTCGACAAGGACTCCCTCGAGGTGCGCTGCGGCCACATCGGTCTGCCGCGCCGCCACATCCCGCTGTCGGACGTCGTCGGCGCCGACTTCGAGCCGCGCGTCACGCCTCGCCAGTGGGGTGGGTGGGGCTACCGCTGGCGGCCGGACAAGGGAACCGCCGTCATCGTCCGGCGCGGCGAGGGCGTGGTGCTGCAGCTCAGTGACGGCCACACCTTCACGATCACGGTGGACAACGCGGAGGTGATGGTGAGGATCATCCGTGCCCGTCTGCGCCCGCCCACTTCCGGCAACCTGGTCTGACCCGGACTGCCTGCCGCGACGCACCCCGCTTACGGTTCCAGACGGTCGCCGTGGGGACGTTCCGCGCCGTCCATGACGTGCTCCGGCCCCTCGTAGGTCAGCGGCCGTGCCGTCGCGATCCCCGCGAGCAGGCCCGCACCGGCGGTCACCGTGGTGAAGCTCAGCGCGTTGCCGATCGACGCGATGGCGGCCAGCGCCGTCAGGGCCGCGCCCGCCGTCAGCGCGATCGGCGTGGCACGCGGCGTGCGCCAGAGCGCGTACAGGACCCAGCAGAACACCGCCGCGAGCAGGGCCACTCCGATCACGCCCTGCTCGGCCGCCTGCTGCAGCGACGCGGAGTGGGGCTTGCCGTCGGGAACCAGCGACTGCGTGACCGTCGGGCTGAGTTCTCCGTAGCGCCCGGGCCCCACGCCCAGTTCCGGTTCCTGCCGGGCCATGCTGAGCGCGTCGTGCCAGAGCAGGACCCGGTGCTGGGTGAGATGCCCTTCCAAGGAGACGGACAGGCCGTCGGGCAGCACGTCCTCGGCGATCGCCCAGGTCGTTCCCGTCACCAGCGCCGCGGCGAGCGCGAGGCCCCCGAGTCCCAGGGCGCGGCTGCGCATACGGGCGGCGGCCAGCGAGCACAGCAGGACCCCGGCGCAGGTGACGAACCCCGTGGTCGACCCCAGCACCGCCGCGGTCACCGTGATCCCGGCGGCCAGCAGCCTCAGTGTAAGGCGCAGCGCCGGCGGACGTGCTGCCCAGGCCGCGCAGCACGCGGCTCCGGTGGCGAGGGTGAGCAGTGCGGTCGTGGCGCCCGTGTGTCCGAGCTGCCAGGTGATCTGCGGGCCGGGAGTGGCGATCGCCAGGCCCAGTCCAGCGAGCGCGCCGGCACACGGAGCGGCGACCGGCAGGAGCGCCCCGAGGATCCGCCCCGAGGCGTATCCGGCCGCCACGGCGAGCACCGCCAGCAGGACTCCCTCGGGCCTGCCGCCGTGCGCGGCCGCCGTGATCAAGGACCAGACGGCGCACGCCGCGAGCACGATCATGCCCGTGGCATCCGATGCGTTGCGTCTCTCGCCCGCCGCCGCATCGGCCGTGGACGTCATCCCCGTGGACCTCATCCCGTCGCCCCCCGACTCTGACGGGCCCCGGTCGTCGTGGCCGTATCCGGCCGCACGTCAGAGGCTCGGGCACACCGTAACGGGTGATGCGACGGTTTGTGGACACGTTGCGCAGGAACGTTGCAGCAGATGTGCGCGGGGCGTCCTGCGGGCCGCCGGTGTCCCACCGAGGCTGCGGAGACCGTGCTGTCGGCGCCCAGATCACGCGCCGTAGACTCCCCGAGTGACCGCCACCGCAACCTCCGTAGACGAGCCGGAACAGCTCGAACCCCAGGCCGCACCCGCCTCGCGCGGTGCCGGACTGGCCCGCCGTCTCGTTCCGGCCGCTGTCGCGGCGCTCTCCGGAGTGCTGCTGTACGTCAGCTTTCCGCCACGGAGCCTGTGGTGGCTGGCCCTGCCGGCCTTCGCGGTTTTCGGCTGGAGCCTGCGCGGCCGCACCTGGAAGGCGGGTCTCGGGCTCGGTTATCTGTTCGGCCTCGGGTTCCTGCTGCCGCTGCTCGTGTGGACCGGTGTCGAGGTCGGCCCCGGGCCGTGGCTGGCTCTCGTCGCGATCGAGGCGGTGTACATCGCGCTCGTCGGTGCGGGCATCACGCTCGTCTCACGGCTGCCCGCGTGGCCGCTGTGGGCGGCCGCGGTGTGGATCGCGGGCGAGGCGGCACGCGCGCGTGCGCCGTTCGGCGGCTTTCCCTGGGGAAAGATCGCCTTCGGACAGGCGGACGGCGTCTTCCTGCCACTCGCCGCGGCGGGCGGCACTCCGGTCCTGGGCTTCGCGGTCGTGCTCTGCGGCTTCGGGCTGTACGAGATCGTGCGCCTCGTCGTCGCAGGCCGCAGTACCCGTGTCGTCCCGCGAGGCGCCGCCGCGGTGGCCCTGCTCAGCGTCGCCGTGCCCGTCGTGGGCGCGCTCGCCGCGCGGACGGTGGTGAGCGACAAGGCGGAGAACGGGACGGCGACCGTCGCGGTCATCCAGGGCAACGTGCCGCGCGCCGGACTCGACTTCAACTCGCAGCGGCGCGCCGTTCTCGACTACCACGCGCGGGAGACCGAGCGGCTGGCCGCCCAGGTCGAGGCGGGCAAGGTCGCGCAGCCCGACTTCGTGCTGTGGCCGGAGAACTCCTCTGACATCGACCCGTTCACCAACCCCGACGCGCGCGCCGTCATAGACGGGGCGGTCAGGGCGATCGGCGCCCCCATCTCGGTGGGCGGCGTCGTGGAGCGGGACGGCAAGCTCTTCAACGAGCAGATCCTGTGGGACCCGGCCAAGGGCGCCGTCGACACGTACGACAAGCGACAGGTCCAGCCCTTCGGCGAGTACCTCCCGCTGCGTTCGCTCATCGGGGCCATCAACAGCGACTGGACGAGCATGGTCCGCCAGGACTTCAGCCGCGGCACCGAGGCAGGCGTGTTCACCATGGACGGCACCAAGGTCGGCCTCGTCACCTGCTACGAGGCCGCCTTCGACTGGGCCGTGCGCAGTACCGTCACCGACGGCGCGCAGCTGATCTCGGTGCCCAGCAACAACGCGACCTTCGACCGCAGCGAGATGACCTACCAGCAGCTCGCCATGTCCCGCATCCGCGCCGTGGAGCACAGCCGCACGGTCACGGTGCCGGTGACGAGCGGTGTCAGCGCCGTGATCATGCCGGACGGGAAGATCACCCAGAAGACCGGGATGTTCGTGGCGGACTCGCTGGTCCAGAAGGTGCCGCTGCGCTCCTCCCAGACCCCGGCCACGACGCTCGGGATCCTTCCCGAGATGGTCCTGGTGCTGGCCGCGGCGGGCGGGCTCGGCTGGGCGGTGGCGACGACGGTGCGCGGACGGCGGAGCGGCGACGTCCAAGAACAGCCCGCCCAGGCTGCCGCAACTGTGTAACGCCGGGGGCCCGTTAGGGTCGGTGCATGGCAACTCCTGACTTCATCCGCACGATTCGTGCCACCGCCGGTCACCAGCTGCTCTGGCTGCCCGGAGTCACCGCCGTCGTCTTCGACGACGAAGGGCGAGTACTGCTGGGACGACGCTCCGACAACGGCCAATGGTCGGTGATCGGCGGTATTCCGGACCCGGGGGAGCAGCCGGCGGCCGCCGTCGTACGGGAGGTCTTCGAGGAGACGGCCGTGCAGTGCGTCGCCGAGCGCGTCGTGCTCGTGCAGGCGCTGAAGCAGGTCACCTACGACAACGGCGACACCTGCCAGTACATGGACATCACGTTCCGATGCCGTGCTGTCGGTGGCGAAGCCTGTGTCAATGACGACGAGTCGCTGGAGGTCGGCTGGTTCGACCTGGACGCCATGCCGGAGCTCAACGAGCACGCACTCTTCCGGATCAAGCAAGCGCTGACGGACGCACCTACATGGTTTGACCCTATGACCTGAGGGTCAAGTGTGTGGGGTCACTACATCGGTTGGGGCGCGGGTGCTGCCTAGGGTCGAAGGCATGACCGCGCTCAGCGCCCTTCAGGGCCCTCACGCCCCCGTACTCGATCTCGGCGGCCGTACCGCCCTTGTCACCGGCGCCGCGAGCGGCATCGGCCGCGCGTGCGCGCTGCGGCTCGCCGCCGCCGGAGCCAAGGTGAGAGCGGTCGACCGGGACGCAGCGGGTCTGGACACGCTGACCGGACAGGCCCAGGGACTCGCGGGCACCGTCGATCCGTACGTCCTCGACCTCACCGACCTCGACGCCGCGGAACAGGCCGCCGCGGGCACCGACGTCCTCGTGAACAACGCGGGCCTCCAACTGGTCCGCCCCATCGAGGAGTTCCCGCCCGACGTCTTCCACACCGTACTGACCGTGATGCTGGAGGCACCGTTCCGGCTCATCCGCGGAGCGCTGCCCCATATGTACGGTCAGGGCTGGGGCCGTATCGTCAATGTGTCGTCGGTCCATGGGCTGCGCGCCTCGGCTTTCAAGTCGGCCTATGTGGCCGCAAAACACGGTCTTGAGGGGCTCTCGAAAACCGCCGCCCTGGAAGGCGCGGCCCATGGAGTCACCTCGAACTGTGTGAACCCCGCCTATGTGCGCACTCCACTGGTCGAGAAGCAGATCGCCGACCAGGCGCAGGTGCACGGGATTCCGGAGGAACGCGTGCTGGCCGAGGTATTGCTGCAGGACAGCGCGGTCAAGCGGCTCATCGAGCCGGCGGAGGTCGCGGAGGCGGTCGCCTATCTGTGCGGTCCGCACGCGGCCTTCATCACCGGTACGTCCCTGGCGCTGGACGGCGGCTGGACCGCACACTGAGCCGGAACCGGTCCCTGCGCATGACTGTCGATCGAGCCGGTCCATGCGAACGATCATCGATTCATGCGAACAACTGTGCGGACGGCGATCCGGAGTCAGGCGTGAGTTATCCACAGGGCCCGGGGCGCCGGGCCGCCGATGCGTAATCCTGTGTGCATGTCCCGCGATCACGTGCAGTCCGCAGAGCGCTCCGCCGACAGTGCGGAGGCGCCGTTTCTGGAGCTCCTGGCCAGGGGCGCGTCCGCCGACGCGTACGAGCAGCCGGTGCTCCTCGCCCGCGCCGAGAGCCGGCCGCCCGAGCGCATCGCCGCGCTCGAACAGGCCAAGCTGCTCGCCCTGCGCGTCCGCTCGGAGATAGAGGGCCGACGCCGCCGTGAGGCCGAGCTCTCCGCGCTCTTCGAGACCGCGCACGACCTGGCGGGCCTGCGCGACCTCGACGCCGTGCTGCAGGCGATCGTGCAGCGGGCCCGGTCGCTGCTGGGCACGGACGTCGCGTATCTGAGCCTGAACGACGAGGCCAGGGGCGACACCTATATGAGGGTCACCGAGGGCTCGGTCGCCGCGCGCTTCCAGCAGCTGCGGCTCGGCATGGGGGAGGGGCTGGGCGGACTCGTCGCGCAGACCGCCCGCCCCTATGTCACCGACGACTACTTCCACGACGAGCGTTTCCAGCACACCCAGTCCATCGACGCGGGCGTACACGACGAAGGGCTCGTGGCGATTCTCGGCGTGCCGTTGATGATCGGGCCCCAGGTCATCGGGGTGCTGTTCGCCGCGGACCGCCGCGCCCGGGTCTTCGAGCGGGAGCAGATCGCCCTCCTCGGCTCGTTCGCTGCCCTGGCCGCGGCCGCGATCGACACGGCGAACTGGCTCACAGAGACCCGCTCCGCCCTGGACCGCCTGGGCCGCGCCAACGAAATCATCCGGGACCGCAGCGGAGTGATCGAGCGCGCGTCGGACGTCCACGACCGGCTCGCCGAGCTCGTGCTGCGCGGCGGCGGAGTGCACGACGTGGCCGCCGCCGTGTCCGAAGTCCTCGACGGAACCGTCGAGTTCGCCGAGCCGGGTGACGCGCCGCCCGCCGCCCTGGAGGCATCCCGCACCGAGGGCCACGCCGTACGGCACGGGGACGACTGGGTCGCCGCCGTGGCGGCGGGCGGCGAACTGCTCGGCGCGCTGGTGCTGCGCGGGCATCCGGGCCTCGACCCCGTCGACCAGCGCACCCTGGAGCGCGCCGCGACGGTCACATCACTGCTCCTGCTGGCCAGACGCTCCGCCTCGGAGGCCGAACAGCGCGTCCGCGGCGAGCTGTTGGACGACCTGCTCGACTCCCGCGACCGCGATCCGCGGCTGCTGCGCGAGCGCGCCGCCCGTCTGCACGCGAACCTCGACGGCCCCCATGTGGTGCTGGCCGCCCGGCTCGACGCCGCGTCCGCAGACGCGGACCAGGAGGCCGCCGCCCGCAGACGCCTGTGGTCGGCCGCCTCCCATCTCGCCACCACCCGGCACGGGCTGGCCGCCACCCGCGACGGCGGCACCGTCCTGCTGCTCCCCCTCGGGCCCGGCGACACGGCGACAAGTCTGGCCCGCCGCACGGCCAAGGACCTCGGCACCGCCGTGCGGGAGGGGGTCACCGTCGGCGCCTCCGCGCCCGTCGAGCGGCTCGCCACCCGCCCCGACGCCGTGGCCGCGGCGTATGCGGAGGGACAACGCTGTCTGGACGCCCTGCGCCTGCTCGGCCGGGCCGGGGACGGCGCCGCCGCCGAGGACTTCGGCTTCGTGGGGCTGCTGCTCGCCGGGGACCGGGACATCTCCGGCTTCGTCGAGCGCACCATCGGCCGCGTCGTTGCGTACGACGAACGGCGCGGCACCGATCTGCTGCGCACCATGGACGCGTACTTCGCGTGCGGGATGAGCCCGGCGCGCACGAAGGACGAACTGCACGTGCATGTGAACACGGTCGCGCAGCGGCTGGAGCGGGTGGGGCGGCTGCTCGGGGACGACTGGCAGAGCCCGGCCCGCGCGCTGGAGATCCAACTCGCCCTGCGACTGCACCGGTTGTCGTCCGCCGCACCGCACTGACCCCCGTACGCATCCTCTGCGTACGGGGGCCGTGACGGGGCGGGGATCAGGGTCAGGCGATGCGCGCGTCCGCCGTCGGGGCCTCCGCGGGCCGATCCTCGGTCGAGACGTCGACGTCGGCCAGGTCGCGGTGGTGTGTCTCCTTCGCGACACCCACCGCGATCAGTGTCACGACGGCCGCGGCGATCACGTACAGGGCGATCGGTGTGGAGCTGCCGTAGTCGGACAGCAGGGCGGTCGCGATGAGCGGTGCGGGCGCGCCCGCCGCGACCGAGGCGAACTGGGCGCCGATGGAGGCACCGGAGTAGCGCATCCGGGTCGCGAACATCTCGGAGAAGAAGGCGGCCTGGGGCGCGTACATCGCGCCGTGCAGGATCAGTCCGACGGTGACCGCGAGGATCAGGTTCCCGAAGCCGCCGGTGTCGATGAGGGCGAAGAACGGGAACATCCACAGGCCGACTCCGGCGGCGCCCAGCAGGTACACGGGCCGGCGCCCGATCCGGTCCGAGAGTGCGCCCCAGGCCGGAATGACGGCGAAGTGCACGGCGGACGCGATGAGCACCGCGTTGAGCGCGGTCTGCCTGGAGACGCCGGCCGCCGTGGTGGCGTACACCAGGATGAAGGCGGTGATCACGTAATAGCTGATGTTCTCCGCCATGCGGGCGCCCATCGCGATGAGCACGTCACGCCAGTGGTGGCGCAGTACGGAGACGAGCGGCAGCTTCTCGGCCTCCGCGGCCTGTCCGTCCTGTGTCGCCTGACGGGCTTCCGCCTGGGCCAACGCCTGCTTGAACACCGGAGATTCATCGACAGACAGACGTATCCACAAACCGACGATCACCAGGACGCCGGAGAGAAGGAACGGGATGCGCCAGCCCCAGGAGCCGAAGGCGCCGTCCGACAGCGTGGCCGTCAGCAGTGAGAGCACACCGGTCGCCAGGAGCTGTCCGGCGGGCGCGCCTGTCTGCGGCCACGAGGCCCAGAATCCGCGCCGCTTGGCGTCCCCGTGCTCGGACACCAGCAAAACGGCGCCGCCCCACTCGCCGCCCAGCGCGAAACCCTGCACCAGGCGCAGCACGGTCAGCAGCACGGGGGCGGCTACGCCGATGGTGGCGTACGTGGGCAGCAGGCCGATCGCGAACGTCGCCCCGCCCATCATCAGCAGGCTCAGCACCAGCAGCTTCTTGCGGCCGAGCCGGTCGCCGTAGTGCCCGAAGACGAGCGCGCCGATCGGCCGTGCCGCGAATCCCACCGCGTACGTCAGGAATGACAGCAGCGTGCCGACGAGCGGGTCGTAGTCCGGGAAGAACAGCTTGTTGAACACGAGGGCGGCGGCCGAGCCGTACAGGAAGAAGTCGTACCACTCGATGGTGGTGCCGATGAGACTCGCGGCGACGATACGGCGGAGGTTCGAGGGTGGTGGGGGAGCGGTTTCTGCGGAGGCCATGTGCGCCACTTCCTCGTGTGCGGTGGGGACGGGTACGTGTCGGCACACGGTAGGAAGTCCCAGGTCGGACGCGTATGTGGTGAGACACCATAGTTCTACGCGCCGGAGTGCGTGCGCCCAACATGGGGGGTGCTGCAGGAGCCGTAGAGAGGGTTCTAGCGACACCCTCACGGCTTCTGTCCGATTTGTTCTTGCGGTGACGCCCTACACGGGCGTATGGCCCTCCAGGTAGTCACGCACGGTTTCGGGCAGCCCGGAGTTGATGGCTTCTGCGAGCGGAACCCAGCGGAGCTGCTCTGGGGTGAACCGCCCCTGCGTGGACGGGTCTTGGCTCAGCAGTTGGCACACCACGGCCGACCGTGTGTCCGCTCGCGCGTCCGCAGGCCGCAGAAGCGTTGAACCGTCAGCGAGGTAACCGGTGAGCTCGTACACCAGGCGCGCCGCGGTGGCCTCCGGCGTTTCGGCGAGCTCCGGAGCGCCCGAGGGTAGTCCCCAGCCGTCCTGCGCGTCCACCAGCAGCAGCCGTCCGTCGTACACGACGACCGCCTCCACCACGCCCTGGGCAGCCCGCTCCAGCGTCATGACCCAACCGTTCCTTCCCTCTTCGCGTGACCGCTCGGCCGGTCCCTGTCCGAGTTCCCCTTGCCTACCCTGGACACATCGGTTCACGCGCTGAGCCCGTGGCCCTCAGGCGCTGCTGTGCGAGCGCGGCTTGCCACTGGGGCGGTAGCGGCACTTCCGGTGGCTATCCGGCCGGGCTCTCGTCCCGACAGCGCTCGTCCGCCATCGATGCCACGATCTGTGACCGGAAGGAGTATCCGAGCTTCGCCAGAATGTGTTCCACATGCGCGTCGGCAGTGCGCTTGGAGATCACCAGCTGCTCGGCGATCTCCCGGTTCGTCATACCCCGCGCGATCAGTGCGGCGGCTTCGCTCTCCCGCTGGGTGAGACCGTTGGTCCGGGTCGACTTGGGCTGTGCGGGGACATTGGGGGGCGTGTCGTTCTGCGACAGGGCGAAGGCCACCAGCTGTTCCCGCGGCAGCCGCGCGCCCTGTCGGCGCAGCCGCTCGAGCTGCCCGCTGCCCAGCGCCTCCCCGGCCGCCTTGAGCGCCTGCTCGTGCAGTTTCGTCAGCAGCGGATTGCCCAGTGCCCGTCGCTGGTCGAGCAGCGAGAACGGTGCGTCCACGCCGCCGAAGATCAGGGCGGCGCGTTGGTGGCGTCCTTGGGCGACGGCCGTCCAGGCGACGGCGTCCAGCGTGACGCCCAGGTTCAGTACGCCATCGCGAAGGTCATGCAGTTCCACGACCCGGCGACCGGTCCGCTCGGCCGCGTCGATGTCCCCGGCGGCGAGGTGGGCGACCGTCATGTAGCCGTAGGCGCAACCCTGGATGTAGCTTTCCTTGCTGCTCTCACCGACCAGCCGCGTCACGTCGGACAGGACGGCGATCCCGGCTTCCGCCCGGCCGCCGAGCGCCTGCACCCTGCCCAGGCGCAAGCTCGCCAGTGCCACGTCCAGGTCGGTGCCGACAAGGTGCAGTTCGTCCAGGGCCACGCTCAGGTCCGCCACCGCCTCGTCGCACTCGCCGAGGAAGCCCGATGCCTGGCCGGCACACATCCGGGCCAGGGCGGTCCATCGCGGATCGCCCAGTTGTCCGGCCTGCTCCCGCATCTCGCCGGCCAGCCGCTTCGCGGTGGCCTGGTCGCCCTGGAGAGCGGCGAAGGTGGAGGCCCACTGCAGTGCCCGTACACGCTCGGGGGACGCCTCCGGCTGCCGGGCCAGGGCCAGGTCCAACCAGTGGCATGCCTCGGCGGGCTGTCCGCTGCACAGCCAGTACGGCCACATCGCGGCGGCCATCGGCAGCAGTTCCCCGTCGGCGTGGGCGTACTCCAGGGCAGCGCGCAGGTTCTCGTGGTCAGGCAGCAGCGCCTTGTGCAGGGGCGCCTGGTCGGAGCTCAGGAACCGTTCCTCGAATTGGTGCAGCCGGCTTCGGTAGTAGGCGATCATCCGGTGTTTGACAGTGGCGGCCTCGTCGAGTTCCACCAGCCATTCGGCGCCGTACTCACGGATGGTGTCTAACAGCTGGTAGCGGTTGCCGAGGCGGAGTACCACCGACTTGTCGACCAGCCCGATCAGCGGGCCCACCACGGCACCGGTGGGCAGCTGGAGGTCCGTGCACACGGATTCCACTGCCGCGAGGTCGAAGGAGCCTGCGAAGGCCGACAGCCTGGCCCACAGCAGCCGCTCCGTCGGTGAGCACAACTCATGGCTCCATCCGATGGTCGTACGCAGCGTCTGATGCCGCGTCAGCGCCGCTTTCCGCCCGCTGTTGAGGAGCGCGAAACTGTCGTTGAGCCGCGCCGCCAGTTGTTCCAGTGACAGGGCCGCAGCCGTACGGCGGTCAGCTCGATGGCCATCGGAATGCCGTCAAGGCGGCGGCAGAGAGCAGCGGCGGTCCTGCGCTGGCTGTCGGTGAGCCTGAGGCCGGGAACAGCCACTGCCGCGCGTTGCTCGAACAGTTCCAGCGCGTCTCCCCCCGCGTCGCCTTCCGGCAGTCCCAGCGGCGTCACGGACAGCACATACTCGCCGGGGATGTCGAGGGCCTGCCGGCTGGTGGTCAGGATCTTCAGACGTGGGGCTTGGGACAGCAGCAGATTGGCCAGCAGGGCGCAGGCATCGACGAGATGTTCACAGGTGTCCAGAATGATCAGCAGCTCGCCGTCGGCGACGTGCTCGATGACCGAGTCGATCGGCGACTTGCCGGCCCGGCTCGGCAGCCCCAGCGCTTCGGCGACCACGCCGGGCAGGAGGTAGGGACCCTTCAGGCCGGAGAGCTCGGCCAGGCGCACACCGTCGGGGAAGTCTGTGGCGGCCTCGGTGGCGGCCCGCAGCGCGAGTCGGCTCTTGCCGACACCGCCTGGGCCGACCAGGGTCAGCAGTCGGGCCTGCCCCAGCAGCCGCTGTACGTCAGCCAGTTCGCCGCTGCGGCCGACAAAGCTGGTCAGTTCGGCCGGCATCTGTCCCGGGCGCCGCCATGAGAACCCCAACTCCATGTGAACCCGCCGCAGTCACCTTCCGTGCGTGCACGGTATCCGAGAGTAGCGGCCCGTTGGGCCTGTACAGGGACCCTTTCGTCAGCCCCGCTCCGCCGAGTCCCGGGCGCCGGGGCAGCGGCCCTGCTCCCGCCGGTTATCCGTGCGGAAGGTCGAACGGTCGCTGCCCTGGGTGATCCGGCGTACGCCGCCGCCACTTTGATGCGGGTGTCGCGTTGGAATTGCCGTGGCGCCGCAGGAGTGACGGTTCTGCGCCCGGGTTCGCCGACCCCCGGGCCGCGGCGCCACCGATCAGAGTTGCCGCGAAACTATGTGAAGGTTGAGACGAGTGCGGAAACATGTCGGCAAGCCAGAGATGTCCTCTTCCGTCAACGGTGAAGCGCCTGGTGGGCTGGTCGGCCGGGAACGGGAGGCGGCCGACCTCCAGGAGATGCTGGCGCGGCACCGTCTCGTGACGGTGGCCGGCGGTGCCGGTGTGGGGAAGAGCCGGCTAGCGGCCGACGCGGCGGCCGGGATGCGGAAGGGACCGTCGCGGCGCGTGGTCCAGCTGCGCTGGAGCGGCGGCCGGGCCGCCGCTCCGGGCGCACTGACCGCCGCGGTCCGCCAGGCTCTGACGGGTACGCGCACGCGCCCCGAGACTTCGGATGCCGGCAGCCTGGAGCGGTGCCTGCCTGCCACGGACATCCTGCTCTTCCTCGATGACATCGACCCAGTCCACCGGGAATGCGTGGGAGTGGTGCAGCGTCTGCTGATGGCCGCACCGAGACTCCGGGTTCTGGTGACGGCGCGGCGGGCCCTGGGGTTGGGCGAGGAGCGCGTGCTGCCGCTGCCGCCGCTCAGCACGGAAACGGCGGACAGGCCGAGCGGTCCCTCGCCTGCGGTGGAGCTGTTCCTGGACCGGGCGCGCGCTGCGGTAGAGGGGTTCCGCGCCGATGACGCGGGCCTGCGGGCGGTGGCCGGGATCTGCCGGTCGCTGGAGGGATTTCCCCTCGCGATCGAGCTGGCCGCGGAGCAGGTGGCCCGCCATGGGTTGAGCGATCTCGCGGAACTTCTGGAGCGCCACCAGTGCTGGCTGGGCAGTCAGCGCCCGGCCCTGCGGCGGCACCGGTCTCTGCGGGACGCCATCGGTGCCAGTTACGTGCTTTGTGACCGGACGGTGCGGATCGTATGGGGCCGGGCCAGCTTCTTCACCGGAGCATTCAACGAGTCAACCGCCGTGTTCCTGTGCGCCGGTGGCGGTATCGAACCGTGTCAGGTACCCGCCTGCCTGGCCCAACTCGTGGCCGTGGGCATGCTGGAGCCGGTGCGCGACCCGGGAGGGCCCCGCCAGCCTCGGTACCGGATGGTGCGGGCCGCACGGGACTTCGGCGCCGAACGGCTGCAGGAAGCGGGGGAGTTCGCGGTGGCCGCGGAACGCCGTGCGGCCTACTGCCGGCAAGCGGCGGCGGTCGCCGAGAACCTGTGGAGCACCGGCTGCCAGTCGGAGGCCGTACACCTCGTGCGGGACGAACAGGATGACCTCAGGGCGATGTTGCGACACGCGCTGAGCCATGCCGAACACGCGGCCGTGGCCCTGGAGACGGTCGTCCTCCTGTGGTTTTGGTGGGCGGTGTGCGAAGGGGGCGAGGAAGGGCGCGGGTACCTGTTGCGGTTACTGCCGTTGTGCCCGGCTGACAGTCCGGTGGTGATGCGTGCCAGATGGCTGGCGGCATGGCTCACCGCGTGCAGCGACGCGCGAACCGCCCGAACGCTGCTGGGCCGGGCCTGGCCGGCGGCCGTGCTGGCCGGCGACGACGCCACGATCGGCCGGATCGCCCATGTCCAGGGCACCATCGCCCTGTGTGAGGGCGACCCGGTGGCCGCCTCCGAGCACTTCCAGGAAGCCGCACGCACCATCCCGGCCCGGGCATCCGGCGGCCCCTCGCCGGCCGCGAGCCTGGCCGCCCTGGCCGTGGCCCAGGCCGACTTCGCGCCGCGCGCCGCGCGCCGCACCGCACGCCGCGCCCTGGCCCAGACCGACATCCGCGGCGACGCCTGGGCATGCGTCCTCGCCCGCTACGCCAAAGCGTTCGTCGATCACCGGCACGGTCACAGCGGCCGAGCCTGGCACCGGGCACAGCGGACGCTCGCCGCCCTGGACACCAACGTGCCGGACCCGTACGGTGCCGCCGCTTTGCGACAGCTGATCGCCGACATCGAAACCGGCACGCCCGGCCACCTCGCGCCCGGCCACCTGTGCACGCCGTACGTACCGCAGCCCCGCATGGTGGCGTCCTCGCCGGTCTCCGCCGCAACCGGCGCGGCATGATGACCAGGTGCGCCGTGCAGCCTCGTGCGGGCGTGGCCCGCCGCTCGGGCGTGTGCGTCAGGGCGTGGCCGTAGACGTTGAAGGGCGGGGAGTGTGGCGGTGCACCACTCAGGTGGCGCACCGCGACATCTCGCGCCCGCGCGGGGCCGGACGCGGAGCTTACGCGGGCTGCTCCTGGCCCTGGCTGTTCGGGCACCTCACCGCGAGGGCCGCGATGTCGTCGTCGAGCCTTCCGCCGCTGAAGTGGAACAGGTCCTGGTGAAGCCGGTCGAGCAGCTCGCGCGGCGAATCCAGGCTCTGCCTCCGCATCCAGTCCGGCAGCGGGAAGAACTCGCCGGTGCGGTCCCGGGTCTCCGATACGCCGTCGGTGTAGAGCAGCAACTGGTCGCCCGGGGCGAAGGTGCGGGTGTCGACGCAGTACTGGCCACCCATGAGCGCCGCGAGGTTGAGGGGCGGCGAGGGGATCGTGGGCTCCAGAACTCGGATCTTCCCGTGATGGGCAAGCAGCGGCGGGGGGTGCCCGCAGTTGAGAAGTCTGACGTGACCGCCGCCGTGCGGGATCTCCGCGATGAGAGCGGTGGCGAAGCGCTCCGGCAGATCCTGGCCGGGAAACGCAGCGCTGTGGCGGGCGATACTGGTCTCCAGGCGATCGATGATGCCCCTCAGGTCCGGCTCGTCGTACGCGGCCTCCCTGAAGCAGCTGATCACCGCCGAGGCCGACCCCACCGCGGACAGGCCCTTGCCCCGAACGTCGCCGATGAGCAGCCGCACCCCGTACGGTGTGCCGACCGCCTCGTAGAAGTCGCCGCCGATCCGGGCCTGCTCCTGGGCCGCCAGATACAGCGACTCGATCTCGACGTCCGCGATGCGGCGCGGGAGGGGGCGCAGGAGCACCTGCTGGGCCGCGTCGGCGACGAGCCGGACCTGGAGGAGCATCTCCTCCCGCTGGAGTCGGACATGGCTTGCGTACGCGGCCGCCAAGGTGACCGCGACGATCGCGGCAGCCGTGTACTGCGTTCCCAGGTCGGTGTTGACGAGGCCGAGACCGATCATGGCCAGCAGGCAGAACAGGCCCAGAAGGATCGTGGGGATCACGGGCCACATCGCTGCGGCGAGGGCGGGGGCGGCGGGCAGAAGGCGGCTGATGGCGATCTCCCTCGGCGTGGAGAACGCCAGGCCGACGATCAGGGCGGTGAGGATCACCGGTGCCAGCAGGGCAACTTCCCACCGGCCGCCGTAGGGGGGACGACGGCGCCGCAGCCGTCCGGACATGATCACAAACCGCATCATATCGGTTAAAGCGGGCATTCCTCTCTGGTGGGGTAAGACCCTGGGCGTGCGGTACGGCAGAGATCTTGAACGCGGGAACGGATCGGCACTCGCCATCCTGCGGCCCTGGTTCTGCGTTCCGGCGGTGGGCGGGGTCACGCTTCCGCGGCGACGCGCAGTCGGCTGCGTCGGGGAGGCTCCCCGACGCAGCCGACGGTTCCGGTCGACAGGGCTACGGGTGCAGCACCACCTTCGTGTATCCCTCGATCCGCTTGTCGAACTTGTCGTAGGCCGACGGCGCCTCATCCAGAGTCATTTCGTGGGAGACGACAAAGCTTGGCTTCGCCCGCCCGTCGATGATCAGGTCGCGCAGGTACCGGTTGTAGCGCTTCACGTTGCACTGTCCCGTACCCACCCGCAGGCCCTTCTCGAAGAGCTTGCCGATTCCGACGAGGAGCATGCCGTGTTTGGCCTGATCGTCCGGGCCTCCAGGGTCGGCCGGGACATAGAGGCCGGGCACGCCGAGCGCTCCGGTGGCCCGGACCGTGCCGACGAGCGAGTTCAGGACGGTCGCCGGTTCCTCGCGATCCGCGCCGCGTGCCATCGCCTGGTAGCCGACGGCGTCAATGCCCTTGTCCGTACCGACGCCCTCGGTCTGCTCCTTGATCTGCTCGATCGGGTCACCCTCGGCGAAGTTGATCGGAATCGCGCCTATCTCCTCGGCCTTCTGCAGCCGCTCGGCGACTCGGTCCACGACGAACACCTTTCCCGCGCCGCGGATCAGAGCCGAGTAGGCGGCCATGAGCCCAACTGGCCCTCCGCCGTACACCGCTACGCTCTCGCCAGGACGGACCTGGGCGAGTTCACAGCCGTGGTAGCCGGTGGGGAAGATGTCGGCGAGCAATATGAAATCGCTCTCGTGCTCGTTTCCCGGCGGCATCTTCAGGCAGTTGAAGTCCGCGAAGGGGACGCGCAGGTATTCGGCCTGGCCGCCCATCCAGGGCCCCATGGCGACGTAACCATAAGCTCCGCCCGCGAAACCGGGATTGACGGTCAGACAGTATCCGGTGAATCCGTCGACGCAGTTGGTGCAGAACCCGCAGGCGACATTGAAGGGCATGACCACGCGGTCGCCCTCCTTGAGCGAGGTGATGCCCTCGCCGAGTTCCTCGATGATTCCCATGTTCTCGTGGCCGAACACGATGCCGGGTTCGGCAGCGGTGCGGCCCTCGTACATGTGCAGATCGGAGCCGCATATCGCGGTCGAGGTGATCCGTACGATCACATCGTTCGGATGCTGGATGCTGGGCTTTTCAACCTCTTCGACCGCAACGGTGAACGGTCCCTTGTAAACGACGGCCTTCATGGCTGCCACCTCCACTCGGCAACGCGCTTTCTCGTTGCCACGCCCCCGCCCCGCTTTCTCCGCGTGACCTATGTCTCATGATTCTCCGGCCTGCTCGATAGAACAACCCGGTAACCTCGGGTGAATAACTGTCCTGCGCCGCACCAAGAAATTGGAGAGGGAGGCGAAACGTGTCAGCACAGCGACTGGGAACCCTGCTTGTTCCCGTACCGGGGCTCTCCGGCACCACCTACCCGCCAGGGACGACCGTGACTGTTCGCGGTCGAGGCGCGACTGTCGATGCCTTCGTCAACGGAGACTGGCTTCCTCTGTCGTGGTGGGAATTCTCCGACGGTCTCCGCGAGGACATCGCCGACCGCTGACATCTCCCGCGGCGCCCATGGCTCCGCATCGGATGCCGTGCGTGTCCGAACTGGCTCTCGCTGTCCGGTCGTTGCAGCCGACGTTTGTGCGCGGGAGCGTGAGCGACGCGTGGCCACGAACGTATCCGCGGCCCGTCGCCAGAGCGGGCTTCCCGCTGATTTCACCGGCCGCTCACGGCCTGTGTTCCACGTGCTCCTTGAAGTGCTCCAGGTCGCTTCGGACGAGCCGCTCGACCGCGTTCGCCTGAGCGAATCCCTTCGGTCCGCCGAAGGTCTCCCTGATGGTGTCGGGGTCGTACTCGACCCGTGCCTGGACCCGGGTGTGTTCCCGGTCGATCGGCTGCAGCGAGAGGGAGCCCTTCAGTTCGGGGGCGCCCGTGGTGCGCCACTCCATCACGCGTTCTCCTCCGCGGTCGGAGAGTTCGGCGTCGAGTTCTCGAGTCCGGCCGCGGGCCTCGACGTCCAGATGCGCTCGCCCATCCGCTTCCGTACGGGCGTCGCGCACTCCTTCCACGAAGCTCGGATAGTTCTCCACCTGGTGAAGGCTGTCCCAGGCCTTGTCGATCGGAACCCCGACGTCGACGTGTTCTTCGAGGGTGCTCATGGCTGACCTCCAGGTTCGGCTCATGACGCATGACCTTCTGCTTCCAGTGTGCGCCCAGCACCAGCGGGGTCGACCGGAACGCGAGACGGGGCTGACCACCATGTGACCGGCCGTGAGGCCCGCGCTTCATCGCCCGTGCGGCGGTCCTAGGCAGGTTCCACGTCGCCCGCCGGGCGCAGGCCGTCGAGCGCGGCCCGCAGGATCGGCTCGACGTAGCTGGGGTCGCCGTGAATCGTGGCGATGGCGATGATCATGTCGCAGATCTGTTCCAGGGTGAGGTCATCTCGGACTTCGTGAGCCGCCTGTGCGGCGACGAGGAGCGGTCGGCCGGCGGCCAGCACCCGGGTGCGGTTCTCGCTGAAGACGGGGTCGTCGCTGTCGGAGTGCGTCAGCAACTCGGAGGCGATGTCGTGCTTGCTGGTGAAGAAGGCGGAGAACCGGTGCAGCCAGGCCGCGAGTACCGCTCCCGGTGACTCGCCGTCGACCGTCTTCGCTGCCGCGCAGACGGCGTCGACCTCGTCGGTGTAGAGGGCCTCCAGGAGCTCTCGGCGGCCGGGGAAGTTGCGGTAGAGGGTCGCCATGCCGACCCCGGCGCGCCGTGAGATCTCGGCCATCGACACCTGGGCGCCGGGTTCGGCGAACGCGGCGCGAGCGGCCGCGAGGATCTTGTCGCGATTGCGCTCGGCGTCGGCGCGTCTCGACGGTGAAGGCGGCTGGTCCGAGGTCATGACTTCCTAACTGGAGAGGTTATCCGGTACGGTGGAACGGTAACCGGACAGGCTATCCGATTCCTCATGGGGCCTGATTCTACCCACCTGCCGCGACGGGTTCGCGGTGACTGGAGGAGCTTCCATGGACTACCGGCCTCTTGGACGTACCGACGTCTCCGTCAGCCGGCTGTGCCTCGGCGCGATGATGTTCGGCGCGTTCGGAAACCCCGACCACGACGACTCGCCGCCGACGCCCTCGGGGCGCTCGCCGACGAGGCCGGGATGACGCTCATCCAGATGGCGATCGCGTTCGTCACCCGGCACCCCGCGGTCACCTCCGCGATCGTCGGCCCGCGCACCATGGAGCACCTCGAGTCCTACCTGGCAGCCGACGGCGTCGACCTGTCCAGCGACCTGCTCGACCGCATCGACGAGATCGTGCCCCCCGGACACACCGTCAACGTCGCCGACAACATGTGGCACACCAGTACGTCCGCGCTCGACGCCGCGTTCCGCCGCCGGTAGACCAACCCGGCCGGGCCGGCCACCGCGGACGCCGGCGACACCGGGCGCGCGAACGCTGAGTTCGGCACCAACGGTGTCGCGTCCGTCAGGGACATCGCCCCGCGCTGAGGACCCGACACCTGCCGAGACGGCCCCAACGACCATACAGGGCGGCGGCGTTGTCAGTGGCGGCTGGCACGATCGGCGGTATGACAGACACGATCGAGGACTGGCGGCCCTTCCTGGTGCGCTGGAGCCAGGAGTGGGCGGACGCGCAGCACCCGGACGCACCGGCGGACGAGCGGTACGGACCGGACGAGGAGCCCCTGCGTACGCGTTGGCTGGGGTTCCCGCCCGCGTCCGAGGAGCGGATCCGGGCCCTGGAGGAGCGGCTCGGGCACCGGCTGCCGCCCTCGTACCGCTCGTTTCTGACGGTGAGCGACGGCTGGCGGCACGCGGGCGGCTTCGTGTGGCTGCTCGCCGGTACCGACCAGGTCCGGTGGCACGAGGACGCGGCGGGCCTGGCCGAGTTCTTCCCCGGCGAACTGGACGACGACCCCACGCCCGAGGAGGAGTTGCTCGCCGGGATGTGGGAGCGGGCGCTGCAACTGGACGTGGAGTCGGACATGGTCTACGTCCTGCTGGACCCGGGGGACGTGGACGACGCCGGTGAGTGGGCCGTGTACTGCTACGCGTCGTGGCGCGCGAGTCCTCCTGAACGGTACGCGTCGTTCCACGCGTTCATGGAGGCGATGTACCGGGAGTTCCACAGCCTGCAGGTGAGCCGCTCGGAGCGTGCGGGGGCGGTGTTCGTCAACGCGACGACGCGGGCACTGGACGCGTCCGTCGACGCCGCCCGGCTGGACGCGCTGGGCGGGCGGTACGAGCAGGCCTCGGCGGCTTTGGCCGAGGCGATCTCGTACGGCAGGCCCCGGGCGACAGGGCTGCGCGACCAGATCCGCCGGCTGCTCGGGGAGACCTACATGGTGTACTTCCACGGGCTCACGGCCGATCCGTTGTACGCGCCGGAGGTTCTGCCCGTGCTGGCGGCGGAGCACGTGCGGCACCACCGGGACCGCACGTCGTTGGCCCACCACCTGGGAGGCGCCTCCGACGAGGTCCGCGAGACGGCGGACGAGGTCCTGCGGCAGGTGACGGAAGGCGCCTTCCGCTACACCGCCGAAGGCGACTTCGGCCGTGCCGTGGAGGAGGCGCGGGAACAGGCACGCTGGGGCGACACGGACGCGGCCTGGCACACGCTGCGCGCCGCGCTGCCCGAGTGGCGGCCGGTCGGTCCGGACCACCTCGCCCCGTTCGGTCTGTGCGGCGACCCGCTCCTCGGCCCCCTGATCACCCCGGAGCGGGGCCGGGAACTGCTGGCCACGCCGCGGGCCGGACAGCGGGGGGACGCCCCGGCTCCCGCGGCCGACCCGGATCCGCCGGGCCTGGCGTGGCTGGCGGAAGGAGATCCCGGCAACTTCCTGGTGTCGTACCGCTTCCTCCTCGTGGAGTCAGTGGAGCCGGCCGAGCTGCCCGGCCGTATCGGCGCCGACGACACCGCCGTCCTGAACGAACCGATGACCTTGTGGGACTCGCGTACGCGTTTCCGCAGCAACCGGAACGTCTCGACGTGGGAGGACGAGGCGCTGACCGCCGTCGGCCGGGCGGGTCCCGGCTGGAGCTTCGCCTTCGAGCCGCGACCGGGCGGGAGCTTCGACGAGCAGCGGTTCGTCTCCCCGGGCATCGCCGCTTCCCGGGGCACCCGTGCGGTGACGGTGTGGAGCGAGCCCTTCGAGGGGCACCGCTTCGGTGTCTTCCATCTGTCCGTCACGGAGAACGGCGAGGAGCGGTACGCGTTCACCGTCCGGGGGACCGAGGTCAGCAGACGGGGGCCCGTGCCGGCCGCGCTGGACCCGGACCGCCTCTTCCCTCAGGACGAACCGCAAGGGGAGCGGCTGGGCGAGCGCCGCGCCCTGGATGCCCTCGCGGCCGAGTTCGGCATCCGGCTGCCGCGGTTCGCCCTCCAGCACGGACGTCTGCACACCTTCCGCACCCGGTCCTGGAGCCGGCCTCCGGGCCCGGGCGAGGCGTACGTGACTCTCCGCTTTGAGCGGCACAGGCCATAGGGACTTTGGGGCGAGCCGGACATCACACTCCAAATGGCGCCGCCGTCATGTCCCGCCAATACTGGGAGATCGGTGGCTGATGAGGAGTTCTCGATGACGGCGACACCCACGGTATCCGTGACCTTGCACGTGAACGGCGAGGAATACACGCTGGCGGGGCTGGACAATCGAACGACCTTGTTGGACGCCCTTCGTGAGCACCTCAAGCAGACCGGTTCGAAGAAGGGCTGCGGCCTGGGCATGTGCGGGGCGTGCACCGTGCTCGCCGACGGCCGGAGAATCAACTCGTGTCTGGCTCTGGCGGCGTTGTACGACCAAAAGGAGATCACGACCATCGAGGGCCTCTCGCAAGACAGCGAGACGGGCCTGCACCCGTTGCAGCAAGCGTTCGTCGACCACGACGGTTTCCAATGCGGCTATTGCACCCCCGGGCAGATCATGTCGGCCCTCGGCGTGCTCCAGGAGGGCCACACGGGCTCGGCCGATGAGATCCGGGAGTTCATGAGCGGCAACCTGTGCCGCTGCGGCGCGTACTCGAACATCGTGGCCGCCATCTCCCAGGTGGCCCAGACCCCGTTGGAAGCCCTGCTGGACGAGCAGCGGGCGGGGGCGTGAGCCATGCATCCCTTCACCCTTGAACGCCCGGACGACGCGGTCTCGGCCACGCGTATCGGGTCCGCTCCGGCTGCCGAGTACATCGCCGGCGGCACGGACATGATGCAGCTGCTGACCGACGAGATCCGGTGTCCGGAATATCTGGTGTCTCTCGACGGCGTGCTGGACGACCGCATCGAGGTTCTCAGTGACGGGTCGCTGCGCCTTGGCGCGGCGGCCAAGATGAGTGACATCGCGGCCGACCCGGACGTTTCCGCCGCTTTCCCCGTGATCGCCGAAGCGCTGCTGCTGTCGGCCTCGGGGCAGGTGCGGAACATGGCCACGATCGGTGGGAACCTCCTCCAGCGCACGCGGTGCCCCTACTTCCGGGATCCGGGCGTTCAGGCCTGCAACAAGCGCAGTCCTGGGTCTGGTTGTGCGGCCATGAACGGCGTCAACCGAACCAGTGCGGTGCTGGGCGTATCCAAGCACTGCATCGCGACGAACGCTTCCGACGTGGCGGTAGCGCTGGTGGCGTTGGGCGCGGAAGTTCACCTGGTCGGTCCGGGCGGCGAACGGATCATTCGCCTCGATGATCTGTATCGGGCACCGGGCGACACCCCGCACATCGAAACAGTCCTCGACTCGGGGGAGCTGATCACCGCAGTGGTCGTTCCGCCGACACCGACTGCCCGACGCTCGTACTACCTCAAGGTGCGCGACCGCGTGTCCTTCGAGTTCGCGCTGACCTCCGCGGCCGTGGCCCTGGAGATCCAAGACGGCTCGATCCGCGAAGCACGGGTGGCCATGGGCGGCGTCGGCACCAAGCCATGGCGCCTGCGCAGTGTCGAAAACGCGCTCAACGGCCGCGCGAACGGCATCGACACGTACCTGAATGCGGCGGAGTACGCGACCGAAGGCGCCGTCACTCGTGCGGGCAACCAGTTCAAGCCCGAACTGATGAAGCGCACGGTAGTCCGTGCCCTGAGCGCCGCCGGAGGGCGCGCATGACGACGACAGTGACGCCCACCACGACCTACATCGGGCAGGCGGTCAGCCGAGTGGATGGGCAGGCGAAGGTCACCGGGCAGGCCACCTACGCCGCCGAGTTCGATCCCGGCCCGAGAATGACGTACGGCGTTGTCGTCGGTTCCACCATCGCGAACGGCCGTATCACCTCGATCGACACGGCAGCGGCCGAGTCCGCGCCCGGTGTCGTCGCGGTGATGACCCACGCCAACGCGCCGAGACTCCCGTATCACCCGTGCCGATCCTTCATTGATGCCCAGGACGGTGAGCCGATCCACGTGCTGCAGGACGACCGCGTTCTGCACCATGGCCAGGCCATCGCACTCGTCGTGGCGGAGACCTTCGAGGAGGCGACGTATGCCGCGACGCTCGTACACGCTTCTTACGCCGAGGAGCCGGCCGCGACGTCCTTCGAAGTCGCTGCCCTGCGGGCCGTCCCGCCAGGGCCGGGCAACCAGCAGGCGGGCATGCCTGGCGACACACAGCGCGGCGACCCCGACATCGCATTGCGCACGGCCGAGGTGAAGGTCGACGCCACCTACGAGATCGCACGCGAGGACCACAACCCCATTGAGCTGTTCGCCACCACGGCGGCGTGGGACGCGGGAACGCTCACCTTGTGGATCAAGACCCAGTGGGTCAGCCACACGCGCGCCTACATCGCCGCGACCTTCGGGATCCGCCCCGAGGACGTCGAAGTCATCTCGCCCTTCGTGGGTGGCGCCTTCGGTTCGGCGCTGAGCGTCTGGCCGCACACCGTGATCGCGGCAATGGGGGCACGCCACGTCGACCGACCGGTGAAGGTGGTGCTCACGCGGCGACAGGGATTCCCGCTCACGGGCTACCGGCCCTACACCGCACAGCGCGTTGCACTGGGCGCCGATCGCAGCGGCAACCTGGTCTCCATCCACCACGAGGGTACGGCGGTGACCTCGGCGTACGAGCGGTTCGCGGAGAACCTCCTCGGTGCGACCCGATTCCTCTACCGGTGTCCGAATGTCGCCACGCGCTATCGCCTGGCCGAGATGAACGTCGGCACGCCGACTTCCATGCGGGCGCCCGGCGAGATCAGCGGCCTCTTCGCCCTGGAGTCGGCGCTCGACGAACTCGCGGAAGCCCTGGACATCGATCCGGTGGAGCTGCGGCTGCGCAATGACGCCGATCGAGATCTGCACCGGGATCTTCCCTTCTCCAGCCGAAACCTGCGCGAATGCCTCATCGCCGCGGCGGAGCGCTTCGGCTGGCAGGGGCGCGATCCGCGCGTCGGATCGATGCGTGACGAGCAAGGACGGCTGATCGGCTACGGATGCTCCTCCGCGACCTACCCCGTCTACAACTTCCCGGCCAGTGCGCGCGCGGTTCTCCACCCCGACGGTTCGGCCGACGTGTCCTCCGCGACGAGCGACATGGGCCCCGGAACCTATACGTCGATGACGCAGGTCGCGGCCGAGACACTGGGACTGCCCATCGAGCAGGTGCGCTTCGAGCTGGGAGACGCCAGCCTGCCGCAAGCGCCCCCGCACGGCGGATCGGCGACCATGGGCGGGGTCGGGTCAGCGGTGTACGAAGCGTGTACCAAGGCTAGGCGTCAAGCCCTCGAGCGGGCAGGGGAGACCAACGGTGACGTCAATCTCGCCCAGGTCATGAGGCGGTTGGGGCAGTCGGTCGAGGCAACCGCGGACTACCGGCCCAGTGACGAATCCAACCAGTACTCGATGCACTCGTACGGTGCCGTTTTCGCCGAAGTCAGGGTCGATCCGGACCTTGGCCTCGTTCGCGTGCCCCGGGTGGTCAGCGCGTTCGGGGGAGGCCGGATCGTCAATCCGAAGCTGGCCCACAGCCAGGCCATCGGAGGCATCGTGATGGGAATCGGGATGGCCCTGTTGGAGCACACGGCTGTCGATCCCCGGGACGGCCACGTGGTCAACGGCAGCCTGGCGGACTACCTCGTGCCCGTGAACGCGGACATCGGTGAGCTGGACCCGTTCTTCGTCCAGGACGACGATCCGCATGTGAACCCCCTGGGGGTGAAGGGAATCGCCGAGATCGCGGCGATCGGCGTGGCCCCAGCGATCACGAACGCCGTCTATCACGCCACCGGTGTGCGGGTGCGCACCCTTCCCGTCACTCCCGAGATGCTGCTGTCATCGCGGCAGGGATGACTCCCTGCCCCCGGCGGTCGTCACTCGGCAACCCCGGGGGTCGGCACTCGGCGCCGAACGCGACCCTCACGTACGGCGGGCTCCCGATGTCCTCAGCCACGCTGTGCACGGGCGGTTGAGGGACCGTCAGCTCGGGACGTAGTCCGAGACCAGCGCCGTCAGGCCGTAGTCCAGTTCCGAGCCGTCGACGAGGAGCGCCTCCACGGTGCGGGTCACGGGGTCGACGTCCGCGACGATTCCGTGGCCCAGGTAGCGCGGATAGCCGGATGCGCCCTGCTCGCCCGTGTACTCCACGACGGCCGAGCGGACGGCGCTGTCCTCGACCGCCGCGCCGAAGCGGTCCACGACGTGCTGGGGCACCAGCAGGATCACGAAGCGGCGCGGAACTGTCCTCATACCACGACGCTAGCCATGCGCCGCGCGCCCCGCACGTCAGCCTGCGGGCGGCAGGGGCCGACCGGTCAGGCTTGGTCGGCCGGGTGTGTCGGGGCTCGCCGGGTGTGTCCCGGGGCCCGCGGATTCGTTCGTGGCGACCCAGGAGGCGAGGAGGAGCAGACCGTCGTGGGAGGGGGTGCCGGGTTCGGCGGTCCAGACGACGAGCTGCTTGTCGGGATCGGAGGAGGAGGTGAGGTTCTCCCAGTCGAGAGTGAGGTGGCCGGCCACGGGGTGACGGATCTCTTACCGGCCCACCACTGACGGAATTGCTGGTCCTGCACGGACAGTTCCCCACGAGTGCCGTGAGGCGTGGGTCGTCCGGGTTCCGCGCGGCGTCCATGCGCAGAAAAGAAACGCAATCGTGGGCGAGTGCGTCCCAGTTCACATACCGGTCCCTCATCGGGGAATCGGTGAAAGCAGCCGTACGTAATTCCGCTGGTGTTGCGGAATCTGGGAGAAATCCGTGATCAGGGCAGCGGCAAGGGGATTCCAGGCCAGAATATCCATGCGGCGGCCCAGAACAAAAGCGGGGACGTCGGTGAGGGTGTCGAGGAGGCGCCGTATCTGCGGGCGGACCTTCTGCGCCTTCTGCCGGCGGGGCCGCGCGCTCTCCTTGCCGGCCAGTTCGAGCAGGTAGTCCCGCTGGTCGTCGTCCAGCCGCAGCACCCGCGCCAGGATGTTCAGAACCGGTGCGGAGGCATGCAGACGGCCTTGTTCGGTTAGTACTGAGTACTGATCGAGGCCAGCTGAGCGACTTCCTCGCGGCGCAGGCCAGGAACGCGCCGCAGTGTCCCACTCTCGGGCAGTCCCATGGCCCCGGGGGTCAGCTCGGCTCGGCGAGCCCTGAGGAACTGCCCCAGCTCGTTCCGGTGGACGTCCCTGATCATGCGCATCAGCCTACTGCCGCCACCGCTCAGTAACAGCTCGGCTGGGGGGTAAAGATTTCTACCCGGAACGTACCCTGCCGACGGGGAATTCCTCCGGCCCGAGAGACGTATCACGGTGTGACGCTCGAAAGCGTGGCCTGACGAATCCCGTAGCCGATTTGGGGTTCGTGTATGTCGAGGCCCCCAAATTCATCCGGAGAACGGAAACACACCTTTATGAAGCACGTTTCTCTCGGCGGACTCGATGTCTCCCGCATCGGCCTGGGCGCCATGTCGATGTCCGCCTATTACACCGGCGCGGGCTGGCCGCACCGGCCGCCATGTCGTCGCGGCCGCCGCCGCACGTGGTCTCACCCCGGGTCGGCCCATTCGCCGACCGCCCGGCAGCCCGGCCTCCGGAGGCAGCTGTGCCCATCGGGTTCAAGACGCTGCTCAGCGAACGGTGGAGTTGCCGTGCCTATCTGCCGGACCAGGTTCCCGATGACGTGATCGCGGAGATGTTCGCGATCACGCAGCGCACCGCGTCCTGGTGCAACACCCAGCCGTGGCAGGCGTATCTGACGAAGGGCGAGGCGACCCGGCGGTTCGCCGAGAGCCTGACCGAGCACGCGAGGACCCATGAGCAGGTGTCGGACCTCGGGATGCCCGCGGGGTACCAGCGTGTTTACAAGGAGCGCCGGCGCGGGGCCGGGTACGCGCTCTAGGCCAGGCTGGGGATCACGAGGGAGGACTGGGACTCCCGCGAGGCGCAGCGGCTGAGGAACTTCGAGTTCTTCGGCGCCCCGCACGTCGCCGTCATCACCACCGACCGCGACCAAGGTGTGTACGGCGCGATCGACTGCGGCGGCTACGTCGCGAATCTCATCAACGCCGCGTCGTCGCTGGTGCGCCGCTTCATCGTCAGGCAACATGGGCGGGAGTACGGCCCAAGATCCAGTCTTTCCTGGGCGGTTGAGGATTCACCCGTCCAGGTTGTGGGGTGACATCACGCCAACTCTGGGAGCTTCCATGCCCGTTGATCGTCCGATCATCAACAGCAACGTGCCGCACTCCGCCCGCATATGGAACTACTGGCTGGGCGGGAAGGACTGCTACGAGATCGACCGGCAGGTCGGCGACCAGATCGTGGCGGCGAACCCGGCGATCCTCGACATCGCCCTGGCGCAGCGGGCGTTCCTTGTCCGTGCCGTGGAGTACCTCGTCGGCACGGCCGGCATCCGCCAGTTCCTGGACGTGGGCACCGGCCTGCCCACCGCGGACAACACCCACGAGGTCGCCCAGCGGCTCGCCCCCGAGACGCGGATCGTCTACGTCGACCACGACCCGATCGTCCTGGCCCACGCCGAGGCGCTGCTCACCAGCACGCCCGAGGGCGCGACGGACTACATCGACGCCGACCTGCGTCATCCCGAGGCCATCCTGGAACAGGCCGCGAAGACACTGGACTTCACCCAGCCGGTCGCGCTGATCCTGTTGGGGATCACCGCCCATGTCACCGACGGCTCCGCCTACGAGATGGTCGGCCGCCTGGTGGACGCCCTGCCCTCTGGCAGCTATCTCGTGCTCTGCGACGACACCGAGGTGATCAACCCCGAGCAGATGCGCACGATGATCGAGCAATGGAACGAGTCGAGCGACAACCCCCGCATCAACCGCAGCCCGGAAGAACTCGCCCGGTTCTTCATGGGCTTGGAGCTGCTGGAGCCCGGCCTGGTCTCGGTCTCCCGGTGGTTCCCCGAGGGGTCCGGCGCGGAAGCACCCGCCGAGGTCGACGACTTCGGCGGTGTGGCCCGGAAGCCATAGGCCCTGTCGTCAATCAGTTGGCGAGTTGAGTGTTGTGGTTGGCGAGCGAGCTGATCTCGCCCCCGACACGGGGGCTCTCGCCGCCCGAATCGACCGAGACGCCACAGCCCAACCCACCCGGGGTCATGGCGCATGAGTTTCCTGAGTCAACCTCTATGCCGCCAGATGTTCGTCGGCGGGTGCGTTGATCTTGTCGTTGGCTTGGTGGATGGCGGGGTCGTAGCAGGTTCCGTCGCGCCAGCAGGCCCACATCACGCGCAGCCAGGCACGGGCCAGGATGCGGATGGCGTGGGGGTGTCGCTTCTTGCGGGCTCTGGCGTCGTTGTAGATCTTGGCGGCCCAAGCGCTGCCGTGGCGGCTGTTGTCGACGAAGGTGGTCAGCGCGACGCGGGCCCTGCGGTTGGTCGCGAAGCGGAAGGCGACCGTGCGGGACTTGCCCGAGGCGCGGGTGACGGGGACGACGCCGGCCTCGGCGATGAGCTGTTCGCAGCTCTGGGCGCGTTCCAGGATCGGGCCGATCTCCCCGATGACCTGGCCGAGGCTGACCTTGCCGATGCGCGGCATGGTGGCGAACAATGGCGCGTAGGGATGCGTCCCGGTGGCCTCGGTGATGGCCTTGTCCAGCGTGCGGATGGTTGCGCGTATGCCCTGCACGAGCTGGATTTGGACGCGGACGAGTTGTTCGGCGACGGCATCGCTCAGGCGGGACGCGGCCTTCGGGGCCGAGCGCAGGCGTTCGATGAGGACACTGCCGGGCTTCTTGCCGGAGTAGCCGCGGCGTTTGCACCACGCTTCGAGGCGTCCAGCGGTGAGCTTGGCCGCTTTGGTGGGGGTGGGGTAACGCTCCAGGAAAGCCATGGCGATGTCGCTGTCGAGGTCGGCGAAGACGGCCTTGCCGCCGGGCCAGTGCTCGTCCAGCAGCGAGGCGAGCTGGTTGACAGCGGCGACCTTGGCTTCGATGTGGTCGGCCCGCTGCCGGGTGAGTGCCTGCAGGTCCAAGGTAGCCTGCTCAGTGGGCTCCAGCCGGGGCAGGAGATGCCCGTCGGTGCGCAGGTAGTCGGCGAGTTTCATGCTGTCGCCGGCGTCCGTCTTGGCCTTGGAGGCACCCCAGCGTGCCCGCATCGCGTTGAAGGCGTTGGGGTGGACCGGCACGACGGGGTGGCCGGCGGCGAGCAGTCTGTCGACGGCCAGGCCGCGGCTGGTCTCGATGGCCACGGGCAGATCCGCCGGGGCTCCGTGCTTGCGCAGCCGGGCCAGGGTCTTGGTGAACCCTTCTTCGGTATGGGCGAGTTCCCACCGATCGATGCGCTTGCCGGTGGCGTCCATGACCGTCACGTCATGGGTCTCAGTCGCCCAGTCCCATCCGATGAACACGTGCGTCGCACTCCAAGGCGGTTCGAGGAGCACCTGCCCGGTGGTGAGGTCGTCTGCCGGGAGCTCATTAATCGGCCCTCAGCGGGGCGTGTCCCTGAAGCCGATCAGACGGCCTCGGCCCGGCAGGGCTGGCGGAACTCATGCTGGCCGTCGAACGGCTCGCACACTTGGCCATGCACCCACCGGGACCGAGAGGTCACAACCCTACTCGTGAGGGCTGCAGAAGGGATGGTCCTCTAATGAGCACACAAGGCTCCCGTGTCGGGGTGTCGTTGAGGCTCCGCGTCAGGACGGGGCGAGGACGCAGAACTCGTGGCCCTCCGGGTCGGCCAGGCACGTCCACGGGACGTCGCCCTGGCCGAGGTCGAGGTCGGTGGCGCCAAGGGCCCGCAGCCGGGCCACCTCCGCTGCTTTGTCGTCACCGGGGTACGGCAGCAGGTCGAGATGGACGCGGTCTGGCACGATCTTCACGCCCGGCGTGCGGAGGAACTCGAGATACGGGCCGACACCCTTGGCGGAGCGCAACACCGCATGATCGTCAGTCACCTCATGCAGAGTCCAGTCCATCGCCTCACCCCAGAACCGGGCCATGGCCCGCGGACCCACACAGTCGACCACCACCGCGGCGATCGGCCCGGTGTCCCGGTAGATCTCCCGAGGCTCCAGCACGCAGAACTCGTTGCCCTCCGGGTCGGCGAGGACCGTCCACGGCACTTTGCCCTGCCCCACGTGGGCGGGCCTGGCACCGAAAGCCTTAAGGCGCGCGACCAACTCCGCCTGATGGGCCGCAGAGGTGGTGGCGAGATCGAGGTGCACACGGTTCTTTGTTGTTGTCTTGGGTTCCGGGACGGGAACGACGTCGACACCGACGGCGACCGGGTCCGGCCAGACGAGGCCGCCGACGGGTCCGACGTAGGTGGTCACGCCGGGGCTGTAAGCACTCCAGCCGAGCGCCTCCGCCCAGAACCGGCCGACCGCCGAGGCATCAAGAGCCTTTATGTTCACCTGAACAGGTCGCAGTGCCATGCCGGCGATCCTATGCGCCCGCTCTGCAACGACATCCGCACCGTCGCCAAACAGAGATCAACTCTCTGACCGACGCAAGGTAAGAAGTCGGCGTTGCCGAAGGCCACGCGGACCGTGCCGGCCGTGGCGCACACCTCCATGGCCTTCTCCACGCCCGCGGCCGTCTCGACGAGCGGAATCAGCAGCGAACATCCGCTGCCGCTGGGGGATGGGCGGCAGGAAGTGGCCGTGCCGAGGGTGCCCGTCGTCTCCCAGGTCCTGCTGCGCGGGCCACCGCAGGAAGTACAGCCAGGGCCACAGCGGTGGCAGGGGATCGCCGGCCGCCGCGACCGGTTCCGGCTGGTCGAGCACTGCGGACAGGGCGGCGAGCGGGGCGGGGGACAGGACATCGTCTTCAGTGACTGCTCCGGGACTCCACGATTCCACGTACTGGGCGAGCCCGCTCTGGGCGATGTGCATGGCTTCTCCTCAACATCTGGCTCGGGGCGCGGGCCGAAACAACGGGCTCTGGACGTGGGCCGAAACAACGGGCCCTGGACGCGGGCCGGGAGCTACC
Source organism: Streptomyces dengpaensis (assembly GCF_002946835.1). NCBI lineage: Bacteria > Bacillati > Actinomycetota > Actinomycetes > Kitasatosporales > Streptomycetaceae > Streptomyces > Streptomyces dengpaensis. Next base: position 7,820,327 of record NZ_CP026652.1, read on the forward strand.
ACCGGCTGACCCCTTCACCGGGCCTGTGCCACCGGGCGAGGGTGGGGCGGTCGGCCATGGGAGTCATGGCGAGGGCTCATCATCATGCGGGCTGATGGGTGGCCTTGAATAATAGAAATGCGTGATGCCGGCATGCCCCGGCGGTATGGCGGGGCCGCAGGCCCGCGCACCGCACCAGGCGCCGTGCCGCGCACGGCAACCGGTACCGGACGGCGCCGGGAGTCGTCATACGTCCTTCGCGGGCCCCTCGTCGTACAACTGCGCCGAGGGCCACTGCCCTTGACGTACGGCCGAGTGGATCTGGCGGGACAGTTCCTTGGCCACGACCTCGGCGGCGGGCGTGACCCGCCCTGCCCTGGAGGTGCCGAGCACGATCGAGCGCCACACCTCGGGTTCGCACAGCGGCGCGGCGCTCAGCGAGCCGTTCGCGACGTCCTCGGCGATCCCGACGCCCGGCAGAATGGTCCAGCCGTGGCCGGCCAGCACGAGCTGCTTCTGCACGTGCATGGAGTTCGTCTGGACGATCAGGTTCATCTCCACTCTGGCCTGCGCGGCCGCCGCGTCGATCACCGTACGCAGTCCGTGGCCGGCCGCGGGCACCACCAGCGGATGCGACACGGCCTCCTCGAACGGGACGGGGTGCTCGGCCCGGAGCCCGGCGGACGGCGGCGCGACCGCCCACAGTTTCTCCCGTACCAGCGGTTCCGCGTTGAGCGACGGTGTACTGGCGAGGTTGTACAACAGGGTCAGGTCCAGGTCTCCGTCGTCGAGCCACTGCTGCAAGTGGCCGGAGTACGCGGTGAGCAGGCGCAGCTCGATGCCGGGGTGGTCGCGGATGATGGCGGACGCGAGGGGTTCGGCCAGCAGGTTGCTCGCGCTGTCGAGCAGGCCGACGGTCACGATGCCGGTGACAACGCCCGGCGTCGGCCGGATCTCCGCGCGGGCCCGTTCCAGTTCGTTCAGGGCGCGCCGGGCGCGCTCGACCATCGTCATCCCGGCGGCCGTGGGCTGCATCCCCTGCCGGGTCCGCTCGAACAGCGCGACGCCCAGCTCCTGCTCCAGGGTGCGGATCTGCCGGGTGACGGCCGGCTGGACCAGATGCAGGAGTTCCGCCGCGCGCGTGACGCTGCCCGCCTCGGCCACCGTGATGAGCGCTCTGAGCTGCTTGACGTCCATCGCTCCTCGACACCATCTTCCATCTGCGCTGGGCATGGGCCCATCAAAAAATGGTATTTCACCTACCGCGCCATGAGCATCCATGATGGCACTGCTGCCGGAACGAGGGAGGTTCCCGGAATACACCGCGTCACCCTGCGGTGCATCGGGCGGCTCGAGGGCGACCGCACTCGTCCTCGGCGCCGGCGGATCTCTGTGTGACCCCTGCGGGAGATCCGTCGGCGCGGCCCCCCTGGTCAGCACGTTCCTCGGACAACCCCTGGAGGTCAGACCATGACCGGACTCCCGCTCACCGGCGTCACCGTCGTGAGTGTCGAGCAGGCGGTGGCGGCACCATATGCCACCCGCCAGCTCGCGGATCTCGGTGCCCGTGTCATCAAGGTGGAGCGGCCCGGGGGCGGCGACTTCGCCCGCCGGTACGACACCACCGTGCACGGTCAGTCCAGCTATTTCGTCTGGCTCAACCGGTCCAAGGAGTCCGTGACCCTCGACCTGAAGTCCCCGGCCGGCCGGGACGTACTGGAGGAACTGCTGGCCCGGGCCGACGTGTTCGTACAGAACCTGGCTCCGGGCGCTGCGGCCCGCCTGGGCCTGGACGCCGCATCACTTACCCAACGGCACGCATCGCTGATCCCGTGCACCATCTCCGGATACGGCACCTTCGGCCCGTGGGCGGACCGCAAGGCCTACGACCTGCTCGTGCAGTGCCAGACCGGCCTGGTTTCGCTGACCGGAACACCGGAGGAGACCGCTCGGGTCGGGGTGTCGATCGCCGACATCGCCGCCGGCATGTACGCCTACTCCGGCATCCTGACCGCGTTGTACACGCGGGCGACCTCGGGCGAGGCGCGGGCGGTGGAGGTCTCGCTCTTCGAGGCACTGGCGGAGTGGATGAGCCAGCCCGCGTACTACACGCGGCACGGCGGCACACAGCCCCCGCGGATCGGCACGCAACACGCCACCATCGCGCCCTACGGCGCCTACACGGCGGCCGACGGCAAGCAGGTGCTGTTCTCCATCCAGAACGAGCGGGAATGGGCGGCGCTGTGCGAACGCGTCCTCGCCCGCCCCGAGTTGGCGGACGATCCGCGGTTCGCCACCGGATCGGACCGGGTCGCCCACCGGGACCAGCTCGACGCGGTCATCACCGAGCGGTTCCAACGATCTGGCAGCGCTGAGGTGATGAAGCTGCTGGACGCGGCGGGGATCGCGAACGCCGGAGTCAACGACGTGCGCGAGTTCATCGAACATCCGGTGCTCGCCGAGCGGAACCGCTGGCACGAAGTGGCCATCCCGGGCGCGGTGGTGCCGGCTCTCCGGCCGCCGGCGGACCTGGCGGGAATCGAGCCGCGCATGGACCCCGTACCCGCCGTGGGCGAACACACCGAGCGGGTCCTGGCCGAACTTGGGGTCACCGCAGCCCGGATCGAGGGACTGCGGGCCGACGGCGTCATCTGACAGCACGCTTCGGCACTGAAGAAGCGAACGCCTCTGCACCGAAAGACGCGAAACCTCGGCACTGAAAGTGCTGAAAAGAGGAGGAGTACACCGTGAGCACCCTGGACGCCCTCTCCGAGGACGAGCAGTTCGTCGTGAAGACCGTGCACGAGTTCGTCAACAAGGAGGTCAAGCCCGTCGTCCAGGAACTCGAGCACTCCAACACCTACCCCGAGGCCTTGATCGAGCAGATGAAGCAGCTCGGGATCTACGGGCTCGCCATCCCCGGGGAGTACGGCGGCAACGCGGTCTCCATGCCCTGCTACGTGCTGGTCACCGAGGAACTCGCCCGCGGCTGGATGAGCCTGGCGGGCGCCATGGGCGGCCACACCGTGGTCGCCAAGCTGCTGCGGCACTTCGGCACCGAGGAGCAGAAGCGCCGCTATCTGCCGAAGATGGCCACCGGCGAGATCCGGGCCACCATGGCCCTGACCGAACCCGGCGGCGGCTCCGACCTGCAAGCCATGCGCACCATCGCCCGCAAGGACACCGACGGTTATGTGCTCAACGGCTCGAAGACCTGGATCAGCAACGCCCGGCGCTCCAAGCTGATCGCGCTGCTGTGCAAGACCGATCCCGAGGCGAGCCCCGCGCACAGGGGCATTTCGATCCTCCTCGTCGAGCACGGCCCGGGTCTCACGGTCTCCCGCGACCTGCCCAAGCTGGGCTACAAGGGCGTGGAGAGCTGCGAGTTGGCCTTCGACGACTACCACGCGCCGGCCGACGCGGTGCTCGGCGGCGTCGAGGGCAAGGGCTTCGCCCAGATGATGAAGGGCCTGGAGACCGGCCGCCTGCAGGTCGCCGCCCGCGCACTCGGCGTCGGCCGGGCGGCGCTCGAGGCCTCTCTCGACTACGCCCAGGAACGTGAGTCCTTCGGCAAGCCCATCTGGCAGCACCAGTCGATCGGCCACTACCTCGCCGACATGGCCACGTCCCTGACCGCGGCCCGCCAGCTCACCCTGTACGCCGCCCGCGAGGCCGAGGCGGGGCGACGGGTCGACATGGAGGCCGGCATGGCCAAGCTGTTCGCCTCCGAGACCGGCATGCACATCGCCCTCAACGCCGTCCGCATTCACGGCGGTTACGGCTACTCGACCGAGTTCGACGCCGAGCGGTACTTCCGTGACGCCCCGCTGATGATCGTCGGAGAGGGCACCAACGAAATCCAGAAGAACGTGATCGCGAGCCAGCTCATCAAGCGCGGCGGACTCGACGCGTAACGGCACGGCACGCGGGGAGCAGCGCTCTACAACGTCCGTGGTGGAGCGCTGAAGAACAGAAAGCGGCCCGGACGAGGGCTGTCATGGGGAACCACGAGACGCCCTCAAGATGAACATCATTGTGTGTGTGAAGTACGTGCCCGACGCCACTGGCGACCGGCACTTCGCCGATGACCTGACCGTCGACCGTGACGACGTGGACGGTCTGCTCTCGGAGCTCGACGAGTACCCGTCGAGCAGGCGCTGCAGATCGCCGAGAACGCGGACGACGCCGAGGTCACTGTGCTGACGGTGGGCCCGGAGGACGCGAAGGACGCGCTGCGCAAGGCGCTGTCCATGGGTGCGGACAAGGCGATCCACGTCGAGGACGACGACCTGCACGGCACGGACGTCATCGGTACGTCGCTGGTGCTGGCGAAGGCGAATTGCCGGGCTCGGCGGCCGGCCGCTGGCCGCCTGCCTGGACTCGACTCGCTGACCACGTCCTGCCGCGCATCACGCCGTCCATCGGCTTCGAAGCGACCTCATGACCCGATTCGCCGACCCCCGCCTGCTGCCCGCTCCCTTGCTGCTGGTGCGTTGTCCTCGCCGCTCGGTCGGTGCCGCTCAGCCCTGGGGGCTGCCCGCGACGTAGAGGACCTGTCCGGTCGCACGGACCCCTCGCCGACAGCACCCACACCCGCGTCGCCGAACTGCTCGCCCACCACGACGACCGGCTGTGCAAGACCCTCGCCGCGCTCGCGGACCGTACGTACGACGCCTTCCGGGGTTCGAAGCAGGCATTCAGGGGCAATCGCGCAGAATCCGGGAATTCGGTTCTCCTCTTCATAAAAGAGGTAAAGGCGCAAAGGAGCGCATAGATCGCCAATGGACGTACTGTATGGGGAGGTGGGGCCACACAGCCGGAGGAGCGAGATGCGCGGGTCCACCCCTGGCGCCGGAGAGCGGGTGCTCTCCTTCGCCGGTTTCGCGACGGCCGTGCTCGACGACGAGGGCACCGTGCTGTTCTGGTCTCAGGCGGCCACCGAGCTGGTGGGCTGGACGGCCGAGGAGGTCTGTGGCCGCCCGGTGAGGGTCCTGCTTGCCGACGCCTCGCCCTCCGAGTGGCCTGCCGCACGGGAGGCCGGCGTTCCCGCCGGTGGTCGCGTACTGCTCCGGCACCGTTCAGGCGGTTCGGTCGAAGTCACCTTCGAGGTGCTGCGGTCGGAACACTCCGCTGAATGCCTCGTGCTGATCGCGCCCACCGCGCAAGTGACCGACCGCGAGCAGGGCGCGAATCTCCTGTGCACGCTGCTTGCCCAGGACCGTATCGGAATCTCCGTCCACGACGTGGACCTGACCGTCGTGCGGACCAACATCGCGTCCGAGAAGTTCGGCGGCTCCGCTCTGCCCCCAGGCAGCCGTCTGGCGGACGTGATGTCCCCACAGGACGCCGAGACCGCCGAGACCACGCTGCGCCGGGTGCTCGAGACGGGTGTGCCACTGACGGGGCGGGGCGTGTGCATGCCGGCACCCCATACCCCACCGGGGCACTGGACGTCGTTGTCCGCTTTCCGGCTGGACGACGCCGAAGGGGCTCCGACGGGCGTCGTCGCGATGTTCACGGACACCCCGGCGCAGCAGCGGGCCCTGCGGGAGCTGGACCTGCTGCACGAGGCCGCCACCCGCATCGGAGGCTCCCTGGACGTCGTCGGTGCCGCGCAAGACCTGGCGGACGTCGTCGTGTCCGCTCTCGGCGACCTCGCCTGGGTCAATCTGGCCAATGCCGTGTTCGAAGGTGACGAACCCCCCAGGTTCATCGGTGGGCGAAAGCCGTATCTGCGCCGGGCGGCCGTGGCCTCGCGCACCGGCCCCTGGCCCGCCGCCCTTCTCCAGGTCGGCGAGTCGGCCCCTCCGCTGCCGTACTCGGCCGCACTGCGGGACGTCCAACACGGCCGGACCGTCATCCTCGACCGGGCGAAGGCGGCCGCTGCGCTCAGCCACCCTGGACAGTCGCGGCAGTTCATCCCCGAACGCGGGCACTCGGGTCTCTGGGCACCGCTGTTCGCCCGCGGTCTGGTGCTGGGCAGCGTTACCGTCTGGCGTACCGAGCAACCGGATCCGTTCGACGAGGAGGACGCGGAACTGGTCGCGGAGATCGCCTCACGAGCCGCGCTGAGCGTGGACAACGCGCGGCGCTATACCCGCGAGCACCGCTCGGTTCTCGCGCTGCAGCAGAGCCTGCTTCCCCCGCCCACGACCGACAGCCTGGCGGCGGAGACCGCCGGCTACTACCTGCCCGCCGGCGGCGGGGCCGACATCAGCGGCGACTGGTACGACGTCATTCCCCTGCCGTCCTTCCGGGTCGCCATGGTCGTCGGAGACGTGTTCGGCCACGGCCTGTACGCCACCGCCACCATGGGCCGCCTCCGCACCGCCGTCCGTACCCTTACCGACCTCGAACTCGACCCCACCGAACTGCTCACTCACCTCGACGACCTCGTGCAGCAACTCGTTGGAGAGGCGGAGACAGGAAGCACTGTCGGTGCCACCTGTCTATACGTCCTCTACAACCCGGTCTCTCGCAGATGCGGAGTGGCCAGCGCCGGTCACCCGCCGCCCGTCGTGGTCCGGCCCGACGGAACCGTGGAAGTGATCGACGTTTCCCCGGGTCCGCCACTGGGAGTGGGCGGCATGCCGTTCGAGACCACCGTCATCGACCTGGAACCCGGCAGCGTTCTCGCTCTGTACACCGACGGCCTGATCGAACGAGATGATGTCGACGGCGGCCTGATGTGGCTGAAAGAAAGCCTCGCGGTCCTGTGCCGTCCTGACCGCGCGCTGTCCGACACCGGCCGCGCACTGCTCCCCGGCCTCGGGGACCCCCCGCCTCGCGACGACATCGCCCTGCTCCTGGCCCGCACCCGGGCCGTACCGGCGGACAACGTCGCGAGCTGGGAGTTCGCCGCTGAGCCTGAGGTCGTGGCCACCGCCCGCCAGGCCGCCGCCGAGCAGCTGGCCGCCTGGGGGCTGGAGGAGGTGGCCTTCACCACCGAGCTGGTCGTCAGCGAGCTGGTCACCAACGCGGTCCGTTACGCCGGGGGCCCGATCGGGCTGCGGCTGATCCGCGAGAACGTGCTCGTCTGCGAGGTCACCGATCCCAGCAACACCCAGCCCCGCCTGCGCCGGGCCCGCTGGACGGACGAGGGAGGACGCGGCCTGTTCCTCGTCGCCCAGCTCACGAACCGCTGGGGGAGCCGCTACGGCCCGCACGGAAAGACCATCTGGGCCGAGCAGTCCCTCGTACCGGACGCCATCGACTTCGCGGCGCTCATGTGAACCGCGCCCGGCGGTCTGCCGGTTGCGGTCCGCCGGGCGCTTCGGCACAGGTGTCGGGTGTCCGGGTCGGTGACGACTGCGCGGTGGAAGGGGATGGCGGTGGCCATGCCGTCGATGTGGAATTCGGCGAGGGCGCGGGCGGCGCGCTGCAGGGCCTGTTCGCGGGTGGCGCCGGTGACGATGAGTTTGGCGAGCAGGGAGTCCCAGGCGGGGCCGATGACGGCGCCGGACTCGACGCCGGCGTCCAGGCGGACGCCGGGGCCCGAGGGCGGGGTGAAGGTGGTGACGGTGCCGGGGGCGGGCAGGAAGCCTCGGCCGGGGTCTTCGCCGTTGATGCGGAACTCGAGGGAGTGGCCGCGCAGTTCGGGGTCGGTGTAGCCGAGGGGCTCGCCGTCGGCGATGCGGAACATCTCGCGGACCAGGTCGATGCCGGCGACTTCCTCGGTGACGGGGTGTTCGACCTGCAGGCGAGTGTTGACTTCCAGGAAGGAGATGGTGCCGTCGGCGTCGACGAGGAATTCCACGGTGCCGGCGCCGACGTAGCCGGCTTCCTTGAGGATCGCCTTGGAGGAGGAGTACAGCTCGGCGACCTGGGCGTCGGACAGGAAGGGGGCGGGGGCTTCCTCGACGAGTTTTTGGTGGCGGCGCTGCAGGGAGCAGTCGCGGGTGGAGACGACGACCACGTTGCCGTGGGTGTCGGCCAGGCACTGGGTCTCGACGTGGCGGGGTTTGTCGAGGTAGCGCTCGACGAAGCACTCGCCGCGGCCGAAGGCGGCGACGGCCTCGCGCACGGCGGACTCGTACAGTTCGGGGACCTCGTCCAGGGTGCGGGCCACCTTCAGGCCGCGTCCGTCGCCGCCGAAGGCGGCCTTGATGGCGATGGGCAGGCCGTGCTCCTTGGCGAACGCGACGACCTCCTCGGCGCCGGAGACCGGGTCGGGGGTGCCGGCGACCAGGGGGGCGCCGGCGCGCTGGGTAGGGTTTCTCCAGACCGAAGTCGGTCGACCGGTGCCGCGCGAACTCGTCGAACTCGACGAAGGACCCGTCGTCCATCAGCAGCTCGATCCGCTCACGGGCCGTCAACTTGCCCTTGGCGTACTGCTTTTCGACCGCGCGCTCCGAGCCGCGTGCGTCGCCTCCTGGATACGGCGCCGCAAGTCAGCGAGCTTGCCCGCGGTGGTGCGGATGTCGATGTCGTTCACTGATTGCTCCACCCGAGTGCTCACTGATCAGAAGGTGTCGTGGGGGACGTGCACGCCCCAGACGTCGCGTAGTGCGTGTGAGACCTCGCCGACCGTGGCGCGCTGCCGCAGGGCCTCGCGCATCGGGGGCAGCACGTTGTCGGAGCCCCGCGCCGCGGTGCGCAGGGTGTCGAGGGCACGCTCTACGGCGTCGTTGTCGCGCTCGCTGCGCAGGGCGGCGAGGCGTTCGCACTGGTCGAGCTCGATCTGAGGGTCGACGCGCAGGGGCTCGTAGGGCTCTTCCTCGTCGAGGGCGTATTTGTTGACCCCGACCACGGTCCGTTCCTGGTTGTCGATCTCCAGGGCGATCCGGTATGCGGACCTCTCGATCTCCGACTTCTGGAAACCCTGTTCGATCGCCGCCACCGCACCGCCGCGGTCCTCGACGGCCTGGATCAGCTCCAGGGCCGCCGCCTCGAGGTCGTCGGTCAGCGACTCCATGACGTAGGACCCGGCGAAGGGGTCCACGGTCTTGGCCACGTCGGTCTCGTAGGCGATGACCTGCTGGGTGCGCAGGGCGAGCCGTGCCGCCTTCTGGGTGGGCAGGGCGATGGCCTCGTCGTAGGAGTTGGTGTGCAGGGACTGCGTACCGCCGAGGACCGCGCCCAGGCCCTGCAGGGCGACCCGGACGAGGTTGACCTCGGGCTGCTGCGCGGTCAGTTGAACCCCTGCGGTCTGCGTGTGGAAGCGCAGCATCTGCGACTTGGGGTTTCTGGCCTTGAACTCGTCGCGCATGATGCGGGCCCAAATGCGGCGCGCGGCACGGAACTTCGCGATCTCCTCCAGCAGCGTGGTCCGGGCGACGAAGAAGAACGACAGGCGCGGTGCGAAGTCGTCGACGTCCAGGCCGGCGGCGATCGCCGCGCGCACGTACTCCTTCGCGTTGGCGAGGGTGAACGCGATCTCCTGCGCGGGCGTGGCTCCCGCCTCGGCCATGTGGTAGCCGGAGATGGAGATCGTGTTCCAGCGGGGCAGTTCCTTGTGGCAGTAGGCGAAGATGTCGCTGATCAGCCGCAGGGACTGCTTCGGCGGGAAGATGTAGGTCCCGCGGGCGATGTACTCCTTGAGTACGTCGTTCTGGATCGTGCCGGTCAGCTGGTCACCGGCGACGCCCTGCTCGGCCGCGACCAGCTGGTACAGCAGGAGCAGCGTCGACGCGGGGGCGTTGATCGTCATCGATGTGGACACCTTGTCCAGCGGCAGCCCCTGGAACAGCGTGCGCATGTCCTCGATCGAGTCGATCGCCACGCCGACCTTGCCCACCTCGCCGCGGGCGATGGCCTCGTCGGAGTCGTAGCCCATCTGTGTCGGCAGGTCGAAGGCCACACTGAGGCCGCCCGTGCCCGCGCCGACGAGCTCGTGGTAGCGCTCGTTCGACTCCTTCGCCGTGCCGAACCCGGCGTACTGCCGCATCGTCCATGGCCGGCCTGTGTACATCGACGGATACACGCCCCGCGTGAACGGGAACTTCCCCGGGGCGCCCAGCTTGGCGTCCGCGTCGAAGCCCGTCAGCGCCCAGCCGTCGTAGAGCGGATGGATCGGCAGGCCGGACTCGCTGTGTGCGACGGAATCCACACGGACCTCCTCTTGGTACTCAATCTCTCCTTGACGGTACTCAGTACCGTAGCTTCGGGCAAGTGGCCTTCGGGGACTGAGACACGGAAGGATGAGTGGTCATGAGCAAGCCACCCGCGCGGATCCGACTCGCGGACGCCGCCTTCGCCCTCTTCGACGAGTGCGGATACGAGCAGACCACCGTCGACGACATCGCCGAACGGGCCGGAGTGGGGCGTACGACGTTCTTCCGGCATTACCGGTCCAAGGAAGCGGTGATCTTCCCCGACCACGACCGGCTGCTCGCGCTGATCAAGGACCGGCTGGCCACCTCCAGCCACAGCACCGCCCTGGTCGCCGTGTCCGACGCGGTCCGCCTGGTGCTGCTGCACTACATCGACGAAGGCGACCTCGCGCGGCGACGGTACGCGCTCACCAGCAAAGTGACCGCCCTGCGCGACCGGGAGATCGCCAGCGTCGCCCGGTATCAGCGGCTGTTCCGTGAGTTCATCGCGGACTGGATGGGGGACCCCACGGAGTCGGCGTCGCTGCGGGCCGAGCTCATGGCGGCGTCCGTCGTCGCGGCCCACAACCATGTTCTGCGACGGTGGCTCCGGGGCGAGTCGTCCGACCCGGTCGCCGAAGTGGACGAGGCGATGCGCGAGGTGCTCGCGCTCTTCCCGGCGCCCTCCGGCCACGCGGGCACCGGCAACGAAGGCACCACCGTCGTCGCCTTCCGCACCGGGCAGGACCTCGACGCACTGCTCCCCTCGCTCAGACGTCTCGTCGAGGACGGCCCGGCGCACTGAGCCCCCCAACCGGGGCAGTCCGGTCGCGTCCGCCGCTCACAGCCCGGGAGGGTCGAAAGCGATGGTGGCCGGGTCCACCGCGGCGCCGCCGCCGTCGACGACCAGGGCGTGACCCGTCACCGTCGAGGCGTCACCCGAGGCGAGGAACGCGCACACCGAGGCGATCTCCTCCGGCTCCGCGACGCGCCGCAACGGCACATGACGAGTCGTCAGGCGATAGGCCTCCTCCGCGGAGACGCCCTGGCGCTCCGCCAGGCAGGCCATCGCGGCGTCGCCGAGGGGGGCGCACCCAGCCCGGGCAGACGGCGTTGACGCGGACACCGCGCGGGCCGACATCCCGGGCGAGCCACCGGACGAGGCCGATGACTCCGTGCTTGGCGGCCGTGCGGTTGACGCCGTGGCCGCGGGCGGTCGCCGCCGCGACGACGTGCCGGCCGGTGCGGCCGGTGGCGCCGGTGACGGGTACTCGGTCGGTGGCGGGCGGGGCCCAACTCTTTCTACGGATTCCGGCGTCGGGCCGGTCTCCGCGGCATGGGCTCGGCTTCCCGGGGACCGGCGGCCACCGCTTCGGAGTCGAGGATCTGATCCCCGTACACATCCTTTATCCAGGTGGTCTGGTAGACGGTGTCGAGGTAGCGCTCTCCCAGGTCCGGGGCGATGGCCACAGCGGTGAGGCCAGGCGTCTCATGCTGGGCCAGCCACTCCATCGCGCCGCTGACCACCGTGCCGGTGGAGCCGCCGAACAGGAACCCGTGTCCGGCCAGACGGTGGCAGGCGCGGATGGTGTCGGCCTCCTCGACCTGTATCACCTCATCCACATAGGACTCGTCCAGCAGCGGCGGGCGCATGCTCATGCCCAGGCCGGGAATCAGCCGGCGGCCCGGCTCACCGCCGAAGGCCACCGAGCCGACGGTGTCCACCGCGACGATCCGCACGGGCCGGTGCCACTTTCGGAAGTAGCGCGCGCAGCCCATCAGGGTCCCGGTGGTCCCCGCTCCGACGAACAGCACGTCCAGCTGCGGGAACTGGCGGGCGATCTCCTGCGCCGTCGTGCGGTAGTGCGCCCGCCAGTTGCCCGGATTGGTGTACTGGCTCAGCCACACGTACCGGTCGTCGGAGGAACACAGCGCGCGTACGTAGTTGATCCGGGCGCCGAGGAAACCGCCGTTGGCGTCCAGGTCGGCGATCACGTGCACCTCGCCGCCCAACGCCTCCATCAGCAATCTGGTCGACAGATTGCAGCGGGAGTCGGTCACACACAGGAACCGGTATCCCTTGCTCGCGGCGATCATGCTGAGCGCTACGCCCAGGTTTCCGGACGAGGACTCGACCAGTACCGAATCCGGCGTCAGGAGTCCGTCCTTCTCGGCGGCCTCCACCATCTCTACCGCGGCCTTCAGTTTGATCGAGCCGGCGAAGTTGAAGCCCTCGCACTTCAGGTAGAGGGAGTGCCCGAAAATCGGCTCGAGGTCGACGTAGAGCTGACGTTCGTTAAAGGCATGTGGAGCGGAGATGATGGGCACGCTGGCCTCCTGATGCCAGGGCTGACGGACAGGGTGATCAGCCGTGTCGGCGCAGTTCGTGGAAGAAGTCGTCGATGAGGCGGAGGTGCCCGGCCCGGGCCACTTCGTCGTAGACGTACTTGCCGACGGCGAGGTCGAGGACGCCGAGTCCGAACGGCGAGAAGATCACCGGTCGGTCGGTCGGAAGGGTGATCCTTCCTGTCATGACATCGTTGAGGGTGCCGTCCAGGAAGCCGCGGCTGCCGGTGAGCTGCTCGGCCAGGTGGGGAGAGGTGTCGGCTTTCAGACAGTGCTCGACGTCGTCGACGATGTTGGCCGAGCCGAGCAGGATCTCGGGGGCGAGATCGCGCAGGGACACGTGCAGGACCACGGGGTTGTGGGTGAACCAGGCCGGGTCGGTGACGTGGGGTTTGCCCGCGATGGTGGCGAAGACCACCAGGTCGCTGGAGCGGATCAGCTCTTCGGCGCTGTCGTGGACGACGACCTGGCCGGCGCCGCCGGCCTCCCGCAGGTAACCGCAGAATCCGGCGGCGCTGTCGGTGGACACATCGTGCGCACCGATGGTGTCGAACGTCCAGCCGGTGCCGGCCAGGAAGGTGTGGATGTAGCGGGCGATCAGACCCGTGCCGAAGAATCCGATACGGGTGGGGCGGCGCCCGGTGCGGGTGAGCCAGTCCGCTGCCAGCGCCGCGGACGCGGCCGTTCTGGTGGCGCTGATGATGGAGCTTTCCAGACAGGCGAACGGATAGCCGGTGTCGTGGTCGTTGAGGATGAGGACCGCGGAGGCTCGGGGCAGGCCCGCTGTGACGTTCGCGGGAAAGCTGGAAATCCACTTCAGGCCGTCCACGCGTACCGGCCCGCCGAGGGAGGACGGCAGCGCGATGATCCGGTCCTTGGGACGGTCGGCGAAGCGCAGGAAGTACGACGGGGGATTGACCGAGTCCCCGGCGCCGTGCAGCCGGTAGGTGGCCTCGACCAGGTCCACGATCTGTTTCTCACGCCCGTCGAGTGCCTGCTGTACCTGGGCACCTGGGATCACCGCGAAGGTCGGCGCCGGGGCCGGCTGCGAGGCGGTGCTCTGGGTGGCGGTGGATGTCACAGAGGTCATCGCTGACTTGCCTCCGGGGTCGGGCGGCCGTCGGGCAGGCGCTGAGGCTCTGCCATGGCGACCAGTACCTGACGGTCCCCCGTGAAGGCCTCTCTGCTGTGTGCGGTGCGAATGTTGTCGACCAGCATCACGTCACCGGCCTGCCAGGGCTCGCGTCGGGTGTGTTCCTCGTAGGTGGTGTTGAGCGTCTCGACGACGTCCTCGTCGATCGGAGTGCCGTCTCCGAAGCGGGTGTTGAACGGCAGCCCGTCCTCGCCGTAGACGTCCACCAGGTACTCGCGCACCTCCGGGGCGAGCGTCCACTCGTTGAGGAAGGCGATCTGGTTGAACCAGCAGCGCCGGCCGGTGACCGGGTGCCGTACCACCGCGCTGCGGCGCTGCCGCGTGCGCAGGGATCCGTCGGGCTGCCAGTCGAAGTCGATGGCGTGGGCGCGGCAGTAGCTCTCGATGGCCGCGGGGTCGTCGGTGCCGAACGACTCCTCCAGGGACGCCCCGATCTCGTCGTTGTAGGAGCGGGTGAGCAGCCAGCCCTCACGCTCGAACCGCTCACTCAGTGCGGTGGGCAGCGCCTGAAGCACGGCTTCCGCGTCGGCCACCGCGGTCGCCCCGCCTTGGCCGGGTGCGGTGAGACACGCGAAGAGCATCAGGCCGGGAACGTCCAGCGTGTAGCTCAGTTCATGGTGCATGCACATCGGCTGGTTGGCCGGCCAGGTGGTGGAGGAGTACAGACCGGAGCCGTGGCTCTGCCGGGGGGCGAAAGCCTCCCTCTCCGTCATCAACGTTCCGGCCAGCTTCGCGAAGACCGCACCGGCCTCGTCCGGCTCCCGCAGCCCCAGACCACGGACGAGAATCGCTCCGTGCTCGGTGACCTGCGCCCGCAGCGCACGGCGGTGCTCCGTCGCCCAGCCGGACGCCTCAACAGGGGCCTCGACATGCAGGATCGGTGGCTTTCCGGCGGACAGTTCCACCTCGAGCAGTGATGCCGGGGATGAGAACGACATCTCGTTTTCCTTTCGTTGATCACCCAAGGAGACTCAAGGGTGTTCAGGAGGGGGCCGGCGATTCGACGGCGCTCAGTACGGCCTGCGCGGCTTCCAGTACGGCCTGCGCGGCCTCGGCCGGACGGGTGCGCAGGAAGTAGTGGCCACCGTCGGCGAGTTCGCGCAGGTTCACCTGCTCGGCCAGGAGCTGCCAGTCCCGATGGCGTTCGGGGAAATCCCGCGTGCTCGGGTCGTCGGCGGCGACGACCACGGTGACCGGCGCGGAGAGCTTGACCGCCGGCGGGGATTCCAGCGCATCGGCGAAGTAGTGGTGCGCGGACACGCAGTCGTGTCGGTAGGCGGCCCCGACATGCTCGGCGTGCTGTGCGTTGAGCTCGCCGAGCTCCGTGTGGCCGCTGTCGGCGCGCAGCCTCGCGGCGATCTCGGCGCTGCTCCGCCTGGTCAGTTCGGTGATGGCGGCGCGCCGGTCGGCAGCGGTGCCGAGCAGCTGCGCGGCGAGGAACACCCGCGGCACATCCACCCCGTGCTCCAGCAGCCTCCTCGCCGTCTCCACGGCGAACCCGGCTCCCGAGGAGTGGCCCCATAGCATGACCCTGGTCAGGCCACGCCCGGTGATCTCGGCGACGGTCTGCTCCACCACCTGCGTCATCGGCGCGAACGGCTCGCTGTGGGCGGCGAGATCGTGACCGGGCAGGTCGACGGCGTAGACCGCCGGCCCGCTGCCCGCCAGGGCGCTCGCCATCGGCTGGAAGTTGACCGCGTTGCCGCCTGCGTAAGGGAAGCACACCAGGGCGCAATCCGGCGCACCCGCCGATTCCGACAGCGGCTGAAGCAGCTCCGGGCGCTGCGGGGTTGTCCCGTCGAGGAGCGCGGCGAGGTCGGCGAGTTTCGGGTGGCGGGTGATGTCCTTGAGGGACACCGCACGGTCCAGGGCGATGGTGAGCTTCACCGCCGACAGGGAGGTGCCGCCGCGGTCGAAGAAGTGGTCCTGCCGGCCGATCTGGTGCTCGGACATGCCCAGCAGCTCGGCCCAGGCGGCGACCAGTTTGCGCTCGGTCGGGGTGCGCGGGGCGTGCTGGTCATCGCCAGTGACATCGACTTCCGTGCTGGGCGCGGTCTGTTCGGCCAGCGCGGTCAGGGCCTTTCTGTCGATCTTGCCGTTGGCGGTCAGCGGCAGGCTCTGCTGCCAGTGCAGGCCGGACGGGACCATGTAGGCGGGGAGGGTGGCGCCCAGTGCATCACGCAGCGCCGCCGGCTCCTGGGACCGGCCGGTGTAGAAGGCGATCAGGTGCGTGCTCCGGCCGGCCAGCTCGGCGACGACCACCGCGGCGTCCCGTACTCCGGGAACCCGCAGCAGGGTGTTCTCGATCTCGCCGATCTCGATACGGAATCCGCGGATCTTGACCTGGTTGTCCCGGCGGCCGAGGAACTCCAGCTTGCCGTCGGGATGCCAGCGCCCCCAGTCGCCTCCCAGGTAGAGCCGCTCGCCCGGCCGGTACGGATCGTCCAGGTACGCGGCACGGGTTCGTTCGGGATCGTTCACGTATCCCCGGCCCACGCAGACCCCGGAGAAGGCGATCAGCCCGGGGGCGCCCAGCGGCACCAGCGACAGATGCTCATCGACGACGTACACCCGCACGTTGTTGACCGGACGCCCCAGCAGCACGCGTTCCGGCACCGCGTCCATGACCTCGTGGTTGGTGTCGTCCGAAGTCTCGGTCAGCCCATAGGCGTTGACCAGCTTGATCCCCGGCTGAAGGGTGAACCAGCGCTGGACCAGCTCCCGCTTCAGCGCCTCGCCGGTCACCGACACACAGGCCAGGTCCGGCAGTTCGCGGGGATGCTGCTCCAGATAGGAAACCACCACCTCCAGATAGGAGGGCACGACCTGTACCACCGCGACCCGGCCGCGGACCAGCGTGTCGACGAACCGCTCCACGTCCACGATCACGTCCTGCTCGACCAGCAGGGTCCGGCCGTCCACGAGCAACGCGGCCAGCAGCTGCCACAGGGAGATGTCGAAGCACTGCGGGGCCGTCTGCGCCACCACCTGCCCCGGGCCGATCTCCAAGTCGTCGATCTTGGCGTACAGATGATTGAGCATGCCCGCGTGCTCGCACATCGCGCCCTTCGGCTCCCCGGTGGAGCCGGAGGTGAAGTACATGTACGCCAGCTGATCGGGCGTGACCTTCACTCCGACATCGCCGTCGGCGTGCCGTTCCGCATACGCCGTCTCGACCAGCAGCCTCTCGACCTCCGGCAGCGTGTCCAGGGCCCGGTCGAGGGCCTCAGTGCTGCCGGACTCGGTCAGCACCATCCGGCAGCCGGCTCGCGACAGCGTCGCGGCGATACGTCCCGCCGGAAAATGCGGCTCGATCGGCAGGTACACGCCTCCGGCCTTGAACACCGCCAACACCGCGGCCAGCCAGTCGAGATTGCGCTCGGTGACCACGCCGACCACTTGTTCGCGGCCCAGTCCGCGCGCCAGCAGCGCCCTCGCCAGCCGGTTCGCGCGTGCGTTGAGTTCGCCGTACGTCCATGAGTGATCGCCGTGCACAGCGGCCACCGTCTCCGGATGCGCCCGCACGCGCTGCTCGAACAGTTCGTGCGCCCGCCCCTCCGGCAGCTTCCGGTGCGGCCCGGCGAGCCCTTCGAGCTGATGGCGCACTTCATCGGGCGACAGCAGACTCTGCCCCGCATGCCCGGCGTCCACGTCCGCCGCCATCGCACCCAGCGCGGCCAGGTGGTAGCCGCCGATCCGAGCTGCGCCCTCGGCATCGAGCACGTCCGTGCGATACCGCGACAGCACCACCGGTCGCCCGTCCCGATCACACCAGCCCACCCGCAACGCCGTGCCTCCGGCCGGCTCACCCTGGGTTCCCTCAGGATCGAACACGAACTCGTACGACGACTCCGTCGCCCCCAGCTCCCGGCGCAGTTCCTCCACCGGGAAGTCCCGATGGGCCAGCAGTTCCGCCTCGACGCGACCAGCGCTCAGCACCAACTGGCGCCACGATGTGGGTGCGACGGTCAGCCGGCACGGCAGAGGAACGTCTCCCGGCGCGGCGACGTAGCCCGTCACCACCTCCTGCTCACCCGACAGCGCGGCCAGCACCTTGGCATGCGCGGCGAGCAGCACCGCACTCACCGGCACACCCAACTCCACGGCCAGCCCGCGCACCGCCACGAGCACATCGCCCGGCACTGCCGTCTCGTGTGCGGCCACCCCCGCCACCGGCTCCCTAACCCACTGTGGAACGGGGGTGGAACCACCGGCGGCCAGCACACCGCTCCAGAAATCTCGGTCCGCCTGCACGTGCGCTCCCATCGAATGGCCTCTCTCAATCCGCCGACGCCGAGGCGTCGTTCGTCGCGGACGTGCCCACTGCCGCTGCCGAGCCCATACCGAGAGGCTGAGCCCGGGCATCCGGAATCTCCGCGGCGGGGTTCCCGCCCCACCGTGCGTCAGGGGGGACTTCCTCGCCTTTCATGAGGAAGGAATCGGGTGCCAACTCGGCTCTGTCACCCATCGTCACGCCGTAATGCACGTGTGCGTCCACCCCGAGGGTGCAGCCGGCGCCGAGAACGGTGTAATCCGACTTGAAGGTGCCGTCCTCCTGCGAATGGCACTGGATTTTGGTCCCGGAATTGAGCGTGCAGTCATCACCGATGGTGGTGAGCGTCCGCTCGGTCACATAGCAGCCGTCGTCGAATACCCGGCTGCCGATGCGCACGCCCAGCATTCGCCAGATCAAGCTCTTGAAGGGGGTTCCGTTGAACAGGTTGAGGTATTCGTCCGGCACCTTCCAGAGGCGCTCGTGCCACCAGAAATACGGGTCGTAGATGGAGCACAACTGGGGGCGCAATGCCCGGAAGGAAGCGATGCAGCGCTCCACCAGGAGGTAGTAGACGGCGCTGAATCCGAGGGTGAGTGCCAGGAACGCGGCGATCGCCACATGCTCGAGCGCACCGTACAGGGTGAGGGTCGCGAGGCCGAACGCCGTGAGAGCGAAGCTGAGCAGCCACCGCAGGAACAGGAACATGGTCATCGAGCGGAGGTTGTAGCGGTTTTTCGCGGAGAGATGGCGGTGCAGTTCGTCGCCGGTCCTGAGATGGTCGAACCGGGAGTCGCGCTCCACCGACCGGGGAATCTCGAAGGGCGGTGAGCCGAGCAGTCCGATCCCTTCGCGCATCTCACCGTCGAGGGGAACCAGTACCTTCGTCGCGAGCAGGCAGTTGTCACCTGTCCTGGCTCCCGCGGGATAGGCGATGTTGTTGCCCAGGAAGTTGTGCGGACCGATGGATGCCCGGGTCACCAGGAAGGATGTGCTCGAGTAGTCCGCGTTGATGATGGAGAGCCCGTCGGCCACCATCGTTCCCGTGCCGACCGAGGCCAGATACGGAGTCTCGTGCTGCATTTCCGTGCCGAAGTTGGACCCGGTCTGCTCGACCCGGGACAGGTCGTATCCGAGGCGGCGAAGGTAATGGACGATGTAGGAGCTGTCGCCGAGGAGCCAGGCGAAGAACTTCGGGTTCGTCATCCTGGATATCGCCCGGTGCACCGAGTAGTGGAAGCCGTAGAGCGGATAGACCTTGTCGGGTTCGATGACCAGATTCAGCAGGCGTGGAACGGCGAACACGACGACGATGCCCACGACGATGGAGCCGAAGAACAGCAGGGCGGACAGGGCCATCGCGTCGAGGAGGAACGCCCACGACATGAGGCCGGCCGTCTCGCCGCCGAACCACCTGTCGAACGCCGGAACCTCGGTGACGACCATGTACACACCGCCGACCGCCAACGGCATGTACAGGAAGAACAGTTGAAGCAGGGTGACCAGGCCGAACCCGAACCGGCGCGGCGTGCCGCACGGAGCCGGTGCGACCCGCACGTAGTCGGTCTCCGTGGCTTGTGCCGGGGATCCGTGCCGGCGCTCGCCGTCCGGGACCGACTGGCCTCGGTACAAGGCGGACGCGTGGCCCAGCTGAGCTCCGTCGCCCATCGACGTGTCGATGTCGAGGACGGTCTTCTCGCCCACGTACACGTCACGGCCGAGCGTGACCCGTCCGGTCTGGATGCGCCCGGCTTGCGCTCGGTAGCAGAGGAAGAGCGAGTCCTTGCGGATCACCGTACCGGCGCCGATCGTGAGCAGGTCGGTGCAGACGGGGACGGACGGGGAGAGGATCGTGACTCCCTTGCCGATGTGCGCGCCGAGCGCCCTGAGGTACAGCACATACAGCGGATTGCCGACGAAGAAGATCATGGGGTTGGCGTGGATCAGCACCTTGACGAGCCAGAAGCGCAGATAGGCCGGACCCCAGATCGGGAACTCACTGGGTTTCCAGCGTCCGACGAGGATCCACTTGGCCGCGATCGGGAAAACGCAGAGGGCGACGAAGCCGGTGGCGGCGAACAGGACCGATCGCAGATAGATGCCGGCGAGACCTGAGCCCGCGGCGACCCACTCATAACCCTGAGCGGCGACAAGTCCGTTGACGAGGGAATATCCCAGGAAGATCAGCAATTGGGCTGTTCCGCACAGGACATACGTCAGGGTGCTCGCCGTGGTGACCGGTGCCGGCGCCGTCTTGGGCGCGGGTGCCGAGCCGGGAAGCGATGAATCGGCGGGGGCCGGAGAGGCGTCGGCGAGAGCCGCGGCCAGGCTTCGGATCGTGGGGTTCCGGTAGATGTCCTTCATGGACACGGACGGCAGATCCGGCTGCTTCCGTATTCGTGCACAGAATTGAGCCATGACCAGGGAGTTGGCGCCGAGGTCTTCGAAGAAGTTGCTTTCGGCTGCGATGTGTTCGACGGAGACAACGCCGGCGAGTATGTCGGCAAGTCTCCGCTCGGTGTCCGTCGTTGCCGGGCCGGCGCTGTCACGCCCGGCCACCCAGGGTTCGTCCGGCCCGGGTATCAAGATGTCGGCCGACACCTCTTCCATGCGAGCTCCTCGAGCAAAGGTCGAAACCATCGGCCGGCGGTGACCGGTCCGGGGTTCTGGGCAATGGCCGAACCGCCCCATCCGGAGGCCGCGTGACCTTGCGCTTCTGCCTGATCACGAAGCCGTGAGCCTCAGTCTGTGTCCGCCATCGGCGGGTTGCCACTCGAAGACGATCGCGACGACACGCCAGGAGTGCCGAACAGGCCGCCACCTCTGGATTCTCCGCACCACTGGGGGGAGCGGGCAGGTCACTCGAATGGCTGTCGGCTCCCGTACACCAGGCGTCGAGTCGGTTCCGTGCAGGGGGCGTCGACTCGGTTCCGAGCACGACACGTCGCCCCGGTTCAGCAGAACGCCGGCTCGGGCTGTGCCCTCAGTTGTTCCAGCTCTCGTCGTACGGGTCGTGCGGCGCGGGGACCGGCCTGGCCAGGCTGACGTCAAGGAACGGGATGATGCCGCCGTTGACGGGGTCCTTGGTCCGTTCGCTGGTGTAGGTACCGGTGACTTCGAGCCAGGTGTCGGGCTGGAGGACGGGCGGGATCCGCCCGGTCAGGCCGACCTTGACGGGTTGGGCGTCGGCGGCGCAGCAGTTGAGGGCCATGCGCACGAGGTACGGCGTGCCGCTGCGGTCGAGGGCGACGAAACCGGTGATCCTGATCCGCCGGTCGCCGAGGGAGCGGCCCTGGTCGTAGGCCGCACGGCCCGCGTAGTCGACCAGGCTGAGCGGGAGCGGGTCACCGGCCGGGAGGGCGGGGTAGCCGAAGGGCGCCTGCAGAGCGGTACCCGTGCGCATGGCGCTGTACGAACCCAGGGCGGGCGGGGCGACCAGGATCAGGGCGAGGAGGGGGAGGACGAGGAGCCAGGAGACACGCGGTTCACGGTGAGCGTGGCCGTGGCCGTGGCCGTGCTCGTGCCCGCCCCCGCTTCCGTGCTCGTGCCCGGTCCCGTGCTCCCGCGTATCGCTGTGGTCGTCCTCCGGCCCGCTCCCCGGCGTCACCCGTCGCCCCCGCACCTCGTACCACACCGTGGCGACGGCAGTCACGATCAGCACAACACCCGCCCCGAGCAGCAAAGGCCGCAACCCGGCCTTGACGTACCGGAGGTAGACGTCGGTGGCGCCCGCGTGCAGCACCGACGCACCGACCAGGAACAGTACGGCCGCTTGCGCCTGCCGGTTCACAGCAGCACCGCCCCGACCAGGACCGACATGAGGACCGCCAGGGCGAAGGTGGCGGGGGCGAAGCGCAGCGCGAACCCGCGGCCGAACGTGCCGACCTGCATGGCGAACAGCTTCAGGTCGATCACCGGTCCCACGACGAGGAATGTCAGCCGTGCCGTCAGCGAGAACTGGGACAGCGACGCGGCCACGAACCCGTCGGCCTCGGAGCAGATCGACAGCACCACGGCGAGGATCGCCAGGGCGAGGACCGACACCACGGGATGGCCGGCTGCGGCCTGCAGCCAGCTCGCCGGTACGACGGCCTTGAGCGTGGCCGCGGCCATCGCGCCGACCACGAGGAAGCCCCCGGCGTGCATCACGTCGTGGCGTACGGAACCCCAGAACGCCGCCCCCTTGCCGAGGCCTTGGTGCCCCGGGCGGGCCGGCGGGCGCAGCCAGTCGGTGCGGCCTAGGCGTTGCCACAGCCACCCCATCGCACAGGCCACGAGCAGACTCGCCACGAACCGGGCGAGGACCATCTCCGGATCGCCCGGGAACGCCACGGCCGTGGCGGTCAGCACGATCGGGTTGATCGCGGGGGCCGACAGCAGGAACGCCAGCGCCGCCGCGGGGGTGACACCCCGGCGCACCAGCGCCCCGGCCACCGGCACGGAGGCGCACTCGCAGCCGGGCAGGACCGCCCCGGCCATCCCGGCGACCGGCACCGCCAGCGCGGGCCGGTCCGGCAGCGCCCGGGCGAAGAGCGACGGCGGCACGAACACCGCGATGACCGCCGACAGCAGCACGCCGAGGACCAGGAAGGGCAACGCCTGGATCACCACCGCCACGAACACGGTCATCCAGCTCTGCATCACCGGCGCGGACAGCGCCCGGCGGGCCGGCCCCTGCGCCGCGATCACCAGGAGCAGCAGCATGGTCAGGACGAGAGGGGAGTTGAACTGCCAGCCCCGCCATCCCCGCCGGTCGTCCGCGTCGCGGTGGTCCACCGGGGGCGGGGCTGCCTTGGTGATGGTCACGGGTGAGGTTCCTCCGGTCGGGAAGGGCTCGGCGACGTGCGGCCCTCTGCCATGAGTACGCCGCTTGAGGCACAGCTTCTCACCGCGCGCCCCAACCTCTGCGGGCCGGTGGCCACTTCGTCCGCGTCCCGTGCCGGGACGTCCCGCCTGCCTCGCCTGAACACGTCTCGACAGGCAGGCCGACGACGGCGGATGCTCGGGATTCCGTGGACAGCGGATCCACGGCCCCACTTGCATGGCCACGTGTACGGACGGCCCCACCCGTCAGGAGGCACCGTGATCGCCGTTCCCGAACCCGGACTCACTCCACGCGAACTGATCGAGCGGGCCGTCGCGTTGCGACCCGCGCTCCTCGAACGGCAGCCGGAGACCGGGCGGTTGACGCACTATCCGAAGGACACCCACGACGACTTCGTGCGCGCCGGGTTCTACCGGACGCTGCAACCGCGACGGTACGGCGGATACGAGTTCGGCCTGCCGACCTTCTACCGCGTCGTCACCGAGATCGCCCGCGGCTGCCCCTCCACCGGCTGGGCCCTGTCCCCACCGCCGCCCACGTCCTGCAGGTCGCGACCCTCTTCGGCGAGCGGGCGCAGGACGAGATCTTCGGAGACGACGGCGACTTCCGGGCAGCCTCCACCGTCGTACCGATCGGTGTCGCCCGGCCCGACGGCGACGGCCATGTCGTCCTCGACGGGACCTGGCCGTACTCGTCGGGCGCCCCCTTCTCCACGCACTACCTCGGCCAGACACTGCGCGCCCCCGAGAAGCCAGGCGACCCGCCCGGACCCTTCGTGCTGTTCGTCGCGCCGCGCGCGATCTGGACGGTGGTCGACGACTGGCACGGTGTCCTGGGCCTGCGCGGCAGCGGATCCAACAGCATCCGTATCGACCAGGGGCGCATCCCGGCGCACTTCACCCAGGAGGTGAGCCTGCTCGACCTGCCCGTCGAAGGCGGCACACCGGACTCGAAGCTGCACGGCAACGCCCTGTACGCGGGGCGCGCCCCCAGCTTCTTCCACGGGGAGCAGCGCTATTTCCGGGACGCGGCCACGAACTGGACCCATGTCGGCCCGACCATGGCCGAACCGCTGTACCGGCGCGTCGGCCGCGACCGGCTCGGCCTGCCGTCGTGACGACATCCCGCTGCTGCCCTGAGCAGGACGTTCTCCTGCGCGGGACGCGCTGCCGGAGCGGGAAACGCTGCCCTGAATCGTTCTCCCGAGCGGGAAACGCTCTTCCTGGCGAGACACCATGAATGCCGCGGCGCGTGGTGGGTACGCGACGGGGGTTGCGCCCGGGACCGACTGCGGCCCGGGTGGCCCGTCCGCCACTACCCAGGAAATTCGCCATGGACACACCCTCGAACGACCGCGACGCGCCCACGACACCGGCCCAGGAGGCCCTGAACACCCTCGCCGCGCACCCCGGCCACATCAAGCAGGCCGAGGACGGGGCGGCGCTGGCCACGCTGGCCGGCAGCGATGTGCTGGTCCCTGTGCCGAACGACGCCGACGAGGCGGAAGCCACCGACCCCACGGCCGTCGCGCTGCCCGTCCTGGAGCAGCCGGGCGGCGAACAGGTGGTGCCGGTGTTCACCTCGGAACGAGAGCTGGCCGATCTGCTCCCCTCCGTCTCCCGCTACCGCCTGGTGCCTCTCGGCGATCTCGCCACGCAGTGGCCGACCGGCGATCTTTCCCTCACGATCGACGCCGCCTCACCGCACGGCCTGACCCTCAGCTCCGAGGGCGTACGGACGCTGCTCGCCCGGCCGCGGGGCTGATGGCCCCGCTCGGCACGGGGTGACGTACCCGCCCTGCGTGAGCATGGCCGTCTGGATCGGAAACCTCCGGGTGTGACGCGGGGCGCACGTCGCTGCGCTCCGTGTCGCGCCCGCTCCGGGCAGCCGCCCCGGCGGCCGGTGCCCGGCGCCCGGGCGAAGGTCGTCCGGAACCCGGCGAAGGTCGTCCGGAACTGTCCCCTGCCACCGGGCAGTTCGGCGCGTCCTGGCGGGAAGATCCCCGGGAGGGTCCGATACGGAGGGGTGGGGTTCCCTTGAAAGTCGTCCTGCTGGGCACGGCCGCCGGTGGCGGCTTCCCTCAGTGGAACTGCGCCTGCGCGCTGTGCGCGGCCGCCCGTGACGGCAAACTGCCGGCGCGGACGCAGGAATGCGTCGCCGTCAGCGGCAACTCCCGCGACTGGTGGCTGCTCAACGCCTCACCCGACATCCGTACGCAGCTGACCGCCACGCCCGAGCTCGCACCAGGGCCGGGGCCCAGGGACACCCCGGTACGCGGTGTGCTCCTGACCGACGCCGAGGCCGACCACGTCATGGGGCTGACCATCCTGCGCGGCGGCGCCGCACTCAAGGTCTACGCCGCGCCTCCCGTCCTCGCCACGCTGGCCCCGCTGCGCGCGATGCTCGACCGCTACGCCCCGTGGGAGTGGGCGGACAGCCTGACCGAGGGCGGCTTCGTCCTGGCCGGCGGGCTGGTCGTCAGCGCGCACCCCGTCGGCTCCAAGGCCCCGAAGTACGCCGACGGAGCCGCCGCGGACGCCCCCTGGGTGACGGCGTACCGGATCGAGGACCTGGCCACCGGGGGAGTGCTCGTCTACGCGCCCTGTCTGGGCCGTTGGACACCCGAGCTGGACGCCCTGCTCGCCACGGCGACCTGCGCGCTGCTCGACGGCACGTTCTACGCGGCCGACGAGATGGGTACGGCGGTACGGTCGCCCAACGGCCAGGCCGCCATGGGGCACCTCCCCGTCTCAGGCGCGCGCGGCAGCCTGACCGCCCTGGCCCGCCATCTCGGACCGCGCCGGATCTACACCCACCTCAACAACACGAACCCGCTCCTCGACCCGGCCTCGGACGCCCGCGCGCGGGTGACCGCGACGGGGGTCGAAGTCCTGCCGGACGGCTCCCAGTTCGTGGTCTAGCGCGTCGGACTAGCGGCTCAGCATGCGCGCCAGGACGGCGCGCTGCAGGGGAAGCACCTCGGAGTGCAGGTCGCGGCCCTTCTTGGTGAGCGCGACCCATACTCCGCGTCGGTCCTCCTGGCAGACGGTGCGCTCAACCAGGCCGTCCTTCTCCAGCCGGGCGATGAGACGGGACAGGGCGCTCTGGCTGAGATGGACCTGGCTCGCGATGTTCTGCACCCGGCACTGCTCGCCGGGGGCTGTGCCCGTTCCCGTGACCGAGGCGAGGACGTCCAGGACCTCGAAGTCACTCGCTCCCAGGCCATGCGGATGCAGCGCGCGGTCGATCTCGCACATGGTGCGCGCGTGCACCGTGAGGATCTCCCGCCACCGGTCTTCGAGGGGGGATCCGGGCGTCTTCGCTGCCATAAATGAAAGGTAACAGAAATCTGGCCAGTCGTTGAGTGTGCAACTAGTGCAGACGCATTCAGTCGCCCGATCACGCTCGAGGGGGCGCGGCTTGCCGAGACGGCCGGGGCATGTCGGCGCGCGGAGCCGTTCGGCCCCCGAGTCCGGGGCGGTCGACCTCGGCCAGGGGCGCGGAAGCCCGTGCGTGCCGCCCCTGGCTGCGGGACAGTAGCGGAGACCGCCAGGACGGAGGGGGACGAGATGCTGAAGGTTCCCGTCAGTGGGGAACGCCTGGACATACTGGAGTGGTTGCGAGACCCCGCCGCGCACTTTCCGTCACAGCGCCACGGCGATCTCGTCAAGGACGGCGTCAGCTCGGCGACCCTCGCCGCCAAGCTCGGCGTGAGCCGCGCCGTGGCGCGCACACACCTCGACATCCTCACCAGGGTCGGGCTGCTGCGGGCCAAGAAGATCAGATACCGGACCTTCTACCGTCGCGACGAGTACCGCATCGCCGAGGTGAGCCGCTACTTCGAGAAGGGCTGGTAGGGGTACGTGGCTGCCTTGCGGAACACCGCTGCGCTCGTACGGCTCGAACTCCTGGCGGGCGACGGCTTGTTGGCCTGCGGCACCTGCCGCGCTCCTGCGCGGCCGGCGGCCGGCTGAGCCTGGGGAGCCTGTGGGAGCGGGGCCCGACCAACCTCGTCGTCAACATGACGGGCTGACTCGTCCTGGATCGGCTGACCGGCGCGGCTTCGGCGGGCCGCGCCTCCTCGGTGGGCGGCACCTCCTCCCACCTGCACCTCCTGCTCGGCACCGGCCTCCGCGACGCGTTGACGACGTACGCGACGTTCTCGTACGCGACGCTGCGGCCGACCGCGACCGGCGCGAGGTTCTACGCTGCCGCCAACGTTGTCGGCCCACTCCCCGGAACTGGATCACATGAGCGTCATCAGCGTCGGACAGGCCGTCGTCCTCGGAGCCGTCGAGGGGGTGACCGAATTCCTCCCCGTCTCCTCCACCGGCCATCTCAAGATCACCGAAGGGCTGATGGGCATCCCCGTCGACGACGACGCCGTCGTCGGCTTCTCCGCGGTCATCCAGGTCGGCGCGATCGCCGCCGTGCTCGTGTACTTCTTCAAGGACATCGTGCGGATCGTCTCCGCCTGGGGGCGCGGGCTGCGCGACAAGGAGGAGCGCTACCACCACGACTACAAGTTCGCCTGGTGGGTCATCTACGCGACCATTCCGATCGTGCTCGTGGGCCTGGCGGCGAAGCCGCTCATCGAGGGCCCGCTCGCCTCGCTGTGGGTGGTCGCCGGCTCGCTCATCGTCGGCAGCGGGGTGATGTGGGCGGCGGACCGGATGGGCCGGCACAAGCGCGGTGAGGACGACACCTCGTTCAAGGACGCGATGCTGGTCGGCAGCTCCCAGATTCTCGCCCTGCTCTTCCCGGGCTTTTCGCGCTCCGGCGCCACCATGTCCACGGCGCTCATGCTCGACCTGGACCGCGTCGCCGCCACCCGGCTCTCGTTCTTCCTCGGCATCCCCGCCCTGACCGGTGCCGGTCTGTACGAGCTGAAGGACGCCCTGGGCACGGGAGTGGGCGCCGCCCCGCTGGCGGTCGGCACGATCGCCTCGTTCGTGGTCGCGTACGGCTCCATCGCCTGGCTGCTGAAGTTCGTCGCCAAGCACTCCTTCAACGCCTTCGTGATCTACCGGATCGTCATCGGAGTGGCGCTGTTCGGACTGCTGTCCACGGGCGTACTGAACAGCTGATCGCGGCAACTCACGGGCAGCTCGGATGTGAATTCGGTTTTCAGGCTCCACGCCCTGTGAACTCTTCTCGCCCACTTGACACTGCCCGCCCGTCACCCGCACCATCACCTCCGTGAACCTGTCAGACAGCCAGACAGGTGGCTCGGTGCCGCGGCGTGTAAGCGCCATGGAAGCGGTGCTCACCCACCTCCGCGGCGCCATAGAGCGCGGCGAGTACGCCATCGGCGACAAACTCCCCTCCGAGGCGGAGCTCTGCCGTCGCCTCGAAGTCAGCCGCCCCGTGCTCCGCGAGGCCCTGCGGGCCCTGCAGGTGATGGGCCTGACCGTGTCCCGTACCGGCAAGGGCACCTTCGTGGTCGCCAACACGGTCGAGGACCCCACTTTCGGTGACTACGCGGCGAGCGACCTGCTCGAAGTGCGCCGCCATGTCGAGATCCCCGTCGCCGGGTACGCGGCCCTGCGCCGCACCCCCGAGAACCTCGACCGCCTCGCCCATCTGCTCGACCGTATGGAGCGGGAGACGGACACCACGGCCTGGGTCGCGATGGACACGATCTTCCACATCGCCGTCGCCGAGGCCTCCCAGAACCCCGTCTTCCGCCGGGTCATCGAGGAGATCCGGGATGCCCTGGCCCGCCAGTCGGCCTTCCTGAACGAACTCGGCGGCCGTCGCGAGCAGTCCAACCGCGAGCACCGCGCGATCGTCGAGGCGCTGATCGACGGTTCCGAGCACGACGCGGTGGAGGCCATGTCCCACCACCTCGACCGCGTCGAAACCACCCTCACCTCCATCGTGCGCCCCGAGCGCACGGTCTCACCCGCGGAAGGCGGACCCCAGGCGTGAGCGAGCCATCCCTTCAGGAATCTGCGGTCCCGACCCCGCGTGTCGCGGGCCGGTACGGCGTATGCCGCCGCGTCGCAGAGACACGCGACGGGGCTGACGCATGAACCAGGCTCTGGCATACGGCAGTTCGCTCGCTGCGGCCCCGGTGATCCGCGAACCCCTGCACGCCCCCGTCGCCCATCTCGTACGCGGCGGAGTCGTCGAAGGCATCCACTACGGGTCGGTCGTCGTGCTGGCCGCCGACGGCGGTGTGGAGCTGCAGATCGGCGACATCGAGGCCGCCTTCTACCCGCGCTCCGCGCTCAAGCCCGTCCAGGCCGTGGCCATGCTGCGGGCCGGGCTGCCGCTGGACGGCGAACTGCTCTCCCTCGCCGCGGCCAGCCACTCCGGCGAGGAACGGCACCTCGCCGGGACCCGGCGGATCCTGGAGCTGGCCGGACTCCCCGAGGGCCGGCTGCGCAATGTCCCGGACCTGCCGTTCGACCCGGTCGTACGCGAGGCCTGGGTGCGCGAGGGCCGGCAGCCCTCCCAGCTCGCCCAGAACTGCTCGGGCAAGCACGCGGCCATGCTCTACACGGCCCGCCTCAACGGCTGGTCGCTCGACGACTACCTCGACCCGGCCCATCCGCTCCAGCAGGCCATCGCGGAGATCGTCGAAGACCTCACCGGACAAGCCATCGCCCAGGTGACCGTCGACGGCTGCGGAGCACCCCTGTTCTCCGTCTCACTGCACGGACTCGCCCGCGCCGCCGCGCGGATCACCACCGCCGCGCCGGGCACACCCGAGGCGCGCGTGGCCGACGCCATGCGCCAGCACGCTGAGATGGCCTCCGGGTCCGGGCGCGACGTCGCCGCGCTGATGCGGGCCGTGCCGGGGCTGCTCGCCAAGGACGGCTTCGAAGGCGTGCAGGTCGCGGCGCTGCCGGACGGCCGGGCCGTCGCCGTGAAGATCTCCGACGGCGCCGACCGGGCGCGCGTCCCGGTGGCCGCGGCCGCCCTCGCACGCTGCGGGATCGACCCGGCGGCGCTCGCCGCGTTCGCGGGCGCGCCGCTCCTCGGAGGCGGTGCGGTGGTCGGGAACATCCGGCCCGCCCGCGCGCTCGACCCGCTCACGCCGTCCACGTACGCCTGAACCACGGCGCCGTACGCCTGAACCACGGCGCCGTACGCCTGAACCACGGCGCCCGGTCCGGCGCCGTACGCCCGAACTATGGCGCCGAGGCCCGAACTATGGCGCCGACGCCCGAACCATGGCGCCGTACGCCCGAACCATGGCGCCCCGTCCGGCACCGTACGCCTGAATCACCCATGTCCTGCTGAAAGTTGGCCCGCACGCCATGACCGCCGCAGCGCACCGCAGCGAACACGACCTGCTCGGAGACCGTCACGTCCCCGCCGACGCGTACTGGGGCGTCCACACCCTGCGCGCCACGGAGAACTTCCCCATCACGGGCACCCCGATCTCCGCCTACCCGCACCTGATCGACGCCCTCGCCGCGGTCAAGGAGGCCGCCGCCCTCGCCAACGAGGAACTCGGCCTGCTCGAATCCCGCAAGGCGGCCGCCATCGTCGAGGCCTGCCGGGAGATCCGCGACGGCAAGCTGCACGACCAGTTCGTCGTCG
The DNA here is from genome assembly GCF_002946835.1 of Streptomyces dengpaensis. Classification (NCBI taxonomy): domain Bacteria; kingdom Bacillati; phylum Actinomycetota; class Actinomycetes; order Kitasatosporales; family Streptomycetaceae; genus Streptomyces; species Streptomyces dengpaensis. Next base: position 7,850,488 of record NZ_CP026652.1, read on the forward strand.
ACGTCATCCAGGGCGGCGCCGGAACCTCGACGAACATGAACGCCAACGAGGTCGTCGCCAACCGGGCGTTGGAGCTCCTGGGCCACGCCAAGGGCGACTACCAGCACCTGCACCCCAACGAGGACGTCAACCTCGGCCAGTCGACCAACGACGTCTATCCGACCGCCGTCAAGGTCGCCACGGTCTTCGCCGTGCGCGGGCTGCTCAAGGCCATGGCCGTGCTCCAGGACGCCTTCGCGCGCAAGGCCGTCGAGTTCCGCGACGTACTGAAGATGGGACGTACCCAGCTCCAGGACGCGGTGCCGATGACGCTGGGGCAGGAGTTCTCGGCGTACGCGGTGATGCTGGACGAGGACCGCAGCCGGCTCGCCGAGGCCGCCGAGCTGATCCACGAGATCAACCTCGGCGCCACCGCCATCGGCACCGGGCTCAACGCCCCCGCCGGATACGCCGAGTCGGTGCGCCGCCATCTCGCCGGCATCACCGGGCTGCCGCTGGTCACCGCCGCCAACCTGGTCGAGGCGACCCAGGACTGCGGCGCCTTCGTCCAGATGTCGGGCGTACTCAAGCGGATCGCCGTCAAGCTCTCCAAGAGCTGCAACGACCTGCGGCTGCTGTCCTCCGGGCCGCGCGCGGGCCTCAACGAGATCAACCTGCCGCCGGTGCAGGCGGGTTCGAGCATCATGCCCGGCAAGGTCAACCCGGTGATCCCCGAGGTCGTCAACCAGGTCGCCTTCGAGGTGATCGGCAACGACGTCACCATCACCATGGCCGCGGAAGCCGGTCAGCTCCAGCTCAACGCCTTCGAGCCGATCATCCTGCACTCCCTGTCCGAGAGCATCACCCACCTGCGGACCGCCTGCCTGACCCTCGCCGAGCGGTGCGTCGCCGGGATCACGGCGAACACCGAGGAGCTGCGTGCCGCCGTGGAGAACTCCATCGGGCTGGTGACCGCGCTCAACCCGCACATCGGGTACACGGCGGCCACCGACATCGCGAAGGAGGCGCTCGCCACCGGCCGTGGCGTCGCCGAACTCGTCCTGGAGAAGGGTCTGTTGCCGGCCGAACGACTCGGCGAACTGCTGCGGCCCGAGGTGCTCGCGGGCGGCGGCCCCGCGCGGGGCTGACGGGTGGACGAGCACGAGGGCCGAATGGGCGGCGAACGGTGATGGTGCTGCCGTTCCTGTCCCTCCAGCCGACCCTCGACCGCATCAGAGCCCCGATCGCGAGCCCTCCGGCAACCGTTCCTTGGCGGTGAGCGGGAGCGAGCCCGAGCACCGGCACGCCCCGAACGGTCTTGAGCGCACTGGTCGTCCGCTTTCACCACCGGGTGGCTACACGGATCCTGTCCGTGGTCCGGCGCCGGAAGGGCGGAGTCCCTCACGACCTGGCCATATGGACACGGCCAGAGGCGACGGGGAGGCCCTGAACCATCACTCCGGTGGAGCAGGGGCCCGCACGCTGGCGCCGTACCCGGCGTCCCGGATCGCGCGATCACGTTAACCCGGTGGGCCCAAGGCGCCGCAAGCCCGCGAGCGGACGATCACACGATCGAGCTAACGGCCACGTTTGGAGGCGTCACTTCACGCCTCCGTCGCGTGGCAGTGACCGGCCCTCATGGGCCCGCCCCCCACGAAAGACCCGCACCGATCACACACCGGTAACATGTCGGCCCCCGCCCGGTGGGCCCCGCGTCGCCTTCCGGCCACCCCGCGTTGACACGCTTCCCGAGTGTTGGCCATGGCTTTTCCCGTCGATCTCCGCCGCTGTCAGGCTCTGGGCCTGGCCGGTACCGCCTTCCTCGCGCTGGGCGGTGAGACGGCCGGCGCGCTGCCGGTGCGGGAGCTGGTCGCCCCCGAGTCCGGTCGTGGCGTACTCGGCCTGGTCGGCGTGTTCTTCGGGGTCGTGCTGCTGATAGCCGCCTGGGCGCTGCTGGGCACCGTCGTACGGGGCCCCGAAGCGCCGACTCCGCGTTCCCTGCTGCTCGTTCTCGCCGTCTGGGCGGCGCCGCTGCTGCTGGCGCCTCCGCTGTTCAGCCGCGACGTATACAGCTATCTCGCACAGGGAGCCATGGTCGACGCGCGCATGGACGTGTACGCGCACGGCCCCGCGCAGCTCGGCGGCCCGCTCGCCGACGAGGTCGCGCCGGTGTGGCAGCACACCACGACGCCGTACGGCCCGGTCTTCCTCGTCGTCGCCTCCGCGCTGTCCGGACTCACGCAGGGGGAGATTCCGGCCGGTCTGCTCGGTATGCGCCTGGTCGCGCTGCTCGGCGTCGCCCTCATGGCGGCGGCACTGCCCCGGCTGGCCCGGCACAGCGGCGCCGATCCGGCCGCCGCGCTGTGGCTCGGGGCGCTCAACCCCCTCGTCCTGCTCCACCTGGTGGCCGGTGCGCACAACGACGCCATCATGCTCGGCCTGCTCGGCCTCGGTCTGGTGGCCGCGTGCGGCCGGTGGCACGTGCTGGGCGTCGTCCTCGTCACCCTCGCCGCGCTGGTGAAGGCGCCTGCTGCGCTCGGCCTCCTTGCGGTGATCGCGCTGCGCGGGCGCCGCGGGATGGTGCGGTCCACGCTGGTCACCGCCGGGGTCGCCCTCGCCACGACGGCCGCGGCAACCGCCGCGGCCGGCACGGGATACGGCTGGATCGCGGCCCTGAAGACCCCTGTCTCTCCGCACAACTGGTCGCCCACCAGCGTCCTCGGCCGCGCCACCGGATCCCTGCTCGAGAAACTCGGCAGCGGTCTCGCGCCCCTGGCCCTGCCCCTCTGGCACGCGACCGGGCTCGCGGTGACCGTGATCGTGGTGCTGTTCATATGGCTGCGCCTGCGGCCCGGCCCGATCTACGCCCTGGGCCTGAGTCTGGCCGCGGTCGCCGCGTTCGGCCCGGCGATCCGGCCCTGGTACGCGCTGTGGGGCCTGTTCCTCATCGCCGCGGCGGCGCCCAGCGGTTCGGTGCGGCACCGGGTCGCGGCCGTCAGCGCGGTACTCGCGCTCACCTTGCTGCCGAGCGGGGGACCGCCCGACGCCGCGCAGGTGGTCCTGGCCGTCTCCGGCGGGGTACTCGCCCTCGTCGTGCTCTGGCAGGCCCATCAAGCGGCACAGGCACCGACGCTGGAACGGACGGCATGAGAGGGCTGAGCGCAATGAGAGGACCGAACGGCTCGAAAGAGCCCAGCGGTCTGAGGGTTCCCAGCGGACTGAGAGGACTGAGCGGCTTGCGAGGGGCGGGCGGCGGGAGACCACCGAGCGGCGCGAGCGAGCCGAGTCGCGGGGGAGAGCTGGGCGGCATGGGCGAGCCGGGCGGCACGAACGGTCCGAAGGGGACGAACGGTTCGAGCAGGATGAGCGGTTCGAGCGGAACCAACGTTTCGAGCGGAACCAACGTTTCGAGCGGAACCAACGTTTCGAGCGGAACGAGCGGTTCGAACGGAACGAGCGGCTTGCGAGAGCTGCTGCGTACCGATCGTCGGCGGTTGCTCTGCGTGCTCGGACTCGCCGTCGTCGTCGGCGTGTTCACCGCCACCGTGCCGCTGCTGCGCGACTGGTTCGACCTGCGCGTCTACTACGGGACGGTCGACACCTGGGTCCACCACGGCGGCCGGATCTACGACTACCGGGTGCCGGGGACGACGTACGGATTCACGTATCCGCCGTTCGCGGCCCTCGGCATGCTGCCGATGGCGCTGGTCGCGCTGGACACGGCGATCGCCGTCGGGCTGCTGCTCAACATCGCCGCGCTCGCCGCGGTGGTGTGGTTCCTGGTGGGGCCCGCGCTGCGCCGGTACGGCTGGTTCGGCTTCGCCATGGCGGCCTGTCTGCTGGCCCTGTTCGAACCGGTCCGCGACACCTTCAGCTTCGGCCAGGTGAACCTCCTGCTCCTCGCTCTCGTGCTGAGCGACGCGTGGCTGCTGTCGACCGGCCGGGGGCGCCGGGCGGGCGTCGGCATCGGCCTGGCCGCGGCGATCAAGCTCACCCCCGCGCTCTTCATCGGCCTGCTGCTGCTCGCCCGCCGCTGGCGCGCCGCCGGGGTCGCGACGGCCGTCGCCGCAGCGGCCACCGGGCTTGCCGCGTGGGCGGTGCCGGACGCCTCGCGCTTCTACTGGACCGAGGCGCTGTGGGACACGGGCCGCATCGGACGTCTCGCCTATGTCTCCAACCAGTCCTTGCAGGGCGTGCTGGCCCGGCTCGCGGCACCGGACGAACCGAGCAAGGCCGCCTGGGCGACGGTCGCCCTGCTGGTCCTGTGCCTGTGGGCGTGGCGGACCACCCGCGCGCTGGCCGACGAGGACTGGACGGCCGCGTTCGCCCTCACCGGGCTCGCCGCCTGCCTCGTCAGCCCGATCACCTGGGTGCACCATCTCGTCTGGCTGCTGCCGGCCTTCGCCGTCCTGCTGCACCGGCGCCGGCTGCGGGTCGCGGCGGCCCTGTACGCGGTGCTGTGCAGCAGCGTGGTGTGGCTCTGGTTCCACGACGCGTCCGGCCTCGACGGATTCCTCGGCAGCAACACGTACACCTGGATCACCCTCGGGCTGCTGTTGTGGCTGCCCGTCGGTCAGCCGCGCGTGAGCCGCCCGTTCCTGAGCCGCAGGGCCAGGAACACGCCTCCGGCGCCCAGCCCTGCCGCGCCCGCGATCCCGGCGACCTCCGGCCAGCCGGGCCCGTCGCCCGCCGGGTGCGCCGGGGCTCCGGTCGTCGCGCCGGGTCCCGCGGCCGGGACGCCCCGCGTGTCGACGAGCGTTCCGACGGGGTCGACGCGTCCGGCTGCCCTGAAGCCCCAGTCGAGCAGCGAGCGCGCCTCCTCGTAGACGGCGTACCCGCCGCCCTCCTGAGGATTCATCACGGTGACGACGAGGGTGCGCCCGCCCCGCCGGGCGGCGGCGACGAGCGTGTTGCCCGCTTCGCTCGTGTAGCCGTTCTTGACGCCGATCAGGCCCGGGTACGGCTCCACCCCGTCGGCACCGGTCAGCAGCCGGTTGGTGTTGGCGATCTCGTACGACCAGCCGCCGGCGGGGAACTTGGCCTGGGCGGTGGAGCAGTAGCGCGCGAACTCCGGGTTGCGCAGCCCGGCCCGGCCGAAGACCGCCAGGTCGTACGCGGACGAGACCTGACCGGGTGTGTCGTACCCGTCGGGCGACAGGACGTGCGTGTCGAGGGCGCCCAGCGAACGGGCCTTGGCCTGCATGCGGGCGGCCGTGGTTTTCCAGCCGCCGTTCATCGCGGCCAGCACGTGCACCGCGTCGTTGCCGGAGCTGAGGAACACACCGCGCCACAGGTCGGCCACACGGTAGGTACGCCCCTGGGCGACCCCCACCAGGCTGCTGCCGTCACCGATGCCCTCCAGCTCCTCCTCCCGGACGGTGTGCCGGATGCCGCCGGGCAGCGACGGGAGCACGGTGAGGGCGAACAGGGTCTTCAGGGTGCTGGCGGGCGGCAGCTTGAGGTGGGCGTTGTGGGCGGCGAGTACGTCACCGGTGCGGGCGTCGGCCACCAGCCACGACAGCGCGGAGATGTCCTCCTCGGGGATCTCGGGCGCCCCGGCCCTCGGCCGGACCTGTGTCCCGGACCGGTACAGCAACGGCGGCTGTGACGCCGTGGGTCTCCGACCGCCCGGGTCGTCCGTGCCGACCCGGGCGGTGGCGGGACTGGGCGCGAGGGCCAGTGCGCCGACCACACACAGGGCGGAACAGCAGAGGGCGGCGCGGCAGACACGCGTGCGGGCGCCGGTGCGGGCGCGGAATGAGAATCCGATAGTCATATGGACAACGTAGAAACGGGTACGCCGTACGCCGGGGCGCCAGGCCCGAGCGAGAGGGGTCGTGCACCCGGATGCCGCACTCTGGTGCACGCGTTACGCGGTGGGCAAGGTTGGCTGGACCTGGCGGAGGAAGGCCGCGTTGTCAGGCGTGGCGCGCAGCCGCTCCAGGAGGGTTTCGAGGGTGGCCTGGCCGTCCCGCGTCCTCAGGGCGCGCCCCAGCCCACGTACGGCCGTCAACTCGGGTGCGGGCAGCAGGAGTTCCTCACGGCGAGTGCCGGACGGCGTGATGTCGACGGCGGGGAAGACGCGCCGGGCGGCCAGGGCCCGGTCGAGGCGGAGCTCCATGTTGCCGGTGCTCTTGAGTTCCTCGAAGTAGTAGTCGTCGGCTCGGGAGCCGGTCTCCACCAGGGCGGTGGCCAGGATGGTGAGCGAGCCGCCCTCCTCGGCGAGGCGCGCGGCGCCGAAGAACCGCTTGGGGCCGTGCAGAGCGGCCGCGTCGACGCCGCCGCTGAGGGTACGGCCACCGGAAGCGGCCGCGTTGTTGTGCGCCCGGCACAGCCGGGTCAGCGAGTCCATCAGGATGACGACGTCCTCGCCCTGCTCCACGAGCCGCTTGGCGCGCTCGATGACGAGTTCGGCGAGCGCGATGTGCTGCTTCGGCGTCTTGTCGAAGGTCGAGGCGAAGACCTCGCCCCGGACGGAGCGGCGCATATCGGTGACTTCTTCGGGCCGCTCGTCGAGCAGCACCACCATCAGATGGCATGCGGGATGGTTGCCCGCGACGGCGGCGGCGATCTGCTGGAGCAGCACGGTCTTGCCGGTCTTGGGCGGGGCGACGATCAGACCGCGCTGGCCCTTGCCGACCGGCGCGACCAGATCGACGACGCGTCCGGCCAGACCGCTCGCCGGGTGTTCCAGGCGGATCCGCTCGCGGGGGTGCAGGGGGGTGAGGTCACTAAAGTGCGGGCGGTGGCGCAGCTCTTGGGGCGTACGGCCGTTGATGCGCTCGACCTCGGCGAGCGCGCGGGGTCCGCCGCGTACGCCTTCGACGGTGTCGCCCTTGCGCAGGCCGTGACGGCGGATCAGCGTGGGGGAGACCTGGACGTCGTTCGGCGTGGGCAGGCAGCTCGCGGAGCGCAGGTGCCCCTTCCCGTTGCCGTCGATGTCTAGGACACCGGTGGCGACCTGGGCCTGGGGGTGCGGCTGTACGGGAGGGCGTTCGAGTGTGGTGGTCATGGGAGGTCCTTTCACGGACGGACGTGCACGGGACATGCGGAAGGAAGGGGGAGAGAAGCCGCGATGGGAGGGCGACGGGCGCACCTCGACGCGGCGGGAACATCACCTCGGATACGCCGGACGGGAACAGCCCGTGGCCGCTGCGGAGGTGGTGCCGAGAAGCTGGACCGCCGGTCGGGAGTCGACGGGCGTGACAGCGAGAGGAAGAAGAACTGGCACCGGCGCCATTGAGTTGGCGTACACAAGTGCTGACTGGAGACTACCACCTGTTGGCCGGTTCGGCTGTGATGTGGCTCTCAGGGGCGTGTCGCCGACGGTGGCGGCGCGGTCCTCGTCCAGGCCCGACCCCTGGGCGTGGTGCGCTGAGCGGGCCTGAACCGGGGTCCGAGCCTGTTCGGCTGACCTGCCACCCGGGCCGGGCGTCGAGGAGTACCGGCTGGACGGCTGTGCCAGTCCAGCGGATTGCAGGGCGGGCTACTCCGCGTCGTCCTGTCCCGCCGTGGCGAGTTCGATGCCGCGGATACGGCGGAGCCAGCGGGCGAGGATGCAGAGGGCGCCGCCCACGATTCCGCAGGGCTCCCAGACCTCCGTGACGAGGGCGGGGAGGCCGCCGTGGCCGACGATGTAGATCGCCTGGGTTCCTACGACGGCCGCGATGAAGCCGTTCGTGCGGGACTCCACGGACAGCAGCCAGTCCACGGGGACCCACAGGGGGCCGACGAGGTCATGGATGCGCAGCCGGATCGCCGCCCACAGGAAGCCGAGCGCGTACCGCATCCGTGCGCGAGAGGACAGCACGATGCCCTGCTCGGGATCACCGGCGAGGATGGCTGCCCACTCCTCACGGAGGTGGGTGCGGCGTCGTCCGGCGATGAACGAGGCGAAGCCCAGGGTGCCGTTGCCCGTGCTGCTCGGGCGGTGCCGGGGGGCGGACGGGGGCGCGGCGTCCGTCTCCTCCACCGCGGAGCCGCCGTTGCGGAAAGCCGTGATCAGCAGGCCGGCCACGGCGAGCAGGAGGGCGACCGCCGTGAGGGCCCCGAAGACCCAGGCCCCCGTGAGGAGGGGCTCGGCGAGCGTGGGGCTCAGCAACTTCAGCACGTAACCGCTGACAAGGAAGAGCGCCGCCGCTGATCCGGCCAGTACCGGTGCCAACACCCCGACAACTGCTGTGATGCTGACGCCGTCAGCGCCGGGCTCCTCGTGCCGCTCGTCCACACTCATGCCGCACCCCCGTCACCGGCAGGGCGCAGCCCGAACAGCCTGGGCTTTTGCTCGCTCGCCCGGTGGGTGGCCAGCCGACCCGCGGCGGTGAGCTCGTAGTAGTACCGCTTCGGCCGCCCCGGATGCTCTTCCGTCTCGGCTCTGCGGACCGCCCATCCCGCGTCGACGAGCCGCTCGAGAATGGGATAGACCGTGCCGGAGCCGAGATCGGCCTCCTCGCAGATCCGCAGCCCCCACGCCGGATGGTCCGGCGTGGCGGCCAGCAGCACCTTGAGGACCTCAAGTGTCGGGCGAGTCAGGCGAATTGATGCCATACCACGAGTGAAGCACACGCCCGAGCGTATGTCGAGAACGACAGTTGGCTCACTGCCCGCCCCCTCGGCGGAGGTCGAAGATGCCGTACGCGAAACCGTGCGCGGTGATCGTGCCGTCGCCGTCGACACGGATGCCCGAAGCCGCCAGCACCCGGGCGTCCCGGGCGCCGTCGTAGCCGTAACTCACCGCATCGCGCCGCGGATTGACGACCACGAGATACCGCCCGCCCCGCACGTACACGAATGGATACCCGGCGTGCAGCACTTCCACCGAGCCGCCAGGCCCCAGCTCCGGCGAGCTAGTGCGGAGCGCGAGGAGGCGGCGTACGAGGTGGAGGAGGGAGGTGTCGTCGGCGAGTTGGGCGGCGACCGTCGGGCGGTTCGGGGACGGGGCGAGGGGGAGGTAGAGGCGGTCGGGCGGGGCGGTGGAGAAACCGGCGTTCGCGCTGTCGTCCCACTGCATGGGAGTGCGGGAGCCCGCGCGGTTGTAGCGGGGGCCGAGGACGCTGCCCTCCTTCTCGGGCAGGTCCGGGACGTAGCGCATACCGATCTCGTCGCCGTAGTAGATCGCCGGAAGGGTCGGCCAGGTGAGCTGGAAGGCGAAGGCGGCGGGGAGCTGATCGGCCGTGCGTGGGCCGCAGTTGAGGCGGGAGAAGTCGTGGTTGGCGCTGGGCAAGGAGATGAAGCCGCTGTGGCCGAGGGCGGTGGACGCCCGGTGCCATGCCTCGACGAAGGGGCGGGGCGAGCCCTTTCCGCTGGGGTCGAAGAAGCAGTCGAGCTGGTCCCAGTTCTCGTCGACCGTGCCCTCGCCGTTGCTCCACAGCGAGCGCAGGGCGAGGCCGTCGGTGGGGCCGCCGAACTGGAGGAAGAAGTCGGCGTGGAAGCCCGCGGGGACGGACACCTCGGGTTCGCCCCACTCCGAGAGCAGCACCGCGTCCGGATGCGCGCCGTCCATCCAATGGCGCAGCTCTGTCCAGATCTTGGCGGTCTCCGTCGTGCCGGCGTCGTCCTTGACGAGCGACGCGGCCATGTCGACGCGGAAGCCGGAAAGGCCGAGGCCCAGCCAGTGGTCCATGATCTCGCGCAGGGCGGCCCGGTTGGCGCGGGGACCCTCGGCGTCGACCGGCCGACGCCAGGGCTCGGCCGGATTCTCGCGCGCATAACCGAAGTTGAGGGCGGGCTGGAAGGCGAAGAAGTTCGGGAGGTACGCGCCCGGACGGGTCCCGGGGGACGGGACGAAGCCGTCGGGATGGCCCTCGGGCGCCCAGACGTACCGGTCGTCGGCCGGGTCGTTCGCTGCGGCCTTGAACCACGGATGCTCGTCCGAGGTGTGACCCGCCACGAGGTCCAGCAGTACGCGGATGCCCCGGCGGCCCGCTTCGTCGACGAGCTTGGCGAGGTCATCGTTCGAGCCGTAGCGGGGCGCCACGTTGAGGTAGTCGGAGACGTCGTATCCGGCGTCGCGGAACGGTGAGACGAAGCACGGGTTGAGCCACACGGTGTTGATGCCCAGCCACGCGAGGTGGTCGAGGCGTTCGGTGATCCCGTTGAAGTCGCCGATGCCGTCGCCGTCGGAGTCGGCGAACGACTGCGGGTAGATCTGGTAGAAGACGGCGTCGGCCAGCCAGGCGGGGGCGGGGCGGAACGAAGTCATGCCGGCGACCATAGATCAGCCCACACGTCGGCCGCTGCCCCTAAGCTAAAAGCGATGTTCACCCCGCAAGGTCCGACCCTCCGCGAACTGGCCGTCCAGGCCCTCTCGTCCGTCGAACACGGCTACGACCTGCTCGCGCCGAAGTTCGACCACACGCCGTTCCGGACACCGGACTCGATCCTCGACGCGGTGGGCCGGGCGCTGCGCCCCATGGGGCCGTTCGGGACCGGGCTCGATCTGTGCTGCGGCACCGGGGCGGGCATGGGTGTCCTGGCGGGGCTGTGCGCGGAGAGTGTCACCGGGGTCGACATCAGTGCGGGGATGCTGGCCGTTGGGCGGGAGCGGTTGCGCGACGGTCTGGCGGTCGGGCGCGAGCGGTGGGGTGATGACCTGGGGGTCGGGCGTGAGCGGCTGGGCGATGACCTGGGGGTCGGGCGCGAGCAGGTGCGTGACGATCTGGGGGTCGGGCGCGAGCCGTTGACTCACGACCCGGCGAGCGTGCGCGCGAGGACGCGTGACGACGGGCCGCCGGCCGTCGCGTGGGTGCGTGGGGACGCCCGTGCCCTCCCCTTCGGTCCGGTTTTCGACCTGGTCGTGAGCTTCGGAGCCTTCGGGCACTTTCTTCCGCGTGAGCGGCCGGGCCTGTTCTCCCAGGTCCACTCCGTGCTTCGCCCCGGCGGGCGCTTCGCGTTCCCGATCGTGGCTCCGCCCCGGCCGAGCTCGCCCTGGTACTGGGCCCTGCTGGGCTTCGACGCGGTGATGCGGGTACGCAACGCCGTCTGGCGTCCTGCGTTCGTCATGTACTACCGGGCGTTCCGGCTCGGTGACGTTCAGCGGGAGCTGGCGTCGGCCGGGTTCGAGGTGGAGCTGCACGCGCTGCCCGACTTCGGGTACCGGCGGGACGGCAGCCCGCGATGCCGGATGGTCGTGGCCAGGCGGGGCACCGCCCCGGCGCCCTTGTAGACGCCCAGGTCCCGCTTGTCGGGTAGACCCCCAGGTCCACCTGTCGGGCATATGCACGCCCGGGATAGCATTTGTTTTTCAAACTCGCTCCGATATGGTGAGTCTGCTTTTCAAACTAATGGGCTCGTGCCCCCTTCAGAACCGATCGTGTGAGGAAAACGCGATGAGGGCCTCACCCCCTGACAGCAGCCATAACGACAGCGACGCCGTGGCCCGGATCGACCCCCGGTGGAGGTCATGGGCGGGCGCCCACGGTGGACACGTCGCGGCAGCGACACTCGGCGCCGTACGGGACTGGGGCGGTGCACAGGAGCCGGGGCCCGTACGCGCGCTGACCACCCACTTCCTGGCCCCGGCCGACGCGACCCCCCTCGCCCTCTCCGTGACCGTGCCGTCGGCCGGGCGCCGCGCCTCGACCCGCACGTTCACCGGCCACCAGGACGGGAGGCCCGTACTCGTCGGCTCGGCGGTGTTCGGCCCGCCCCGCCCAGGACCCTCGTACGACGGGAAGGGCGCCCCCGACGTCCCGGGTCCGCTGGACTGCCCCCTCCTCGACCTGCCCGTCGCGCTGTCGCCCTTCGCCCGGCAGCTGGAGATACGCCCCGCCACCGAGTCCCTGCCGCTGGCCGGGGGGGACAGGGCGGAACTCGTCGCTTGGGTGCGGTTCGCCGACGACCGGCCCCTGGACGCGGGTGCGGTCGTCACCCTCGCCGACGTCCTGCCGCCCGGCCTCTACGCGAGCTGGCGCACCCCGCGCCCCGTACCGACCGCCGAGCTGACCGTTCACTTCTCCAACGCGCTGGACGACGGCGCCGCCCACGGCTGGGCCCTGGTCCGTATCCGCACCGAGCAGGCCGGCAGCGGCTGGGCCGTCGACGACAGCACGGTATGGGCAGCGGACGGGCGACTCCTGGCCGTCGCGCGACAGGCCCGGGTCGTCCAGGAGGCGCGGGCCGGGGAGGGCGACGTCGACGGGCGTGCCCACGAAACCGGCGCCGCGGTGAGCGAGGCCGGCGTCGTCGCGATCAGGTCCGGCGACGGGACTGCCGCCCGCGACACCGCCAACCACACCCCAGCTCCCATGGCCCGGAACGCCCAGGACGCCCCTTCCCTCCTGGAGGAGACCGTATGAGCATCACCGGAGCCACCGCGCTCGTCACCGGCGCCAACCGTGGGCTGGGCCGGGCCTTCGCGCTCTCGCTGCTGGAGCGGGGCGCGCGTACTGTGTACGCGGCAGCCCGCGATCCGCGGGCCGTGACCGATCCCGGACTCACGCCCGTCGCACTCGACATCACCGACCCGGACGCCGTGGCCGCGGTCGCGGAGCGGTGCGCGGACACCGATCTCCTCATCAACAACGCCGGTATCCTGCATGGCAGTTCGCTCCTCACCGCCGAGTCCCTCGACGCAGCGCGGGCCGAGCTGGAGACGAACCTCTTCGGCACGCTCGCCATGAGCCGTGCCTTCGCGCCGGTGCTCGCCAAGAACGGCGGAGGGGCCCTGGTCAACATGCTCTCGGTACTGTCCTGGCACACGCTCCCGAGCATCGGCTCGTACGGCGTGTCCAAGGCGGCCGCGTGGTCGATGACGAACGCGATCCGTGAAGAGCTGCGTGAGCAGGGCACGTTGACGGTCGGCGTGCACGCCGCGTTCATCGACACCGACATGGCGGCCACGGTCGACGGACCGAAGACCAGCCCCGCCGACGTCGTACAGCAGGTTCTCGACGCGGTCGAGGCAGGCCGGGAGGAAGTGCTCGCCGACGACATCACCCGCCAGGTCAAGGCCGTGCTGTCCGGCGGGGTGCCCGATGGCGTCTGACCTGCGTGCCACGGCGACCGGGCCCCAACTCGCCCGGCGGGAACGCCCGTTGCCGGTCCTGATCGCCGCCTGCCTGGGCCTGTTCACCGTCTTCCTGCAGACCACCCAGACGATCGGCACCCTCGGCGCGGTGCAGGACGACCTGCGCGTCGCTTCGGCCGACCTGGTGTGGGTGCCCAGCATGTACACGTTGGTGGTCGCGTCCTGCGTACTCGGTGCGGGCGCGCTCGCCGACCGGTGGGGACGACGGCGCGTCTTCCTCCTCGGCGCCGCCGCGATGGCCGCGGGCGGCGTGGTGCTGGTCCTCGCCGGGAACCTGGCAGCCGTCCTCGCCGGACAGGCGCTCGCGGGCCTCGGCGGCGCGCTCATCACGCCCAGCTCGCTCGCGCTCGTCACCCATGCCGTCCCCGACCCCCGCCGCCGGGCGGGCGCGATCGCCGCCTGGGCGGCCACCTCGGGACTGGGCCTCGCCATCGGTCCCCTCACTGCGGGCCTCGCCCTGCGCTGGTGGACCTGGCACACCGCGTTCTGGCTCAACCTCGTCGTCGCCGCGCTCGCCGCGGCCGTCGCCCTCCGGTATGTGGAGGAGTCGCGGAATCCTGCCCAACGCCTCGACTGGGCAGGCCAGTTGACGGCCATCGGCGGCCTCGCCCTGATGGTCTTCTGGCTGATCGACGGCGGCCACCACGGCTACGGCTCCGGACGCGCCCTCGCGGCCGTCGCCGCGGCGGTCGCGCTCCTCGCCGCCTTCGTCGTGATCGAACTGCGCCGTGCGGCCCCCATGGTCGACCTGCGCCTGATGCGCGACCCGTCCTACGGCGCCTCACTGGTGCTCGCCGCGATCGTTCTGTTCGGCTTTGTCGGCCTGGCTCTCCTTGAGGTGCTGTGGCTGCAGCGGGTGCGAGGGCTGAGCGCGTTGGAGGTGGGCGCTCAACTCCTCGCGGAATTCGGTACGTTCATCGCCGCCTCGGTGCTCGCGGGCGTGCTCGTACGGCGTCTGGGGCCGCGTTTCCTGATCACCGTGGGTCTGCTGCTCGCGGGCGTCGGAGCTGCGCTTTTCGCGCGCGTCGATCCCGGCACGACGTTCGGCGGATACGCCGTCGCCTTCGCCGTCTTCGGACTCGGCTGCGGTCTCGCCAACGCGCCGTCCACCGCGCTGGCCGTCGGCCATGTGCCGCACGGCCGCGAGGGCGAGGCGGGTGGCACGGTCAACGCGGCCCGCCAGATCGGCGCCGTCCTCGGCACCAGCGTCCTCGGCACGCTGATGACCTCGCGTTTCGACGACCGCGTCGGCCAAGTCCGCGACCCACGGGTGGCCTTCACCGACGCGGTCGGCTACGCGACCTGGGTCGTGGTGGCCGTGCTGTTGCTCGGCGGGGCGCTCTCGCTGGCGTCCACGGCGTGGTCCCGACGCGCCGCTCCCGTCGCCCCCGGACGGGCCGAGGAGAGCTGAGTCGGGTGTGCCCCCGCCCCAGGCGGGGGCACACTCTTCGGCGGGCAGACCCCGCACGGTACCGCCGAACGGCTCAGAGTGCGCTGTACAGGGCGTCGACGAGGGCCATCTTCCTCGGGTCGTCGGCGATGTGCGGGCCCATGCGGTTCATGACGTACCCCAGGGAGACGCCCGCCTCCGGGTCGGCGAGACCGCAGGATCCACCGAAGCCGTCGTGCCCGAAAGCCCTCGCGTTGGGCCCGTACGACCCGTTGGGCCCACTCAGCCACAGTCCGAGCCCGATCTCCGTCTCGCTCTGGAACCCGGCGCCCAGCACCAGGTCACGACAGCTGCCCTGCCCCTCGCGCACCCGCTCCGCGGCCTCCGGCGAGAGCACCTGCCGGGAGCCGTACGCGCCCCGCCCGGCGTAGATTCCGTACAGCGCGGCGACCGCTCGGGCCGTGCCGTGGCCGTTGGCGGCCGGGATCTCGGCGGCCCGCCACTGAGGCGTGTTGGCCTCGGCGGCGCCGACGATCGGGTTGGTGAGGGCGGCCAGCGCCGCGGGTGTCAACTGGGCGAAGACCGCGGCCTGTTCACTGTTCGATGCGGCCGGAGGATGCACCAGTTCGGCCGCCCGGTCGGCCTCCTTGCCGGGCAGTCCGATGGTGAAGTCGATCCCGAGCGGCCCGGTCACCTCCCGCTCCAGGAACGCGCCCGGCAGCAGCCCCGAAACCCGCCGCACCACCTCGCCGACCAGGTGGCCGAACGTCAGCGCGTGATAGCCGGACCGTGTCCCCGGCTCCCACCAAGGCTCCTGCGCCGCGAGTCGCTCGACGGTCAGGTCCCAGTCGCAGAGCTGCGCCAGCGTGTGCGGCTCGCGCAGACCGGCCAGCCCCGCGCGGTGCGACAGCAGATGCCGTACGAGGACGGACTCCTTGCCCGCCGCCGCGAACTCCGGCCAGTACGTGGCCACCGGGGCGTCGAAGTCGAGCAGCCCTCGGTCCGCCAGGATGTGCGCGCACAGCGAGGCCGGCCCCTTCGACGTCGACCACACGTTGACCAGCGTCTCCCGCTCCCAGGGGCGGGTGCGTGCCGCGTCGGCCCAGCCGCCCCACAGGTCCACCACGGTCTCGCCGTCGAGCATGACCGTCACGGCCGCGCCCAGTTCGCCGCGGTCGCGGAAGTTGTCCTCGAAAGCGGCGCGCACCGCCGAGAAACGCGCGTCACAGTGGCCTTGAACATCAGGCGCGTGCGGGGACATGGGACCTCCGTCATGCGTTCACGGGTGACCTGGAAGGGGCCGGGCCCGTTGAACGTACCGACTGGTCGGACAGGAGGGAAGCCACGGGACGCCATCTGCTGGGTGAGGAACAGTGAACCGATGGGCTGGCTCGTGCCACCGCTTCCGAAGGGAGACCTTGTCGCCCTCTGGGATCACAGCACCTCGTCGGCGCTGCGGGGCTCTGTGCGCGGCTGCTGGTTGAGCTTGTGGCGCTCGATGGAGGCGTGCCGGTAGACCTCTTTGCGGGTCCGCATGATGTTGCCCAGGGGCGCGTGCTCGGCGGTGACCCGCCAGGGCGTGAAGGACAGCGCGTCCATCTTCTCCAGGTTTTCCGGGCCGGAGATGTCCTGCTGCGGCAACTGCAGCCTGGCTACGGTGACGGACGGCGAGAGCTGCTCGGGCCACTCCACGGTGGTGTCCTCCACCGGCATGCGCTCCAGGTCGGTGCAGAGCTGGACCTGGATGTCGAAAGCGTAGGGCCGCGCCTGCAACTCGGCTTGCAGGGCCGGCCGGAAGACCTCCGGCGCCGAGGCGGGGCTGAGGTTACGCCGGACCACCGCGGCGGCGAAGTCCGGGTCGGGGGTGATGCGCACCTTGGCGATGTAGTCCCCGTGCCTGACCGCGCCCATCGTCCAATAGCTCGAAAGCAATAGGTTGACCGGGGGGATTTTTGACAGGCGAAGGAAGGCCAGGAACTCGTCCCACGCCCAGTCGTCCTGGTCCAGCGTTCCCTTTCCCGTGACGAAGTCGGCGAAGAAACGATGCGCGCCGGGTCGGCCCTGGGAGAAATAGGCTGGCGCGTTCAAGAACAATTCCTGGATGAACAGGTAGTGCTCGACCGTATTGCAGAAGAAGATCGGCGCGTTGATGTTGGCGTAGTCGAATGTGCCTGTGTCCGGTTCGTCTTCCAGCAGGGTCGGGCCGTCGATGCCGAAGATCTTCAGCGCCAATCCGGTGGCGCTGCCCAGTTGCGCGTCGGCTCCGGCGCGAGGCGAGCCGTTCGAAAAGCGGATGAGCGCATCGTGGGTTCCCGGAGTGGCGTAGATGCCCTGGGCGTACTCAGGGGGCAGCCCGTCCAGGATCTCCACTTCCCCCCGGACCAGCCCGTAGCCCTTGGCGTGGGCGTCGCGGAGGGCCCGTCCGGTGCCGCCGGCCTTGACCGACTCGGCGATGTAGCGCTCGGTCTTTTCGATCACCGTCTGCAAGTTCTGCTCGAAGTGCGGGTCATCGACTTCGACGTCCGGTGTGTAGGGGACGAACTGCGCTGCCATGACTTCGACCTCTCCTCGCAGAGCGGGGTGCGACCCGAGGGGGTAACAACTCCCCTCAGTCCTCCAGTTCGGCGAGCCAACGCAGGGCGCGCAGACCCGGCAGGAAGCAGTACTCGCCACCGCGGGTCACCACGAAGCTGGGCAGATTCCGCAGGCGGCGCCGGACCGGCTTCTCCGGGATGGTGACGCTGCCGGTTCCGTCGTGATGCCCGGCCACCGGGTCCTTCTCGCCGGGGTAGCCGATGAAGTTGCCGTCGTTGACCCACTCGGCCTTGATGAATTCGAACTGTCGTTCCAGGTGGGCTCCGATGAAGACACCGACGAGACCCCGGTCGGCGCCGTCGTCCTCCAGCACGCCCTCGGGCAGCGGCGGGCCGTAGGTGGTGCCGCGGCGGATGAGGCGGTGCATCCGTGCGTCGCCGATGATGGTGGCATCGCGGGGGTTGGTGCGCCGGATGTGAGAACCGGCGGGGCACCGGAAGCCGCGATCGTCGTTCTCCCGGTACAGGAAGCTGTTGATCCGGTGCGGGTCGGCCGCCAGCTCGGGATCATCGTGCTCCGGCGACAGCTCCAGCGGCGCCCCGCTGGGCCAGCGCCCGACCATCTTCGCCGCCAGGAGTGCCTCCTCCTCGGCGCTGGAGCTGTTCGCGCGCAGGTACCGTCGCCAGGCCGCCACGTTGGTGTGGATTTTGCGTACGGCGACATAGGTCCCGTTGCGCCCCAGCACCTCGGGGCTGGGCATGGGCGGCAGATTGCCGGTTTCGTCGGGGTAGCCGAGGATGAACTCGCCGGTCTTGATGGGGACTTCCTGCGGGTTGGAGCCGGGCAGTCCGACGCCCTCGATGTTCGGATGGCTGATGCCGTCGCGGAAGCCGAAGGTGGTGCGCCCGGTCGGGAGCTGGCGGACATCCTGCTGCCAGATCACCTGGACACCGGGCGTGTCCTCGAGGGCGACGCGGGCCCGCTCCAGCTCCTTGTCCAACTGCGCCGCATCGGAAGACAGGGCGCTCAACGCGATATGGACCTCGCCCGTTCCGAACGGTGCCTCCCAGTGGGCCGGGGCGTTCTCGCCCACGTCTCCGATCAGCTCCGCCCGAGCGGCCATGCCCTCACGAAACGCCCGCGGAAAACTGTCCAGTGACTCCTGGGGCACCCCCAGGGCCCTCAGCCCCTCATAGGTGAACGCCACAGCCACCCAGGCATCCTGGCTCCGGTCCACGCTGGGCAGACCACCTGAGGTCACCGGGAGCAGCCGCCGCAGCAGGGCGCGCCCGGCGTGGCGGTCATCGACGCGCAGGAAGACGAATTTCCCTTCGTACGGCACCGGCCGTGGACGCAGTGCCCCGCTCTGGACGTCGTCGATCTCGACGCTCACGCCGGCCGCGCTGCAGCTGTCCGCGGTGCTCATGATCGTTTGTGCCTCCATATCGGTCTCTGCCTGGACAGCCCCGCAACGGCAGGCCCGCGCCCGCCGACGCGGTCCGACGTCGGGTCGGATCCGAGGGTTGCTGTGCCCGGGTTCTAGGCCGCGGCTTCCCCCAGCAGCTTCTGGAAGGCGGGCGTGGCCACCAACTCCGCGTTGGCCGGGTTGTCCAGCGCCGCCCGGAACTCGGCCGTGTCCAGCACCTCCTGGAACGCTTTGTCCACGCGCTGGTCCTTGAAGATCTGCTGAACGGTCAGGTCGGGATAGGCGCTGACGAAGACCCCCGCGGGCTCCTGGTGGGCGAGGAACCAGTCCTTCACCCCTGGATCGCTGACGCCGGGGAACCCTTCGCTGTGCGAGAAGACCTGGTCGAAGCGCGCCCCGACCACCGTCTTGGCGAAGTCGTCGATGTAGGTGTCCCAGGAGCCGTCGAAGACGCTGGCGAACATGAACCGGGTGTCGTTGTCGAAAATCACATGCCGTGCGTCATGCAGCGTGCCGATCTGGCGCACCGCCGCATGGACCCTCTCGTCATCCGCCGCGTCGGCGAGCGCGGCGAGATCCTCACGCAACGCATCGGCCTCGCCCGGCTTGATCTTGGTGAAAACCGTGAACTCGTTACACACCCCATCCGTCCTGCCCGGGTGCTCGGGGTAAGCCGGCTGGGTTGCGCCTGGCGTCGCAGTCATCGCGAGGTTCTCCTGCCACAGATCGGTGCGAGGGTCGCCCAGCGCCCCGACATGAGGCGCCATCGCCCTCACAATTTCAATCCTCACCGCCGATGCGCTGCCTCGCATCTCGGCCCCTGGGCGTTGTGGTCTCCTGGGGCGGATTTTTGAGAAGCTCCGGCAACTGCGGGGTCCGGCATGCCCGGTGCGGCAGGCCAATGCCGGGGTCCTCGGGTCCCGAGAAGCTCCTGAGGACAGATCCGGCCAGGCGCAGGAAGATGGATCTGGGTGGGACGTGCCGAGTACGTCGGCATCACCATTCTCGGGCAGCCACTTCCGCGCGGCCGTGAAGACGGTGTCGCAGCCGACCGCACAGCAACCCGTTGCGCCGCCCAGGCGGTTGGGTCACCCGCTTCCGCCGAGCCCCCTGCTCCACTGGATCGCCACCCGGAGGCAACCATGGGCAAAGTTCTCGGTGACGTGCTGGGCTTTGCGGCCGGCGTCGCGATCAGCCCGCTCCCGATCATCGCCATCATCCTCATACTCGCCACACCTCGGGGACGTCTCAACGGACTGCTGTTCGCCGGCGGCTGGATCCTGGGGCTCTCGGCACTGGGTGCCGTGATGCTGGCGATCGCTTCCCCCGCAGGTGCCTCGGCCCACAATCAACCGGCCACCTGGGTGGGAGCTCTCAAGCTCGCTCTGGGTGTGTTCCTCGTTCTCTTCGGCGCCCGGCAGTGGCACCGGCGCCCGAAGGATCCCTCGCAAGCCCAACTGCCGAAGTGGATGGGCGCGATCGACCGCCTCACGCCGGTCAAGGTCTTCGGACTCGGAACGGGCCTGGCCGCGCTCAACGCCAAGAACGCCCCGCTGACCATCGCCGCTGGCGCTGCGATCGGCTCAGCCGGACTGCCGGTCGGGCAGCAGATCGCATCGCTGGCGATCTTCGTCGTGATCGCCACCCTCGGCCTTCTGGCCCCACTGGGAGTCTTCCTACTAGGCGGAGAGCGAGCCAGAACCACGCTCGGCACCTGGAAAGACTGGGCAGCTCAGCACAATGTCGCCGTGATGGCCGTCCTGTTCTTCGTTCTCGGGCTGAAACTGCTCGGAGACGGCATCTCCATCCTCACTTCCTGACGGGCTTACCCATGCGCGTGGCCGCCTTGAGTGTGCGGCGAGTCGATGATCGCGGGTGCCTCAGAGGTACGAGGGCAGCCAGCGCAACTGGGCCGCCTCCTGGTAGGGGCCGCCGCCCTCGTGGTCGTTGAAGTCGTACACCTCGATCTTCTTGTCGTCGTGCGCCCACGCGTTGTACGCCGCGAAGACCGTCGACGGCGGGCAGGTCAGGTCCTCCAGGGCGACCGAGAACAGGGCGGGGGCCCGGCCGCGCGCGGCGAAGTGCACTCCGTCGAAGTAGGAGAGCGTCCGCATGACTTGGCCGGTGCGGCCGCGGTGGGTCTTGAGGTAGTTGCCGACCTCTCGGTAGGGGGTGCGGTCCGTGATCGCCGTGGCGCGCGGGAAGTCGCACATGAAGGGCACATCGGGGGCGACCGCGGCCAGGTCGGGGACCAGACCGCCCACCGCGATGGTCATGGCGCCGCCCTGGCTCCCGCCGAGGGCCGCCGTGCGCGCCGGGTCGACCAGCGGATGCGCGCGGGCCGCCTCCACGGCGCGTACCGCGTCCGTGAACAGCCGCCGGTAGTAGTAGTCCTCGGGGTTCTCGACCCCGCGCGTCATGAAGCCGGGGAACGCGGGTGCGCTGCCCACCGGGTCCGGGGTGTCGCCGCCGCCCCAGGCACTGGCCTGGCCACGCGTGTCCATCACGAAGTGCGCGAAGCCCGCCGAGGCCCACAGCAGATGCGTGTGCGCGAGGCCGCGTCCGCCGCCGTATCCGACGAACTCGACGACCGCGGGCAGCGGCGAGTTGGCCCACGCCGGCACGGTCAGCCATCCCTTGATCGGGTGCCCGCCGAATCCGGCGAACGTGACGTCGTAGACCTTGACGGTCTTGAGGGGCGTCTCGACCGGCTCGAAGCGGGCCTCGAGGTCGTACTCACGGGCCTCCTGGAGCGTCTTGGCCCAGAAGGCGTCGAAGTCCTCGGGCTCGGCGGACGCGCTGCGGTACTCGCGGAGCTCGTCGAGGGGCAGGTCGAACACGGCCATGAAGGACCACCTTTGACATCAAGGGTGCGGGTGATCACACCGTATGTGCACGGTGAAAAGGCCGCCAGGCCATGCTTTTCAGCCGTTCGCCGCCTCAGCCGAAGCGCTCGATGCGAATCCGGTCCACGGGCTGACCGGCCTCCACCAGCAACCGCGAGGCGTGCTCCGCGAATCCGTTGGAGCCGCACACATAGGCCTCCCACCCACCGGGAGGCTGCTCGGCCAGGAGCGGCGCCACATGTGCGGCCGTCATGGAGTAGTGGCGCTGCGCCACATACCCGTCGTCGGCGGTGAGCCGCACCATCAGATGCTGCCCGGGCAGATGCCCTCTCCCGAGGGCCGGGAATAGCCGCGCCCTGATCTTCCTTGCCGCTAGTGCCGACGGCCGGTGGCCTCCGCAACCGGTGACGTGGGCCGGCGACCGGTGACAGCGAAGGAGAGTGAGGCAGCAGATGCCCAAGGCGTACGTCTTCACGCGGTACGGCGGCCCGGAGACCGAGGCCCTGGTGGAGCGCGACCGGCCGAGCCCGGGTCCCGGACAGCTCCTCGTCGCGGTGCGCGCGGCGGGCGTGAACCCCGTCGACTGGAAGCAGCGGACGGGCTACCGCCGCCCGGGCGGCCCCGCGCGCGAGCTGCCCGCCGTGTTCGGCAACGAGGTCGCCGGGGTCGTCGAGGAGGTTGGTGCCGGCGTGACCGGCTTCACCGCGGGGGACGAGGTCTTCGGCAACCCGGTGGCCGGCGGATACGCCGAGTACGCGCTGCTGCCCGTCGCCGTTACCGCGCACAAGCCCGCCGACCTGTCCTTCGCGGACGCCGCGACCCTGCCCGTCGCGGCGGCGACCGCGTACGACGGAATCCGCCAGCTCGGCCTGTCCGCCGGCGCGACCGTGCTGATCACCGGCGCGGGCGGTGGGGTCGGCGTCGCCGCCACGCAGATCGCGCGTGCCTTCGGGCTGCGCGTCGTCGCCGTCGCGAGCGACGGCAAGAAGGACTTCGTCGAGTCGCTCGGGGCCGTGCACGTCCCGTCGGGGCCCGACCTCGCGGAGCGGGTGCGTACGGTGGCGCCGGACGGTGTGGACGCCGTGTTCGACCTCGTCGGCGGTGAGGTTCTTGAAGCGGCGGCGACGCTGCTGACCGACCGTACGAAGCTGATCACCGGCGCCGACCGGGAGACGGCCGCACGGCTCGGGGGCGTTCCTGTCGCGCGGGCCCACACCGCCGCCGTACTCGACGAGGTGGCGAAGCTCGCGGTCGGGGGAGAGCTGCGGCCGTTCGTGACGCGGACCTTCCCGCTCGACCGGGCCGGCGAGGCACTGCGCACCGTCGAGGACGGTCACGCGCGCGGCAAGACCGTGATCGAGGTGTCCGCATGAGCCCGACGTCGCCGCGCACACCACCGCCGCTTCGGCCGCGCGCGCACCCGCTGGACAACCCCGCCCTCGGTTCGCTGAGCGGCCCGCACGCCCACTTCGCCGAACGCCGCGGCCGCGTCCTGCGCTACCCCGTGGACGTGTCGCCGTGGCTGGCGCTGCCGGACGAGCCGGACGCCGCCGACTGGGCGGACCTTGCGGCCCTGGCCGGCCCCGGCGCCGAGGCGCCGCTGGCCGGCTTCACCGGACCGGTCCCGGACGGCTGGGAGGTGACCTTCAGCTTGGAGGGCGTCCAGCTCGTCGACGACGGGATCGCCGCGGCACCGGACGCCGAGGCCGTACGGCTCGGCCCGGCCGATGTGCCCGAGATGCTCGACCTGGTCGAACGGACCAGACCCGGCCCGTTCCTGCCGCGCACCGTCGATCTGGGCACCTACCTGGGGATACGCCGGAACGGCGCCCTCATCGCCATGGCGGGGGAGCGGCTGCACCCGCCGGGCTGGACCGAGATCAGCGCGGTCTGCACCGACCCCGGCTTCCGCGGCGAGGGCCTGGCCACCCGGCTGATCCTTGCCGTCGCCCACGGCATCCGCGAGCGCGGCGAGACCCCGTTCCTGCACACCGCGGCCGACAACACCAACGCCATCCGGCTCTACGAGTCCCTCGGCTTCCGGCTGCGCCGCACCACGCGCTTCATGGCGGCGCGGGTGCCCGAGCACCTGGAGGACGTGCGCGTCGTAGGGGTCCGCTGACCGGTCGCTCCTCTTCGACGGCACCCTCGGGGATTTCGACGACACCCTCGGGGAACTGCCGGAGGACAGGGCGCAGTTGACCGACTTCGTCTTGGAAGCACCAGAGCTCCGCCCCTGAACGGGGCCTGGACCCACGGATCACCGTCGGCGCAGCACAACGCCGATCCCGGGACCCTCGGCGTCCGACCGCTCCTGCTAGGGTGACCGTCCCGACCGCGGATCGTCCCGGCCGGGTCGTGACCGAGGAGGTGAGACCCATTTCTGCTGTGTCGGCTCGGGTGCTCTCATCTCGAAGCAGCGCGGATCACCGCCCTTAGGCGACCGCGAGAGCGCCCTTCGGTCTCCGAAAGGCTTCTCGGCTCCATGCCACCACTTTCCCGCTCCACTGTCGTCGGCGCGCTCCGTACCGCCGGCTGCGTCTTCGCCGAGGACGAGGCGGAGTTGATCCTCTCCACTGCCCGCACGCCCGAGGACGTCGCCGCCATGGTCGACCGGCGCGTCCGTGGGCTTCCCCTTGAACACGTCCTGGGCTGGGCCGAGTTCCACGGCCTGCGGGTCGCCGTGGAACCGGGCGTCTTCGTGCCCCGGCGCCGCACCGAGTTCCTCGTCGAACAGGCCCTCGCCCTCGGGCGGGACGCCTCCGTCGTCGTGGACCTGTGCTGCGGCTCGGGCGCGGTCGGTGCCGCCCTGGCGGCCGGGCTCGGCGGGCCCGAGCTGCACGCGGCCGACATCGACCCGGCCGCGGTGCGCTGCGCGCGCGGCAATGTCGCGCCGTTCGCCGGACATGTCCACCAGGGCGACCTGTTCGCCGCCCTCCCGGACGAACTGCGCGGCCGCGTCGGCATCCTGGCCGCCAACGTGCCGTACGTTCCCACGGACGAGGTCGCGCTGCTGCCGGCCGAGGCCCGCGACCACGAGCCCCTGGTCGCCCTCGACGGCGGCTCGGACGGCCTGGAGGTCCTGC
This sequence comes from Streptomyces dengpaensis, assembly GCF_002946835.1. Lineage (NCBI taxonomy): Bacteria > Bacillati > Actinomycetota > Actinomycetes > Kitasatosporales > Streptomycetaceae > Streptomyces > Streptomyces dengpaensis. The sequence goes on from NZ_CP026652.1 coordinate 7,874,777, forward strand.
GCCGCGTCACCACCGAGGCGTCCCGGTGGCTGGCCCCCGGCGGCTCCCTCCTCGTCGAGACGAGCGAACGCCAGGCCGCGCTCGCCGTGGAGGCGTTCACCCGTGGCGGTCTCCACACGAGGCTCGCCGTATCGGAGGAGCTCCACGCCAACGTCGTGATCGGCACGCGGCGTCAGAGTTCCAGCGAGCGGAGGAAGTCCCAGAGGATCGCGTTGTAGGCGCCCGGTCGTTCCATGTTCGGGTAGTGCGCGGTGTCGTCAACGGTCGTCGACCGGCCGTGGCGACGGTGCGCACGAGGCGTTCCGCCATGCCGAGGTGGTCGACCGAATCGATCCCGCCGTTGACGGCCAGCACGGGTACGTCGATCTTCGCCGCCCGGGCCCAGGCGTCGACGGCGATCGTTATGCAACTAGTTGCACAAGGGTGGGGCCGTCGTCTACAACAGACGTACGACACCCCTACGGAGGGCCCGATGAGCCGTTACCCGCACCTGCTGACCCCGCTCGACCTGGGTTTCACGACGCTTCCCAACCGGGTCCTCATGGGCTCGATGCACGTGGGCCTGGAGGAGGCCGAGCGCGGCTTCGAGCGGATGGCCGCCTTCTACGCCGCCCGGGCGCGCGGCGGTGTCGGGCTCATCGTCACCGGTGGCATCGCCCCGAACGAGTCAGGCAGGCCGTACGAGGGGGGCGCCAAGCTGACCACCGAGGCGGAGGCCGGGCAGCACACGGAGATCACCGCCGCGGTGCACCGTGAGGGCGGCAAGATCGCCCTGCAGATCCTGCACTTCGGGCGGTACGCCTACCACCGGGACCTGGTCGCCCCGAGCGCCCTGCAGGCGCCGATCAGCCCCTTCCCGCCGCACGCGCTCACCGACGCCGAGGTCGAGCAGACCATCGACGACTACGCCCGCACCGCCCGCCTGGCGCGGCAGGCCGGGTACGACGGCGTCGAGATCATGGGCTCCGAGGGCTACCTCATCAACGAGTTCATCGCCGCCCAGACCAACCAGCGCGAGGACCGCTGGGGCGGCTCGTACGAGAACCGGATGCGCTTCCCCGTCGAGATCGTCCGGCGTGTGCGTGAGGCGGTGGGTGAGGACTTCATCATCATCTACCGGCTGTCGATGCTCGACCTCGTGCCGGGCGGCTCCTCGCTGGACGAGGTGATCACGCTGGCCAAGGCCGTCGAAGCGGCCGGGGCGACGATCATCAACACCGGCATCGGCTGGCACGAGGCCCGTATCCCCACCATCGCGACCTCGGTGCCGCGCGGCGCGTACGCCTGGGTCACGAAGAAGGTCATGGGCGCCGTCGCCATCCCGCTGGTGACGACCAATCGCATCAACACCCCCGAGCTGGCTGAGCAGTTGATCGCCGAGGGCCATGCGGACATGGTGTCGCTGGCCCGCCCGATGCTCGCCGACCCCGACTTCGTCGCCAAGGCGGAAGCCGGGCGCCCCGAGGCCATCAACACCTGCATCGGCTGCAACCAGGCCTGCCTCGACCACACCTTCAGCGGCAAGATCACCTCCTGCCTGGTCAACCCCCGCGCCTGCCACGAGACCGAGCTCGTCCTGTCCCCGACCCGGCTGCGCAAGCGCGTCGCCGTCGTCGGCGCCGGTCCCGCCGGGCTCGCCTGTGCCGTCTCCGCCGCCGAGCGCGGCCACGACGTCACCCTGTACGACGCCGCGAGCGAGATCGGCGGCCAGCTGAACGTGGCCCGCAAGGTCCCCGGCAAGCAGGAGTTCGACGAAACCATCCGCTACTTCCGCACCCGGCTGGAAGAGCACGGCGTGGACGTGCGGCTCGGCACCTACGCCGACGCGGACGCCCTCGCCGAGTACGACGAGGTCGTCGTCGCCACCGGCGTCAGCCCCCGCACCCCCGAGATCCCCGGCGTCGACCACCCCAGCGTCCTCGGCTACCTCGACGTGCTGCGCGACGGCGCCCACGTCGGCGACCGCGTCGCGATCCTCGGCGCCGGCGGCATCGGATTCGACGTCGCCGAGTACCTCACCGACAGCGGCGACAAGGCGAGCGAGGACCCGGCGACGTACTTCCGGAACTGGGGCGTCGACATGGACTACCGCGCCCCCGGCGGCCTCGCCGCGCCCGAGCGGCCCGCCCCGCCCCGCACCGTCCACCTCCTGCAGCGCAAGACCTCCAAGGTCGGCGCCGGACTCGGCAAGACCACCGGCTGGATCCACCGCACCGAGCTCAAGCACCGCGGCGTCACCATGGTTCCGGGCGTCCAGTACGACCGGATCGACGACGCAGGACTGCACCTCACCGTCGACGGAGAGAGCCGCCTTCTGGACGTCGACACGATCGTGCTGTGCACCGGGCAGGAGCCGCGCCGCGACCTGTACGAGGAGCTGCTCGCCGCCGGGCGCAGCGCGCACCTCATCGGCGGCGCCGACGTGGCCGCCGAACTCGACGCCAAGCGCGCCATCAAGCAGGGCACCGAGCTGGCCGCGGCGCTGTAGGAGCCGAAGGCACGAGGGCCGTCCCCTGGGGCGGCCCTCCCTAGGATGGCTCCCATGTCACTCCCGCACGCGATCCTCACCGCCCTGCTCGAAAAGCCGTCCTCCGGCCTCGAACTGACCCGGCGGTTCGACAAGTCGATCGGGTACTTCTGGTCGGCGACGCATCAGCAGATCTATCGCGAGCTGGGAAAACTGGAGGCCGAGGGTCACATCCGCGCCCTCCCGACCGAGCAGCCGACCCGGGGACAGAAGAAGAGGTACGAAGTCCTGCCCGCGGGCCGCGCCGAACTCGCCCGCTGGACCGCCGCCTCCCAGGACCCGAAACCCCTGCGCGACGCGCTGCTGCTGCGTCTGCGTGCCTCGGCCGTCGTCGGCACCGAGGGCATCGACGCCGACCTGCGCCGCCATCTCGCCCTGCATCAGCGGCAGTTGGCCGAGTATGAGGAGATCGAGAAGCAGGACTTCCCGCCGGGCAAGGACTCCGCGCAGGACCGTATCCATCATCTGATCCTGCGCGCGGGCATCGATCTGGAGACCTTCTGGACCCAGTGGCTGACGCATGCGCTGGAGGAGCTCGAGCAGCTGCCCGCGCCGGAGTAGGCGGCGTGCGAGGAGGCGGCTCGCGAGGGGACGGCTCGCGAGGGGACGGCTCGCGAGGGGACGGCTCGCGAGGAGACGGCTTTCGAGGGGACGGCGTGGAAGAGGCCGCGTGCAAAGAGGCGGCCGCCCCTCCGACCGGAGTCGGGTGGACGGCCGCCGATATGACGGACCCTCGCATCAGAGCCGGTGGGGCTTGGCCCGGCGCCGCAGGAACCAGGCAGCGGCCACGGTGCCCGTGGCGACCAGCACCGCGCCGCCCACGAGGGTGACCGTGCCGTAATCCTTGACCGTTCCGCCGAAACCGCCCGCGACCCCGCGCGAGGGCGCGGTCGTCGTGGAGATCGTGGGCTTCGTGGCCGCATTCGGGGTGAGGTTCGCGGCGGCGGAGACGATCACGGACTGGGTGCCCGCCGTCGTTCCGTCCGCGCAGACCACGATGACGGTATAGGTGCCCGGACTCACGCCCGACCAGGACGCGGACTGGCCAGTGCTCGTCCCCGTCAACGTCGCTTGGCGCCCTTGGGAGAAGTTCGCCTGTCCACTGGAGAGCAAGGAGGCGCTGCCGTAGCTGCCGCCGTTGCTCGGACACGCGCTTGTGGTGACCGAGACATTGGAACCGGTGGTGCTCACGGAGATTCCCCCGACCGCGACGGCCGACGGAGCGGCCAGGGTGAGCGGAAGCGCAGCGGCGGCTGCCACGGTCAGGCCGGAACGGAGAAGTGTCTGAGTAGTACGCATAGGACTGCCCTCCAGCGGCACGGTTGGCGGTACATCCCGTCGCGCCGCCGAGGATGGGGAAGGCCCGTGCTGCCTCAGGGAGAGCCAACGTGCCCCCGGCCCGGCCCGCATGCGGACGGAGACCGGGCAGGTGACGAATTCCTTCGTCCGGCCGACTGTCGCGTGCTCGTTCGTCCGGCCGGCCGCCGGGGCTCATGCGTCCGTTATCGCTGGTTCCCCGTCATGACCGTGCGCTCTGCCGAGAACCCGCCCCACGTCCCGTCCGGCAGTTTCGCCCTGATCCGTACCCGGTGCGCGACCCCGGCGTCCCGGCCCACGTAGAAGCTGTACGTGGACGTGCCGCGCGGCGGAGTGCCGCCCCACACCAGCGAGGTGGCCGGAAGTCCGTCGAGATGGATCTGATACTCCGTGATCACCCCGTCCACCGCGGGCGCGACCCATGACAGATCGATGTAGTACGCCCCGTCGGCGCGGTGCGTCGTCGCACGGAAGCCGGTCGGCGCCGTGCCCCGGCCGTCGTCCGAGCCGGGCGCGGTGGTGAGCCGCACGGTGTCGCTGCCCGGCGAGACGTTGTCCGCCGCGTCGCGCGCCCGCACGGTGAACGCGTAGCGGGTGCCCGGCCGCAGCCCGGTGACCACGGTCGCCGTCTGCGCCCCGCCGACGCTGTGGATCTTCGAGGTGCCCTGATAGATGTCGTACGAGGCCACGCCGCGGTCGTCCGTCGACTTCTCCCAGGCCAACTGGACCGCCCGGCTCCCGACTGCCTTGCCGTTCGGCCGGCCGGGACGGGTGGGGGCCGTGTGATCGGCCGCGACCGCTGCCGGAGTGGTGGCGCGCACCCGCTTGCTGGGCGGTCCGGAGTCCCCGGCGGCGTTCCGGGCCCGGACCGTGAAGACGTACGTCGTGGACGGCTGGAGCCTGGTGATGTCCACCATGTGCTCCGCACCGGGCACTTCCTCGACCTTCGTGGTGCCGCGATATACCTCGTAGCGGCTGACCTCCGGATCCCCGGACGCCCGGTTCCACATGACGTGCACGCTGGTCGCGCTGCCCGCAGCCGCGGTCACGCCCATCGGCGCCGAGGGTAGTCGTTCGCCCTGATCGTCGTTCCGTGCGCCCCACCCGCAGGACGCCAGCACGAGGAGCGAGCCGCAGATCATCGCGCACATCACGGCAAGGGGAACGGGTCGCACGGTCCTGCCTTCCCTCGACGTGATTGGTCTGTACCTATAAGACACGGCTGGCGCGATCACATCAAGAGGCTGGGTGGCCGTTCGCCGGGCCGCCGTGCGGGTACGTATGCTGATCCTTGACGCGGCGTGAACTCGCCCTTGAATCAGGAGAGTTCACGTCCATGGCGCGGACCCGCTGTCGTCGCTGATCCCGCGCCGGCGAGGGCGGTCGAGTGGCCGGGGCCGACTACGGCTCGGGCCCTCGGCCGCATGGCGCCCGCCAGGACGCCGTGCACCGTGGCTTCGCCGACGCCGGGGAAAACCCTTATGCGGGCTGCCGCAGATACGACGTCAAGACGAATCTCGAGTGAAACCGGCTTTCCGGTACAGGCGTTCAGCGTCGGATCCGACCTCAACCTGTAGTCCCAGCTCGGTATCGCCTCGCTGCTCGGCGTCGCGGCGAATGCACTCCCACGGAAGGGTGAGATTGAGCATTCTCTTATACCTTCCGGTACGTGTACGCCTCCGTGGCCGCAGCCTCCACCGCGGCGAGGTCCGCGCCCGTCGAGGCCGTGACGACGGCGGCCACCGCGCCCTCGACGAAGGGTGCGTCTACGAGACGGGTCTGGTCCGGGAGTTCGTCTCCCTCGGCGAGCAACGCCTTCACGGTGAGGACCGCGCTGCCGAGGTCGGTGAGGACGGCGATCCCGGCGCCGCGGTCCACGGAGGCGGCCGCGGCGGCGATCAGCTCGGCGCTGGTGCCGAGGCCGCCGTCCACGGTGCCGCCCGCCGGGGCGACGGGAGCGGTCGTGCCGCCGCCCGCGAGGCCGATCGCCAGCTCGGCCACGGAAGCGGAGACGGCGGCGCTGTGGGAGACCAGCACGATCCCCACGAGCTTGTCCGTAGGGTCACTCATCGGCTGCCTCCACGAGTGCCGCGACCATGAGCGCCGAGGACGTGGCGCCGGGGTCCTGGTGCCCGATGCTGCGCTCGCCCAGATAGCTCGCCCGGCCCTTGCGGGCCAGCAACGGTGTCGTCGCGACGGCGCCCTCCTCGGCGGCGGCCCGCGCCGCCGTGAAGGAGTCGGGCAGGGCGTCCACCGCGGGTACCAACGCGTCGATCATGGTCTTGTCGCCGGGCGCGGCTCCGCCCAGCGTCATCACGGCGTCGACGCCCGTGCGCAGCGCGTCCGCGAACTGCTCCTCGCTGACCTCGGCGGCGTCCCCGAGCGCCTTGCCGGTCCGGCGCAGCAGAGTGCCGTACAGCGGCCCCGACGCGCCGCCGACCGTCGAGATCAGCTGCCGCCCGGCGAGCATGAGGATGGCGCCGGGCGTGTCCGGCGCCTCCTTCTCCAGAGCGGCCACTACGGCGGTGAATCCGCGCTGCATGTTCTTGCCGTGGTCGGCGTCGCCGATCGGCGAGTCCAGCTCTGTGAGCCGCTGCGCCTCGCGGTCCACGGATGCGGCGGTCGCGGTCATCCAACGGCGGAAGTAATCGGCGTCGAGCACGGAATCTCCTTGCGTGGTGCGAACGTTGACTGCGCGGACCAGTGGTGACCGGGCATTGACGGAGTGGTGCGGGCGGTGGCTGGTTGTCGGCCGTCGGCGGGCGATTGCCTGTTAACCGGGTTCACAGGCAATCCTCGGCGAGCGGCGCCTTGTTGCCTGGGGCTCATCTGCCTCCAACACGAGCGACTGCTTGTTGACCGCGTTCACATGCCCCAGCGCAGCCCCGGTGTTTTCACCGGCGCGTCCCACAGGCGGAGCAGCTCCTCGTCCACCTGGCACAGCGTCACCGAGGCGCCCGCCATGTCCAGCGAGGTGACATAGTTGCCGACCAGCGTGCGGGCCACGGGGATTCCGCGCTCGACCAGCACCCGCTGGACCTCCGCGTTGAAGCCGTACAGCTCGAGCAGCGGGGTGGCGCCCATGCCGTTGACCAGGACCAGTACCGGATTACGCGGATCGAGGTCCTCCAGGACCGCGTTCACCGAGAAGTCGGCGATCTCCCGCGAGGTCATCATCGCGCGCCGCTCCCGTCCCGGCTCGCCGTGGATGCCCACGCCGAGCTCCAGCTCCCCGGGCGGCAGGTCGAAGGTCGGGCTGCCCTTGGCCGGGGTCGTACAGGCGCTCAGTGCGACGCCGAAACTGCGGGAGCTCTCGTTGACCTGCCGGGCCAGCGCCTCGACCCGCTCCAGCGGTGCTCCCTCCTCGGCGGCGGCACCCGCGATCTTCTCCACGAACAGCGTCGCGCCGGTGCCGCGCCGCCCGGCCGTGTAGAGGCTGTCGGTCACGGCCACATCGTCGTTGACGAGGACCTTCGCGACCTGGATGCCCTCGTCCTCGGCGAGCTCGGCCGCCATGTCGAAGTTGAGCACGTCACCCGTGTAGTTCTTCACGATGAACAGCACGCCCGCACCGCTGTCCACGGCGGCCGCGGCCCGTACCATCTGGTCCGGCACCGGGGACGTGAACACCTCGCCGGGACAGGCCGCCGACAGCATCCCGGGACCCACGAAACCGCCGTGCAGCGGCTCGTGCCCCGACCCCCCGCCGGAGACGAGGCCCACCTTTCCGGGCACCGGAGCGTCCCGCCGTACGATGACCCGGTTCTCGACGTCCACCGTCAGCTCCGGATGCGCGGCCGCCATGCCCCGCAGCGCGTCCGCGACCACCGTCTCCGCCACGTTGATGAGCATCTTCATGGATACCTCCTGGTGGGATTAGCAGCTTGGTGCTTGACCGGTGTTATTACTGGTCAGAGCGGGTTCGCCTTGTTGTCGATCTTGGCAGTGCGTGGCGCGCGCAGGCGGAGTCTGGCGGGGTTGATGCTGACCCCTTGCTGACTTGGCTGACTGGTCGTCACGTCTGGCTGGCGTGCAGATCGGCGGTCTGCGGGGCCGCTCTCGGCAGTATCGGCTCTGCGGGAGCAATGGTCACGTGTGACGACGTGTTTGGGCTGCGTGAGTCGTCTGCTTGGTTGGTACCTGCCCGGGACGACGGGTGATCGGCAAGACGTGCCGAGTTGCTGCATATCAGTACTCGGAAACGGACGTTCTCCTATGTGCGGAGTGAAAACCGCGTACGGCTAGGGCAGTGAGGCGGTTGTAAACATCTGCGCTGAGTATGGCTCAGGCCCATCACGTGGGGGCGCCGATGCACCATGCTCAATTGCGGGACGAGAAATTGCGGATCTTCGGCTCCTCGCGTCGGAAACAGGGGGTCCGGACGGTTTACTTCGTATCGCCTTTGGTGGATGAAACCAGCGCTCCGACAACGACAGCAGTAAGAACCGTCGTCGTTGATGCGATCACGCTATGTCTGCACGGCTGCCGACATAAATCGTATTACCAGGGATGACCACCACGTGGGGTCGGACGGTCGAGCGGAGTCGTTCACCATCACCTGCCATTTCAAAGACCTCTCCGCCGATGAGCAGGCGAACTCCTCAAAGGCCGCTCGGCGATGAGTGTCGCGCACGACCTTGAACGCGAGGGAATCCGGACCCGCGACGGTGCACGCTGGACGTGCCGCGCCATCGTTCGCATGGTGAAGTCGCCTCCGACCCGCGCGACCGCCGCGGGGTGCGCTTTCCGCTGGCGACGCTGCTCGCAGTAGGGGTGTGCGCCATGACGTGCGCGGGCCACAACTCCCTTACCGCGATTGCCGAATGGGCACGCCGCTGCCACCAGGCGGTGCTGACCCGCCTGGGCTGCCCGTTCGATCCGTTCGCCGGACGCTTGCGGGCCCCGGGTGAGCGGACCCTGCGCGATGTGTTCGCGCGGGTGGATGCCGCCGCGCTGACCGCGGCCGGCTTCGGCCGGCTCGCGGCACTGACACCTGCGAACGCAGGCGCCTGCGGCCCCGACGGTGTCACGAACGCGAGCAACGTCGCGCCCACCGCGCGGCCGCCCGCCGCCAGGACACGGACGAACCGAGGCGCCGCGCCTTCGCCGTGGACGGCACATGCCTACGCGGAGCGGTCCGGGATGACGGCAGCCGCGTCTTCGTGATGACCGCCGTGCGCCACGACGACACCCTGACCGCAGCCTTGGGCCAGATCGGCGCGAAGACCAACGAAATCCCCGATTTCGCCCCGCTGCTGGACACCATCGACGACACCGATCTGGCCGACGCCGTCGTCGCTGTGGACGCCCTGCACGCCCAGAAGGACCACGCCCGCTACCTCGTCGAAGACCGCGGCGCCCACTACCTGCTCTCCGTGAAGAACAACCAGCCCAACCTGGCACGGCAGTTGAAAAAGCTGCCCTGGAACCAGGTCCCCGTCCTGGGCAAGTCCCGAGATCGCGGCCACGGCCGTGAGGGGGTCCGCGAAGTCAAGGTCGTCACCGTGAACGGACTCCTGTTCCCGCGCGCCCGCCAAGTAGTGCGCATCCACCGCAAACGCCGCCGCATCGGCACCAGGAAGTGCAGACCGAGACCGTCTACGCCGTCACCGACCTGACCGCCGGACAAGCCACCCCAGCAGAGATCGCGGCCTGGGCAAGCGGCCACTGGATCATCGGGGACACCGTCCACTGGACCAAAGACGTCCTTCGCCGAGGACGCCAGCCGCATTCGCCGCCACCGCACCCCCACCGTCATGAGCGCCCTGCGAGATCTCGTACGCGCCACCCTCCACCGGGCCGGCTGGGCCAACATCGCCAGCGGCCGACGCGCCCACACCCGTCCCGACACCGCCCTCGCCCTGCACGGCATCCCTTGAACGAAACAGACGATCGGGACTCCCCGGCGTCCAGTGGTGAAGGCCCGCCGGGACGTCGTGGGCCGCGCACAACCGTCGTATGGCGGACGGGCAAGCGCCTAGCGCAGCATTCCTGCTAGGACACCCGTGTGCGTGAGTCCGACCATCTCGGCGCCCACGGCGCCCCAGCGAGGTAGTCCTCGACCAGTACGGCGTCGCCCTGTCCGCCGGTAGCCAGAGCCCTGGGAAGGTCCGCCTGATCGCGGACCAGGCTCATGCCGACGCTGGAGCTGCCGAAGGGTGGCTTGACCATCACGTCCCGTCCGTTCCAGGTCGCCGGGCCGCCGGACCTCACCCACCAGTCGGGCGTGGGGACACCGAGGCTCAGCATCGACCGAATGTGCTCCAACCCACATCCGGAGGCTCCGCGCCCGGCCGGACCCGGAACTCCGTCCCTGCGGGGGCGACGGTGTAGGTCGCCCGCCTCGGTGAGCACCTCGTCCCGTTCCTGCACCGCGAGCAAGCGGCCACCCTGGTGTCCCGTTGGGGACGTCTGCGGCAGGGGTGCTCCTGCCGCTCTCTCCTTCTCCCCCCGCGGTGCTACGACCCGGCACGTCGGCCGAGGGGCGGTCCGGGAAGCGGCGCCGGATACCCTGACGGGATGATCGAGAATCCTCCGCCCTGCCCGAAGTGCTCCTGTGAGTACACCTACGAGATGAACGCCCTTGTGGTGTGCCCTGAGTGTGGCCACGAATGGGTTCCGGCCGAGAGTGTCACCGAGGGTGGGGACACCGCCGGGGAGCGTGTCGTGAAGGACGCCGTCGGCAATGTGCTGCTGGACGGCGACACCGTGGTCGTGGTCAAGGCGCTCAAGGTCAAGGGAAGCCCCTCGGGGATCAAGGCGGGCACCAAGGTGCGCAACATCCGGCTGGTCGACGGGGTCGACGGGCACGACATCGACTGCAAGGTCGACGGTTTCGGGGCGATGCAGCTCAAGTCGAGCGTGGTCAAGAAAGCCTGATTCCGTCGCCCCGTCCATGGCGGGAGCACTGGTGCGGCAGCCTGATGCTGAATTGCAAAATTTCGCAATTGGTTAGATGCTATGTTGGCTGTGTTCGCAGGTAGCCGCGGGCACAGCCTTTCGCGTCCGCCCCCGGGGCGGGGCTCGTAAGGGAAGCCGAGGGGTCGTGTCCGTTCCGCTGTACCAGGCCCAGGCCGAGTTCTTCCGAATGCTGGGGCATCCCGTACGGATACGGGTGCTGGAGCTGCTGCAGGACGGACCGATGCCGGTGCGGGACCTGCTCGCCGCCATCGAGGTGGAGCCCTCCAGCCTGTCGCAGCAGCTGGCGGTGCTGCGCCGCTCGGGGATCGTCACCTCCGCTCGCGAGGGCTCGACCGTCGTCTACGAGCTTGCCGACGGGGACGTGGCCGACCTGATGAAGGCCGCACGGCGGATCCTGACCGAGATGCTGGCCGGGCAGGGCAAACTGCTCGCCGAGCTGCGGGAAGCGGAGGTCGCCGCCCGATGACCTCGCAGATCAGCCGGGTCTGGGCCCGGATCGCGGAGCTGCTGCCTGCCCGCGCCGACCTGACGGAGATGCGCCGCGACCCACGTCGGAACGTGCTGGCCGGGCTGACCGTGGCCGTCGTGGCGTTGCCGCTCGCCCTCGGCTTCGGCGTCTCCTCCGGACTGGGCGCGGAGGCGGGCCTGGCGACCGCGGTGGTCGCGGGTGTGCTCGCCGCGCTCTTCGGGGGATCGAACCTGCAGGTGTCGGGGCCGACCGGCGCGATGACAGTGGTCCTTGTCCCGATCGTGGGCGAGTACGGGACGACCGGCGTCCTCACGGTCGGTTTGATGGCCGGCGTCATACTCATCGCCCTCGCCGCGCTCAAGGCCGGGCGCTACATGCAGTACGTCCCCGCGCCCGTAGTTGAGGGCTTCACACTGGGCATCGCCTGCGTGATCGGCCTGCAGCAGGTCCCGAATGCGCTCGGCCTGCCCAAGCCCGAGGGCGACCGGGTGCTGGTGGTGACCTGGCGGGCGATCGAAGAGTTCGCCAAGTCCCCGAACTGGACCGCCGTCGGCTTCGCGGTCGCGGTGGCCGCCGTCATGCTGGTCGGGGCACGGTGGCGGCCGACCGTTCCGTTCTCCATCCTGGCCGTGATCGCCGCGACGGTGGTCGCGCAGGCCGCCGGTCTGGACGCCGCCAAGCCGATCGGAGCCCTGCCTTCCGGTCTCCCTGCACCCTCCCTCTCCTTCCTCGACCTCGGCTCGTTGGGCAGCCTGCTCGCCCCGGCGGTGGCGGTCGCCGCCCTGGCCGCCTTGGAGTCCCTGCTGTCCGCCTCGGTTGCCGATGGCATGACGGTCGGCCAGCAGCACGACCCCAACCGCGAGTTGTTCGGCCAGGGCATCGCCAACATCGCTGCCCCGCTGTTCGGCGGGGTACCGGCGACCGGCGCGATCGCCCGCACCGCGGTCAACGTCCGGACGGGCGCGAGCTCCCGGCTCGCCGCCCTCACCCACGCCGCGATCCTCGCCGTGATCGTCTTCGCGACGGCACCCCTGGTGTCGAAGATCCCGCTCGCCGCGCTGGCGGGCGTGCTGCTGGCCACCGCGGTCCGCATGGTCGAGGTCGGCTCGCTGCGGGCGATGGCGAGGGCGACCCGCTCCGACGCGCTGATCCTCGTCCTCACCGCCGTCGCGACCCTGGCCCTGGACCTCGTGTACGCCGTCATCATCGGCCTGGCCGTCGCGGGTGCCCTCGCGCTGCGCGCCGTCGCCAAAGAGGCCCGCTTCGACCAGGTGCCGCTCGACCGAGGTGACCACAGCGCTGAGGAACACGCCCTGCTGGCCGAGCACATCGTCGCGTACCGCATCGACGGGCCGCTGTTCTTCGCCGCCGCCCACCGCTTCCTGCTGGAACTGACCGAGGTCACCGACGTCCGCGTCGTGATCCTGCGCATGTCACGAGTGTCGACGATGGACGCCACCGGCGCTCTCGTCCTGAAGGACGCGGTGGAAAAGCTGCGACGCCGTGGCATCGTCGTCCTCTCCTCCGGGATACGCCCCGGCCAGCGCCAGGTCCTGGACTCGGTCGGCGCGCTGGACCTGCTGCGTCACCAGGGCCGGGAGTACGCCACCACCCCCGAGGCGATCCGGGCCGCCCGCGACCACCTGGAGACAGCCGGAGTCCTACCCACTCTTCCCGCACAGAAGCCCCGAACCTCCAGCGAGGAAGCCCTCCGATGAGCACTCCCCCCGCTCCCCTCCGTATGGTCGAAGTCTCCGGCGCGGAGGCCCTGTGGCTGTTGGAAGGCAGCAGTTTGGGCCGGCTGGTGTACGTGCAGCGGGATCTGACCGTGGTGCGGCCGGCCCGGCACGTGTGGGAGTACGGCCGCCTGGTCGTCCGTACTCCGGCCCCGGCCGCGGCGGTGCCCGCGACGGCGACGTACCACGTGGACGAGATCCGCGCCGTGCCCGGCACCGGCTGGACGGTCACCGTCTCCGGACCGGCCGAGGTGATCACGGACCCCGACGAGGCCGCCCACTACCGGCGCACCCTGACCGGCTGGACCCACGGCCCGCACGACACCCTGCTGCGCCTGCACCCCAAGACCGTCGCCGGTTTCCGCCTCGCCCGCGCGGAGGCGTGAGTGATGTCCACACAGCTCGAAGCTCTGCCCCACCGGCACGTGCTCACGCTGCCCACCGAACCGTCCGCCGTACGGATGGCCCGCGAGGCGGCAGAGCTGGCCCTGGTCGAGTGGGGGATCGGGTTGCGTCACCCCACGGTGGACCCGGCCCTGCTCATCCTTGCCGAGCTGGTCACCAACAGCGTCCGGCACGCCGCCGTCCTCTCCCCGCAGGTGACCGTGATCTACGCGGCGGGCTCGGACTGCCTGGCCTTCGCCGTCCATGACCGCCACCCCTACCAGCCTCTGCTATCCGGGGCGGTGACCGGCACCGGCGGCATCGCCACCGTCATGGAGGTCGTCCTCGCCCTGGGAGGCACGGCGGTGGTTCGCGCGGATGCCGACGGCCGGGGCAAGAGCATCTGGATCACCCTCCCCCTCTGACCGGTCGCCACGTCTCCTGCCGACGCCCGCACAAGGAAGTACACCATCATGACCATCGACGGGCGCTACACCGTCGAGGAGAACCTCGGCATTCTCTCCGTCTCCGGATTCCTCGGCCCGGACGCGGTTCGCCGTTTCACGGGCGCGGTCGGCTGGGCCCTGGCCCGCGGCACCGGACCGGTTGTCGTCGATCTGGCCGACCTGCGCAGCTGATCGGCCGAGGGACAGGTGGCGATCGCTGAAGCCGCGCGCCGTCTGACGGAGGCGGGGCGCAGCCTGGAGCTGGCCGCCATCCCCGCCGACGGCTCCCTCGTCCCGATCGGCGAGCGGGGTGATCCTCACGCAATCCTCCTCACAGGACCTCAGGAATTGCTAACATTAGCAATTCCTGAGGTCCTCATCGCTGGATTCGGCGGCCCGGTTCCTTGGCGCGGGTTCGGTGCTGCCGGAGCCGCAGGCGAGGATGGGCCGCATGTGCTTGACGAATGGGTGGATGCGATGCGCCGAGGCCCGGCCGGCGGGGCCATGCTGCTGTACCGGGAAGGGGGTGACGCGGTGAGTACGCCGCTGTACCAACTGAAGGCCGAGTTCTTCAAGACGCTCGGCCACCCGGCGCGCATCCGGGTCTTGGAGCTGCTGAGTGAGCGTGAGCACGCGGTCGCGGAGATGCTGCCCGAGGTGGGCATCGAGCCCGCGCATCTGTCGCAGCAGCTCGCGGTGCTGCGCCGGGCGAACCTGGTGGTGACCCGCAAAGAGGGCTCGACCGTGTATTACTCGCTGACCAGCCCGCACGTCGCGGAACTCCTCCGGGTCGCCCGCACCATCCTCTCCGGCGTGCTGGCCGGCCAGGCCGAGCTGCTCGCCGACCTGCAGGCCGCGCAGGGGGAGGCAAAGCCGCCGTCGTAGTGACTTCCGTCGACCGGCGGCCGCCTCCCGAGAGATGGACAGCGCTCTGCGGGAGCGGGAGGCGGCCGCCTTCACCAGAATTCTCCATAAGGGCAAACATGGCGGAGCCGCTGCGGCGCACGGTGGCCGCGATGAGCGAGCCCCGTCTGGTGGTCGCGGTGGGGGACTGCGCGATCAACTGCGGTGAGTTCGCGGGTGGGTACGGCGTCGAGGGCGCCGTTGCCGATGTACGCGGCGTTCAAGGCCCTGCTGTTCTGCGCCGCTGGGTCGGTGCTGAGGGCGACCGGCCTGCGGGACCTCGACCGGCTGGGCGGGCTGCGGGCGCGTATGCCGGCCACCGCCGGGCTGTTCGCGGTCGCCGCACTCGGGGCCGTGGCACTGCCGCCCGGCAGCGGGTTCCTGCCTGTGGCGTTGGCGGACACGATCGTCCCGGACTTCCCGCTGACCAACAAGAGCTTCAACCTGTCCTACGCGGGCAACGACCTGTGACGGTGGGCAACCGTCCGGCGTGCGTTACAAGTCGCCCTGGACGAGGGGGCGGCACGTCATCTGCCCGGCCGTCGGCCCGATGTTTCACCCGTCACGGTGTGCGGTGCAGGCGGCTTGATGCCTTGCGGTCCCGGAGCGGCAGCACGGGCGAGCGCCGGATTACCGATGAGGCCCTTGCCTTCGGCAGGATGGGCGCCATGACCGAAATCCACACTCCCCGCCTTCTTCTCCGTCGCTGGCATGACGACGACCTCGCGCCGATGGCGGACATCAACGCCGACCCGCGGGTCATGCGCTGGATCGACGACGGCTCGGTACGCGACCTGGACCACACGGCAGAGGCCATCGAGCGGTGGGAGGAGGAGTGGGACGAGGAAGGCTTCGGACTCTTCGCCGTCGAGCTGCTGGCCTCGGGTGAACTGGCCGGCTTCACGGGTCTGTCCGTGCCCGAGTTCCTGCCGGAGGTACTGCCCGCCGTGGCCATCAGCTGGCGGCTCGGCTCACAGTTCTGGGGCCAGGGATATGCGTCCGAAGCCGCCCACGCCACACTGGAGTTCGCACTCCAGGACCGCGGTCTCGACCGCGTCATCAGCATCCACCGGGTGGGTGACGACGCCTCCGAGAACGTCATCCGCAAGCTCGGCATGGTGCCTGAGCGAGAGGCGACGCACCCGGTGTACGGCTATCCGCTGCGCGTTCACACCATCGATCTCACCGAGTTCCAGGCATGAACCGGCTGCACCATCGATGACCACAAGACAGCCGACCGCTGTCCATACGCCCTCGTCACGGAGCGGACACCCAGGCAAAGGATGTTACATTCCCGTCGCTGACCTGCGCTTTTACGGAACTGCGGCCAGAGCCGTTTTCGGTGAGCGGCATCACCGAGGCTTCGGCCACTGCCGCCTGGCATACGACGAGTTCAGGTTCAACCCGAGGCCGATCCACAGACATCCGGTCTCGAGCATTGCTCCTGAGGAGGACCAGGCACCCGGAGTATCCCGGTCTGCTTGAGCAGATCTACCGGAACTATCAGTCCGAAGTACTGCCTGGAAGCCCACGAGGACGACCTCTGCCCGGGGTTCATGACGATCCGGAAGGCCAACGGCCGTCCCCACGCCTTGCACATGTCGAAGGGGGAGCGCAACGAGACCGAGGCCGAAAGCGATCTCCACAGGCACTCAGGGGGTACACCGCCAAGGTGGCCGTGAGGGAAGGACTCCGGGCGACTCAGGAGCATCGACCCAGGCGCGGCAAGCGTCGTACGGACGTGACGGCGGAGGGCGGCGGAGGGCGGCGGAGGGCGGCGGAGGGCGGTGGAGGGCGGCCAGGGCGATTGCAAAGTCTCGTGATCTTGGGTTGCCGCTGGTCAGTTGAGCCCGAGGAGGTCCAGTGGCCGTTCGAAGGGACGGAAGGACATCTCTCGCAGGGCGGTGGCGACCCTGACCTCGGACTTCACGAGATCGCTGCCAGAACCATCTTTGAGAAGCGCCAACATCGACCGGGTGGTGGCAGTACGCCTCTGTTCGGCCGTGAGTTGCTGGGCGCGGTGGCGGGCCTGAGGTGGTCTTCGGACTATTCACGGCATAGCCGGCACGCACATCAACCGAGTGCGCGGTGTGCGTTTGTCATGCGTCCTGTGATGGTGAGAACCCTTGTGAAGGGTGCGGTGTTGGGGCCAGGGTCGGAGACTTCGGCGAAGTGCCCGGTGGAACTGAGGCCTGGAGAGAAAGGGACCAGCCACTCCAGCGCCGCGAGGGCCAGTTCCGGGTCGGGTGTGAAGTCCGCGCCGATGGCCTGGGCCAGATCCCAGGCATGGACGCACACATCGCCCCACCGGATGAGGGTGAGGGAGTCGCCGGTCATCTCGCCGAGCGACGAGTGGTGTGCCGTGCGTTCCAGCACTCCTGGTGCCTCGACTGCGGCCTGCGCTTTCGATGCCCACAGACGGCATGTGTCTGCCACCTCGTCGTCCGAGCCCGCGGCCGCGGGCTCGGACGCGGACATGTCGGGGTGGAGCGCACGGACCAAGGCGATGTGGCCTCTGGTCACGTGTTGGACCAGATCGCGGATGTTCCATTCGGTGCAGGGAGTGGGAAGCTCCCAGCCCTCGTCCGGTATCCGGCTGAGGAATTCGCCGAAGTAGCCGTTGACGATCCGCAGTGCTTGCCGGTTGTCCAGGGGTCTGGTGTGCATTGCTGCACTGTAGTAGGCCCAGCCGACCAAGAACATCGCAGCTTGCGCGCACGCGCACTGCGGTGCTTCCCCCGGCTCCCGGCCGCACTGGAGCCGGGCACAGGCGGAGGGCCGAGCTCGCAATCGATGAACGTTTCGCGGTCCATGTTGCGGCGGGCCTTGGCCCATTCGTCGTTCTGCACGGCCAGGACAGCGCCGACCAGTTGGACCCGCGCGTGCGGCCTCCTGCCGTGCCGGGGTCGTGTGACAGGTGTGGCACAGCTCAGCCACGTGATCGTCAACCGCTGGTCACTGTATGGAAGTTGCTGCGTAGCATCCTGGCCGACGCATGGTGAACAGGTGATCTCAGGAGGCTTGTGATGGGGAACGGGGGACCGGTGCGCCTTGGCTGTGCGGTCGCGGTGTGCGGGTTACTGCTGGCGGGCTGCACCTCAGGTGGAGCCGAATCGTCCGGATCGACTGCTCCGCAGAAGGCCGGTGTCACGGGAACCGCCTCCCCGTCGCCGACCGCCGTCGTCGACACCGACCCGGCCAAACTCCCGACGTCCGCGGCCCAGGCCGCTGCCCTGGTCCGGGAGGTCCTTGCGAAACCTTCCGAGTTCGGCCCGGACACTGTCCGCCGGGATCCGTACGAAAGCGACCCCCAGCTGTGGGCGGTTCTCGGGGACGACTGTGTCTGGCATCAGCAGGCACTCCCGAAGGACGTCCTCGCCACCCTGACCCGCTCCTACGAGATACCGACGTACGGCAAAAAGGGCCCGCTGCGGCTGAGCGCCGTCGTCACGGTGCACCGCACCCCCGAGCAGGCCGACTGGGAGAACGCCGAGGTCCTGGAGGAGATGATGCGCTGCCCCGCGCAGCAACTGCGCTCCGACGAGAGGGTCACGAAACTGAACGACATCCCGTTCTCCCTCGGTGAGGCCGGGAACGAGTCCGCCGACGACTCCCTCACGGAGACCGGCAAGTACACGAGCGCCGAAGTCGGCGGCCCCCACGAGTACGTCTGGCGGCAGACCCGCATCGGCCAGTTCACCCTCGCCGTCTCCGCCGAGGGCTCCAAGGGCTGGTCCCAGGCAGACCTGTTCGACCGGCTGCGGGATCCGCACGTCAGCATGGGGTCCAGGCTCAGACTCGCGATCGAGCGGGATACGCCCACCGCGGCCGTCTCGGCCTCCGCGTCACAGTCCGCCGGCACGAAGGGCGACCGCTGATGACCGGGAAACTCACCCCCTCCGACCCGGCCCGCATCGGCGGCCACCGTCTGCTCGCCCGGCTCGGCGCCGGCGGCATGGGCGCCGTCTATCTCGGCCGTGCCGAGTCGGGGGAACTGGCCGCCGTCAAGGTGATCCTGCCCGAGTACGCCGACCAGCCCGAGTTCCGCGCACGCTTCCGCCGCGAGGTCGCCGCCGCCCGGCGCGTGGACAGCCCCTGGGCCGTGCCGGTCACCGGCGCCGACCCGGACGCCCCCGCGCCCTGGCTGGCCACCGCCTTCGTCCCCGGCCCCTCGCTCGCCGAGGCCGTCGCCACCTGCGGTCCGCTGCCTCCGCGCGGTGTGCGCATCCTCGGCCGGATGCTGGCCCGCGCCCTGACCGCCGTACACGACGCGGGACTCGTCCACCGCGACGTCAAGCCCGGCAATGTGCTGCTCGCCGTCGACGGCCCCCGCCTCATCGACTTCGGCATCGCCCGGGCGACCGAGGAGACCGCGCTCACCTCGGCCGACATGGTCGTCGGCACACCCGGCTTCCTCGCCCCGGAGCAGGCCCAGGCGCAGCCCGCATCGCCCGCCAGTGATGTCTTCGCCCTCGGCAGTCTCCTCTCCTACGCCGCCACCGGCCGCCCGCCCTTCGGCACCGGAGCCGTGGACGCCCTCCTCTACCGCACCGTGCATGACGAGCCCGACCTCGACGGTGTCCCCGACGACACGCGCGCATTCCTGGAGCGCTGCCTCGCGAAGGACCCGGGCGCCCGGCCCACCGCCCGCGAGGTGGACGAGACGCTGGTCGAGGACACGCCCCACGACACCGTCGACTGGCTGCCCGACACCGTCGTACGACTCATCGCGGACCGCTCCGCCGCGATGCTCGCCCTCCCGGACATCGAGGCGACGGCCCTCGACGCGAGGGCGGACGGGCAGCCGACGCCTGCCGACACATCGCCGCGCCCCTCCAGCCGCCGCCGCTTCCTGCTGCTCGGCGGCGCGGCCCTGCTCACGGCCGGTGGCGGTGCAGCCGCCTGGGCCGCCCTGCGCGAAGACGGCACCGCGTCGGCCGCCTCGCCCCGTGCCCGCCGCTGGATTCTCGGCGTCCAGGCCGACCTGACGGGCCCGCAGAAAACCGTCGGACAGGCTCAGGAACGCGGGATACGGCTGGCCGTCGAGCAGTTCAACTCCCGCAAGGACAAGCCCTTCACGCTCACCCTCAAGACAGTCGACGACCAGGGCGACGCGACCCGCGCCGTCAAGGTGGCCCGCGCCCTCGCCGCCGACCGTGACCTGCTCGCCGTCATCGGCTCGACGGGCGACGAGACCACCGGTGCGAGTCTCGACAGCTACGACGCAGAGCTTGTCCCCCAGCTCACTGCCTCCTCCGCGCAGTACCCCTACGGTGTCTCGGAGCCCCGCCACTTCCTCCAGGCCGTCCCCGGCTACACGAGCCTGCCCGGCACGGCCGCCTTCTCCCTCCAGACCCAGGGCGCCCAGCGCGTGGGCGTGCTGATCGACCGCGACGGCGGCATCCCGGCCTGGCAGTTCGGCCGCGCGATGTTCGGGGGCCTCGACTTCCTGAAGATCGTCGGTGAGCCGCGCGTCGCACCGCGGCTGGCCGAGGACCTCGCACCGGTGGTCGCCGAGATGGTCGCGCGGAAGCCGGACGGCTTCGTCTACACAGGCACCCCGGCCCGCGCCGCGGCCGTCGCGCGCGCCCTCGCGCGGACGGACTTCACCGGACTGCGCGTCCTCGGTTACACCGCCGCCGAACCGGAGTTCCTGACCGCCGCGGGCGCCGCCGCCGATGGCTGGCAGGTCTTCGCCCCGTACATCGATCCGTCGGCCTCCCCCGTCCGCGCCTTCGCCACCGCCTACCGCGAACGCTACGGCGCCGCACCGCCGTACTGGGCGGCGGAGGGCTACGACGTGGCCCGCATGGTCATCGCCCGCATCACCGAGGCCGGCGGCCGGCCCTCCCGGACCAAGCTGTACAACCTGCTGGCGAAGGGCACGTACAAGGGACTCGTCCGCACCTATGCGTTCGACCAGAAGTACCACTTGCTCGAAGGTTACGAGACCTTCCGCTACGAGGTGACGGGCAGCCGGTACACCTACGCGGGCAGGGTGGACCTCTGATGGAGCCTCTGACTGCCGACGACCCCGAGGA
Source organism: Streptomyces dengpaensis (assembly GCF_002946835.1). Taxonomy (NCBI): domain Bacteria; kingdom Bacillati; phylum Actinomycetota; class Actinomycetes; order Kitasatosporales; family Streptomycetaceae; genus Streptomyces; species Streptomyces dengpaensis. The sequence goes on from NZ_CP026652.1 coordinate 7,895,521, forward strand.
CATCGGCGGACACCGGCTGCTGGCCCGGCTCGGCGCGGGCGGCATGGGCGTCGTCCACCTCGCGCGTATGCCCGGCGGGGCGCTCGTCGCGCTCAAGACGATCCGAGCCGAGCACGCGGTGGACCCGGCCTTCCGCACTCGGTTCCGCCGCGAGGTGACGGCGGTCCGTGGTCTGACCGGGCGCTGGCTGGTGCCGGTCGTGGCCGCCGACACGGAGGCCCGGGAGCCGTGGCTGGCCACGGAGTTCGTTCCCGGACCGTCCCTGGTCGAGGCGGTCGACGGCTTCGGCGCACTGCCTGTCACCGCCGTACGCACCCTGGGATCCCGGCTGGCCGACGCGCTGAGTGCCGTACACGACGCCGGACTTGTGCACCGCGATGTGAAACCGGGCAACGTGCTCCTCGCCCTGGACGGCCCCCGCCTCATCGACTTCGGCATCGCGTATGCCGCGGGTGCCACCGCGCTCACCGCACCGGACGCCGTTGTCGGCACGCCCGGCTTCCTCGCGCCGGAGCAGGCGCAGGCCGCCGGGGAGGTCGGTCCGGCGAGCGACGTCTTCTCGCTGGGCTGTGTCATGGCGTACGCGGCCTCGGGCCGGCGCCCGTTCGGCACCGGGTACGCGGCGGGCGTCCTCTTCCGCACGGTGCACGAGGAGCCGGACCTGGCGGACGTCCCCGACGAGCTGAGGGACTTGATCGGGGCCTGCCTGGCCAAGGACCCGACCGAGCGGCCCACGGCCCAGGAGGTCGCCGCCGCGCTCCGGGACCCGCGCATCTCCCTCGCGCGGGAGATCGCCGAGGCCCAACGGGAGCACTGGCTGCCGCCCGCGATCCTCCGCGTGGTCGCCGAACGCTCCGCACGGGCGCTGGACGTGCCCACCCCCCGACGCCCCACACGCCAACCCGCGGACGACGACCCGGCCGCCGATCCGGCCGCCGATCCGGGATTCACGCACCCACAGGACGCTCGCCCCCCGAGCCGACGGCGTGTGCTGCTGATGGGAAGCGCCGCGGCCTCCGTGCTCGCCGTCGGCGGCGGGGCCACCGCCTACCTGACGGCCGGGCGAGGCGGCCAGGGCGGCGCGCTTCCCGTACACACCCTCGGCTTCCAGGCCGACCTCAGCGGCGCGAACAAGGCGAACGGCGTGGCGCAGGAGCGCGGGGCGCGGCTCGCCGTGGAGCAGCACAACGCGCGCGCCGGCATCACGTTCCGCCTCGCCCTCGAGACCGTCGACGACCGGGGCGACGCGACGTGGGCCAAACAGGCGGCCCAGCGCCTCACCGGGGCCGGGGTGAGCGCGGTCCTCGGGCCCAACACCGCCTCCGCGGCGCTCGCCGCCGGCCCGCTCTACCTGGCCGCCGACACAGGCATGGTGCTCATCTCCGTGGACGACGCGAGACTCGACGATGCCAGGCTGCGCACCCTGTGCGTCACCCGCGCCCCGGAGCGCTACGTGGCGCTCCCGCTGCTCTCGTACCTGACCGAGGTACAACCGGTCGACCGCACGGCCGTCATCGATGACCGGGCAGCGGGCCCGACGGGCTCGGACGTCACCAACCAAGTCGAGCAGAACCCGCCCCAGGAGGGCACGACCAGCGTCCACTCCGTGGCCGCCGAGAGCGACGACTTCGGCCCCGCCGTCCGCGCCGCCCTCGCCGCCAAGGCACAGGCCGTCGTCTTCAGCGGCACATCCCCCGAACGCGCCGCCCGCTGCGCGCGCGCACTCACCGAGGCGGGCTTCTCCGGACCGCGCCAGGGCACCTGGCACATCATGCAGCCGGCCTTTCTCCAGCAGGCCGGACCCGCGGGCCAGGACTGGCTGTTCGGCACCCCCTTCACCGACCCCGGCAGCGTGTCCCGCGACTTCCAGGCCGCCCACCGCGCGAAGTACGGCACCACACCGGGCCGCTGGTCCCCGGAGGCGTACGACGCGGTAGGACTGGTCGCCCGCGCCCTCAAGTCGCTGGGCGGCTCGGCCGACGTCCAGCCACGATCCGTATCGCCGCGACTCTTCGACGTCACCTACAAGGGACTCGCCAAGACCTTCCACGTCAGCACCAACGGCGTCGACCCCCTGAAGTCCGGCGCGTTGTACTTCCTGTTCCAGGCGAAAGGGAACACCTTCCGCTTCCTGGGACGCTACGACCAGGTCAAGTGAGTCCACGGGCTGGAAACGCTCGCCACGTGTCGATCCGGCACGGCCTCCGTGCTGGTATCCGGGCATGGGTGAGCCGGTTGTGCGTGACATGAGGCAGCGGCACCCGGGGCGCGGGCGCGCGTGGACCGGCGGCGGTCACGCCGATCTGCGCGGCGGCACGTCCGCGTCCGGCCGTGCGGCGTGGGTGGTGAACCAGTCCCGGGCCAGTTCGGCGACGGTGTCCAGGGCGCCCGGCTCGGTGAAGAGGTGGGTGGCGCCGGGGACGACGGCGAGCTGGTGTTCGCAGTGCATCCGGTCCGCGGCGAGCCGGTTGAGGCTGAGTACTTGGGTGTCGCGGCTGCCGACGATGAGCAGGGTCGGGGCCCGCACCCGTGCCAGTGCGGCCGGGGTGGCCAGGTCGGGGCGCCCGCCGCGGGAGACGATCGCCTGGATGTTGTCGTCGGCGGCGGCCTCCAGGGCGGCGCCCGCGCCCGTGCTCGCCCCGAAGTAACACACGGGCAGGTCGGTTTCCCGGCGCAGCCAGTCCGCCGCGGCCTCCAGGCGCCGAGCCAGCAGGAGGACGTCGAAGACGTTGCCCCGGTCGCCTTCCTCGTCTTCGGTGAGCAGGTCGAGCAGCAGGGTGCCCAGGCGGGCGCGGTTGAGTGCGGTGGCGACGTACTGGTTGCGGGGGCTGTGCCGACTGCTGCCGCTGCCGTGCGCGAACGCGACCACAGCTCGGGCGGCATCGGGGAGCGCCAGCAGCGCGGCCAGCCGTACGTGCTCGGCGGGCACCTCGACGTCGCGGTCCGGCGGGGGATCACCCGGAGTGTCCGGGAGCGGAGCCGTCGTGGTGGGGCGGTCGGCTCGGGCCAGCAGCGCGGCGACCTCCGTGTCGCTGGTCTGGGCGAAGTCGTGGTACCAGGCGCCGACGGAGCCGAAGTAGCGAATCGCCTGCAGACAGACGACCTGGTCGGCCACCGCGTCCAGGTGCGGCAGGGTTCGTTCCGGCCCGACCGGGATGGCGAGGATGATCCGCGCCGCCCCCTGGTTCCGTACGACCCTGCAGGCGGCCTCGGCGGTGGCGCCGGTGGCGAGACCGTCGTCCACGATCACCACGGTGCGCCCGGCCACGGGCACGGGGACGCGCTCGGCGCGGTAGCGGCTCACGCGCCGCTCCAATTCGGCTCGCTCCGTCTGCTCGACCGCCTCCTGCCGGTCGGTGCTCAGCCCGGTCTCGTCCAGGATGTCCTGGTTGAGGACGCGTACGCCCTGCTCGCCGATGGCTCCGAACCCCAGCTCCGGCTGCCACGGCACCCCGAGTTTGCGCACCACGAGCACGTCCAGCGGCGCGTCGAGGCCCCGGGCCACCTCGTACGCCACGGGAACCCCGCCCCGCGGCAGCCCGAGTACCACCACGTCCTCGCCCCGCAGGTACTCCAGGCGCCGGGCCAGGCGACGCCCGGCGTCCGTGCGGTCGTCGTAGCGCATGCGCCACCTCCTCGAGCGCGCGCTTGCGTCAGCGCGGCAAGCCGCCCTTACCTCTATTGGAACGCGTTCCGCCCAGCTCGGCAGAGGAGATCGCCCCGGTGCCCCGAACCGCGTGGAGAGGCGTTGTCACGTGGCGACAGGGCCCGCCAGCTCCACGATGTCGTCGGCCGCGACATCATGCAGCCGGATGGCGAGGTCCTCCAGGGCACGGCTGGCGGCGAGTTCGTCGCCGATCTCGGGGATGGGCCGGTCGATCGGATTGCGCCGGGCCACGCCCCTGCCAGTGACGGTCGACGTGTCGCGGGTGGTCAGCACGGCACGCGCGTGCGTGTCGTCGCCCTCCTCCGAGATGTAGATCTGCACGGTCCACTGCTTGGTTTCCATCGTGATCACTTCCGTGCGCGGGTTCCTCACTCTTCTCAGCCTGCGCCTGTCCCGGTGCCCGGTCCAGCGCCGGGCGGCCGCGCCGGGAGCCGATGCGTTCGCGGGCCCCGGGGAGTGGACATGTCAGGGGGTTTCTTCGGAAGCCGCCACGGGTGCCTGGAGGTCCTCCGCCTCGGGGAGCTCCTCGACGTCCACGCCGCGCACCTGTGCCAACTCGTGCTTGAGCGCGGCGAGCTCGGCACCGCCCGCCATGTGGTTGGTGAGCTCTTCCAGGCTGACCTCGCCGCGGTCGGCGCTCAGTTCCATGGTGCCGAGCCGGAGCACGCTGAAGTGGTCGCCGACCATATAGGCGTGATGCGGGTTGTGGGTGATGAAGATGACGCCGAGGCCGCGGTCGCGGGCGGCGGCGATGTATTTCAGGACGACACCGGACTGCTTGACGCCGAGCGCCGCCGTCGGCTCGTCGAGGATGAGCACGCGGGCGCCGAAGTAGACCGCGCGGGCGATGGCCACGGACTGGCGCTGGCCGCCGGAGAGCGTGCCGATGGGCTGGTCCAGGTCGTCGAGGACGATGCCCATGTTGCGCAGTTCGTCGTCCGCGGTCTTCTTCATGCGGGCGATGTCGAGACGCCGGACGGGCCAGGGCCCCAGGGTCATCTCGGAGCCGAGGAAGAAGTTCCGCCAGACCGGCATGAGGGGGACGGTGGCGAGGTCCTGGTAGACGGTGGCGATGCCCTTGTCGAGGGCTTCGCGCGGGGTGGTGAAGCGCACCGCCTCGCCGTCGACGAGGAACTCGCCCTCGGTGTGCTGGTGCAGGCCCGAGATGATCTTGATCAGGGTGGACTTGCCGGCGCCGTTGTCGCCGAGGACGCAGGTGACCTGACGGGGGCGGACGGCGAGGTCGACGCCGTGCAGGGCCCGGATGTTGCCGTACGACTTGCCGGCGCCCCGCAGTTCGACGACGGGGGCATCTTCCTGGGGTGCGGTGTCCTTGAGGGTGGCGCCGTGCGTACCGGTTCCGTTGCTTGTCATGGGGTCACCTCCGGGTCGCCGTGCGGCGGACCCACAGATTGATGAGGGTGGCGCCGAGCAGCATCACGCCGAGGAAGGCCTTGAACCAGTCGGGGTTCCAGCCCGCGTAGACGATGCCCTGGTTCACCATGCCGAACATGAAGGCGCCGAAGACCGGGCCGATCGCGGAGCCGTAACCGCCGGTCAGGAGGCAGCCGCCGATCACCGCGGCGGCGATGTAGATCAGCTCCTGGCCGACGCCCTCGCCGGACTGCACGGTGTTGAAGGAGAACAGCTGGTGCATGCCGACGAACCAGGCGCCGAAGCCGACGGTCATGAACAGCGTGATCTTGGTGAAGGTCACCGGCACACCGACCGCGCGGGCGCTGTCCTGGTTGCCGCCGACGGCGAAAATCCAGTTGCCGTACTTGGTGCGCAGCAGGACCCAGGTGGCGATCGCCGCGAAGACGAGCCACCACACGACGGTGATCTTCACCTGGACGCCGCCGACGTCGAAGGACGAGGCGAAGATCGCCTTCGCCTGGTCGAAGCCGTCCATGGTGCTGATGTCGTCGGTCGCTACGTTGCCGGTGATCAGTTTGGTGACCGCGAGGTTCACACCCTGCAGGATCAGGAAGGTGCCGAGGGTGACGAGGAAGCTCGGCAAGCCGGTCTTGACCATCATCCAGCCGTTGAACGCGCCGATCCCGAGCGACAGCGCCAGTGCGACGATCACGCCCGTCCAGACGTTCATGGTCAGCTGGTAGCTGAGCATGCTCGCGGTGAGCGCCGAGGTGATCACCGCGACGCCGGACGACAGGTCGAACTCGCCGCCGATCATCAGCAGCGCCACGGGCAGGGCCATGATGCCGATCGTCGACGACTGGTAGAGGACCGTGGCCATGGAGCTGCCGGAGCGGACCGACGGCGCCACGGCGAGGAAGAAGACGAACACCGCGACGGCGCCCAGGAAAACACCCACCTCGGGCCGGGCGAGCACCCGCAGCGCCAGGGGGCGCCGTGCCGTCCGCCCGTCGGTCTCCTTGCGGCCGGGGTCCGGCGGTGTGGTCACCGCCGGACCGGCCGGCTGGGCCATGCTCATCACCGAGTGCCCTTCGCGGCGAACCGGGCCACGGCGTCGACGTTGCTCTTGTCGACGAAGGCCGGGCCGGTCAGCACCGGCTGCTCACCGCCGCCGCTGTAGTTGCCGTTGCTCTTGTAGAGCCACAGGGAGTCGATGGCCAAGTAGCCCTGGAGGTAAGGCTGTTGGTCCACGGCGAACTCGATGGTGCCCTTGCTGATGGCGCCGGTCAGGTCCTTGTTGAGGTCGAAGGTGGCGACCTTGGCCTTGCTTCCCGCGTCGGACACGGACTGCGTGGCGGTCAGCGCGAACGGGGCGCCGAGGGTGACGACGTAGTCGATGGCGCTGTCCTGCTTGAGCTTGGCGGTGATCGTCGACTTCACCGACGGCATGTCGGTGCCGTTGACGTTCAGGGTCTCGACCGAGCCCGAGAACGTCTTCGCGACGCCGTCGCAGCGCTGGGTGAGGCCGATGTTGCCCTGCTCCTGGATGACACAGACGGCCTTCTTGGCGCCGGCCTCGTTCAGCCGCTTGCCGAGCGCCTCGCCCGCCACCGTCTCGTCCTGGCCGAAGAACTCCATCAGACCGAGCTTCTGCCATTCACTCACACCGGAGTTGAGGCCGACGACGGGTATGTTCGCCGCCTTCGCCTTGTTCACGACGTCCTTCAGCGCGTCCGGCTTGGCCAGGGTGATCGCGATGCCGTCGACCTTCTGGTCGATCGCGTTCTGGACCAGGTTGGCCTGGCTGCCCGCGTTCGGGTCGGCGGAGTAGATCAGCTTGATGTTGTCCTTGGCCGCGGCGGCCTGGGCGCCCTTGCGGACGATGTCCCAGAAGGTGTCGCCCGGCGACTGGTGGGTCACCAGCGCGATCGTCATCCGGGGAGTGTTGGCCTTGCCGGCGGACGCGCCCGCCTCTCCCTCTTCTGACTTCTTGCCGCCGGAGTTGCTGGAGCAGCCGGCGATGAGCAGCGCGGACGCCGCCGCCATCGCGACGAGTGGGGCGACCTTACGGGAGCGGGGGTGAAACGTGCGGTCCATCTTTCCAGCACCTCACTGTGCGGCCGGGGAAAGGGAACGGGACGGCGCGGGGCGCGAGGCCCGTTTGGGGGCACGGACCGGCACGTCCGGGCCCTGTGGCGGTGGCGCGGCTCTTTCGCTGGGACGGGATACAAGCCCCTGTTGTACCCGCCTGTCAATGCTTTGTTAAGACATCGTTTCAGGAATAGGTCCGAATGTCAGGACAAAATGGCGAGAGGGGTCGCCGACCGCACCCAACGGCGTCGACCATGCGCGCCTCACCCCCGCGCCCAAGCCAGGCTCACAGGGTCACCCACACTCCCTGCTCGGCGGAGCGTGACATGGCATCCAGCGCGATCGCGCTGTGAACGGCGTCAACCAGCGTCGCGCCGTACGGGGTGTTGTCGGCGATGGCGCGCAGGAAATGGTGCGCCTCGATGACCTTGAGGTCGTCGTAGCTCATGGCGTTGGCCGAGCCCGGCTGGAAGGCGGCGTACTCCCCGTGCCCCGGGCCGACGTACACGGTGCTGACCGGCTGGTCCTGGTACGCCGTGCCCCGGCTGACCGCCAGCTCGCCCATGCGGCGGAAGTCCCAGAAGACCGCGCCCTGGGTGCCGTGCACCTCGAAGCCGTAGTTGTTCTGTTCGCCCACCGAGACCCGGCACGCCTCCAGGACGCCGCGCGCGCCGGAGGCGAAGCGCAGCAGGCAGTTGACGTAGTCCTCGTTCTCCACCGGGCCCAACTCGCCGCCCGCCGCACGCGCGTGACCGGCCGTCGCACTGGTCGGGCGGGCCCGCTGCGGCAGGAAGATCGCGGTGTCCGCGGTCAGTGCCGCGATCTCGCCGAGCAGGAAGCGCGCCAGGTCGACTCCGTGCGAGGCCAGGTCGCCGAGGACCCCGCTGCCACCCCGTTCCCGCTCGTAGCGCCAGGTCAGCGCGGACTCCGGATGGGCCGCGTAGTCGCTGAACAGCCGGATGCGGACGTGGGTGACGGTGCCGATCTCGCCGGAAGCGATCAGTTCCCGGGCGGCCGCCACGGCCGGCGTGCCTCGGTAGTTGAAGCCGACGGTGCCCTGGACGCCGGACTTGGCCACCGCGTCCGACACGGCTCGGGCGTCATCGGCGGTCAGGCCCACCGGCTTCTCGATCCAGAGGTGCTTGCCCGCCTCGGCCATGGCGACGCCGATCTCGCGGTGCAGGAAGTTCGGCGCGGTGATGCTCACCGCCTGGACCCGGGGGTCGGCGGCCACCTCACGCCAGTCCCGGGCCGCGGTGGCGAAGCCGTACCGCGCCGCTGCCTCCTCGGCGCGGCCGGGCACCTCGTCGGCGACGGCGATGAGTTCGGGTCGTACGGACAGCTGGGGGAAGTGGTGCCGGACGCGGGCGTACGCCTGCGTGTGCACCCGTCCCATCCAGCCGAACCCCACGACGGCAACGCCCAGCGCACGCACCATGACTGCTCCTCTTCGGACCGGTCCCACAGCCTTGCGGATCACACTGAACGCCGTCCCTGGACATGTCAACGCGGCTCCGGCCAGGTCCGTGAGCGGAAGCGGCGGGCCGTGCCGGCCGCCGTCGAGGAACTCGGCTGCTGGCCCACCCCCGCCGCGCGATCAGGCCGGTGCCGGTGCCGGAACCGCGGCGGCCCGGTCGGTGAGCGACGCCGAATAGCGGCGCAGCAGGAGGACGGCGGTGGTGGCCAGTCCGGTGAGCAGGCCGAGCCAGATGCCGACGGTGTCCAGGCCGAGCGGGTAGGCCAGCAGCCAGGAGGCGGGGAGGCCGACGGCCCAGTAGCCGACGAGGGTGATCCGGAATCCGCTCTTCGTGTCGTCGAGGCCGCGCAGCAGTCCGATGCCGATGTTCTGCGAGCAGTCGAAGAACTGCAGGAACGCGGTGACGACGAGCAGATGCGTGGCGATGTCGAGCGCGCGGTCGGAGCCCGAGTCGAGGAACGGGGCGAGGACGAGCTTCGGCACGGTGACGTAGAGGGTGCCGACGACGGTCATCACGGCAGCGGCGCAGGCGAGCGCGGTGTTCCTGATGCGGCGGGCGTCGCCGATGCTGCCGAGGGCGAGTTCGCGGCTGACGTTGATGGACGCGGCGTGCGAGAGGCCGACGGCCACCTGGAAGACGATATAGACGAGTTGGTTGACGGCCGTGTGCGCGGCGAGCGCGGCCGGGCCGAAGGAGCCGGCCATCAGCGCGGTGAGGGAGAAGAACCCGGCTTCCGAACCGTAGGTCGCCGCGATCGGCACGCCGAGGCCGACGAGCCGTTTGACCGTGGCCGGTGCGGCCTTGGCGGCGTTCAGCGTGAGCAGCGGCGCCAGTTCGGCGTCCCGACGCGCCGAGACGTACAGGGCGAGGAAGGACAGCAGATAGACGGTGGAGGTGGCGACGCCGATGCCGGTCAGACCGAGCCGGGGGAGCCCCCAAGTACCGTGGATCAGGACCCAGTTGAGGCCCGCGTTGACCCCGATGGACACGACGGTGATGCGCAGCAGCGCCTGGGGGCGCCGCAAGCCGACGGTGAACTGGCGGATCACCTGGAACCACAGACAGGGCAGCAGGCCGGGCGCGAGCGCCAGCAGCATCGTCTCGACGCGGTCGACGACCGCGGCGTCCTGCCCGAGCCAGGTCAGCGACTGGCCGATGAGGATCATGAGGACGGCCCCCGCGAGACCCGCGAGCGTGGCCAGGGCCAGGCTCGCGCGGAGAATGCCGCGGACTTCCTCGCGGGCGACCTCGGCGTCCTCACCGCCCCGTTCGGCCTCTCCCGCCTGTTCGGCCTTCTCGGCCTGTTCTGCGCGGGCCGCCGCGGCGGCGATCTGGTTGCCGACGGAGGTGACGAGCCCGACGCCCATGGTGCGCAGCTGATTGAAGATGACGATGGCCAGACCGCCCGCGGCCAGTTCCTGGGTGCCGAGCAGCCCCATCATCACGGTGTCGGTGGTGGTCAGGGCGACCTGGGCGAGCTGGGTGAGGACGAGCGGGACGGCGAGGGTGGCCAGCGCGCGGCTGTCGCGGAGGAGAGTGGTCAGCATGGGGGTCATCGGTTCCTGCGGAGTTTGGTGAGGAGCTCGTCGATGTCCCGTTCCGCGGCGGGCGCGAGCAGGTCACGGGCTTGCATCCAGTCGTCGTTGAACACCGTGTCCAGGTACTTCTCCCCGCCGTCGTTGATGAGCGCGACCATAGTGGTGCCCGGCGGCAGTGCGGAAAGCCGGGTCAGCGCCTCGTATACGACACCGCCCGCGGAGCCGCCGATGAGCAGCCCGGTACGGGCCACCGCGCGACAGGCCGCGAACGCCTCGACGTCGCCGACCTTGACGCCCTCGTCGATGAGGTCGAAGTCGACCAGGGCACCGATCTCGGCGCCCTCGGGGGTGCCCGTGCCGGACTGGTAGTAGTCGTGGGCGGGGCCGCCGAACGCGATGGATCCCTTGGGCTCGACGCCGATGGTCGTGAAGCCGGGTATGAGCGTCCGGAGTTCACGGGCCGTCCCGCAGAGTCCGCCGCCGGTGCCGACGGCGCCGACGAGGACGTCGATCCTGCCGTCGAGCGCCTCGTGCAGCTCGTGGGCCACCGGGAAGTAACCGACACCGTTACTGTGGTTGTTGTGCTGCTCGGTGAAGATGGTGTTGTCCTGGCCGCGGGCCATCTCCTCGGCGAGTTCCTCGCGCGCGGCGGTGGCGAGTTCCTCGGTGCCGTCGTCGTCGACGTACACGAGCTCGGTGCCCAGGGCCTTCATGGCGCGCAGTTTGTCGGCACTGGCGTGATGGTCGACGACGGCGGTGAAGGTGTAGCCGCGCTCGGCGGCGACGACGGCGAGTCCCAGGCCGGTGTTGCCGGACGTGGACTCGATGATCCGTCCACCGGGCCGCAGTTCACCGCGCTCCTCGGCGTCGGTGATCATCTGGCGGGCCATACGGATCTTCGCGGTGCCGGTCGGGTTGAACATCTCCAGCTTCAGCAGCAGGCGGCTGCCGGTCTCGGTGACGGCGAGTTCGAGAAGGGGCGTGCAGCCGATCAGGTCGGACACACGGGAGACCACGGCGGGCCGCTGAAGTGCTCCGGGCATCGAATGCTCCTGTGGGGGTCGGGCGACACGGGGTCGGGCGACGTGGGCCGGGCGGCGCGGGGGCGTCAGGCGAAGTGGCGGTTGGGGTACAGCTCTGACGAGCTGTCAGACAAAGTGCCGGTCGAGTCTCCAGCGCGGACGGCGGCGGTCGGTGTGGTCGACGACGACCTTGGGCGGCAGGGGCAGGTCGTGGAAGGACGACTCGTTCGAATCCATCTGGTATCCGGCCGTGTTGGGGTAGACGAGGAGGTCGCCGACCCGAGGCCGCCGGGGGAAGGGGATCTTCCGCCAGGTGAGCATGTCCGACTCCAGACAGGTGGCCGCGCCGACGGCCGCGGGGTAGATGCCCACCGGCGCCACCGCACCCGTCGAGAGCAAACGGGGCTCGGGCAGGTACTCGCTGTTGAACCACTGCTCCGACAGGCTCAGGCTGGTCCCGTCCACGGTCAGCAGCTGATACCCGTCACGGTTCTTGGCCCCCTGGATCCGGAACACGCTGGCACCCGCCTTGTCCAACAGCGCGCGCCCCGGCTCCAGCAGCAGGACGATCCCGGAGTCGTCAAAGAGCTGGGCCACCGTCCGGTCGTATCCCTCGGGACGCGTCGCGAGCAGGGCCCGCAGCGCGTCGGCGTCTGCCACGCGGGAGTAATACGGGTAGAAGTCCCCGGAGTTGTACGCCTTGCCCGCGTGATAGTGACCGCTGTTCTGCGCGCCGAGGAAGTCCCGCCAGCTGTCGGCGTCGGTGTAACGGACGGCCAGGCCACCGCCGATGCTGATCCGGTTCGCCTCGAGTCCCAGCACGCGGGCCTTGAGGCACGCCTCCACCAGGCGCCCCGCGAGATCGGCCCGCGGCTGGATGGCGTAACCGGACAGATGGAAGCTGAAGCCCTCCATCCGGATCGCCTCGCCCGCCTGGACGCAGCGGTTCACGGCGGTGGCCAGTTCGGCCTCGGTCATGCCGAAGCGGCTGTGCGGCTGGCTCGCTGGCAGGCAGCGCAGGAGGATCCGGCCCGGTCGAACGTGTCCGCTCAGCACGGTCGTGACGAGCGCGTCGAGTTCGTCCAGGGTGTCCAGGGCGATCAACGCGCCCTGCTGGACCGCCAGTCGCAGCAGCAGAGCGTCCTTGGCGGGCCCGGTGACGACCAGGTTCTCCCCGCGCATCCCGTGCCCAAGGGCCTCCCGCAGCTCACCGACGGAGGCGACATCGACGCCCGCCCCACCGGCCACGGCGCGCTCCACCCACACCGCGGCCTTGTTGGCCTTCTTGGCGAAGTACACGAAGCCGTCCACCCCCGCGTCCGCGAGCGCGTCGTGCAGGGCCCGGAGGTTCGCGTCGAAGGCGTCGGGCAGCAGCAAGTGGAACGGCCCGCCGAACGCGTACGAGAGCTCTTCGAGCAGCCCGCTGGCGATGACCGCCTCGGTGGCGGGATCGGGCAGCGCCGGGAGCGAAGGTCCCCCGTCGGTCCCGGAGGGCGCGCCGCTCACCGCCACAACGCCACCTCCGTGCCCAGTCCCTGAGCCAGCGCCAGCTGTGCGAAGCGGTGGCCGAGTGCGATGTCGGTGACGACGAGACCGCTGTTGTACGCGAAGATCCGCTCCGTCGCCGAGTGACGGCCGGCGGTCACCCCGGCGAGCACGGGCGGGAACTCGGCGTCCACGGCGGGGAGTTTGCCGTCGGCGTCCGCCATGTCGGTGCCGGTGACGTTCATCTGCGCCTCGCTGGTGGCGATGACACGGTCGGCCCGGTGCAGCGTGGACGGCGCGAGGCCGTGGCCGACGAGGATCGACAGGGCGCCGGGCCTGAGCCAGTCCGCCTCGACGGCGGCCGGAGTGTGTCCGCCCGCCGTCGCCACGATGACGTCCGCGTTCCCGGCGGCGGCCCGCAGATCGGTGACGACCTCCACCTCGCGGTCCGGATAGTACGCGCGCAACTGCTCGCGCACCGCTTCGATGCCCTCGGGGTGGGTGCCGAACAGCATCAGCCGGTCCAGGTCCGGCAGGGTGGTGAGCAGGAACGGCAGCGCGAGGCGCCCCTGCGTTCCGGTGCCGATGACCAGGGCGCTGCGCGCGCCCGGCGCCGCGCAGGCTCGGGCGAGCAGCGCGGAGACCGCCGGGGTGCGCAGCGATCCGATGCGCGAGCAGTCCATCATCGCCACGGGCAGCCCGGTGACGTCGTCGTAGACCGTCAGCGAGGTGTAGTAGTGCTGCTCCTCGCGGCCCTTGTCGAGACCGTGCTTGTACGAGGTCTTGATCGCGACCACGTCGCGGGAGCCGTCCCGGCCGAGCATGGCGTACGCGACCGAGTGCCCGTCCGCGGGCTTGACCGTCAGCTTGCGGGGGTTGTCGGACTGCCCGGCGTGCAGGGTGCGGTAGGCGCCCTCGACGGTGTCGACCACGTCGGCCAGGGATATGTCGATGCCGGCGAGGTCGCTGGTGGAGAGGATCCGCAGGTGCTGGTCGTCGCCGGGGGCGCCGGTGAGGTCGGTCACGGTGGTGTTCCTCCAGGGTGAGGAGCGGGAGAGGGCGTTCAGCTCGCGTGCGCGTCAGGCGCGTCAGGCGCGCCAGACGCTTCAGTGGCGGCTCGACTCTGGCCGTAGGCTCCAGAGCCGGCTCGACTCCTGTCGTACGCCTCGACGGCCGCCTGGCCGTAGCCGTGCTCGTCGGCCTCGGCGAGCGGGCGGGAGCGGCGCCCGGGAACCCCGACGGAGGCGCGCTTGAGCCAGCGGTCGGTGCCGTCGTAGCGGGCCCGGAAGGGCACCCGGCCGTGCACCACCATGTCGTTGTCGACGACGAGGACTTCGCCGGGGTTCAGGCTCACCGCGCGGGAGACGCGGGCGAGTTCGTCCTCCAGACGCCGGTAGGCGGCCCGGTGCGCGGGGGAGGCGTCGGCGAGCGGCGTGTAGGCCGGATCGAAGCGGAGCGTCAGGCCGTCCTGGGCGTGGAAGAGGGTGGGCACCAAGGGCGGGCTTCCGCCGTCGAACCCCTGGGCCTCGGTGTACGCGTCGTCCGGCAGGATCGGCAGCAACGGCCGGGTCAGCAGGGCGATATCGGCCTCGTCGAGCCGGACCTGGCGGATGCTGGCGGCGGTGGTCGCGATGTTGTCCCGATTGCGCATGCAGCTCAGCATCAACAGATGGGCGCGGCCCGGGTGGAAGGCGTCCTCGGTGTGCGGGCTGAGCAGCACCGTGCTGCTGGCGCCGGTCTGCTCGTCCTCGTGCCCGGGGGAGGGGACGATGTTGTGGACGTAACGGCCGTCCTGCTGTCCTTCCCAGGCGATGGGGTTGCCCATCACGGTCGCCAGCAGGAGCAGGGTGATGTCGTGGAGCGCGCCGCGGTCGCCCGCGTCGGCCCAACTGGTGGGCGTCGGACCGAGGTTGTGGCCGTCGACGTCGAGTCCGGCGAGGACGTACAGCCCGTCGGCCGTGTCCACGGGGCGGCAGTGGTGGCGCAGGGTGTCGCTGAAGGCGTCGGCGGTCTGGGCGACCCGCTCCAACAGGGTCGCGGAGGCGGCGGATGTGCCGAATTCGGCGAGCAATTCCTGTGCTGCCTGGCGGAGTTCGGCCACAGAGTGGGCATCGAGCGTGCGGACAGGTGCGGCTGCCGTGCGCATGGCGAAAGGTCCCGTTCTTCGAAGGGTGTGGGGGTTTGCTGTGCGCTAGCTGTGAACGGGCCAAACGCTAGCAGTTGACTTAGGTAAGGCAAACCTTAGCTGTCTTTCGGGAGGGTGAACTAGCCAACATCCCTTCGTTTGGGGTGAGTTGATGTCGAACTGACGTGCAGCTTGGCAGGTGGATCAAACTCCCGCCATCTTGCGGAACGATTGTCATTAGGGTAGGCAACCCTAAGAACTGCCACATTCCTGTGCGACGGGATCGAGGACGTACGTGAACATCACCAGGCGCCAAGTGCTGTGGGCCGGCGGGGCGATAGGTACGACAGCACTGCTGGCCGCTTGTTCGGGGGGCGACGACACCTCGGGGAAGCCGGCGGCCGCGGGCGGCAAGCCCAAGAAGGGCGGCACTCTCCGCATCGGAGCCCTGGGGCGCGCCGGCGCCATCACCCGGGACCCGCACGGGACACAGGGCAACGAGAGCGACTACCTGATCCTGGCCCTGATCTACGACACGCTCACCGTGCCGGGTACCGAGCCCAACACCGAGCCCCGGCTCGCCGCTTCGTGGGAGGCGTCGACGGACCTGAAGACCTGGCGCTTCAAGCTGGCCAAGGGCGCCACCTTCCACGACGGCACCCCGGTCACCGCGGCGGACGTGGTCTGGTCGCTCAAGCGCCTGCGCAACACCCCGTCCGGCGCCGCCCGGCTGCCCGGCATCAAGGCGGAGAACATCAAGTCCGAGGGCGACGACACCGTCGTACTCGTCTCCGACTACGCCAATGCCGAACTGCCGCTGCTGACGCGTCTGACGACGTTCGTCCTGAAGAAGGACACCTCCGACAAGGAACTGGAGAAGGCGCCGGGCACCGGCCCGTTCAAGCTCGACTGGTACCGCGGCGGCAACGCGCGACTGGTCCGCAACGACGCGTGGTACGGCGGCACCGTCCACCTCGACGCCATCGAGGTGAAGATGTTCGAGACGCCGCAGGCGATGTCCAGCGCGCTGCTCGCCGGGCAGATCGACGTAGCCTCGAACGTCGGCGCCGTCGCCGCGCGAACCGCCGAGTCCCGCAAGGACATCCAGGTCGTGCGCCGCCCCAACGACATGTCGATGCCCATCGTGATGCGCACCAAGAGCGGCCCGTTCGCCGACGAGCGGGTGCGCGAGGCGCTGCGCCTGGTCGTCGACCGCGACGCGATGGTCAAGCAGGTGCTGTCCGGCTACGGCACCGTCGCCAACGACATCATGGGCACCGGCGACCCGAACTACGCCAAGGGCATCCCGCAGCGCACGCGTGATTTGGCGAAGGCCAAGAAGCTGCTCACCGAGGCCAAGTTCGACCTGTCCAAGACCTACGACCTGGTCACCACCGAAGACATCCCAGGGCTCGCCGAGTCCGCGACGCTGTTCGCCTCCCAGGCGCGCGAGGCCGGCATCAAGATCCAGGTCGTCAAGCAGGAGTCCGGCGCCTTCTACGAGAAGACCTGGCTCAAGGGCGATCTGTACACCACGTACTGGGGCACCAACGACTCCGTGGTCTTCTTCGCCTCCAAGACGCTGGTCAGCGAGGCCGGGCAGAACGAAGCCGGCTTCGCCGACAAGGAGTTCGACGCCTCGTACCGCAAGGTCATCGGCACCGCCGACGAAACCGCGCGCGGCACCGCGCTGCGCGAGCTGCAGCAGATCGAGTACGACAAGTCCGGCTATCTGCTGTGGGGCATGGCCGACGGCATCGACCTCGCCGTGGCCAAGGTCCAGAACCTGCCCAAGCTCCCGGGCTACGGCCGGGTCCAGCTCGAGAACGTGTGGCTGAGTTGAGCCGCACCGTCAAGGACGACGTGGTGGCCGTCCCCGCACGCTCGGGGGCGGCCACCGTGCCGCGTCGTACGGGCACGCTCGTCCTGCGCGTCGCCGCGGCCGTGGCCCGGCGGGCCCTGATGCTCGCCGTACTCCTCGCCGTGGTCTTCGCCGCTGTGGAGGTGCTGCCCGGCGACGCCGCCACCGCGACCTCGGAGCGCGGGGACAGCGCCGCGGACGTGGCGGCCCGGAGGCATCTCCTGGGCCTCGACCGGCCGTTGTGGGAACGCTTCTGGGACTGGATGACCGCCCTGCCCACCGGCGACCTGGGGACCTCCGCGCGCGGGCAGAAGGTCACCGACCTGCTCGCCGACCCCTTCCCCAACACGCTGCTGCTCGGGTCGGCCGCCTTCGTCCTCACCGTCGTCGCCTCGCTCGCCCTGGGCTGCTGGGCGGCCTCCCGTCCGGGCCGGCCGATCGACCGGATCATCGGGCACGCGGCCACCTCGGCGTTCGCCGTGCCCGAATTCGTCGTCTCCGTCGGCCTGTTGCTCGTCCTGTCGCTGTGGACGGGCTGGCTGCCCGCCGTCACGCTCACCGGAGCCGACGGCAACCCCACCACCTGGACCATGCTGATCATGCCGGTGCTGGCCCTCGTCATCCCGCAGACCGGATGGAACACCCGCATCGTGCGCGGCGCGCTCGCCGACCAGGCGTCCGCGCCCCATGTCGAAGCCGCCCATCTGGACGGGCTGCCCCCGCACCGCGTCGTCCTGCGTCACGCGCTGCCCGGCGCGCTCCCCGCGATCGCGACCGGCATCGCCACCTCCACCGGCATGCTCCTCGGGGGCGCCGTGGCCGTGGAGACGCTGTTCAACTACCCGGGCATCGGCTCCGTCCTGGCCGCCGCCGTCGCCGGCCGCGACGCCCCGCTCATCGCCGGGGTCGTGATGTGCGCGGGTGCCGCCATCAGCCTCGTCCTGCTCGCCGCCGACCTCGTCCGCGCCCGGATGCTGGGAGCACGCACGTGACCGTCACCGTGGTCCCCAGGCGCGTCCTGAAACGCATCGCTCCAGGTCTGCTCCTCGTCCTGCTCGCCCTGACCGGCCCGTGGCTCGCCCCGCACCCCATCGACACGCCCGTCACCGCCCCGTACGCCCCGGCCGGAGACGGCGCGCCGCTGGGCGGAGACCAACTGGGCCGCGACGTGGTGAGCAGGCTCCTGCACGGCGGCACCGCGCTGATCGGCAGTGCCCTCCTCGTCGCCCTCGCCGTCACCGCGCTGGCCGCCCTGCTCGGCTGCTTCGCCGCGCTGCGCCCCGCCCTCGGCCGCGCCGTGGAACGCACCGCCGACGTGGCCATCCTGCTGCCGCCCGTCCTCGGCATCATGCTCATCGCGTTGGCCTGGCCGGACGGCGGACGCCTGGCGGTCAACGCCGCCGCCATAGTCCTGGGCGTGCCCTACGCCGTACGTCTCGTCGCCGGCGCGGCGGCCCCGCTCGCCCAATCCGGATACGTCGAGGCCGCCACCGCCCGCGGCGAGCGGCTCTGGTACGTCGCCCTGCGCGAGCTGCTCCCCAATCTGCGCGCCACGGTGCTCGCCCTGTTCGGCCTGCGCTTCGTGGAAGCCGTCTATGTCATCTCCGTGGCCGGATTCCTGCAGATCGGTTCCCAACCACCGGCCGCCGACTGGGCCTTGATGATCCGCGAGAACGCCCCAGGCATTCTCCTCAACCCCTGGGCGGTCGTGGCCCCCGGCCTGGCCATCGCCCTGCTCGCGATCAGCGTCAACCTGGCCTCCTCCTCTCTCGCACCCCGCTCCGCACGGAAGGCGGTGACCGCCTCGTGAGCCAGCCGGCCACCACGCGTGACGTCCCCGACGAAAGCCCCGCCCCGGCCGAAGGACCTGCCCCGGCCGAAGGGCCCGGCCCGGCCGAAGGGCCCGGCCCGGCGGCCGAGGCTCCGCTCGTCACGGTCACCGACCTCGAAATCCGCTTCCCCGGCGGCCCGGTGCTCCTCCCGCCGGTCAGTCTCGCCGTACGCCCACGGGAGATCACCGCCCTCACCGGTGCGTCGGGCTCCGGCAAGACCACCCTGCTGCGCGCCCTCATCGGCCACCTCCCGCCGGGCGCGACCGTGTCCGCGGGAACCCTGGACGTCCTCGGCCACGACCCGTCGACGCTGCCCGCGCCGGCCCTGCGGGAACTGCGCCGTACCCGGGTCGCGTACGTCGGACAGGACCCCGGCTCCGCCCTCAACCCGCGCATGAAGGTACGCCGTCTGGTCGCCGAGACCGCCACGGACGCCGGCGACGAGGCGATCCTCGCCCTGCTGCGCGAATGCCGACTGCCCACGAACGCCGGTCTTGTGGACCGGCGCCCCACCGCGCTCTCGGGCGGCCAGCAGCGCCGCGTCGCCCTCGCCCGCGCACTGGCCCGTACCCCGGACATCCTGCTCCTCGACGAGCCCACCGCCGGACTCGACCGGGCCCTGCGCGACGGCATCGCCGAGCTGCTGCGCGACCTCGCCGCGGCACGCGGGCTCGCCGTCGTCATGGCGTGCCACGACCCCGAACTCGTGGCGGCGTGCGCCGACCGGGAGGTACGCCTCCCGGTGCCGGGGAGAGAGCCGCGCGGGCCGAGGCCCCGGACCCAGCCGCGCACGCCACCGTCGGAACCGTCCGCGCCCGTTACCGCGGAAGGCATCACGGCACGCGGAATCAGCGTGGGGTTCCGCCATCGGGGACGGGTCCAACACGCCCTCGAAACCGTGGACTTCACCGCCCGGCCGGGTTCCGCGACGGGAATCGTCGGCCCGTCCGGCTCCGGCAAGACGACGCTGCTGCGCGTCCTGGCCGGCCTGCACCGACCCGACTCCGGCAGCCTCGCCCTCGACGGTGAATCCATCGGGTCTGCGGTGCGCGGTCGCAGCCGACAGCACCATCGGCGCATCCAGCTCGTCCCGCAGAACCCGCTGGGTACGCTCAACCCCTCCCAGACGGTCGGGGCCGCGCTCGCCCGCCCGCTGCGGCTGTTCCGCACGGTCGCCAAGCGCCAGGTACCCGACCGGGTCGTGGAACTCCTCGAACAGGTCGAGCTGCCCGCCGACTTCACCTGTCGTCATCCGGCGGAACTCTCCGGCGGCCAGCGCCAGCGCGTCGCCATCGCCCGCGCCCTGGCCGCCGACCCCGACTTCCTGCTCTGCGACGAGATCACCTCCGCCCTCGACCAGGACACGGCCACCGCCGTGATGGAGCTCCTCCAACGCCTGCGCGCCGAACGTGACATGGCCGTCGCGCTGGTCAGCCACGAACTCCATCTCGTGGCCGCGTACACCGACACCGTGCACGTGCTGGAGGAGGGTCGGCTGGCCGGCCACGGG
The DNA here is from genome assembly GCF_002946835.1 of Streptomyces dengpaensis. Lineage (NCBI taxonomy): Bacteria > Bacillati > Actinomycetota > Actinomycetes > Kitasatosporales > Streptomycetaceae > Streptomyces > Streptomyces dengpaensis. The sequence continues at coordinate 7,915,507 of NZ_CP026652.1, forward strand.
CCGACCGCGGAGCTGATCTCCTCCTGGTGAGGTCTCGTACGGATCCTGGTGAAGGACTCGTACGGAGCGACGGCCGCCTCGGGTGCGCGCGGAACTACCGTGCCACGGAAGCGCGTTGCTCCAGGATGCGCAGGGCTTGCCCGGCCCAACGGATGTTGTCCTGCTCGAAGGCGCGTCCCGCCATCAGCGTGAGATACGGTCCGACGCGCTCGGTGGCGGCCAGGTATTCGTCCTCCGTACGCCCGTCCAGGAGCCGGGCACGGATGCGGTCGTAGTGGGCCAGTTTGCCGCGCGCCCACTCCAGACGCTCGGCGATCGCCGCCCGTACGGCCGGCTCGTCCCCGTCGTCGACGGCGTAGACCTTGACCATCAGCTCGTCGCGGATGGCCGTGGGCTTCGACGGCTCGGCCGTGAAGTCGCGCAGCGCAGCGCGGCCCGCCTCGGTCAGCGAGAACATCCGCTTGTTCGGCCGGCGTTCCTGCTGGACGAGCCGGGCCTCGATGAGCCCCTCGGAGGCCATCCGGTCGAGCTCCCGGTACAGCTGCTGAGGCGTCGCCATCCAGAAGTTGGCCACCGACGCGTCGAAACCCTTGGCCAGGTCGTACCCCGATGCCTCGCCCTCCAGAAGCGCGGCCAGGACCGCGTTGCGCAATGCCATGCCCCAAGGCTAGACGTCGGACATGCCCGCGACTAATCTGATCCGCGTCTAGTCAATTAATTGAGTATGGGATGAAGGGTGGGCGTGATGCATTCCTTCCGTAAGGCCGTGGAGGCCGGGGACCTCGCCGCGATCGAGGAGATGCTGGCCGACGATGTCGTGTTCACCAGCCCCGTCGCCTTCAAGCCCTACCCGGGCAAGGCGATCACCGCGGCCATCCTGCGCGGTGTCTCCCGGGTCTTCACCGACTTCCGGTACGTGCGCGAAATCGCCGACGCCGACGGCCGGAACCACGCGCTGGTCTTCGAGGCGAAGGTGGGCGACAAGGAGATCAGCGGCTGCGACTTCCTGCACATCGACGAGGACGGCAGGATCGACGAACTGATGGTGATGGTCCGCCCGTTGTCGGCGGCCCAGGCGCTCTCCGAGGCGATGGGGGCGCAGTTCGAGCGGATCTCGCGGGAGGCCGCGGAGGCGTCGGGGGCGTAGCGGAGGCGTCGGGCGAGCAGGCGATGTTCCGGGCCCTGTGATGGGCCCACCGGGTAACCGGGTGACCTGTCCGCCGCTCCCGCCTGTCGTCGGCATTCCCAATTTCTGAAACACGTTCTACGGTGTGCGCCGTCAGGTCCGGCCTTGGGGAGCCAGGAGGCGCCGTGCATCTCGAATACACGCCAGAGCAGCAGCGGTTGCGCACCGAACTGCGCGGCTACTTCGCCCAGTTGGTGCCGGACAACGCCTACGCCCGGTACGCCGAGCCGACCGCGCGGAAGCGTTTCTACCGCGAGACCATCCGCCGCCTCGGCAGGGACGGATGGCTCGGCGTGGGCTGGCCCAAGGAGTACGGCGGGCGCGGGCTGAGCCCCATGGAGCAGTTCATCTTCTTCGACGAGGCGGCCCAGGCGGGGGTCCCGCTGCCGCTGATGGCGCTGAACACGGTCGGCCCGACGATCATGCAGTTCGGCACGGAGGAGCAGAAGGAGTACTTCCTGCCGAAGATCCTCTCCGGCGAGATCGACTTCGCGATCGGCTACAGCGAGCCCGACGCGGGCACCGATCTGGCCGCGCTCAAGACCAAGGCCGTACGGGACGGCGACGACTATGTCGTGAACGGGCAGAAGATCTGGACGACGAACGGCGACACGGCGGACTGGGTGTGGCTCGCCGTCCGCACCGACCCGGACGCCCCGCCGCACAAGGGCATCACCATGCTCCTGGTGCCGACCTCCGACCCCGGCTACTCGTGCACCCTCATCAACACCCTCGCCTCGCACGACACCACCGCGAGCTACTACGAGAACATCCGCGTCCCCGTCTCCCGCCGGGTCGGCGAGGAGAACAAGGGCTGGCGGCTGATCACCAACCAGCTCAACCACGAACGCGTCACGCTCGCCGCCCACGGCACCATGGCGATCCGCGCCCTGCACGACGTCCAGCGCTGGGCGATGGAGACCAAGCTCGCCGACGGCCGCCGCGTCATCGACCTGCCCTGGGTCCGCCGCCGCCTCGCCCGGACCCACACCCAGCTCGATGCCATGAAACTCCTCAACTGGCAGATGGTGAACGCCGTCCAGGACGGCACCCTCACCCCCCAGGACGCCTCCGCCGTCAAGGTCTACGGCTCCGAGGCCCGC